>JAPLCQ010000077.1 GCA_026392115.1 Armatimonadota bacterium | reverse complement strand
GGTGGTGAAGTTCGAGGACGGCGGCGATCCGGCCTTCTACACCAGCCAGAGCGCCCCGGTCACGGTGACCATCACGCCGTAACCGCGGCAGAACCCATCGCACACGCGCCAAGCGCCCCCGAAGGCTTCGGCCATCGGGGGCGCTCTTTTTGCCGTCGCTACTGCAGGGCGATGTCGCCGGTTTCGCCGGTGCGGATCCGGATGACCTCGGCAACCGGGGTCATGAAGATCTTGCCGTCCCCGATCTCGCCGGTTCGGGCGGTCTCCGCGATGACCCGGGCCAGTTCGGCGGCATCCTTATCCTGAACCACGATCTCGAGCTTCACCTTCTGGATCAGGTTCACGCTGTACTCGGCTCCCCGGTAGTGCTGGGTGAACCCCTTCTGCTTGCCGGCTCCCCGGACCTCCGTTACGGTCATCCCGCGGACGCCCATATCGGTCAGGGCCACCTTCACGTCATCCAGCTTCTGGGGCCGGATCAGGGCTTCGATCTTGATCATCTCGTCTCTCCTTGGGTTGCGTCTCTCTGCGGCGCCCGTTACTCGCCCGTGCCCATGCCGTGGGGCATGGCCGATCCGATGATCGAGTACTCCGGATAGGCCGGAACGCCATGCTCGTGCAGGTCGAGGCCCTCCAGCTCACCGGCCCTGGAGACGCGCAGCAGCCCGGCGGCATTGACCGCCGCCATGAGCGCCAGCGATACGGCCAGGGTCACAACGGCGATAAGAACGTTCCCGATGACCTGCGCCTTCAGGAGCGTGATCCCGCCGCCGTAGAAGAGACCGGTCAGCGCGGAGGCGTTGTCGGCGCCGAGCGGTCCGGTGGCGCCGTACTTGCCGCAGGCGAAGAGGCCCAGCGACCAGGTGCCCCAGATGCCGCACATGCCGTGGACGGGCACGGCGCCGATCGGGTCGTCAATGCGCAGGTACTCGAGGAGGTTCACACCCATCACCACAACGACGCCCGCGATGGCGCCGATGAGAATGGAGCCGCCGGGCGAGACCCAGTAGCAGGGGCAGGTGATGGCCACCAGGCCGGCCAGGAAGCCGTTCACGGTGAAGCCGACGTCCCACTTCTTCGTCTGCGGGTAGGCGTAGAACATGGCCGCCAGGCCGGCGGCGCAGGCCGCCAGCGTGGTATTGGCGGCCACCCGGCCGATGCCTTCGAAGTCCATTGCCGAGAGGGTGCTGCCCGGGTTGAAGCCGTACCAGCCGAACCAGAGAATCAGGCCGCCGACCGTGGCCACCGTCAGGTCGTGCGGGAGCATGGCGCCGCCGCCGTCACGCTTGAACTTGCGGCCCAGGCGCGGACCGAGGACGATGGCGCCCGCGAGGGCCACCATGCCGCCGATGGTATGGACCACCGTCGAGCCGGCGAAGTCATGGAAGCTCGCGCCGACGCCGGGGAGGAACTTGCCCGGTGCGCCCATGCTCGCCAGGAAGCCGTCGGGGCCCCAGGCCCAGTGCCCGATGATGGGATAGATGAAGCCGGAGACGCCGACGCTGTAGACGAGGTCGCCCACGAAGCCGGTCCGACCGATCA
The DNA here is from genome assembly GCA_026392115.1 of Armatimonadota bacterium. Taxonomy (GTDB): domain Bacteria; phylum Armatimonadota; class Chthonomonadetes; order Chthonomonadales; family CAJBBX01; genus CAJBBX01. Next base: position 33,777 of record JAPLCQ010000077.1, on the reverse strand, counting down.
TGGCGCCGGAGGTGATGGTGGAGCAGGTGTCGGCGAAGGCGAACTGGAAGAGCCAGAACGCCAGGAAGGCCACACCGGTGGACTCGTAGGTGGCCGGAGCCCCCTGGAGCATGAACCACTGCGTGCCGATGAAGCCGTTGCCGTGGCCGAACATGAACGCGAAGCCCCAGGCGTAGAAGAGCAGGCCGCACAGGCAGGTGTCGACGACACACTCCATGAGCACGTTCACGGCTTCACGGGAGCGGCAGAAGCCGGCCTCCAGCATGGTGAAGCCCGCCTGCATACCGAAGACTAGGAAAGCTCCGACCAGGGTCCAGAAGGTATTGATCGGGTTGATGATCGACGAGGCCTTGACCTCATCGCCCTGCGCATGGGCCGCTCCCCCGCCGAACAGGGCCGCGCCGATGGCGAGGATCGAGAACAGCAGCACGAGGCCTACGAGCTTGCCGCCCAGCAGGGCATAGCCGTGGCGGCGCCACTCGGGTTGCCGCAGGCGGCCGCCCAGTCGGGCCAGCTTGGCGCCGACGCCCAGGGCGCCAGGTGTCGTGGTCATATCGGGTCCCCTTTCCCTCGATGTGTTTCGCATGCGCTAAAACTTCACCGTCTGGCCGATGGTGACGGTATGCTGCCGTCCAGACGCGCCTGCCGACGACGGGAAGAAGGCCGTACCCGCGTGATCGTAGCGGAACTCCAGGCGAGTGAGGCCGCCGCCCTTCTGGGCGTGCTCCAGCGTGAGGGTGGAGCTGTGGAGGGTCTGAGGCGCGCCGGTCCGGAGGCCTTCGCTGTCATCGAAGCCCTCGAACCGCGCGGCTACGGCGCAGTTCTCCCTGGCCTGGTAGCGACCGTACAGGGCCAGCCCGTTCCAGTGCCCGCCGCCGCCGGCCGACCGCGCCGCAGAGGCGTAGTCGAAGTTGGCGCCGAGCTTGAGCCTGGGCGTAAGGCCGACGGTGGCCACGATGTCGACGACCTGCACGTCCAGGTTCTGGGCCAGAGCCGCACCGGCGCCCTCGGGTCCGCCCATCCAGTTCAGGATCACGTTGGAGGCCGCGGTGGGCTTGTAGTTGAGCTGGACGCCCAGCGACTTGCCGCCGTTGTCGTCCTCAACGTTGTTCCAGCCGTTCACGAGGTGGAGCTGGCCGGTGAGGTTGCTGCTGAGCGGGGTCGTGGCGCGGATGCCCATGTGGTAGAAGGGGATCGCGTAGTTGAAGAGCAGGCCGCGCGAGTAGTTGTCGTTCAGCGGGCTCTCGATCACCTCCATGCCCATCATGGTGACGAACTTGCCGGCGTCGATGGTGACGGGGCGCGTCCCGCCGCCGGTCCAGGTGCCGTAGAGCTGCTGTAGCAGCTTGTAGCTGGTGGCGCCGCCGGGTTCGGTGGCATGGACGAGGTCGGCGGTCTTGCCGGCGGTCAGGGTCGCGGTGAAGCCGAACGGCGATGCGGCGGTGGTGGAACGGGTGATGTTGATCTCGGCCAGGCTGAGCGCGAAGCTGCTGTGGCGCACGTCGAAGCTGCGGCCGGCGAGGAGCGTCCCCGACGGCGGATGGGAGAGGCTCGCCTGAGTGTAGATGTCGACCAGACCGGTGACGGTGGTGGTCGGCGCGTCTTCCGCGGCCGCGCAGGCGGCCAGCCCCGCCAGGGCGGAGGCGGTGACGATGGCGCGTGCGAACTGGCGCACGAGCGGGACATGTGGCATGGCTCGGTCTCCTTGGGTGGTGGTTGGCGGACGAATCCGCAGGGAGACGGCCCACAACCCCGTGGAGCGTCGGACTGAGGCGGTTCCCGACCGAAATACCGTTGATGGTCCCGTTCAGGGCGGGGCCGGGCGGTGGCCGAGGAGGGTGCGCAAGGCGCTGCGCGCGGGGCGTTTCTCGGGCGAGGATGCCTTCGGAACGCCGAGGAGCCGGCGGCGACTGCGCCGCGTGGCTGGAAGTGGGATCAGAATGCCACGCAACCGGCCTCGCTGTCAAGCGTCAGGCCGATGCGCGGATCACTCCGAGCATCGGCCTGTGTACGGGAGCGGCGTTGCAGCCGTGATGCGACCAGCCGCTACTTGCCCTTGATGTCGTAGCAGAGCATCACATCCTGGTCGCGGATGTAGAGCTTGCCGTTGGCGATCACGGGGTGCGGCCAGCTGTTCTTGCTGCTGCGCGAGGGCTGGTCGAAGCGGCTGACCTCCTGATAGCCGGCGGGGGTGGCCTTCAGCAAGCCGATGGTCCCCGGGCCGCCCTCCTGCCGCACGATCAGCATGCCGTCGGCCGCGGCGATGGAGCCCTTGCCGGGGGCGTTGGCCCGCTCGGACCAGACCACCTTGCCCGTGGCCAGCTCCATGCAGACCCAGCCGCTGCTGTCCGAGTGGCCGTAGACGTTGTCGCCGATCAGGACCACGCCGCCGTGGTGGTCTGCCATGGCCGTGTTGGCGTAGACCTGCTGCGCCGAGAAGGCGCCGCCGGAGTTGGTCACCTTGATCATGTTGCAGCCGACGCCGTAGCCGGACGTGACGAAGAACATGCCGTCCTTATAGACTGGCGTGGGGATCACGGCCACTCGGCCGGGTCGGTCGGCGCGCCAGAGCACGCTGCCGTCGGCCGGGGCGATGCCCGCCAGGCTCCGGTCCGTGAGGACGATGTACTGCTTCACGCCGCCGATGGTCACGGTGATGAGCGACGAGTAGGCCGCCGAGTCCGTGAGGCCCTTGCTCTGCCAGACGGTGGCGCCGGTGGTCTTGTTCAGTGCCGCCACCGTTCCGCCCGGGCCGCCGGGAGTGCAGACGAGCTTGTCGCCATCCACCAGCGGCGACTCCGAGTAACCCCAGTCGGACATCATCTTGCCACCGAATTCGCTCATCTGCCGGCGCCAGGCTTCGGCGCCCGTGGCGGCCTTGACGCAGACGACGTCGCCGTGCTGGTTGATGCCGTAGACCATGCCGCCGTCCACGGTGGGCGTGCAGCGCGTGCCCGCGTAGCCGCCGCCGCCGCCGGGCTGGCCCATCTTGGCGGTCCAGTGAATCTTGCCGTTGGCGGCGTTGAGGGCCAGCAGGCAACTCGAGCCGGCCACGTCGCCCATGGTGTACACCTTGGCGCCGACGACCGCCGGGCCGGAATAGCCCTCGCCGATCCCGGTAGCCGTCCAGACCAATGCCGGGCCGCCCGCGGGCCACTGCTTCAGCAGGCCCGTCTCGGCAGAGATGCCGTCGCGGCTCTTGCCGCGCCACTGCGGCCAGTCATCGGCGCGCGCCGCAAGGGGCCGGCCCAGTGTGACGGCGGCCAACGCAGCCAGTGCGAGGGTCTTGCGCATTCTTTGACACTCCTTGGGTCAGGTGGGGCAGGATGCACGCGAACACAACCGTCGGAGGTCAGGGGCGTGCACTCTGACTCCATCATACGTTCGACTGCCCACCAAGGATCGCGGTAACTACCCGCCAACCGGTAGAGAAGATGCAGATTCGGGGGCAGGAACACGCGCCCGCAACGGTGAATACCATGTGCAGGTGCGCCCAGTTGGCCGGCGAGCGCCGGCATCGGTGCGGGACGGCGCCTGAACCGCGTGAAAGGGGGGCGAGTTGAGCACAGACGCAACGCATCATACCGATCATACCGGTGCGACCTTCGCCAGGGGGAAGCTGTTCCTTCTGAGCGTCATCGCACTGGTAACGGCAGGCATGGTCTTCAGCATCCGGGCCAGTAGTCTGAAGGAGATGGAGGACATCTTCTTCAAGGTGAGCGATCCGACGCACTCCGCCGCCCTCATCGGAGCGGTGGCCGGGGCGGCCTTCCTGGGCTTCGCCATCTCTATCTTCGTCGGCAGCCCGCTCTGCGACTTCATGGGCATGGGGCGCCTCTTGGGTCTGGCGTGCCTCTGCTTCATCGGCGGCACGGTCATTACGATCACCACCAAGCCGGGCGGCTCCGCGTACGCGATGCTGTTCGCCGGCATGTTCACCGCCGGGCTGGGCCATGGCCTGGTGGAGGCGGTGATCAACCCGTTGATCGCCACGATCTACCCTGACGACAAGACCCACCGCATGAACGTGCTGCACGCCTGGTGGCCGGGCGGCATCATCATCGGCGGCCTCCTGGGCTTCGCCATGGGCGCGGCCGGCCTGGCATGGCAGTACAAGATGGCCGTCGTTCTGATCCCGGCCGCCACCTTCGGAATCATGCTCCTCAGCACCAAGTTCCCCGCCACCGAGCGCATGGCCGCCGGCGTCTCGAACGCCGACATGCTGAAGGAAGCGTTCCGGCCGGCCTTTATCGTCCTTTTCCTGGCCATGCTTCTGACGGCCTCCTCCGAGCTGGCTCCCGGCCAGTGGGTCGACTCGGCCCTCACCCGCCTGGTGGGCTTCCAGGGCATCCTGCTGCTGGTCTACGTCAGCGGCCTGATGTTCGTCATGCGCCACTTCGCCGGCTCGCTGGCGCACAAGCTCTCGCCCATCGGCCTCATGTGGGTCTCCTGCCTGCTGGCGGCCCTGGGCCTCGTGGCGCTGGCCAAGGCGTCATCGCCGGTCACCGGCCTCCTCGCCGCCACCATCTGGGGCATCGGCGTCTGCTACATGTGGCCGACCATGCTCGGCATCACCTCCGAGCGCTTCCCCAAGGGCGGCGCGCTGGCGCTGGGCCTCATGGGTTGCTCCGGCAACATCGCCACCTACTTCATGCTGCCCACGATCGGCCAGTGGTTCGACAACGCGAAGGTCGCCTCCGCCAAGGCGCTGGCGAATTGCACGTTCGACGAACTGCAGAAGCAGGCCGCGGCGGCCAGCGCTGCCCAGGGCGTCAAGGACACTCTGAACAAGGTCCTCGGCGAGGCATCCAGCGACGCGTTCATGCGGGTTGCGATCCTACCTGCGGCGTTGCTGGTTGTGTTCGGCATCTGGTGGCTCATCGACAAGTCCAAGGGCGGCTACCAGGCCGTCAAGCTGGAGGCCGGCGAGTAGGGTCTCCCACCGCAGTCGGTCCATTCGGTCATCTCGAGCCGGGCGCTCCCCCATGGGGCGCCCGGCTCGTCGATTCGGGGCGCCCGAACAGCGGCGCGCGGGGAATGCCCGCCCGAGCCGGGCCGTACGGGGAAGTGTAACAGCGCCGCAAGCGGGCGGCGCGCCGCTGGCGCGACCATACCCGGCCGCGCGGGAGAATCTCATGATTCGCTATGCACCCATGGTAGCCGCGGCGGTCGTTCTCGGCGCGGCACCGGCGTGGGCCGGACCCGACGGCATTCTGTCGAACGAGGCCCGGTATGGCTCGCTGCCATTGCAGTTCGTGCAATCCGGCAGGTCCGGCAGCTACCTCGCGCGAGGCCGGGGCTACGGCCTCGCCGTCTCGCAGCGAGGCGCCGTGTTGACCCTTGTGCGCGGCGGCGGCAAGCCGGGTCCCAAAGCCGTCTCGTTCGCCATGCGCACGGTGGGAGGCAATCCCGGCGCGGTCGTGGCCGCGTCCGGCAAGCTGCCCGGCACCGTCTCCAGCTTCGTGGGAGACCGGTCCCAGTGGCGCACAGGCATGCCCGCCTATGCCTCTGTCCGAGTGGGACAGGTCTACCCGGGCATCGACCTTGTCTACACCGGCAACCAGAAGCAGGCGGAGTACGACTTCGTCCTGGAGCCCGGCGCCGATCCATCCCGCATCCGGCTGGCCCTCGACGGCCTGCGCGGGTCGCGCATCGAGCCCTCCGGCGCGCTCCGCATGGTGACCCGGCTGGGCGATCTCCACAAGTCGCGCCCGACCCTCTACCAGGTGGTCGGCGGCAAGCGCGTGCAGGTGGCCGGCGGCTTCCGGCCGATCCCGGGCCGCGCCGGCGAGTACGGTTTCCGGGTCGGGAGCTATGACCGCTCCCGGCGGCTCGTGATCGACCCGGTCTTCGAGTGGGCCACCTTCTCAGGCGGCGCCGGAGCCGAGACGGGCGGCGGGATCGCCGTCAACGCCGACGGCGAGGCCTACTTCACCGGCAACACGGCCTCGGCGGCCTATCCCGTGTCGGCGGGTTCGTTCGATGTCACCTACAACCTCAATATCGACGCCTTCGTCACCAAGCTGAACGCCTCCGGGACCGCTCAGGTCTACTCGGCGTTCCTGGGCGGCGCCGGACCGGACGACGGCGTCGGGATCACGCTGGACGACAGCGGCGACGCCTATGTCGTGGGCCGCACGGCTTCGCCCAACTTCCCGACCACCGCGGGCGTCGTTCAGACGGCCTTCGGCGGCGGTACGACCGACGGCTTCCTCACCAAGGTGAGCCCCACAGGCGCCAGCCTGATCTACTCGACCTACCTCGGCGGGAACGGCGACGACGGCCTGACCGCCGTGGCGGCGAGCAGCAACCGAGCCCCGTATGTGACCGGCTACTCGAGGTCGCCCAACTACCCCACCACGGCCGGCGCGTACGACACCACGTGGAACGGCAACTACGACGCGGTCGTGACCGTCCTCAACCCGACAGCAACGGTCCTCGTGGCGTCCACCTACATCGGCGGCGCCGGCGAGGACTCGGGTATGGGCATCGGCCTCATCGACATCGTGCCCATCGTCTCCGGCTACACGCAGTCGCCGCAGTTCCCGACCACGCAGGGCGCCTTCCAGACCGCTCGGCAGGGCCCGTCCGATGCCTTCTGCACCCGGTTCCCCTACGACCTGAGCGGCGTGAGTTGGAGCACCCTGGTGGGCGGCGGCTCGGCCGATGTCGGGGCCGGCATGGCCATCGACTCCGGGCAGGAGCCGGCCTTCACCGGATACACCGAGTCCCCTGACTTCCCGGTGCAGCCCACCTCGTTCCAGACCACGCTGAAGGGCACGCGCGACGCCATCGTCGTACACCTCTCCAAGACCGGCGCCACCCTCAAGGGCAGCACCTATCTGGGCGGCAACGGCGCCGACGAGGCCCGCGCCATCGTGCTGGACCCGACCGGCTACGTGGTGGCGGGCCAGACCGGCTCCAACAACTTCCCGGTGACGGCCGGCGCGGCCATCGGGGTGTTCCAGGGGGGCAGCGACGCCTTCGTGGCGCGCCTGTCGCCCGCGTGCGACGGCCTGCCCTACTCCACCTTCGTGGGCGGCGCGGCGCTGGAGGAGGGCAATGGCCTGGCCATCGATCCGACCGGCGCGGTCTACCTCTCCGGCACCACCGCCTCGTCGGCGTTCCCCGTGACGCCGGGCGCGTTCCAGACGACCATCGGCGGCTCCAGCGACGCCTATGTCGTAAAGCTGCGAACCATCGGCCTGGCCGTCGTAACCGTGACGAACGGCGCCGGCAGGCCCGGCGAGACCGTCGTTCTGAAGGCCACGCTCCGGCGGGGCCGCGACCTTGCGGCGATCGCCGGCGAGGAGCTCGACTTCTCAGTGAGCGGCGCCTCGGTCGGTCACGCCACCACGGACGCCGCCGGCCTCGCCAGTCTCAGCTACTTCGTGAGTGACACCCTGACGATGGGCGCCAACCCCGTGGACGTGGTGTTCGCCGGCAACGCCGACTATGGCTCGGCCTCCGGCTCCGGCGTGCTCGCCGTCGCTCCGGCGCCCACTTCGGCCTACGTCCCCGACCGCGGCCAGATCATCACGCTGCCTGTGGCGCTCAAGGCCTACCTGAAGCGCAGCACCGACGCCGCGTGGCTCGTGGGTCGCACGGTGGAGTTCACAGTGAATGGGACCTCCGTCGGCTCCGCGCCAACGGATGCCGGCGGTCAGGCCGTGCTGACCTGGACGGTGACCGCGGGCGCCGCCAGCCGCGTGCTGAAGGGCATCTACACCGGCGAGGTGAGTTACCTTGGCTCCACGGGCACGGCAACCCTCACCTGCCAGACCGTTGCCACCAAGGTCTACGTCGTGGATCGCCTGAATGTGAAGATCAAGACCTACACCGTGCTGAAGGCCTACCTCTACACGCTCGCCAGCGCCATCATCCCCGGCAAGTTGATGACGATGGAGGTCGACGGCACGAGCCTCGGCTCGCAGGTCACCAACTCCGGGGGCTATATCTCGTTCGGCTACACGGTGCCCGAGGGCGTGGGGGCGGGAAACCGCGTCATCAAGGCGATCTGGGCCGGAGACGGCGGCTACCTGGCGTCGAGCAACACCGGCAAGCTGGGCGTGGTGCAGGGCAACCTCTACGTCTGGCCCTACGTCCGGTCAGGCAAGCGCGGCACGGTCCATCCGCTCAGGGCCTATGTGCGGAGCCTGCCCGACTACGTGATCCAGCCCGGCAAGGCCATCACCTTCAAGGTGAACGGCTCCGTCATCGGCTCCGCCAACGTGGCCGCCGACGGATGGGCCACGGTGAACTGGTCCATCCCGGCCGGCGAACCCACGGGCGCCCACACGGCGTCCGCCGACTTCGCGGGCGACGCCTGGTACGCCGCGGTGAGCGCGAGCGCCACCTTCAACGTGGTGCCGTAGCCCGCAGTCGGCTGCGGGACGCTTCATACGGCCCCGGGGCATGGCACTCCGGGGCCGTATGCACGTGCGTAGGCGGCGGGCCTACTTCTTCTTGCTGACGCCGATGCCCACGTCGATGAACTGGCCGCCGGTGGTCTGGCGGCAGTGGACCGCCAGGACGTGGCGGCCGGGGGTCAGCGCGGCTTGCGCGGCTTTGGAGACGGGCACGGTGACGTAGTCCGAGACGTAACCGGTGAGCGCCGCCGCCTTGACGCCGTCGATGCTGATCTCGGCGTCCTCGTCGTGATGCACCAGCAGCCCCAGCGCGCCCGAAACGCCCGCGGGCCACTCGAACTCGCGGCGGAGCCAGATGTCGCCCGTGGACCACTCCGTGCCGATGACGGCGCCGGGGGTGCCCTGGGTTCCGAAGCCGCCCTTGCCCGTCTGCCACGCCTCATCGGCGAAGCGGGGTTGCTGCCACCCCGCGGCGGGCTGCTGCGTCGTGTATCGCCAGGTCGCTTCGCGCCCCGTGGGTATGACCACGGTGAGCTCGAGCCGCTCGGGCAGCGGGGCGTAGCCGGTGGGGCGGGAGGGGTTGCGCGAGGCCCACTTCTTCCAGAGCGCCTCGTCGTAGAGCAGCGGCAGGAGCGCTCCGCCCACCACCGGACGGGCCTGGAAACCCACCTTCTTCGCATTCTGCGTCCAGTACCAGTCGGTCATGGGCACGCGGTCGGTCGTCTCCTGCAGCATGTCGGCCAGGGGCTTGACGAGCGCGTCGAAGTCCTCGCGGTTGCCCGTCAGCGTGGCGCTCCAGATCGTCCAATCCAGCTTGGTGTAGGGCTGTCGGTTGTCCAAGGGCAGCCCGTAGCGGTTCAGGATGGAGCGGTAGTAGGCCACCTCGGAGCGGCCGAGCTCGGCGGGGAAGAGGCCCAGGCCGAGGATGCGATCCCAGACGATGTTGTACTTCTGGCTCCAGGTGCCGGGCTTGTCGAAGGCGAGGCGCGTGTGCCCGCCGTCTTCGGCCATTTCCCGCCACCGCGAGGCGAAGCCTTTGGCCAGGTCGGTGTACCGGGCTGCCGTGGCCGCGTCGCCGCGCATCCCGGCGAGCATCCCGTAGGCCCCCAGCGCCACGATGGCCTTGGCGGAGAGGTTCGCGTTGTGGGCCAGGTGGCCGGCGAAGTCGTCGGTGCAGAGCTGGTTCTCGGGGTCGAGGCCCTTGTCGCGGAGGTACTCGGCCCACCTGGTGAGCGTCGGCCAGAAGTGTGTCGCGTAGTCGGCGTTGCCTTCCATCTTGGCCAGGGCGGCCATGAGGATGAGCAGGTTGCCCGACTCCTCGACCGGCATCTGGTTCTCCTCGGTTCGCTCGCCGCCGCCGTAGACCTGCGCGGTGGCGTGGGGATAGGTGCCCAGGTCGTGCGGCGCGAAGGGCCACTTCCAGCGGTTGGAGGCGCTGTAGTCCATGACGGGCTGGAGCATGGCGCGGGCCGTGGCGGGACCGAACAGGAGGAACTGCGGACCCATGGGGTAGAGGATGTCGACCGTGGCGATGCAGCCGTTGCTGAAGTTCTCCTTGGGGAAGAAGAGGGGCTGCCCGGCGGGGTCGGCGGCCAGCTTGTTGCCGGCGAAGGCCTGGCGGTAGGCCAGCGTGGCGATCCATGCGAAGTCCGCGCCGCCCACGCGCTTGAAGTCGGCGGTCAGCTCGCGGTCGAGGTCGGCGCACCGCTTCTCCAGCGCGGGCAGGTCGGCGATGGCGGACTTGATCAGCTGGGCGGCGCCGGCGCCGTTGCGCGCCCAATAGGGCTTCAGGTCGTTCTCGAAGTAGCGGATGCAGAGGCCGTCGTCATACGCCACCAGCACGGTGCGGCTCACCGGCGCGGAGGCCACGGAGCCGAGCGGGATGGCTGTGGCCAGCGCGACGCCGCCCTCCTTCACGGGGCGCGGGGCGCCCGCATCGTCGGCCGGAAGGGCGCCCGAGCCGGCGAAGCTTCGGCGCATGAGGTCGCCGGACGCCGCGCCCAGCTTGGCCGACTGGCCCGGCAGCGGCGCCAGATAGAGCCGTCCCCAGTCGATGCGCAGGTTGTCGCCGCGCTTGGCCAGCACGGGCTGCTCCACGGTGCCGACGCAGAGCGCGGGAACGCCTCCGGGCCGCACTCGCTGCCACCGCACGGGCTGGTCCGGCGTGTTGACGGCGAGCTCCGCGCCGGCGTCGAAGTAGACCGCCACGGCGTGCTTCCTGCCGTCGGTGGCGTTCACCTTCCAGGTGATGTAGCCCAGGGAGCGCGAAAGCTGGTCTAGGTCGTCGGGCAGCATGGGCGTCAGGAAGGAGAGTTCCACAGCCACGCCCGCGCCGGCGAAGCGGTAGGTGGTTCGCGTGGGTGTGACGACGCAGGCGGTCTGCCGCATGGCGGGCAGGTCCGCGGTCTCGGAGCCCATGAGGCGGTACGCGGCGCCGTCCACCCGGATGAGGGAGTGGAGGGGCTGCGCGGCGCCGGTCCAGTGGCTGGTCTCGCCGCCGGTGAGGGCGTCGGTGCAGGACCAGACGCTGAAGTAGGGATCGGTGGCCAGAAGCGGCGCCGCGGGCGCGCGTCGAGCGCCCTCCGGAGCAGCCGAAGCGGCCGCGCACCAGAGGGCAAGAAGAGGAGCGGCCAGCAAGGCCGCACGAACCAGGGACATGCCTAACTCCTGCAAAGGGATGCCCCCAAGTTCGTCGCCCCGCCCGGCAAGTCCTGCCCGGGCGGGTGGTGAGGCCCCCTCACTCAGCCTTGAGCACGAAGTCCCTTGCCATGAGCCAGTTGGTGCCCTGGTCGGCGGTGGCGCGAATGCGGACCGCGCGGATTGGGCGGCCCTGCAGCGCGGCGCGGGCCACTCCGTCGTCGGCGATGGTCGCCACGGTCTCAAATGCCTGGCCGTCTTCCGATACCTCCAGCACGCCGTGGTGCATCCGCGCGATCTCCACGCCGGGGCGGCCGGTATGGACCTCGGCGAGGCGCAGCCGCGTGGGTTGCTGGAGCGTGACGGTGACCGTATCGCCGGTGCGGATGGGACGGTCGTTCCAGTAGTACGTGGCCGGATTGCCGTCGAAGGCGAAGGCGGGGGTGTAGGTCGTCCAGACGCCGGAGCTGGAGGTGACCGCTGCGGGTAGCGGCGGCTTCGCGGCGGGCCACTCGGAGGGGCCGCCCTCCGCGGTCTGGTACGGCACGCGCAGGGCAATCAGGCGGCGCTTCTGCACCGCGAGCCGCCGGCTGAAGTCGGCCCAGCCCTTGCGCCCGCGGGGCGTCCAGGTCGCTTCGGCCAGTGCGAGCAGCCGGGGGTAGAGCTGGCGGTCCACATCCGGCTCGGTGCGGGCGATGTGGGTCCACATGTTGGCCTGTGCGCCGAGGACCAGCCTGCTCTGCGCCGGCGTCAGCTCCTTCGGCACGGGCTCGTAGGCATAGGCCGTGCGGGTGGAGATGGCGTCGTAGCCATAGTCGAAGTAGCAGTGGCTCGTGGGCGACATGACGACCGTATGGCCCATGCGCGCGGCCGCCACGCCCCCGGTCACGCCGCGCCAGGACATGACCGCCGCACCGGGCGCCAGCCCGCCCTCCAGTATCTCGTCCCAGCCGATCATGCGCCGCCCGCGGGAGGCGATGAAGCGCCCGATGCGCCGCACGAAGTAGCTCTGCAGCTCCTCCTCGCTCTTCAGGCCCTCGGATCGCATGCGGGCCTGGCAGCGCGGGCAGGCCTTCCAGCGGTCTTTGGGGCACTCGTCGCCGCCGATGTGGATGAACTTCGATGGGAAGAGGCGCATCACCTCGTCCAGCGCGTCCTCCATCACCGCGAAGGCGCGGTCATTGCCGGGGCAGAAGACGTCGGTCTGGATGCCGGGACCGGTGAAGTAGGGGTAGACCTCGTACTTGCCGCCGGTGCAGGAGAGGTCGGGGTAGGCCACCCCCGCGGCGTTGCAGTGGCCGGGCATCTCCAGCTCGGGCACGAGGGTAACGTGCCGCCGCTCGGCGTAGCGCACCAGCGCCCGGATATCGTCCTGCGTGTAGTAGCCCTGACGCTCGGCGGGCTCGTGGAACCTCTCGGCGAACCGGCCGCCCACCCGCGTCAGCCTCGGGTGGCTCTTGATCTCCACGCGCCAGCCCTGGTCGTCCGTCAGGTGCAGGTGGAGGACGTTCATCTTGTAGCGCGCCAGCCGGTCGATCGTCCGCTCGAGGTAGGCCCTGCGCCAGAAGGTGCGGCTGCAATCGACCATGAGGCCGCGCCAACCGAAGCTGGGACGGTCGACGATGCGCACGGACCGCAGCGCGGATTGCGCGGGCGCGCCCTCCAGCATCTGCCCCAGCGTCTGCCCGGCGTAGAAGAAGCCCGCCGCTCCACGCGCACGGATGACCACCCCGCGGGGACCCGCCACGAGGGAGTAGCCCTCCGGCCCGAGGTCGGCGAGCGCGCCACTGGAGGTGAGAAGCACGGAGCCGGGCCGCGCCGAGCCGCCGCGAACGAGCCTCACCGAGGCCCGGGGCCGACCGGCCGCTCGGAGCATCTGAGCCACGCCCTCGGCCTCGCCGCGAGCCGCCGCCGAGCCCCGGTCGACCAGCACGCGGACGTCGGCGGCCAGGCGGAAGCTCCCGGCGCGCGGCTCCAGCAGGGCGGGCCGGGGGACGATGGGCGGCTCCGAGGCGGCGGAGCGCAGGGCGCACGCGGCGAGGAGGAGCGGCCAGGCGGAGCGGCTTGCGGCGGTCATAGGGCGGCGGCCTCCCGGTTCACTTCGTCGATGGCCTGCACGAACGCGGTCAGGTTCTCCGGCGGGGTGTCGGGCTCCACCGTGTGGGCCGGCGCGACGATGAGCCCCGTGCCCGGGCCGAAGAGGCCCGTGAGACGGCGCACCGCCTCCCGAACGTCGTCGACCGACCCGCGGGCCATGTCGCTCTGTGCGCCGATGCCGCCCCAGAAGGCCAGCCGGTCGCCGTAGAGCCGCACCAAGCGGGCCACGTCGTTGCACTCGGGCTGGATGGGCTCCAGGATATCGATGCCCGCGTCGATGAGGTGCGGGACCAAGGGCTCGATGTGGCCGCAGCTGTGGTACGCGATGGCCGCGCCCGGCGCAGCGGAGCGGACCGCGCCGACGATGCGCTCCAACGGCGGACGGAAGAAGGCGTGCCACGCCTCCTCGCGCACCAGCAACGAGCGCTGGGAGCCCATGTCGTCGCCGATGAAGACGATGTCGACCCCGGCTCGGGCGTAACCCGCGGCGATACGGGCCTTGTTGACGGCGATACGCTCCAAGAAGCTCCGCGTCTCGGCCGGATCGGTCATCAGGTCGAGCAGCAGGCCCTCCAAGCCGCGGACCCCGTGCGCCTCCTCGAAAGTGCCGCACTCGTAGGAGGAGACGGCGGCGAGGCCCTGGGCGCGGACCAGGTCGGCCTGCCTCGCCACTTCGTCGAAGTCGAACAGGCGGTCGAACTCGGCCTGGCTGATCTCGGCGGCGAAGTCGAACTCCGCCGGGCGGCCGCAGGGCAGCCACTTGAGGTCGAGGCCGAAGAGCGCGTCGAGGTCCTCCTGGCCGGATGCCCGCCTGAAGTGGGCCGCCAGCGCCGGGCAAGGACGCAGGTGGCGCGGGAAGGGCGAAGGCCCCTGCCGCCTGGCCGCCCGAAGGACCCGCTCGCGTCCCGTATATGTCGCGCTCATGTCGCCTCCCCGGCCGGACCTAGCCGGCCACCTTCATCCCCTCGTCCAGCATGGTCAGGTAGTTCGCAACGGGCATGTAGTCGGTCAGCGAGTTGCCGGTGCCCAGAGCCCAGTAGCCGTCGGCATAGCACTGCTCGATCTTGGAGCGGGTGGCCGCCCGGATTTCGGCCTCGGTGCCGCGACATATGAGGTCGACGTCGAGCCCGCCCAGCGGCGTGCAGCGGGCGCCGTACTGCCGTTTGAAATCCTCAACGGGCAAGATGGCCTCCTCGAAGGAGTGCTTGGCATCGATGCCGCAATCGTCGATAAGGTCATCATACACCGTGGCCAGGTTGCCGCAGGAGTGAAGGATGAAGGGCTTGCCGCGCTGGTGCGCCTCGTTTACGATGGCCTTGTAGATCGGGAAAACGTGGCGGCGCAGGTCGGCGGGCTTGAGGAAGGTGGCGGTCTTAAAGCCCAGGTCGTCGCCCTGCCGCGTGGCCACGATGTCCGGCATGGAGGCGATGCGCCGGTGCGCCGCCTGGTAGAGGCCGCCGAGTTTGCCGAAGACGAGGCCCACCAGCTCCGGGTCGTCGAAGAGGGCCAGCGAGAGGCCCACAACGCCCATGAGAACAGTGGCCCACTCGTAGGGGCCGCCGCCGACGCCTCCCACGATCTTGACGCCGTCGGGCAGCAGGTCGGCCACGGTCTCGAAGTGGCGGTAGTCAATGTAGCCGTCGGCCTCGGGCCAGGGGTAGCGCTCGAACTCGTCCAGGGTGCGGATGCAGGCGTGGGCCTCGCTCTCGCGGCTGACGGAGCCCGATGTGGAGTGTGCCGGCGGGAGCCACATGTTGGGCCCCACCTCCAGCGGCACCACGTCGAAGCCCATGTCGAGCCAGAAGTCGACGTACTTGGGCCAGAACGCGGGGTTGGCCAGGCCGCCGTCGGCGAAGTCGTGCCCGGTGCGCTGCTTGAAGAAGCCCATGCTGTACCCGTGCTCATAGAAGGGCAGGTGCGTGGGCCGCCCCTCGCGGCGCAGGACCTTCATGAACTGGGTGTAGTCGGGCCGGCGACGGCGCAGGTTGGTAATGGTCATCGTTTGCCTCTCTTCGGGGATGTCGCGGGAGCCGGGCGGCCGGCGACGGCGTTCAGCTCTTCCTGCCAGACGGCGTACCAGAAGGGCCCGCCGGCGCCGTAGATCTCCTGGCCGATCTGCCCCAGCTTGGAGTTGGCCTGGAACCACTCCATATCGGTGCCCCAGCCGCCGTGGAAGTCCTCCAGCGGCACCATCTGGTCTGGGGCGACGCGGCCGCAGTCGCTCTCGGAGCCGTCGGCCGGGGCCATGTAGTTGCCGGCCCCGGCGGTCGCGATGGTGGGCGGCAGGGCGAACCAGCTCTGGGTGGGGCCGCGCTGCCAGCAGTCGTCGAGCATTCGGCGGATGTCGGGGGCCAGCCGGGCGGACTCCAGGGCGACGTAGTCCTTCATGAACCGGCGCACCTGGTGGCTCTCATACTCGCAGGAGTGCGGGTTGGAGGGGGTGCCGCTGAAGCCCCAGAAGGTGGTCAGGCTCTTGCCGATGCCGTAGTATCCCTGCCAGAGCCACGCCCATCGGAGCGTGTTGGCCAGCGGGATGTAGGCCAAGTCGCGGTAGCGGGCCTCACCGGTGGCCTCGGCCAGACAGGCGCAGGCCGGTGCGCCGATGGCGGTCTGGTTGATCTCCCAGCAGAGGTCCATGCGCCGCCTGGCCAGCGCGTCGGCCGCGCCCCGAGCCGCGGCCAGGACCTCGGTGTCGGTCCCGCCGCTCATCTGGTGCAGCCGCATCATGATGTGCAGGTACATGCAGGTGGTGTCGAACTGATAGAGCACCTTCTGGGTGCGGAGGTCGCTGGTGGAGACGTCGGCGAATACGTAGCCGCAGTTGCGGCCCAACTCCAGCAGCTTGGGACGGTAGCCGAGAAGCATGCGCCGGGCGTCGGCGTTGCCCGCGGCGGCGATGTCGGCCACCATGTAGACCGGGTTGAGCAGGTAGACGCCGGTGTAGTGCAGGTCCTGCGTAGGCGGCAGGTTGTTGGTGAAGCCCTTCCACTTCTCGTCCCAGAAGGCGGGTAGCGAGCGGGCCAGGTCGTCGCGCAGAGAGGCGGCCTCCTTCTGCGCTGGGTTCTTGCGGCAGTACTCCATGAGGGGCAGCAGGAGCTGCGACACGGTCCAGAGCTGGATGTCCTTGTGCTCGTAGCCCACATAGGCGCGGGGCCACCAGAGGCCGTTGGTGGTGTGCGTGTTCTCGGGCCGCCGCAGGTCTTTCACGAGTTGAGGGGCCACCCGGCCCGCCCAGTCGACGGCCACCAGCGGCGGCTTGGCCAGGCGCTGGTAGATGGGCGCAAGCATCTCGACGAAGGCCTTGCAGACGGCCACGTTGTCGTCGGGCAGAGCAGGCCGGAGCGCTAGGTAGGTGTCGGCGACGGTCAGCCGCTCGCCCTTCGGGATGCGGAAGCCCTCGGGCCGCAGGTAGCCGAAGCGCTCGTGGACCTCGACCTTCTCGGCATACGGCGCCGGCGGCTGCTGCTTGCCGCCCACCTCGGCGGGCTGGAACTCGCTGACCGCCGGGCCCATGCGCACGGCGCCCCGCTGCTCGCCGTCGGTGTAGCCCAGCCACGGGTTGGCCGCGCCGGTCAGCTCGTAGAGCCGGCTGAGGGACGTGAACTCCTCGAAGTAGAGCGCCTCGGTCGCCATCTCCAGGTCGCGGAAGTAGACGATGCCCGAAACCGGGCCGCGCTGCGACATGTGCCGCACCACCTGGTGCCCGCCCCAGCCGCCCTTCACGCGGAACTCGCAGTCGGGCAGGGGTGGCTCGTAGACGGCCTTGTCCTGCCGCGCCGTGACCTTTACTGTCCAGCGCACCAGGCCGGGCGTCGCCTTGTAGGCCAGGAGCGTCCCCTCGAAGTCTGCCCAGGTGCGGCGCGACCGAATGACCGCCACCACGGCGTCGGGCGTCTCCTTGCAGGCCAACGAGCCGAAGGTGCTGAAGTCCTTCTTCGGCGTCTTGTGCTCGTAGCCGATGAAGGTGCCGTAGTCGGTGACGTTGAAACTGGGGCCGTGGGCCATGCGCGTGAAGATGGCGGCATCGGGCCGCGAGCGCCGCGTGATGCTGATGCCCGCGCCCAGCTTGCGCCCTGCCTCGGGGCCGTACTCCAGGCGGTACTCGCCCGTGTCGATGGTGAAGGTGCGCTCGCCGGACGCCGTCAAACGCACGTCGCCGACCTCTGCCGCCGCCGCGCCGCCCAGGCAGGTTGCCGGCGCCAGCGCCACTATTGCCGCCCAGAGCCTCATCGCTTCACCTCCATTGCATCACTCAGGAACTCGATATCGCCGAAGACGGCCGCGCTGCCTGCCGGGCCCGTCACGCCGAGTTGCAGCATCCAGGGCTGTCCCGGCCTGGCGCGGATGCGGCGGTCCAGCGGGATTAAAGCGACCGTGGGCGACGCGGCGCCGCCGAAGAACCAGTTGTCGTTCAGGCCGAAGCCGTCCAGGTCGCCGTAGAGCTTGAAGATCCACTCCGCGCCCGTGCCGGAGAGCGACCGGATCGGGACGTGAACCCTCGTGGCGCCGGGCGGCACGGAGACGGCCGGCAGCGCCGCCACGGCCCAGGTCTTCCCCGGAGCGACCGCCACACGGAGCCCCGCCGGTGTGCGCTCGACACGGGCCTCGTTCAGCCGCTCGCTCCACCGCGCGGCATCGAGCATCAGGTCCGACGACCATGCGAGCGGCGCATGCCGAGGCACCGGCGGCGGGCCGACAGGGCGCGCCACTTGACCGGCGAGGTGGAAGAAGGTCCCGTAGTCGACGACCTCGAACCGGGACGGGTCCAGCGCTGCGGCCAGCCTGGCGATCTCGCCCACCAGATTGGCCTCGACGCCGTAGACATTGGCGAAGGCCGGCAGCGGCCCGGCGCGGTAGAGCCCCTCGAGGTGTTCGACGAACCGGGGCACGTCGATGCGGTACTCCTTCTGCAGGTCGGGTCGCGTCTGCCAGTACCAGAGCGCGGAGGGATAGCGCACCACCGGCACGCCCCTGCTACCCACGGTGAACAGCTCGCCGCCGGGCCGCGCTTCATGCGGGGTGATGTCCATGCCCCGCAGATTGGGCAGCAGCCGCGCGTAGTCGTCGAGCGCCGAACGCGTGGGGTACCAGAGCCCCACCTCGCGGATGCCCATGGCCGGCATGGCCCGGGCCGTGTGGCGCAGGAAGGCGTCGAGCTTCGGGTTGGCCGATGGGCTCAGGTAGCCTCCGCCGTTGGGGGCGCCGACGAAGGTATCGAGGGGCGTCCGCGTGGACTGGAAGTACTCGAAGACGGCGGGCCAGAGCGCCACGCTGGCCGGGTTCACCGCCCAGTTGATGGCGACCTTCCCCCGCCCCGGATGGTAGGCCCAGGCGCGATTGTACATGAGGGTCTGCGACTTGATGGCGTCGCCCTCGTTGGCCACGAAGGCCAGGTAGACCTTGCGCTCGGGCCGCTGGACGGTCGGCTTGCCGGACTGCGTGAAGGGCGGACGCTTGAGCGGCTTCATGGCGGCATGGAAGGAGAGGTCGCAGGCGGCAGCCGTGCAGTTCACGTAGTGGCCGGCCGCCGAGACGCGCTCCACATAGACCGGCTCGGGCTCTGCCCAGCCGAAGATGGGCGCCGGCGTCGTGGTCAGGCAGCCGAGGACGCGGTCGAGGATGCCGGCCATCTCGGCGTCGCCGTCGATGGCCGAGTCGCCATTGCGTGTCGGCGCCCGGAGCGGCGAGAGGTTGAAGATGGGGCACCGCCGGTAGAAGGCGTAGTCCAGTCCGTGCAGGAAGCTCCAGTCGTCGCGCTGGCGCAGGTCGGCGAAGCCGGCGCAGAGGCTGTGGGCGGCCGTCCGGTCCATGCGCGGGTAGGCCTCGCGCAGGAGCCAGTCGTAGATGCGCCGCCGGTCCCAGCCCAGCCGCTCGACCCGCGCCACCACGGAGACGCCTGCCAGCGCCTCCCGGTGCGCCTCATAGAGCCGGCGGCTGATGGGCAGGCACCGGTTCAGGCTCGCCAGGTTCAGCGCCAGCACGATGTTGTCCGACGGCATAGCGCCGCAGTCCCAGTCGTAGACCACCAGCCCGTTCAGGGCGGGCGCCACCCGGCGCAGCAGCGCATCGGTCCCGCCGGTCAGGGGCGTGAAGGCGAGGCCCCGCGTTCTGGAGTAGTAGCTCCGCCATTCGAGCTCAGCCGACAGGTTGCTCTCCGGCCCTCCCATGAAGTCGACCATATCGAGCCACACGAGCGGCCCGTCGCGGTTGACCAGCCCCGCGGCGGCGAGCTTCAGCACGTACTCGTCGAACCGGTGGCCCGCCGGCGCGTAGGACGAGATCGACGAGAAGGGAACGAGCCAGACCTCGCGCGGGCCGAGGCCGAGCATCTTCCGCGTCACGGTCCGCCTGGGCAGGCGGTAGTCGGCACGGATGTCGGGGAGCGGGGCTCCGTGCGCCGCCTCTGAGGCCGCGACGGCAAGGAGACCGACGCACGCCGCCGCACGACGGCTTAGCATGGCTCGCCTGCCGTCATGTACATGGCGATCACCTTCTCCGGCGGCACTTCGGCCAGCAGGTTGTGGATGTTGTTGAAGACATACCCGCCACCCCCGCCCAGGCAGGCGCAAACCTGCCGGACTTCGTGCTCGACCTCCTCGACGGTCCCGGATGGGAGCGTATGCTGCGTGTCCACGCCGCCTCCCCAGAACGAGGCGCGGCCCCGGACCTTCTCCTTCCAGGCCTCGTAACCGTGCCCGCCCGCCGGCCACTGGACCGGATTGATGATGTCGAAGCCGCTCTCCACCAGCATCCCCAGCAGGTCGTAGATCGCGCCGCATGAGTGGAGGAAGGTCTTGAGGCCGGGAGCGAGGCGGTGGACCTCGGCGTTGTGGCGACGGTAGTAGGGCAGGAACAGCTCGCGAAAGGTGGCAGGCGAGGCGATGAGCGAGCTCTGGGTGCCCCAGTCGTCGCCGCCGGTGAGTGCGATGTCGACGTACGGGGCGATCTCGGGAACCAGCTTGCGGGCTTCGCCGGCCATGTGATCGATGGTGATGCCGTGCAGTTCGTGGACGTAGTCGGGTTCCAGCAAGCAGATGACCGGGAAGACGCCCAGCCCGCCGTGCGCCGTGATGGCGATGCGGGCGTTCAGGTGGTCGGCGTAGAAGAGGGCCCGGTCCGTCGCCTCACGCGCACGGCGGCAGAGGTCGACGGCCGCACGCACCTGTTCGTCGGTCAGCGCCCAGGCCTCAAGGTCCCGCTTGTACCGCTTGAGATCCAGCAGTGGCAGGGGCTGGTCCATACCCAGCACGGGCTGGCCATTGTGCTCCGAGTTGAAGACGAAGGAGGATGCGGGCATCTGGATGTTCCATTGCCGCTGCCAGACCGTGCCGTCGGCGTCGGTGGAGAAGGTCTCCGGATGCTGCACTCGCGCAGGCAGGCGCCCGCCGAAGTCGGCGTCGTGCCACTTCTCGGGCTCGTCGAAGGCGTTGGTAACGCCGCCGTCGATGGTCACCACGTCGCAGCCCAGGGCATCCAGCACGTCCAGGTCGGGCAGGGCCAGCATCTGGTGCGTGTCATGCACCCTCGGACGCCGGTAGGGCAGGCCCAGCGCCTCCACCAGCTTCGGGTAGGCGAAGGCGCTGATGCCCGTGGAGCGCATGGCGCCCAGGTCGCGGGGCAGCCTGTCGGTAGCCTCGAAGCTCAGCGCGCGCAGGACGCGCTCTCGTGATGTCATGGTCGCCCAACCTCCGCCGCCGTGATCAGAACCTCTCCGCCGGGTTTCAGCTTCCGCACCAGCCGGCCTCCCCGCCACTCCGCAACCACCTTGTCGCGGTAGGCGGTGACCTTGAGCCTGCGACCGCGGAAGACCAGTCCGTCGACCCCCGCGAACTGCAGGCCCCTTGGCAGCCGCGGTCGCACACGGAGGCCGCGCAGGTCGGCGTCGATGCCGACGAAGGCGTATAGGAAGGCTGCCGGCGTGATGCCGCTCTCGGGGAACTCGCCCCAGACGCCCACGGAGCCGGGAGGACCGCCATGGTTGTTGATCTCGCCTCGGTAGAGCGGATTGCCGCCCACGAGATGGTCGGGCTCGGCGAATCGGCCCAATATCTTGCCGAAGCGGGCCCAGGCGTCGTCGGCGCCGAGCCAGAGCGCCCGCGTCATGATCTCGTAGTAGGCCGTCCAGAGGATGGCGCCGCCGTCCTCGCACCAATCCTCGTACTTGTACCGGTTGTACTGCTCGGCGCAGTGGCGCGTGTTGGAGCGCGGCGCGAACACCCACCGGGTGAAGGTGTCTGGCTTGCCGCTTGCCGTGGGTTCCAGCGTCATCCACCGCATCATGCGCTGGACCTGCGGCTTCGCGGCCAGGCCGTGGGCGGCGGCGATGAGGTTCACGTGCGTCATCCCCGGGTCGTGCTTGCCGCCCTTGGCGTCGATCCAGCCGATATAGCGCCCGGCCTTGTCGTCCCAGAAGGCGGAGTTGAACTGCTCCCGGGCGCGGTCGGCCAGCCGCTCCAGTTCGGAGGCGCGGACGGGGTCGCCCGCTGCCCGCTCCAGGTCGGCGGCGGCCCACAGCGTCGGGGCGTAGAAGGCGTTGATGTAGGCCACCCGGCGCCCCGCCGGGATGCAGTCCCAGTAGTCGCTGGGCCAGGGGATGACCCCGTCGATCTCCACACCGGCGTGCTGCTTGCTGTCAATGGTGAGGAGGCCCGTGTCGCCGTGCAGGGCGTTGAGCAGGTAGCCCGCGGCCTTGCGCACCGTGGGCAGGCACTTGGCCAGGAAGGCGCGGTCGCCGGTCCAGCAGTACCACCGGCGGCAGGCCAGAATCCACTGCGTGTTGCCGTCGTAGTGGCGGCTGTCGAAGGTAGCGCAGTCGCCTCCGTCCCACCCACGGGAGTCGCCGCGGCTCCAGATGAAGCCGTCCGGGTCGATGCGGAAGGTGTAGTGGAGCAACACGCGCTCCAGCGAGTCGTGGATGGGGCCGCCCACCCAAGCCAGCTTCAGCGTATCGAACTCATACGTGGAGGGGCACGAGGTATGGCTGGTCAGGTAGGTGAGCAGGAACTCGTTCAGCAATGCGTCGCGGGAGGGGTCCGACGTGAAGAAGCGCGGGAAGTGGGGCGGTAGGGCGGCGCCCGACGGCCTGGCCTCCAGGCTACCACCCGAGCCGAGCAGGAGGCTGAGCCGATCGGCGTCCATGCGCGGTTGAAGGGCGCCGCGCCCGTGCGTCAGCGTCAGGTCGCAACCGTTCGCGCCTTGCAGGCGGGCCTCGGCGCAGGCGGGCTCCAGCGACCAGTCCGCCTCCAGCCGCTTGAACGCATGGACCGGCAGCCAATAGCCCGTGTCGGTGACGATGGATCGGAACGGCGTGGTCGCCGGGTTCGAGGTGTCGTAGCCGTCGCGGCGCCACGGGAACTCCAGGGCCAGGGCCGGGGCGGCAGCGGCTGATGCGGACGGCGGCGACCCGCAGTTCACCACGAGCCTGCGCCCCTGGGGCCGGATGGTCCAGTCGGAGGCGGTCGCCTGCGCCATGGCGAAGCCGAGCCGCCAGTCCCTGCCTGGCTGGGCCACACCGTTGACGTAAGCCTGGCCGCCGGCGAGCTGATCCGTGTTGCAGCCCCACCAGTAGGCGCCGCCATGCTTTTCGCCGATCTCCAGGTAGAAGACGCCCGGTTCGGACGGTTCCGGGAGCGGCAGGTGGACTTCGGTGTCGTTGGGCAACGGCCGCACGCGTCGAGAGGCGACCACCGGGCCCGCGGGGCCGTCGCGGCGGAGCGTCATGGTGACCGCCGAGTCCGCCACGCCGCTGCAGGTGAGGAGCGCCCAGACATCGGAGAGCCAGGGGCCGCCCGCCGGGACCGTGAAGCTCTGGCCCAGCGTGCCCGTGGGCGGCAGGTCCTCGCCGTGGTCGAAGGGCCCGCCGTAGCCGCCGCGCGCCACGTTGGGCACGAAGGCGCGCCCGCCGGTGACGCGCAATGCGCCGCCCTCCACCCGCACTTCTGCGGGAACTGATTGGCGGAAGGGCCGCAAGACGGCGCCGCGCGGCAGGTAGCGCCCCTTGCCCGTGGGGTCGAACTCCACGCGGACACACCCGTCCCCGGGCCGCAGGCGGTAGGTCCCGTTGGCCACGACAGCGGCGGAATCCGGCCCGCCGACCGCGCCGATGGCCAGCGCGGCCAGCGCGGCCAGACCGCTAAGGAGCATCTTCGAGGCCGCTCTCGATGCGGAGGTGGCGTGCCATGTCCTGCCCCATGGGGCGCCGCTCGTAGATGCGCCGCATCTCCGCCCGCACATGCGTGGGGATATGCAACGCCGATGGTCGGGCCGCGTCGTCCAGCGCGCCCCCGGACGACCACCCGGCAGTCTCGGCGACGGCGCCGATGGGCTCCTCGGAGCGATAGAGGATGCGCTCGGGGCACTCGAGGTCCAGCGCCATGACACCCAGACCCGAAACCGTGATGGGCCCGGCGGGACCGTTCTCCCAGCGCACACCCCGGTAGGGCAGCAGCCAACCGAGGCATTCCACACGCTCGGGCGCCTGACCGTCGAAGAAGACGCCGTCTGCATCGAAGAAGCCGGGGCGCCCGGTGACGGGCCGCCGGACCTCTCGTTCACCCAGACGCCTCACGATGGCCAACTCCCGCGCGGGACCATCTCCCTCGATGGCCCACTCCCAGCCGCAGAGGGGTTCGGGCAGGGCCACCGTCGGAGAGGGTTCACACTCCAGCCGGATGGACCGCCGAGTGCGCCGGGTCTCGATGTCAGCCAGTACCTGCGACGGCGCCACGTCGCGAAGGCGGAACGAAGCGCGGGCCACCGCCGTGTCGCCTACACCGGTGTAGAAGTGGAAGAGGTCATCGGGGCCGATCTTGCCGGCATCGGCCTCCACCTGGCCGCCCGCGAACATCACGCCGTCCAGATGCACAAGGGTGCTGACCCACTCCCCCTCCTCCACGAAACCGCGCCACGTCTCGTCGGCTTCCAGCAGCGGCTCGGACGACCAGTAGAGACACTCGCCCGTGTCGGCGTCCAGCAGGCGCAGGTACGGGAGGTAGAAGAGCCGCCAGCCGCTGCCGTCCGCCTCACAGAGGGTTCGGTTGCGCACACCGTGGACCACGTCCACGAAGAGGGGCTGCGAGCCCACGCAGGCGCGGATCGGAGTGCCGTTGTTGCCGATGTGCGAGTTGTCGAAGTAGCCGGGCCGGATGCTGCTCTGCACCACGCCGAAGTCGGCGACCCCGGCCGCGTTGGAGGGGCAGTGCGTCCGCCCCCTGGTGTCCACGACGGCCACGTCCGGCACGGGCCGGTGGAGCATTCGCAGGGAGCCGTCGGTGAGGCGAATGAAGACGATGTCGTTCTTGTTGGCCCACGAGGAGTAGATGCGGTTCGTACCGCCAACGCCCGCGGGTTCCCAGACGCCGGGCGCCCACCAGAGCGCGCGCCACTCGTCCATGATCTCCTCAACCGGCGACGCGGCCAGCTCGATGCTGCGGGCCACGCGGGCCAGGAAGTCGGCGGCGGGCATCCGCACGATGCAGTCGAAGACCTGCGTGACGGAGCCCTCGTGGTAGATCATGTAGAGCCACGGGCCGTCCTCCCAGAAGCGGAAGTCGTGGAGCACCAGGATCTCGTCGCGGTGCGGCCCCTGCTGGTAGGCCTCGAACTCCTCCTGGGTCTGGGGTAGCCAGACGGACCGCTCGATGGCGAAGATTGGCAGCGGCAGGCGGTGCGTGACCTGCTCGCCGCGGGCGTCCAACACCGCCAGACCGAGGTGGCTGGCCCAGACGTCGTGGACATCGACGCGGAAGTAGTCGGCCGTGCCGCCCGCGCGGTAGCCGAGGAAGACCCGCGGGTCGAGGCTCAGGCGCACACAGCAGGGGTTGGTGGCGTGGTGCCCCTCCCATCCGGATGTCGGGCCACTCACGAGCGGCTGGATTAGGATCTCGGGGTGTTTGACGGCTCTCAGGCTCATGGCGGGGCTCCCTTTGCGGCGGACGTGCGCGCACGCTAAGTACGGCTCGGGACCCCGCGACTCCTGCCCCGCGCGCCTCGGCTACTCGAAGAGGCTGCCTATCTGCGGCGGCGGGGGCGGCGGCTTGGCGGCTCCCCTCGGCCTGCGCGGCTTCCCGGCGGGGGCGCCGGGCCGATTCGTCACCTCGTGGCAGGCGCGGCATCGGGCCTCGTAGCTCTCTTCGGCGCCGATGAGGATGATGGGGTCGTGGTACGAGGCGGGACGGCCGTCGATGAGGCGCTGGGTCCGGCTGGCGTCGGCTCCACACTTCTTGCAGATGGCGTGGAGCTTGTAGACATCCTCGGCCAGGGCCAGGAGCCGGGGCATGAACCCGAACGGCATGCCCCGGAAATCCTGATCCAGCCCCGCCGTGATGACGGTGACGCCTCGGTCGGCCAGCCGGCAGCAGAGGTCCACGACCGGCTCGTCGAAGAACTGCACCTCCTCGACGGCCACCAGGTCGGTGTCCGGCTCGATGAGGGCCTCCATCTCGGCGGTATCGCGCACGGCAGCGGCGCTGAAGACGATGCCGTCGTGGGTTCGGATCAGCTCCGTCTCCGCACGAGTCTCCAGAGCAGACTTGAAGACCTGCACCCGCCTGCGGGCGTGCATGGCGCGACGCACGAGCCGTATCAGCTCCTCCGTCTTGCCGGCGAACATGCTGCCGGTGATGACGGTGATGGAGCCGGTCCGCTTGTCGGCCACGCGGCGCGTCATGCTTCGCGGCCCAGTTCCAGCTCCTTGCGCAGGAGCCGCTTGAGGATCTTGCCCGTGTCGCTGCGGGGCAGCTGGTCGCGGATGATGACCTTGCGGGGCACCTTGTAGTTGGCCAGCTGCGACCGGCACCAGCCGACGATCTCGCGCTCGGAGAGGACGGCCTCGGGCTTGAGGACCACCACGGCGGTCACCAGGTCGCCGCGCAGGGGATCGGGCGTGCCGATGACGGCGGCGTCGGCGATGGCGGGGTTGGCGTAGAGCACCTCCTCCACCTCGCGCGGGTAGACGTTGATGCCCCCCACGAGCAGCATGTCCTTCTTCCGGTCGACGATGGTGAAGTAGCCGTCCTCGTCCATGGTTCCCAGGTCGCCGGTGTGGTACCAGCCGCTGGTCATGGCCTCGGCTGTGGCTTCGGGCTGGTTGTGGTAGCCCAGCATAATGTTGTCGCCGCGCACCACGATCTCGCCCACGACGCCCCGCGGGACCTCCCGGTCGTTGTCGTCGAAGATGCGCATCTCCACGCCGGGGATGGCCGGGCCGATGGTTCCCGGCTTGCGCGGACCATCGGGCGGGTTGACGGCGGTGGCGGGGCTGCACTCCGTGGGTCCGTCGCCCTCCAGCACCACGACGTTGAAGCGCTCCTCGAAGAGGCGCATGACCGCCACCGGCATAGGCGCTCCGCCGGAGATGCAGTAGCGGACCGTGCGGAAGTCCTCGGCGCGGTCGGAGGCGTACTGGGTGAGCGCGGCGTACATGGCGGGAACGCCGGGGAAGAGGGTCACCCCGTGCTGCGCCACGGCGTCCATGATGCGGGCAGGCTGGAAGAGTTCGACGATGGTGAAGCGGCAGCCGGAGAGGAGCGCGGCATTCTGGCAGACGGTGCCGGCGAACGAGTGGAAGAGCGGCAGCACGCAGAGCAGGTTGTCGGTCCGCTCGAAGAAGAGCACCTGCAGGAACTGGCGGCAGTTCGAGATGAGGTTCTTGTGCGACAGGACGGCGCCCTTGGGCTTTCCCGTGGTGCCGGAGGTGTAGATGAAGACGGCCGGGTCGGTCTCGGCGCAGGCATCGGCCGGCAGCGGCTCTGGCGATCCCAGGCCCTCCAGCTCGGCGAACGTCAGGTCGGCGCCCTCGACGGGGTCGGTGGCGACCAGCGTCGCCAGCTCCGGGAGGCTCTTGCGGGCCTCCGCGGCGACGGCCAGGCAGTGCGGGAAGGTGACGGCCATGCGGGCTCCGGCATCCCCCCAGATGTGCACGAGTTCCGGCGCCTTGAGCAGCGGGTTGGCGGGCACGGCGATGGCGCCGATGGCCGTCGCCGCGTAGTAGGCCACGGTGAACTCGGGACAGTTCGGCAGGAGGATGGCGACACGGTCGCCCCTGCCGATGCCCCGGGCCATCATGCCCCGTGCGGCGCACTGCACGCGGCGGGCCAGTTCGCCGTAGGTGATGGCCTGATCGCGGAAGAGGATCGCACTATCCTGCGGGTACTCCTCAGCCCCTTTGCGTATCACATCGTATAGCAGCATCATTGCCTCCGAAGTGTTCAGGTGTGTCCGGCTTACTCCCCTGCTACGCCGCGTCCGGCGCGATACCTTGCACGGCGGTTTCCAGTCCGGCCCGGCGCGCCGCCGCCCTGCGGACCGCGGCGATCTCGGCTTCGACCTCCAGGGCCTCGGGCGAGCCCAGGGCCTGCAACGAATCCCGTGCGGCCGTCAGCAGCGCCTCGGCGCGCTCGAACTGCTTCCGGGCCATGGCGATGAGGCCCAGCCGGCGCATGGAGGCCGCCACGCCCGCCCGGTTGCCGTTGGCCCGGTGCATCTCCATGGCCTGCCGGCAGGCCTCCTCGGCCTCCTCCAGCGCGTGGGCGTCGGTCAGGGCGGCGCTGAGGTTCTGGAGGAACGAAGCCATGGTGGGCGAGGTGTTGAGGCGGTCCACCAGCTCCTGGCTCTTGCTGACCGTGGCGCGGGTGAGTATCTCGGCGGCTTGTGCCACCTCCCTGCCCAGATCGGCGAGACCCACGCCCGCCTGGCCCTCGGGACCTCGGAACATCTCGGCCGCCTTCTCCAACGCGCCGGGCAGGCCGCCCAACAGGCGCGTGAGGCGTCCGGTGGGTTTGGCGCGCTGCTCGGTGAGGCGGAAGTCCGGGCGGACCTCGGAGACGCGCTCCACGAAGAGGCGACCGGCCTCGCTCTCCATCACCTCGCGAGCCGTGGGGCTCTCCTCGGGCATCGAGAGGGGCGGCACCTCGACCTCGGCGGCCTCGGAGACATCCAACGAGCGGCGCGACGTGACCACGCAACGGAGCGACGGCGCGCCGGAGAGCAGCTCGCGAAGCAGGCGTCCGGCCTCGGGCGCGTTGCCGCAATCGTCGAGGATCAGCAGGCACTCCCGCCGGGCCAGATGCTCGCGCACGGCGTCCACGGCCGTGGGATGGCCCGCGAGGTCGATGCCGACCTCCGCCGCCACGGCGCGGGCGGCCGCCTCGGCATCGGGCAGGTCGCTGAGGCGCACGAGCCAGACGCCGTCGGGGAACCAGTCGATGCGCTCGGCGGCGGCCTGCAGGATGAGGCGCGTCTTGCCGACGCCCTCGGGTCCCGTGACGGCCGTGAGACGACCGCCGGCCTCGCCCAGCATCCGGGCGAGCTGCGCCACTTCGCGCTCGCGTCCCACGAAGGTGGTGCGCTGCACGGGCAGGTTGTTGGGCCGCCCGTTCAGGGTGCGCGGCGGCAGGTGGCTGCGGGCGTCCAGGTCCGGGTGGCTCACGCTGAAGAGGCGCACGGCGGAACCCAGGTCCTTCAGGCGGTGGTGGCCCATGTCGGAGAAGACGGCGTGGGCGTCCAGGCCCGCCTCGGCCATGGCTGCGGCGTCCTCGGAGACGAGGATCTGCCCGCCGTGGGCGGCTCCGGCGATGCGCGACGCGCGGTTCACCGTGGGGCCGAAGTAGTCGCCGGTCTGGTGGAAAGGACGCCCGGAATGGACGCCCATGCGCACGTCGACGGCGCCGATGTCATCCGGCCACGGGTAGCGCTGCAGGGCGGCCTGGGCCTCCACCGCGCAGTTGATGGCATCGGCGGCGTTGGCGAAGGCCACCTTGAAGGAGTCGCCTTCGGTCTTCACGACATAGCCGCTATGCTTGGCCACGGTCGAGCGCAAGACGGCATCGTGCGTCTGCAGCACGGGCAGGAACGCGTCGCCATGCCTCTCCCACATGTCGGTGGAACCGACGATGTCGGTGAAGAGGAAGGTGACCACCCCTGTCGGCGGCGTGCCCGCCTGGGGGACGGACGAGGGTTCGGGCTGCGGCGCGCTCATGGTTTGCTCCGGCTAGATGATAGCACCGTCACGGCGAGGCCATGACGGCGGCGGCGCGGCGTTGGGTAACCTGAAGCCATGGAATCGTCTGACACGAGTGGGCGCGCGGCGGCGGCGCTACGGACGGGGGTGGCCGTCACGGCAACGCTGCTGGCTTGCGGTCTGGCCGCGGGTTCGTGGCGCCATGCCACGGCGCTTCTGTACGCCGGCCTCTTCGCCGCGATTCTGACGCCGGTGGCCAGGCTGGCCGTGGCGGCCCACGCCGAGGGTCGCGCAGGCAACCGGGCTTCCGTAGCCGCGACGGCGCTCACGGCGATCGCGCTGGCGGCGGCGGTGGCCACCGCGCTGGCGCCCCGGCTGTGGCGTTGAGGCGGCCCGACGACCGTGCGGTATAATGCTGGCGCTCCCGGAACGCGGCAGGCCGCCGAAACACCTCCCTCCGGTGCGCCACCCGCTATGACGCTGCCAGAACTGCCCCGGCGCATCGACGCCCTCCCGTGCCTTGACGACATCCTCGGAGCCCTCCGCACGCCCGGTTCGCCCTGCCAGGTCGATGGCATCGCGGGCGTCTCCAAGGCGCTCCTTACCGCGCGCATCCACCAACGCACGGGCGCCCGCATCCTCATCCTCACCTCGGGCGACGAGCAGATGCAACGCATGGCCGATGACCTGCGCAACTTCGGCGTGCCCGAAGAACAGCTCTTCATCCTGCCCGCCTCCGAGGGGCGCTGGCAATCCCGCGACGCCACAGACTGGCGCCAGGTCGGCGAGCGCGTCGCCGGGCTGGTCGCGCTGGGCCGCCCAGAGCCCTGCATCGTCGTCGCCACCGCCGAGGGCGCCAGCCAGCGCGTGGGCCCACCCGCCGACATCCTGAACCGCGCGCTGGAACTCAAGCAGGGCGACCGCATCGAGATGGACGCCGCCCTGGGCCGCCTGGCCGCGCTGGGCTACGAGATCGAGACGACCGTCACGCGGCCGGGCCAGTTCGCCCGGCGCGGCGGCATCCTGGACATCTACCCCATCACGGGATCGGCGCCCATTCGCCTGGACTTCTTTGGAGACGAAGTAGAGCGCATTCGCGTTTTCGACGCGGGTACTCAGCGCTCCCTGCGCGATGTCTCCGGCGTGACCGTCTACCCGGCGCGCGAGTTCCGCCTCACCAGCGAGGGCATCAACCGCGCCCTGCCCAGCCTCCAGGCCATGCTCAAGGCCCGTGAGGCCGAGCTCCGCAAGCTGAGCCTCCGCGAGGCCGCCGACCGGGTGGCCGAGAGCGTGGGCGACGACTTGACGCGGCTGGAGAGCGGGGTCTGGTTCGACGGCATCGAGGAGTACATCGAGTTCCTGACGCCGGTCACCTCCGACGGATTCGGGTTCGCGGCCACCGCGCCCGACGGCGCCGCCCCGGCGATCCTCGTTGTGGATGATCCCGACCAGGTGCGGATCCACTGGGAGCACCACAGCCGCGAGCTCTCCTCGTCGCGCAACCGGCGTCGCGAGCGCGGCGAACTCCTCTTCGGCGCCGACCCCGAGGACCGCTTCGCACCCGCCCTGGAGCGCGCGGCCCGCGAGTTGCCGACGCTGGCGCTCAGCGCCATCCCACGGGTCCACGAAGGCTTCGAGCAGTCCGCCCGCTGGCCGGTGACCGCGGCGCCCATCGAGGGCTACCGCTCCCGCCTCGACATCTTCGCAGCCGAAATCCGCAACTGGATCGCCAACCGGGGCCTCTGCGTCCTGGTGAGCAGCCAGCCGCACCGTGTGCGCGAGATCTGCGGAGAGCTCCAGCTCCAGGTCTCCGACGCCGCTCCCGCGGGCGGCGGCCTCATGGTGACCGAAGGAAAGCTGCGGCAGGGGCTCAAGTTCGCCGAAGTCGGGCTCTTCATCGCCACCGACGCCGAGCTATTCGGAGCGTCGCGGCCCGTGGCGGCCCGCAAGCGATCCACCGGCGGCGTGCCCATCTCCACGCTGCTGGACCTGCGCCCAGGCGACTATGTGGTGCATGTGAACCACGGCATCGGCGTCTACCGGGGCCTGGTCAAGCGCATCTCCGAGGGAGCAGAGAAGGACTTCCTCCACATCCAGTACGCGGGCGCGGACCGCCTCTTCGTGCCGGCGGACCAGATCGACCGCGTCCAGCGCTACATCGGCACCGAAGGCGCCGCGCCCACCGTGAACCGCATCGGCGGGGTGGAGTGGCAGCGGACAACGCGCAAGGCCCGTGAGCAGGCCAAGCTCATGGCCAAGGAGCTCATCGACCTCTACGCCGCGCGACAAGCCGCCGAGAGGCCGCCCTACGGCGAGGACAGCCTCTGGCAGGCGGAGATGGAAGAGGCCTTCCCCTACGATGAGACGCCGAGCCAGCTTCGGGCCATCAACGATGTGAAGGCCGACATGGACCTGATGCGTCCCGCCGACAGGCTGATCTGCGGCGACGTGGGCTTCGGCAAGACCGAGGTGGCCATCCGGGCGGCGTTCAAGGTCGTGGAGGCCGGTCGGCAGGTAGCCGTGCTCTGCCCAACCACCGTGCTTGCGGCGCAGCACCACAGCACCTTCTCCGAGCGCCTGGCGGCCTACCCCATCGAGGTGGAGCTGATGAGCCGCTTCCGCACGCGCCAGCAGCAGAAGGAGACCATCGAGCGCGTCCGCACCGGCGTCACGGACATCCTGATCGGCACGCACCGGCTCCTCTCCAAGGACGTACACTTCAACAAGCTCGGCATGGTCATCGTCGACGAGGAGCAGCGCTTCGGCGTGGCGCAGAAGGAGCAGCTGAAGCTCCTCCGCAAGACGGTGGATGTGGTCACCCTGACGGCCACGCCCATCCCGCGAACGCTCTCCATGGCCCTGTCCGGCCTGCGCGACATGAGCGTCATCGAGGACCCGCCCATGGGCCGGGTGCCGATCATCACCTACGTCCGCGAGTTCGAGGACGACGTGGTGCGCGACGCGGTGCTCCGCGAAATCCAGCGCGGCGGCCAGGTCTACATCGTCCACAACCGCGTCGAGTCGATCGACCACCTGGCGCAGCGCATCCAGCGCCTCTTGCCGGACGCCCGCGTCCGCGTGGGGCACGGCCAGATGTCGGAAGACGAGCTCGAGCGGATCATGTTCGACTTCTACCATCACGAGTTCGATATCCTGGTTTGCACCACCATCATCGAGAACGGGCTGGACATCTCGAACGCGAACACGATCATCGTAGACCATGCCGACCACCTGGGTCTGGCGCAGCTCTACCAGCTCCGGGGCCGCGTGGGGCGATCCAACCGGCAGGCCTACGCCTACCTGCTGGTGCGCGCCCACAAGAAGCTGAGCGAGGAGGCGCAGGCCCGCCTGCAGGCCATTCGCGAGTTCACCGCCCTGGGTTCGGGCTTCCAGATCGCCATGCGCGACCTGGAGATTCGCGGCGCGGGCAACCTCCTGGGCGCCCAGCAGTCCGGCGCCGTCTGCGCCGTGGGCTTCGACCTCTACTGCGAGCTGCTGGCCCAGGCGGTCTCCGAGGCGAGGGGCGAAGAGCTCGTCGACGAGACGCTGCCGCCGGCGGACCTCCCGGTGACGGCGCACATCCCGCGGACGTATATCCCCGGCGAGGCGGACCGCATCTTCTTCTACAAGCGCATGGCGTCCGTGCGGGACGACTCCGATGTGGACCTGCTGCTGGAGGAGCTCGAGGATCGGTTCGGCTCTCCGCCGGAGTCGGTCTGGAACGCCCTCAACGTCCTGCGGATTCGGCTCCGGGCCAAGAGGATCGGCCTGTCCGGCATGCGCGGCGAGAAGAACCAGGTCACCGTCCGCTTCGGCCCCACCGTCCACCTCACGGCCAAGGCCATCCGCTCCCTGACGCATATGTTCCCGACCCACCGGTTCCTGGCCGACTCCATGGTGCTGGGCCTCTCCGGCAAGCCGGTCCTGGGCAACATCGAGGAGATGATCGACGTGCTCGAGCACGCCCTGGCGCCGCGCAGGCCGGGCCTCTAAGAGCGCGCGGCCCCTTCATAGTGCAGAATATAGGCGATACGGTCGGCCCGGCCATGAGGCTGCCGACCCGCCCGCTGGAGTTACATGATCAATGGCGAAACTGACTTTGGACCCACGCGACACGTGCACGGACACGCAGGACCTGCTGAGCATGTACCGCCTCATGGTTCGCGTGCGGCGCTTTGAGGAGTCGCTCTACCGCCGGTACCGTGAAGGCAAGATCGGCGGCTACCTCCACCGCTATGACGGCGAGGAGGCCCTGGTCGCCGGCGTGGTGCCATTGCTGCGGCGCGACGACTACATCCTCTGCACCTATCGCGACCACGGCCACGCGATTTCCTGCGGCGTGCCTATGCGCGAGGTGATGGCCGAGCTGTATGGCCGCGTGGGCGGATGCGCCGCAGGCAAGGGCGGCTCCATGCACCTCATCGGCCCGGAGTACGGCTTCCTGGGCGGCGACGGCATCGTGGGCGGCCCCGTTCCGGTGGCGCTGGGCGTAGGCTACGCCATCAAGATGCGCGGCGGCGACCAGGTCTGCGTCTGCTACTTCGGCGACGGGGCCATCAACCAGGGCGGCGTGCATGAGTCGATGAACATGGCCGCGCTCTACGGCGTACCCGTGCTCTTCATCTTGGAGAACAACGGCTACGCCATGGGCACCGCCGTGGAGCGGTCTACCCGACAGCCGGACATGGTGGCCAAGGCCGCGGCCCACGGCATCGC
>JAPLCQ010000172.1 GCA_026392115.1 Armatimonadota bacterium | reverse complement strand
TTGCCGTGCATGTCGTACAGGCCCCACGCGTTGGGGCGGTACGATCGCACGGGAGCCGTCACGCGGTGGCCGTCGTCGACGGCTGCCGCCACGCGGCGGTAGGGCGAGATCGCGCCGGAGGGGAGGCCCCAGCCGAAGGTGTCGACCCGGCCAAGCGTGGCGTCCGCGAGGTTGGCCAGCCGCCCGAAGTCGGCGTCGGGAGCGCCCCATGCCATGGGCGTCCGAGCCCCGGCCAGGCAGGCGGCCTCCCATTCCGACCGCGTGGGGAGCCGCCAACGCCTGCCGGTCCGCGCGCTGAGCCGGCGGCAGAAGGCCTGCGCCTCGTCCCACGAGACGCGGCAGACCGGCTGCGCGGGGCCGTTCACCGGATAGCCCCGCTCGCGTTCGGCGAACTGCAGGAAGTCGCCGGTTTCGAGGCGGCTGTCGTGGCGCGGATCGAAGGCGGCGTACTGGGCGTTGGTCACCTCGCAGGCGCCGATCACGAACCCGCCGCGCCCTCCGGCGGGCGTCAGCCGCACCATGTCCAGCGCGAGCCCGGGACCCGCCGACACGCGCACCGGCCGCGCGGTCATGGCCGTGGGCAGCTTAGGCGGCGCGGAGGCAATGATCGGAGCCGCCATGGGGATCGCATCGCTGTCGCGGAGGACGGCCCGCGGCAGGTCGGCGTCGGCCTCGGGATCGAGGTCGGCGCCGGCGTAGAGGGCGTCCATGCGGCGCCGCAGGGCGCGCTGGGCGTTCACCTTGCCGTCTCCCACGATCTCGCGCCAGGAGCCGTGTGCGGGCGTGTTCAGGTCGATCCAGGTGATGATCCGGTCCCACGCCTCGCGGGTCAGCCGGACGCCCGCGTGGCCGCCCTGCAGCATCCGCACGAGCCGCGTGGTGTCCGCGTGGAACTCGCCGGGCGTCAGCAGGTGCAGGTCGCTCTCGATGGTGTGGCCCCGGACATAGGAGCGCAGCGCCAGGTAGGAGGGCGGGAAGTGGGAGCCGCCGCGATAGCCGGCGTCGGAACCCGGCGCGGCAACGTCCGGCGCGTCCGCCAGGTTGGGCGCCGAAGTCCCGGGCCGTCCGCCGTGGCAGCCCACGCAGTAGCGGTCCAGGACCGGCTGCACTTCGCGCCGGAAGCTGAAGCCCCGTGCGGGGCCGTACCAGGGGCGTATCTTGTCCGGAGCCCGGTAGGCGCGCCCGGCGGGGCGGTTGACGCCGGCCGCGTTCTCCGGCTCGTGGCATCCGGTGCAGTGGACCCGCTCGCCGGGCATGGCGGTCATCCAGCTCCGCATGAGCTGCAGGGCCTTGCCCTCGGCGTCCAGCGGCTGCATGGAGATGGGCGTGTTGGCCGGCACGGTGAAGTGGGCCGAGCCGTCGGGCCCCACGGGCACCGTTCCCAGGATGCGCTTGACGTCCCATGGCCCGTCGAGCCCGACCCGGTTGATCTGCCCGCCCATGCCGTGGTAGGCGAACTGGTAGGTGAAGAGCCGCAGCCGTGTCACGGTTCCGCGCGGCACGCCGGCCAGGCCGGGGCCCCGGTAGATGTCGGTGATGCTCACGTCCGCATCGGCGGCGCCGGGACGGGTCCGCGACGGTATGGCCGGAGGCACGGGCCGCGGCTCCACGGGGATCGGCTCCAGCAGGGCGCTGCCGGGCGCTTCGGCGATCAGCGTCAGGTTGTCGAACACGTCCGCCAGGTAGATGCCCCATGACGAGGCGGGCGTGGGCTTGGCGGCCACGAGGAAGTACTTGGCGCTGAGCGGCCACGGGTGGATGAACTTGGGCCAACTCGGCGCAACCAGCTCGTCGCGAAGGATGGGAACGACCTTCTTGCCCCGACCGGGGATGCGCTGCACGGCTCCCGCCGCCTCGTGGCGGCCCAGGGCGGTGTCGAAGAGGGTCAGCTCGCCCATGCGCGGCACGTCGTGGTGCCCGCCCACGATGGCGGCGAACCGCGTCGCGTCGCCCGGTATGGGCCGGGCGTAGAAGAGCGCGTTGGGCCAGTAGGAGTTGCTGCCGTAGTGGGCCGCCTGCCGCGTGCCGTCCGGGTTCATGGTGAAGAGGATGCGCGACGCGAAGTGGGGGATGTCGGTGTATTCCCACCGCAGGTAGAGGATGCGGCCGTCGGCCATGACGGTGGGGCACCAGTCGTGGTCCTGCTCAAACGTCAGGCGGCGGATGCGGCCCTGCTCGGTGCGGTAGATGTTGGAGACGTGCGACGCGCCGGTGACGCAGGGCACGCCCACGAAGGGCGCCGTGGAGGTGAAGAGCACGTCGCCGTCGGGCAGGTAGCAGGCGTCGTAGTTGTCGACCAGCGGCTGGTCGATGAGCCCGAGCTGCGCGGGCGGCGTTCCGTCCAGCCGCTTCTCGAACACTTGCCAGCGGCCGTCCTCGCCGGGCATGGAGAAGAGGAGGCGCCGAGCGTCCCAATGGAGGTCCAGGTCGCCCACGAAGCGCCCGCCGTCGGGCTTGTAGAGCGCGGTGAGCTTCGGCTCGCCGCGCAGGCCCGTGAGGAGGGCGATCTCGTTGTCGAAGCCCGAACGGGGCAGCGACGAGTTGCTCTCCCAGTTCTGCACCAGGCCCAGATTGCCCGAGCCGCGCCGGACGAGCAGGAGCTTGTCGCAGTCCAGCAGGGGATTGGCCAGCAGGGCCGAGCGCTGGAGGGCCAGGAGCCGCTCGATCTCGGGGAGCAGACCATTGTCACCCCTGGCGAGGCGTGCCGCGACCGACCGGGCGCTCCGCTCGGCCTCGGCGAGCCCGGCGTCCATGGCCTCTCCGCCGGGCAGGCGCGCGCCGAACTCCTTCCGCATGTCCGCCACGGCCAGCCGCGCCGCGCCCAGGTTCACCAGCGCGAAGCGGGCGCGGGCTTCAGCTAGCGGGTCGATGTCGGCCGCCTCGGTGGCGCCGTCGCAGTGCAGGGCCTGGCCGCGCATGCCCGGCACGAAGCTCCCGCCGCGCACCAGCAGGGAGTGCTTTCCCGATACGTCGGCCCCCGAGCCGTCCAGCGTCCAGAGCGCGTCCGGCTGCGGCAGGTCGGCGCGGGCCATTTCCTCCGGGCTCAGGGCGCGGGAGGTGAGCGCCACATCGTCCAGGTCGCCCACGAAGCCGTTGGGCCCGGCAAGCCCCTGCGCGGCGGCGCCCAGACGGAGGATATCGCCCTCCACGTCGGGGTTGCTCCCGAGGCTCACCTGCGCGTCGAGGCGGCCGTCGACGTAGAAGGTGGCCGTGGAGGCCGCGTGCGAATAGGTGACGCCCACCCGGCGCCACTGCCCGTCGGCCACCGGCGTGCGTCCGGCCACCACGGCGATGCAGCCCGTGTCGAAGCCCAGCACGCCGTTCCGCACGAACCAGGCCTTCCCGCCGCAGGCCCACGGACCCGACTGCGCCGACCGCGAGACGATGACGCCGCCTTGCGTGGTGCGTACCCAGGCCGTCATGCTGAAGTCGGCCTGCCCCGTGGCCGGGAGGCGTGGCGGGTCCTGCCGGCGGCTCATGCCCCCGAGCAGCAGCAGCGGGGCCAGGGCGGCCAGGCAGGCCGCCGCCCTGACCGCCCTATGTGTTCCGAGGCGCGATGGCTTCATGTGGGCGCGCTAGAGCTCTACCTGCAGCTTGCGCGGACGCGCCGTGTTGGCGAAGGTAACCCAGAGCAGCCGCTCCTTGGCGTCGAACCTCCATTCGGACGCGTCCGAGCCCAGCGCGACGGAGGCAGGGCGGCTCGGGCAGCGGAGCAGGACGACGCCCTGTGTCTGCGCGATGCCCTCCACCAGCCACGTCCCGCCGCGCGGGCCGACCTTCTCCGGCAGGGCCTTGCAGCCCGCCGCAACGAGCTTGAGCCCCGTCCCGGTTGAGGCGTCCAGGTCGTAGAGCAGGTGGCGCGACCCCGGCTTCAGCGTCACCTTGCGGCGCAGGGCGAGCTGGGGGTCGAAGAGGTCGACCAGACGGCCCTCCAGCGTTCGGGGCGCCCCCTCGATGGTCTCGTCGAGGCCCGCCGCCACGACGTAGGGGCCGCGGCGCAGCACGAGGTGGTTCGTCTCGCGCCAGCGCAGCCGAACGGCCGATGCGGCCTTGCGCACCGCGGCGACCACGTCGGCGTCGCCCGCGGCGGCGTAGGCGGGGGCCGACGGGTTGGCCGCGCGGAAGACCACCACGCCCTTGCCGACCCGGTGCGCGCCCTCGGCGGCGTCCGCCGGAAGGCCCAGCGCCTCGAAGAGGTGGAGCCTGGGCGTCGCGTACGCCTTGCCGTCGGAGTTCCACCATTCGCGTACGGCGTTGAACGCGTCGCTGTCATCGTCCCAGACGACCAGCGCGCCGCCCTTCCGCACCCATTCGGCGATGGCGGCGTGGACATCCGGCGTCATGGGCTTCTGGCCGTGGTAGCTCAGGATCATCAGCCGCAGCCGGTCAAGGCAGCCGGGGATGGTTACGGACTCAAGCTGGATGGGCTCGGCGGGGATGCCGCGCTTCACCAGCGGCAGCGCCAGGCCGTAGAAGTGCGACAGGTGCTGGTCGCTGGGCTTCGGGTCGCCGCGCTGGAACATGAGCGTGTCGCTCACCGCCACGCCGATGCCCTGGGTTCCGCACTCCCACTTGACGCGCTTCTGTTGCATGTCGTTGAGCGCCGAGAAGACGCTCTGGAGTTCTGTGGCGTACGCCGCCGGTATCGCCTCGCGGACGTTCCGGTCGGTCTTGCTCGGGTACCGGCCGCTGAAGACGCGCTCGGGCCACGGGGCGACCTCGTACTGCCAGACATCGGGCTGAAGGAGCGATGCGGTGAGCGTCGACTCCCAGTTCACCTTGTAGTCGGCCCAGTCGTAGCCGGGGTTGTCTTCCACGGGGTCATTCAGGTACCAGACCGTGCGGTTCGTGGCGCGGACCAGGTTCTGCATGGCGCCGTACTCAAGGAAGGCGGCCTCGAAGGTGCGCTCCTTGCGCTTGCCGCGGTACATGGTGGCGGTGCGCGCCGTACCCGTCCAGACCTGGGCGATGTACCCGTCGCAGCCCTCCAGGCGGGCCAGGCTGCTCTCGGGGCTGACGATGCGCCAGTGCGCGTAGTTGATGAGGCTGTGCGTGGGAACGTAGCAGCGAACCCTCTTGCCGTGCTCCTTGTTCCACGCCTGGATGAAGCTGAAGACCTGTTGCAGGGCTCGCCGGTAGAGGAAGTACTTGAGCTTGGAGGCCCGCCACTGGGCGTCCGGGCTCGCGTGGGGCGCCTGCCACGGCTCCTTGTAGTAGGACTGCCACTCGCGCTTGAACCCCTCGGAGTAGCCGCCGCGCACCCAGAACTCGGGCTCCTCCAGATGGATCGCCTCGGCTCCGGCCTCCAGCGCGCGCTTGACGCCCACGCAGAGGAACTTGCCGTAGGTCTCGCCGGGGCACATGTAGTAGACATCGCCGCCGTGGCTGATCTTGTTGCCCGCGCGGTCGGTCTGCGCCTGGTCCTCGTGGTTCTCGCCGTCGAAGCGGCCGTAGAGGTAGTCCTGGTACTGCCCCCACGAGACGCCGGTCATGACGTGGATGCGGTAGCCGCGCTCGCGCCAAGTGGCGATTCGCGCCGGCAGGCCGGGGTCGATCCCATAGCAGATGGCCACGTCGGAGCGCAGGTTGGCGGCGTCGGTGTAGGCGCCTCCGGTCTGGAAGCAGGTGCGCTCTTTGTTCTGGAGCGGATCGTCCATGGTGAGGCTCCCCGTGGTCTGTAGCGCTGCCGCGGCGAGGGCCGCGGTAAGTATGTGTTTCATGCCGCCAAGATACGCCGCGGGGCGCCCCGGCTCCTGCCGAGACGCCCCATGTCCGCCCGTATGTGTCCGGCGCGGCCCGCCTACCCGGCTTCACCGGCCTCCTGAGCCACGAAGCCGCCGCCGCCCGCCGACGCGAAGTCGTCAGCCGCGGGCTGCAGCGCTGGCAGCTTGACCGCCGTCAGCGCCTTGTTCAGGCGGGTCAGTTCGGCCCCGCTGAGCCGCATGGCGGCCCGGAACAGGCCCTCGGCGCGCTGGGTCAGCGTGGTTGCCGTCGCCAGGTACGACCGCTCGGGAGCCTCTGTGATGGCGTCCAGCGCGTTCACCAACTGCGAGATGCGACTGACCACGGTGGGGCCCTGCGCCGCGGGCGCCGGCCGGGCAGGAGCGCCGCTCTCGGAGGGCTTCTCGACCTCGGCGGGCGCCGGGTCGCGGAGGGCCGTCGTCATCGCCGCCAGGTCGGCGGCAAAGGCGTCGACCGCGGTGCGGACCTCCGCGGGCGCGGCCTTGTACGCATCCGACTCGCGCAGCGTCTTCAGGGGCGTCGTCAGCGACTGGCTCACGGTTGATGCGTGAGACGCCTGCGCCGCCGCCTGGGAGAGCGAACGCAGCGTCTGGAACTGGC
>JAPLCQ010000104.1 GCA_026392115.1 Armatimonadota bacterium | reverse complement strand
GGCATGCCTACTGGACTCCTCGACGCCATGGCGTTTGTCAAACCGTTCTTCACCTGATGCGATCCTTTCCGCCCTCGATCATCCTGGAGGGAATGGAAAGTGTCTCACTCCATGTTGACACAGAGGGTGCGCGGCAGGGCGTGGAGCTTCGAGCAGAGCTCGGGCTGCGCGTCCCGGCCATCCTGTTGACACAGATAGAGGCGGGGACCTTGGCGAGCTTGGGTGATGGCGACTGGTCCGGCTCGGCGGTAGCAGGGACCAGACCCATACCAGGCCGCCAAGCCTCCGGGCCCGGGACCCTCGGCTGCACTTAGGCGGCAGGAACCCGGCGCACGGCCCCGGAATAGGACGTCGGCGACTGGCCACCCGAGGGCGCCGCGTATGCTGCGATGCTCCCCCAAGAGTGCCCCAGACCGATCATCGGAGGTCCACCTTGGCTGCTGAGGTGAAGGCGCTGCTCCAGGAGATCAGGGGTTTCCTGCGAGACCGTTGTACGCCCGCGGAGCAGCCAGGCAGCGTTCTCTCGCCTGCTCGCGCGATTGCCGTCGCAGGTGCGTCATCTGCCGGTGTCGGGATCATCGCCGGTATCGCCGGCCATGTGGTGCTGAGTTCAGCCGACCGAGTGCTCGGCCTACCGACCGTGAGCCGCGACGCCCAGGAGTACGTTCGCGCAGGAGGCGTGTTCCTGATCCATTGCGTGCTTGACGTTCCGGTCGCGTGCGCCAGAGTGCCGTGGAAGACGTGGCTCCTGGTCGCGGCGACCGTAGCAGCGGCGCTCGCCCTACGGCATCCGACAATCCGGGAGATGTGCCCGGCCGGTGTGCGAAGGGGCCTGACGGGCGTGCTTGCGGCCGCGCTGCCGGCGCTCGTACTGGCCTGGGGCGTCTACGCCGCTTGGTCGTTGGCAACGCCGTCTCGCATCGAACCCCTGTTGGTCTATACCGCACGACAGGAGGCTGCCAAGGACCCTGTTGGGTTGATGGTGCACGACCTCCAAAATGCTGACATGGACCCGGGGGCCACGAACCTCCAGGCGCGTTTTGGCACGATGGCCATCCTGCTGGGCATCTACATGCTCGGGATCTGGGCACTCGAGCGCAGCAGTATGGCAGTCGCGGCGTCCAGCCAATCACAGCCGACTCCGGCCTCGCTGGACGGCGCCTCGAGCCCGGTTTCGCAGGGCTCAGGGGACCTGGGTTGGTCGCACGTGCGTGTCCCCTCCCTGGTGCTACTGGTGCTCTGCCTATACCTCCTGGCCAGTGCCTATGGCGCCCTCCTGGGGAACCCCGGGCTACTCCGCGTACTCAGGCTCAGCACATCCGCCAAAGGGACCATCGTATCCGGCGACCTGAACCGACCCCTGTATCTGGTCCGTCAGGACGACAAGCAGATGATCCTCTTCAAGCCGGGGCTGCCCGCGCCACCAACTTCCGAATCCGCACGCGGCCAACGCACCGAGGCCAGCCGCCGCGATAGAGCCGACAAGCCCTCCCTTGTCTATCTGCGCCGTGACGCTGTCGACGCCTTGGTGCTCGCGACACAACGGACCTCCCTGGGCGCGGCAATCACACAAAGGGGAACAGACTGATGGAACTGAACGCCCGCACAGCAGCCAGGGCAGCCGCCGCGATCGCCATCGCTCTCTGCGCCGCGGGCGCACTGTCCCAAGTCCGCCTCCTGGCCGTCGACCCGCCTGAGATCGTGATCGACGACCCCACCGTACTTAAGCCGGTAACGGTGACCGTCTACGTCCCGCCTGGCGCCCTCGCCAAGGTCACGATCATTCGGTTCTCGGCCGATGGTGCGCCGGACCCATTGGCATACCATCGGGTGAGCCTGCCGGCGGCGGCAACAGCCTCCAGTCCGATGGGCAAGACCTCCTTCACCACCAAACCGATCGCTGCGCACGGCACCTACAGGATCATCGCGCGAGGCAGCAGTAAGTGCCTGGAGTTTGTGCACAGGGGGCTCTCGCTGGCTGAACGCCTTGCCCGCCTGACCTCGCAGATGCAGGAGATGATATCACAACTCAGGGACCTGAAACACGAGACGGAGAATGGTAATATTAGCGACGCATTAATAAAACAAATAGAACGCCTTACTGAAGACAGCGAGAGGCTTGAGCGGGAGAGGAAGGACCTCGCCGACCAGGAAGACGCACAGAGACTGAGAGACCAAGCCATCGCGGCGGCGCCAGCGAAATGGGAGGTTCGGGCAGTCCAGGTCAGCGACGATGCGGCGGGTCCAGTTGCGGAGCCGAAGGTGGTGGTCCGCGGAGCCCGGATGCCCTCGGCGTCTGCTACCGGTTCGAAGCTAGTCTGCGGCGTGTGGCGGGACGGCAAGTGGGGATTGGCCGCCTTCGACATTTCGCAGCTTGCGGATGCCAAGGAGCCGTTGACCCCAACCTGGGAATGGCGGCCACAGGACGCGGCTTCGTATACCACCGCGGTTTGGAGCCCCGCCGGCGACGCCATCGCCTACGTCAGCTCGTCGGGCCCTGGCCGCGGCAGTCTGCACATTTTGAGGCTTGGCTCCGCCGGCAAGCCCGCAACCGATAAGCCCATCGCGTCTACGGACCAGGTACTGGCCGTCCACGCCTGGGATGCGGCAGACGGCATCGTCTTCACCCGGACGGACGGGACCGGGAAGACAAAGGTGATGGTCATCAAGGATCCTGAAGTGGCAGGGGCGATGGCAACTGCAACGGAGCCGGCCGAACCTGCGAACTGGGTCACGCCGGCGCAGTCCAGCCCGGCCACGGCCTCGGCTGACGGCAGGTGGTTGTTCTA
This sequence comes from Armatimonadota bacterium, assembly GCA_026392115.1. Taxonomy (GTDB): domain Bacteria; phylum Armatimonadota; class Chthonomonadetes; order Chthonomonadales; family CAJBBX01; genus CAJBBX01. Next base: position 12,057 of record JAPLCQ010000104.1, on the reverse strand, counting down.
TGCGGTCCACGCGCATTGAGCGGTGGCGGATGCCGAGCGCCTCGGTCCGCGCAGGCGTACGGCCGGGCTTAGCGGAAGAGCAGGGGGTCAGCCCCAACTCGCTGGTCCAGAGCCTGCTGGCCTCCGGCACGGCTGCGCTTGAGCCCTGCAATCACGCGATCGGTCACGCCGTCCGGTAAGGAGCCGCTGGAGCTTGTGTTGGCGCAGACCTCCCACAGCCGCTTGGTTCGCAACCCACCGGCGAGGCGTCGTGCCTCCCGCGGCATCATCCAATCTCACTGCAGCGCACAAGGAGAAAGGCAGATGAAACCCTCCACGCCCGAAGCGCCCGTTGACGGCTACTGGATCATGACCTGTGTCGAGGTTGGGGTGCCCGGCACCGGTCCGAGCGTGCAGTTCGAGACGCGCCAGTACGACAGCAAGGGCAATGCGATCTCCGCCCTGCACGAGGAGTGGGGGCCTACACTCTCCTACTGGCAGGATGACGACGAGCGCAGCGAGTGGGAGAGTGGCATCGCTGAGGCGCTGGCAGCGCTGGAAGCCGACCCAAGCGCCCCCGACATCTCGGCAAGTGTCGCCGCCGGCGAGCCGTCATGGGGCGAACTCAGGGTCCTGTGCGAAGGCAACTGGACCGACTTCGCGCCGGCGGCAGTCGGTGCGATGGTCGCGGCGCTGGTGGGTGAGTGTCTGGAGCGAGCGGCTTAGCTGCGGGCGGTTGGCGACGGCTAATGGGCGCGCGGGCGGCGTGAAGGTGGCAGGCGCGGAGACGGCCACGGCCGGAGCAGGATACAATGTACGCGGTAGGCCGGGACACGCCGAGCCCGGGCCACAGGCCGTATGGAGGGTTGCCACGATGTGGGTTGAAGAGCTGCAGATTCGGAACATCAAGTGCTTTGACGATGTCACGATTCGGCTCGGCAAGCCCCGACAGCCCTGCCGATGGGTCACTCTCCTCGGCGAGAACGGCGGCGGCAAGAGCACGGCCCTCCAGGCGCTGGGGCTTCTCCTTGCTGGGCCTGAGGGGGCGCAGAAGCTCCTGCCCAGGCCGGTGGCGTGGCTCCGCAACGAAGACGAGTACGGCACGCTCCGCGCGCGCATCCACCAGGGCGACGATGACCCTGGGCAGTACGGCAATGACAAGGTCACGCGGACCTTCGGCTACACCTACTTCGTCACCGGGTCGAGGCCCATGGCGGTCCGGAACCGGCAGTACACGGAGCCTGCCATTGTCGAGTCGATTGACAGGAGGCTCTCGTGGCTCCGCCAGAATGCCTTCACCTCGACGGGCGGCGGCTGGTTCTCCGTTGGCTATGGCGCATTCCGGAGACTCACGCGTTCGAACCAGGTGCTCGTGCCGTCGCTGGAGCAGCCCGCTCGCTTTACCAACTTCAGTACCCAGTTTGACGAGGACCAGCCCCTCTCCGCCTTTGAGCGATGGATGGTCTACCTTGACTACCGCGCTGCAAAGGACCAGGACCCAACGGCCCGGCGTCAGTACGAGCTGGGTGTAGCTGCCATCAACAAGGTGCTGCCGGAAGGTGTGCGGTTTGACCAGGTGACCGCGCAGGGGCGAATCTGCTTCATCACAAATGGCATGTCGGTCGCCACCATCGCCCTCAGTGACGGCTACCGCAGCGTGCTGGCGCTGGCCGGCGACCTCGTGTGGCGGCTTATCCAGGCGTTTCCGAACAGCGCCGATCCTCTGCACGAGGAAGGCGTCGTCCTGATCGATGAGCTGGACATCCACCTGCATCCGGTCTGGCAGCGGCAGATCGCCCAGTGGCTGCAGGAGCAGTTCCCTGGCCTGCAGTTCATCGTAGCAACCCACAGCCCGCTCATCGCAGCCGGTGCCGGCGACACGGCGCAGACGCTCCGCTTCCGGCTACGCGACGGCCGCGCCGAAGTCGAGGCGGTCCCCAACGTCTCGGCGCTCAGTGTCGACCGCATCCTGCAGAGCGAGGCGTTCGGCGCCGTCTCACCCTATTCGCCCGCCACGCAGGCGAAGATCGACCGATATGACCATCTCGTCGCTAAAGGCACGAGGCGGAGCCGCGATGAGGAGAGCGAGTGGACGCAGCTTTCCCTATTCATGGACGAGGCCAGGCCATTCGGTGGCCCGCCGGAACCCGGGTCGCTGGACGCAAGAATCGACCAGGTGCTGCGCAGCAAGCTGCCATGATCAGGGCAGATCGAGGTACGGAGCCCACGGTCCTGAGTTCGAAGAAGGCGGCTTGGGACAACGCAGTGGCTGAAGCACGTACTAAGCAGGCCAAAAAAGCCGCTTTCGCCAAGGTCCGGCACCAGCAGATCAGGACCGCCTTGGAGGAGGCGTTCCATGGCAAATGCGCGTACTGCGAAAGCAAGATAAAGCACGTGAGCTACACGCAGATCGAGCACTATCGCCCTGTGAGCAAGCGCCAGGACCTCGCCTTCTGCTGGGACAACCTGCTTCTTGCGTGCGGCCGGTGTAACGGCGCGGAGTTCAAGGGCGACCAGTTTCCCGAGGCGGACGCGGACGGTCCTCTGCTGGACCCATGCTCCGACGACCCGACCGACCATCTCGATTTCGTGTTCGACCCCGTGGCGGGCCTCACTACCGTCGCGCCTCGGACGCTACGCGGCCAGGTGACGGTCCGCACGTTGGGGCTGAACCGGCCCGACCTGCGCACCTACAGGAGCAGTTGCATCGGGAAGCTGGCCGTACTCGCTATGCTTGCATCCGAGCACGCCGACTGCGCCGCTCTGCTCGCGGAAGCTCAGCGTGGCGACGCCGAGTACTCAGCGTTCGCCCGTGCGCTATCGGCATCGACAGAGGGCCCACCAGGGACAGCCGCCGACTAACCTGTACGCCACCAACCTGGTGGCGCAGTCCCGATCAGCGAGAGCTCCTGGGGCTGTGTGGATCTTGGGCCAGATCGCTCGCCGCCACTCGGCCGAACAAGCGCCAGCGTGAGGCTTTCAGGACTACGCATGCCGGCCAACAAACTGAACGGCACTGCGGCAGTTCGCTTGAGTCGCCCCGGCGATGACCGGGTATACGCACACTGCAGACGCCATGACACGTTCGCCGAGCAGCCTGCGCCAGCCACGCAATACGCTTGCCGTGCTCCTCCCTCTCCGCCGCGACCGCGACCCGACCGAGCGCCAAGGCGGGTACCGCGCGCGACCGAGCCGGTCCGTGAATGAGCTCGGCAACCTGACCGCCTTCAGGCAGTTGCTCTTCTACCAGCCCGACTCATTCGGACGCGAGCGGAGGCACATCACGTACACGGCACATGTTACCGGGTATGAGCGTGCCCGACGGGTTCAGCCGCTTTCCGACGAGCCCGCGCACCTGCGTGCCGAGGAGCTGTACCACTGCATGTAGCCGCGGCCGCTACGGCGCCTGGCCATACCGACCTTAAGCTGCATCGGCGGCTCCCCTTGGTGCCTACCACGCAAGCGCGGGCCACCGTGGCCACCGACGTCAGTGACCTCTTCATTGATACTCCGATCGAGTACAGGCTGTTCGCGGGATTGCGCGAGGGGGCCTGCCGCCGGGGCGCCAGTAGTGGGTGGAGGTACCCAGCCCCGCCGCTAGGCGGACGCGGCCGACGATGCGATGCCTCGATCTTGCCCTGCATTGCCGCGAGGCCGGCCCCGATGTCGAGCGCGACGGAGACAGGTGGCATACCCGCGAGGAGCGCGCCGCCAAGGACCGACGGCACGGCAATGCCCTTGCGGTCTACGGCCGGCACCCCATCCGGTTCTGGAGCGACGAGACTCATACGCGATTCCTCACGGAGCTGCCTGCGTCCATGAGGCCGTCCAGCGCTACGGTGGCCAGCTATGGGCTGTGTAGGCGCCCGAGTGGCTCGCCGCGAAGACCGACCGCGACTCTCGGACCCAAGGGCGCCGGGTCGCACGATGGCCTGGCTGTCCCATTTGTGCGTATGCGCGAGGGAGGGCGCTCTGCAGCGGACGCGCGCCCCGAACCAAGGTCGTACCGGCGCCACCAACCGTCACGCCAAACGTCGAAGCCAAACGCAGAATCTGGGGAACGAGAGCTAGTGGTCGCAACGCCCCGAACAAGGCGCCCCCCCCTCTCGACAGGACGCTCTGCATCGGACCGGGACCACGACACGACCCACCCCGTCAGCGCGGGTAGCCCGAGCAACACCGGCCTACGCCGTCGAAGCCGAGGGGACTACCGCCATGAATCCCAATGACGTGACCGGCAACCATGCCACGGCCATACGCAGGCAATGCGCCCGCAAGGCACGACGCACACCTCCGAGCCTAGGCGCCGGCCAAACCCCATCAACCGCAGAACCCGCCCACGACCGCTCCTGAACCCCTCACTGGCCGTATATTGGGGTAATATGCTGCCGGACTGGCAACTTACTTCCCGGTTTCCGGTGGCGTCCGCTGAGCGCGAACTGGCAACTTCCTTTCCGGCTTTGAGCTCAAACTAGCAGCTTCCTTGCCAAGGAAGAGGTCGCGGGTTCGAAACCCGTCTCCCGCTCCAAGTCCGAGCGTTTCGCGACAGATTCACGCTCAGAAACAGTGCTTCCTTCGGGTCCGCTACCGGCGTTTGGGTGGCGGACCTTCTTGCGTGGCTGGCCTGGTCAGCGGGGTGAGGAAGACCTACATCTCGAAGCACTGGACGCGGCCGCCGACGCGGTCCACCACCAGCATCTTGCCGGTCGCCGAGGCCGTGAGGCCGCTTGGGTAGGCGAACTCACCGCCGCGCGTTCCCAGGGTGCCGATGTAGTCCAGGTAGTCCACCTTGTTGCCGGTGCGGCGGAAGACGCTGACGATGTGACGGAGCGTGTCGGCGACCCAGATGTTGCCGCGCATGTCCGTGGTGATGCCGATCGGCAGGCCGAAGTTCGTGACACCGGAGTCGTGCTGGCCGAAGGCGACGAGGACCGTGCCGTCGGCGGCGAGTACGTGAACGGCCAGGGCCCTCGCGTCGGTGACGTAGATCAGGCCGGCGGCATCGACCCAGAGCGAGGTGATGGCCGTGAACTGGCCCGGCTCTGAGCCCTTCGTGCCGATGGCTCGCAGGAGCTTGAACGCCGGGCTGAACACGTAGATGCGCGCGCGGCAGGCAATGTAGACGTTGTCCTTGCTGTCCACGGTGACCGCCGTAGCCTTCAGGTCCAGCGAACTCACCGGCTCGGACGGCGCAGCGCCGACTCGCTTGGCCGCCTCGGCATAGTCGCGGAGGCTGATCTGCCGGAGGCTACGACCGCGGTAATCGCACATATCAACGTAGTCGGCGAGCACGTCGACGACGAACATGTCGCCGCCCGAGTTCACAGCGATGCGGCTCGGTTCGCTGGGGATCGGTTTCGAGCTTCCGGGCCGGTCCACCGTCCGCATGATCTCGGCCTTGGGCATGCCGCGATCATCAAGGATCACGATGCGGTGGTTGCCGGTGTCGGCCACGTAGATCTCGCCGTGTTTCGAGTCAAACCAGACGCCCGACGGGCTGCTGAAATCCCTGCCGAACGCCCGGCTGACCACGAACTGGAGCCGCTTCGGCACCACGCCCTGCGCGGCCGCGACCGAGCAACCTTGCGCCACGAGCAACAGCGCCACGGCCACTCGAAGGCCACGCGCGGTCATTGGTCCATGCCGCCCTTGTGGCACTGGACGCACAGGTCCCGACGCCAGTCGGCCTGCGAGATGTACTCATGCGGCCCGCCATGGACGTCATGGCAGCTTGCGCACGTCAGCTGCTTCTTGTTGCGCGGGTCGACGATGACCACCTTGCGACCGTTCACTTCCTTGATCCCGACAGGATGCGTGAACTTGCGCTGGTTGGGATGGCAACCCTGGCACAGGTCCATCGGCGACTTGATGAGCAGCTTCTCGATGCTGCTCTTGTGGCCGTAGTGACAGCTCGTGCAGTTCCCGGCTTCGACCGGCGCGTGCTGGAACTTCTTCTGCAGCGCGGCATCGACCTGCTTGTGGCACGAGAGGCAGACGAAGTCGGCCTTGGCCTTGAATAAGGGCGGGCTCACCTGTCGCGAGGCATGGGGCGTGTGGCAGGTGGTGCAGAGCTTCTGCTTCACCGGCGGGTGCGAAGCCGACAGGGCGTCGATCTTGCCGGCCGCGTGGCACTTGCCGCACAGCTCCGTGACGGGCGCCTTGAGGGGAGCCGTCTTGGCGGCGGTGGCCGGAGCGTGGCACTGCCCGCAGCTCCGGTCGGCGTAGGGCTTGTGGGCGTTCGGCGGCAAGCCGTGCGTCGCCTTGTCCTTGATGTGCGGCGAGTGGCAGCTGACGCAGCGGGTTGTCGTGCCGACCAAGCCGCCATGCGCCTTGTCCATCGCCGGCTTGGCGACATCATGGCACTTCCGGCAGGTGGCATCCACGCCGCCCTTGACCAGCGAGGGCCGGCCGGAAGCGTGCGCGTCGTGGCAGTCCAGGCAGTTGCCCTTCTGAACGGCCGCGTGCTGAAACTCGCCGGCCGCCCCGACCATGCCGCTGTGGCATGAGTAGCAGAGCTCCGACTTCGGCTTCTTCAGCTGCTTCTCGCCGCCCTTGTGCTCGGAGTGGCACGTCACGCAGCCCACTTCCTTGCGCGGATGGCGCCCACGCATCCAGCTCTGCTGCACGAGCTTCTGCGCCTTCGGAGGCGCCGACGGCCCGGCATTGGCGCCGTGGCACACCAGGCAGGCCCCGTCGCTCTCCTGCACACTGACTTTTCCGGGGTTGATGATCCCGGCCTTGTCGCCGTTCGCGTGGAGACTGCCGGGGCCGTGGCAGCTCTCGCACCCCCGCATCGACTCCGGGAGAGGGGCTATCAGGCCCCCGTGCGGCCCCTTGGCGTGCGCGGCGGCCATGCTCGCATGGCACTTGATGCAGCCCGCCGACCCCACGTACGACGCCTTAGCGGTCGTCACTGCCACCTGTGCGTTCCCGACGGCAATGAGTGCGACCAAGCTCGCCAGCGCGGCGGTGGAGCCTGCTGCAAGTTTGGCCCTGGTGTTGGCCCGCTTCGACATCGCTTATCTCCCGGAAAGGGCGGTGAGCCCTGATCAGTGAATGTTGGACTTCATGTGGCAGTCGGTGCACACCGTCGCCGGCGGCACGCGGGTGATCTTTTCCTTGTCACCATTGTGCTCGCTACCGGGACCGTGGCACGACTCGCAGGTGACGCCCCTCAGGTCGGGGGTCTTCTCGGCATCGACAAAGCCGCCGCGACCGTACCCGGTAGTGTGGCACTTAATGCAGGCGGCGTTCTTCTCCTGCTTGCGAGCCACGAGCAGATCGAAGGCCGAGGAGTGCTTCTTCTTCTGCCAGCTCTTGTGCGTGTCCGCGTGGCAGACCTGGCACGCCGACGGGCCAATGTAGGTCGCATTGGCTGGAGCGGCCCCTGTCGTCGCGGCTGCGGCGCCCTCCTTGGCGGGCTCGGTCTTCTCGGCCTTGCCCTCCTCCGGCTTGGTCTCCTCGGGCTTCGCCGGCTCGGTCTTCTCGGCCGGCGTGGCGTCGGGCTTGGCCGGGGTCGCCTCCGGTTTGCCGGGCGTGGGCTTGTCCGCGGGCTTCGCAGGCGTCTTCGGCGCGACCGCGGGTTTGCCGGCGGGCTTGGCGGGCGCCTTCTTCGTGGTCTTCGTGGTCTTGGTCTGCTTCTTCGGAGTGGCCTGGCCGAACGCGCGCCCAAGGTCCGGCAAGAGCAGCAGCGCCAGCATCGGCGCCACCATCAGCGCCGCTACGAGCGCGCGCCGCATAGTGTTGGTCCGCATAGTGTGTGTTCCCCTCAATCCCTGTGGGCTCTGCCTACTGCGCCTTGAGCGACTTGGCCAGCGCTGAAGCGATCTTCTGGATCAGTTCGGTCTCGTCGGCGGGTCCGCTGATGGCGAACGTGAAGCGGCCCGCTGCGGCGTTCACATGAACGAAGCCGAACTCCGATGTCGTCGTGTACCCTGTCACGGGTCCGATCGGGCCCGCCGTTCCGTCCTTGCCGGCCACCTTGGCTACCGCCGTGGCGTCGGTCGATTTAACCTGGTCCGTCAAGCGCACATGCATCTGCGTGTTGCGGGCCTGGTAGATGGCATCCAACGACCTGACGCAGTTGTCGGCCTCGGCAACGCTGGCGCGCTTGGCTCCGCCCAGATCGGACGGCAGGTAGGCGGCCATCTCCTCGGTGCTCAGCTCCTTGGACTCGTCCGCCGTCCTGGCCGGGTCGGCCGTCTCGGGCTGGGTGTTGGTCTCATTAGCGGTTGGACCCGCCGGGGCCGTCTGGTTCGGCTGGACGCCACCGTCGCCGGGCGCTGCCGGCACGGGTCCAGGAGGTCCCGCGGACCGGGTGATCTCGGCCTTGGCCTTCTCCAGGAGCTTCAACAGCTGCTCGACGCTCTGGTGGGTCAGCTTGGTCAGCGACGGCGGGATGCCGCTACCGAACAGGCTGTCGTCGGGCTTGCCGGTCTTGGTGGCTGCCGCCGCCCATACGATCGAGTCGGTCGTCGTATCGACGATGCGGGCGTTCATGGCGACGGTCAGCGCCGGGCTGGAGCCCCTGGGCTGGCCGTACTCGGTGATCGTACCGATCATGATCAGCCGCGTGCCGAGCTTGGCGGCCAGCTGCTTTGCCTGGATCGACGTCAGCGGGGGCCGAAGGCGCAGCTCGGAGAGCGTCGCTTCCATGACGGAGGGCTCAACCACGGAGATGGCGCCTTTGGCGAGGACGTGGGTCACCAGAATGCCCAGAACCTTGCGGTCAGCCTGCGTGTCGTCGCTGAGGTTGTCGAACGGCAGGATGGCCAGGCGCACGGCGGCCTGCTCCATAGCCCGGTCGCGGACGTAGTAGCCCTCGGTGGTGCGCACCTGGCCCGAGCCGCCGCCCAGTGTGCGAGAGGCAATATATAGCCCGAGTAGTACTTTGCCCAATAAACTCATGGAGCACATATCCCCTTCCGGCGCCGCCCGGCTTGGATGCAGGTGAGGAGCGGCACGCTGGCGTCAGAACCCTGTCGATACCCCGAAACGGAAACGACTGATACTGCTTGCGCTTGCGTCATCACGGCTACGTTCATACTGGCCGAAGAGCGTCGTCCCGAGGCCGGCGATGCAGTTCAGGCGCAACGAGAAACGACTGCCGCGCAGGCTCTGGCCCAGGCTCGTCGGGACGAGCAACTGCTGGTCCAGCACGTTGTCGGCGGCCTCGAAAACGACGTAGGAACGCCGGCTCAACATGGTCGAGAGCCGGAACGTGGTCAGTCGGCTGGTCGACGTCGCTCCCTGACCCAACTGCGTGAGTTCCGTGATCAAGAAGTCGGCCTGTGTCCAGCGGTTCGGCGTCCAGGTGAGGCCCATATCGCGCGTCCGGCTGTCCAGATCGAACCCGATGCCGTCGCTGGCGCCGGAGACCGTGGAGTTGGAGAGGCCCGCCGAGAAGCGCATGTCGTAGCGGACCTGCGACAGGAAGCGCGCCGACCATGTGCCGATATCGCTGTCGTTCGTCGTGGAAGCGCCGTGAATCTTCGACCAACCCACGATCATGTCGGTGAGCGGCAGGATGCGCGTGTGCACCAACTGGACCGCCGTGTTGTCAGACTGGAAGCCCACCGACGGGCCGAGGTCCGGCTCGGCTGTCCGGGTCTTGGTAAAGCCCAAACTGATGCGCGGCGATACGCGCATGCTGGCGCCGTAGTGGTTGCCGCTCAGGTTGGACCGCTGCCCTGCCGCACTGGCGCCGTCCGAGCGGAGCCCCGCGGACAGGCCGAGATAGGCAAAGGGCTGGTAGGCGAACTCAAGGGACTGGTCGGATGAGGAGTATGCTCCGGTGCTGTTGGTCGAGTCCGAGACGTCCGAGACGTTCCGTGCCCCGCTCAGCGTCATGTTGGCGAGCGGCGTGAACCGGAACTGGAAGCTCGAGTTGGTCTGCGTCGTGTCCCGGGGCGTTGTCACACCCTCAGTGCGTGTGCCGGTACGGTTGAGGCTCACGTCCAGGGTGAGGCCCTTCAGGATGTCGCGCGTGAGGACGAGCCCGGCGTTGCTGTAGCGGAACGAGCTGTGGAGCATACCGGTTCCGTAGCCCTGATCCTGCGTCGTCTGGCTGTTCGTCCACTGGAGACCGATGGGGCCAAACTGCCGATAGAGCGACAGGTTCGTACGCTTGACACCCGCATTGTAGCCCGACGCGCCCGACGTGCTGTCCAGGTTCGTCGTATAGTGCGAGACGGTCACCGTGGGCCAGTGCGGCGGCCTGAGAGTGGCGCCCAGATAGGTGTCGGAGGCGCGGCCCCGCATGGTCAGGCCGGTGCGCAGATCCTCGCCGTTCGTGTCGTCTCCGGTCACCGTGCCCGCGATGTCGAAGTACTTGCTGCTGCTGCGAACCGTGGCCCTGCTCCGGTTGTACCGGCTGAGCCACCCGTACTGCGCGGTTTCGCCGCTGTCCATATCGTAGGCGACCGTCAGACCGCCGACGCCGAGACGTAGCGGACGCTTGAACCGGATCGACCACGTGTCCGCCGTCAGGCGGCGGAACTTGCTTCCGCTCTCGGCGGAGTTCAGGGTCAGGAACTCATCCCATCTGGAGTAGACGACGGAGAGGTTGTTCAGGACGGTCACCAACGGCGTCGGCAGTCCGATATCCTTGAGGCCGAAGAAGGTCCCCGACCCCTCGCTGAAGTCCCAGCCGAACCCGCCGGCCACGACCGCGCCGCCGCCGGCCGCCGTGGCGCCTGCGCCACCGCCCGTGCCGCCGCCTACGCCTCCGCGTCCGCCCGCGCCCGCTCCGCCACCTCCGGCGGCTGCAGGTGCCAGGCCCGCGGCGGAGGACGGAGACGCCTCGGGATCGCCGGGGATCGGCGATACGACCGTGGCCACCACCGCATCGATCCCCGCCATCTGCCCGGCGGCGAAGACCGTCAGGACCTCGCCGACGGCGTCGGTTGTGGCCTCGCGCGTGGCAAGCGTGCCGTAGCCGCTCTGGGTGCTGAGCATCACGTCTGCGCCCGCCACCGGCTGACCGGCCAAATCCTTGACCCGGACGACCACCTGCGACAGGCTGCGGCCGTCGGCGGGCAGGACGGTGGGAGCGGCATCCAGCGTGACCTTGGCGATGCCGTTGCTGTTGAGCGTGATGGTGGCGGTCGCCGCCGCACCGGTCATGGCGTCCTTCGCCACGATGGTCGCGTCACCGGGGCGACGCCCGGCCACATAGACGGCGTCCGCGCGGCCGGTGATATCGGTGACCGGATGCGAGGCCAACACGCGCCCGTTGTCGCCTGCGGTGTCGAAGCTGACCATGACGCCCGGCTTCGGCAGCCCTCGTCCGTCGGTCACCATCACCACCAGGTTGGCCGTACTGACGCCGTCACAGGGAAGCCGCCGCGGGAACGCCTGCAGCGAGAGCGAGAGGCGCTCCGAGGCGGGCAGAGCCATATTCCGCGCCCCGCTGTCCAGCAGCGTGATCGCGATCGAGCTCTGCAAGCGCAGGCGCACGTAGCCCCAACCCTTGGCGCCGGTGGTCCGATCCACCGCCTCGAACGTGGCGGTCTCAGCCGTAACGCCGGCGAGGTAGGCGGCCTCCGCCTGCCCCCTATCATCGGTGACCGGCGCGCGGGCCATCAGCGAGCCGCCGCCGGCCGTCCTGCGGAACTCCACGGCGCGGCCGGGCAGGGGCCGCCCGTTGGCATCGGTTACGCGGGCCATGACCGAGGCATTGGACCGCGCATCGGCGTTGACGATCTCCGGCGCAGAGAGGACGTCTACATACGCCTGCCGGCGAGGCCCATCGCCCACGAACACATAGGCCCCGGCCGCCGGTGCGGTCACCCGACCGTCCGCTCCCTTAAGGGTAACAGAGGCGCGGCCGGCCGTATCTACTGCCTTCCCGACGGTCCACTCGATGACGGCATCGTCAGGCGTCAGGGCGGTCAGGGGCGCATCGGCAACGTCGTTCAGATCGCCTGGAGCATCGATGGAGAGACGGCCGGAGGCCACGCCGGGCCCGCGAATCCGCAGGTAGACCGTCGAGTGCTCAGGCACGGCTGGAGTTCCACCAGGCGTCGGCGCCGGTTGGCCCGCAGCGTCGCCGAGGTAGTACCCCACGGTGACGACCGG
>JAPLCQ010000149.1 GCA_026392115.1 Armatimonadota bacterium | reverse complement strand
AGTGCTCCTCATTGTAGAGGGCGACGCCCAGCGTGAGGATGTTCAGGATCTCGGTATCCGCCAGCCGGTCGGCCCTCGCCACGAGCGCTTCCATCAGCGTCTGGGGTTCGCCTGCGCCGCTGCCGGTGAAGATGCGCTTGCCCGACCGGACCGGGGCCACGGCGCGCTGGGCGCTGACAAGCCTGCTCTTGTAGATGCTGAGCGGATCCATTCGTTCTCCTGTGTGAGGCGACAAGGCCCGGGCGGCCACTTGGGACGCCCGGGCCATCAGAGCTCTGCTTGTGCGCCGGCGGCGCGGCGTCGTTCTAGAAGCCGACCTGCCACCGAGCGCCGAACGCGCTCATCTTAGCCTTACGGGCTATATCGTACTCTACGGTGACGCGCTGGGTCTTGGCATACTGGTACCGCCACCCGAGGTCAAAGGAGCGGTAGTCCACGTCGCCGTAGGTGCGCTGGTACCGGATGAACGGGGTCGAGTTGATCGAGTTGATCTTCTTCTCCAGCATCAGGTACCCGCCGTTGAACCGTGCGGCGCTCGGCGCGACGGCGGCGGTGTCATCGACGAAACGGGCGTTGTAGAACTCACCGGTCAGGTCGAGGTTGTCGGACGCCGCGTAGTGGGCCTCGCATCCGAGGATGTGGCGGTCAAAGTCCTTGCCCGACGCGGCGCTGCGCCACTTGCCGACCAGTGTCGAGACGCCCAGACGGAGGCGGTTGCCCACGGTGCGGGCGTACCGACCGGAGAACGTCTTGTTGGCGTTGCCGTCGGCGGAACGGAAGCCCTGCCCGTTCACCATCGCGATGCCCCACCAGGTCGGGTCGGAGGGCTTCGGCGAGGAGCGGAACTGGACGCCGAGGTCGCGCTCACCCAGCGCCAGTCGGTCTGCCGCGAAGGAGAGCTCGAGCGGCTAGCGGACGGAGGCGTTGTCTTCCCAGATCTCCGCGCCGTAGGGAAGGACGTACTGGCCGAACAGCACATAGCCGGCGTCGGCCACCTTGCGCTCGGCGAAGGTGTCGCAGACGGTGGCGGTGGCATTGCCCGAGCCGGTCTTGCCCGTGCCGGCGTCCAACTGAATCTGAACCCGGGTGGCGGGGTCGACCTGCGCGGTGATGGTGGGACGAGCGCGCCGGACGCGGAAGTTGGACTGCTTGTCGATGGTGGCGCCGCCCTCGGGGAAGATGGCGTCCAGCTGGACCCAGCCGCTGACGGTGACGGTCTCGTACCACTTCACGGGCTTGGGTGCGTCGGGAGCGAGACCGAACGCCGTGGAGGCGAACGCGGTCAGGGCTGCTGCCGCCACGATGGTTGCGGCTGCACGGGTGCGCATGGGAAACTCCTTCCAGAATGGTCAGCCAAACGGCAGGAGCGCTGAATGCGCCCCTGCCGTTGGCCGTGATCGGCTTCGGTTAGGCGAGCCTAGCCTTCGTCGCTGGTGTACTTGTCCTTCAGGCTGGCGACGATGTTCGGGTCGGCGAGCGTCGTCGTATCGCCCAAGACGCGGCCCTCTGCGATGTCGCGGAGTAGGCGCCGCATGATCTTGCCGCTGCGGGTCTTGGGCAGGTCGGCGGTGAAGAGGATGTCATCCGGCCGGCAGACGGGCCCGAGCTTCTTGCCGACGAACTTCTTCAGTTCCGTGGCCAGGGCGTCGTCGGCGTTGTATCCTTCGCGGACGATGACGAACGCCACGGGCGACTGGCCCTTCACGTCGTGGGCCTTGCCGATGACGGCTGCCTCGGCCACCGCCGGGTGCTCGACCAGGGCGCTCTCAAGCTCCATGGTGCTGATGTTGTGGCCTGCCACCAGCATGATGTCGTCGATGCGGCCCATGAGCCAGAAGTAGCCGTCGGCATCCTTCACGGCGCCGTCGCCGGTGAGGTAGCGGCCCGGGAAGCGGCTCCAGTAGACCTGCTTGTAGCGCGCATCGTCCTGCCACAGCGTGCGGAGCATGCCGGGCCAGGGCTTGTTCACCACGAGGTAACCCTTGGTGCCCACGGGAACCGGGTCGCCGTGGTCGTTTACCACGTCGGCGGTGATGCCGGGGAAGGGCCGGGTGGCCGAGCCGGGCTTGGTGGCCACGAGGCCGGGCAGCGGGGCGATCATGATGTGGCCCGTCTCGGTCTGCCACCATGTGTCGCAGATCGGCGCCTTGCCCTTGCCGATGACGTCGTTGTACCAGAGCCACGCTTCGGGGTTGATCGGCTCGCCGACCGTGCCCATGAGGCGGATGGTGGAGAGGTCGCAGGAGTTCGGGAGCTGGTCGCCCCACTTCATGAAGGTGCGGATCGCGGTCGGAGCCGTGTAGAAGACGGTGACCTTGTGCTTCTCGATGACGCGCCAGAAGCGGTCGCGGGCCGGGGTGTCGGGCGAGCCTTCGTAGACCACCATGGTGGCGCCGTTGGCCAGCGGGCCGTAGACGATGTAGCTGTGACCGGTGACCCAGCCGACATCGGCCGTACACCAGAAGATGTCGTTGTCCTTCAGGTCGAAGATCAGTTTGGAGGTGGTGTAGACGCCGGTCAGGTAGCCGCCGGTGGTGTGCTGGATGCCCTTGGGCTTGCCGGTGGAGCCGGAAGTGTAGAGGACGAAGAGGGGATCCTCGGAGTCCATCCACTCGGGCTCGCACACGGGCTCGGCGGCGGCCAGGAGTTCGTCATACCAGAAGTCGCGACCGGCCTCCATGGTCACGGGGGCCTTCTCGGCGCCGATGCGCTTCACGACGACCATCTTCTCGACGTTCGGGCAATCCACCGCGGCCTCGTCGGCGGTCTTCTTCAGGGCAACCACGTTGCCGCGCCGCCAGCCGCCGTCGGAGGTGATGATGAGCTTGGCGCCGCAGTCGTTGACGCGGTCGCGGAGGGACTCAACGCTGAAGCCGCCGAAGACGACCGAGTGGATGGCGCCGATGCGGGTGCACGCCAGCAGGGAGATCGGAAGCTCGGGGATCATGGGCAGGTAGATGGAGACCCGATCGCCCTTGGTCACGCCCAGGCTCTTCAGCGCGTTGGCCAGCCGATTGACCTCGTCGTAGAGCTCGGCGTAGGTGATCTTCCGCACGTCGCCCGGCTCGCCCTCGAAGATCATGGCGACCTTGTCTGCGCGGGCGCCCTTGGCGTGGCGGTCGACGCAGTTGTAGGAGACGTTCAGCTTGCCGTCAACGAACCACTTGGCGTGCGGAGCGTTCCAGTCGAGGACCTTGGTCCACTTCTGGAACCAGTCGAGCTGCTCGGCGTACCCGGCCCAGAAGGCCTCGGGATCGGCGGCTGCCTTGTCGTAGATGCTCAGGTCGCCGGCGTTCGCCTGTGCGGTGAACTCCGGGCTGGGAGCGAATGATCGGCTGTCCTCGTGCAGTGCGCTTGTTGCTTCCGACATGGAAGGTCTTCCTCCGTGTGTGGTCTGAGCTAGCTCGCCGACGCTGCGGCGGGCCCCCGCTTGCTGGTGATGTGTAGGGCGATGGCCAGGATTGCAGACACAAGGCACAGAAGCCCGGCTAGTGCGAATGCCGCCGAATAACTACCGGTGACGGTCTTGGCGATGTTGCCGGCCTGAATGCCGACGACGCCGGCCACACCGTACGATGTGAATACCAGGCCGTAGTTCTGGCCGAGTTTCTTGGCTCCGAAGAGCTCCGCCGTCGCCGACGGGAAGAGCGCGAAGTTGCCGCCAAAGTTGAAGCCGACCATGCCCGCCGCGAGCGTGATGGCTATCTCCGTCTTCATGGCAGGCAGCAGGAACATCATGACGGTCTGGAACAGGAACATGGCGATGAACGTGGGCGTCCGGCCGATTTTATCGGAGACCGTTCCCCAGACCACGCGGCCGATGGCGTTGAAGACCGCCAGCATTCCCACCGCGGCGGCGCCCTTCTCCATCAGCGACTTCTTGGTTTCCGCGTCAATGGACCCGAGGGCGTTGGCCACGAGTTGCTCGCCGGCAAAGCCCTTCGCCACGCCGATGACCGTGAGGCCCGCCAGCGCGCCGCTGAAGAACATCATCCAGATCATGTAGAACGCCTTGTTCTTCAGGAGCTCGCCAGGACCGCCGTCCGCTCGGACGGCCGGAACCGTCCCGGGCGGGTTGCTGAGGAGCAGAGCGCCCAGGGCGACGGCCACAAGGCAGACGACGCCGTGGACCAGAAAGAACTGCGAGATGCTGTGCTCCTTGATGTAGACGGTGCCGCTGAAGGGCAGGGCCTTGTACGATATGATGAAGGCGCCGAACCCAAACCCTGCCACCGCGATGCCGGAGACCAGGCCCTTGGCGTCAGGGAACCACTTGACCAGCGCCGCGATGGGGCAGACATAGGCAAAGCCGATGCCGGCGCCGGCAACCACGCCGATGAACAACCACAGCAGCATGGTCACCTGGTTGGCATCGCTCACTTTGCCCGAGAGCAGCGCGCCGGCCGCCAGGAAGCCTGCGCCGAGCAGGACCGAGCCGATGAGCGCCGGGTATCGCGGGCCTTTGGCATCCTGCACCTTCCCGGCGTAGACCATGGTCAGTGCGAAGGTTAGGATCGCCAGGGCGAATGCCTGCTTCAGGGGCGCCTGACGCTCGTCGTGCTTCTTCTTGGCGTCAGCGTCGGAGAGAACGATGGCGTTGGCCGGGAGGGACTGGCCGGTCGTCTCGAGCTTGGTCTGCTCGGCGACGGTGATGATCGGAGCGGGGTAGAGCGCGTCTTCGAGAGGCTGCCAGAAGATGCTGTAGCCGTAGACGGTGCCCAGGATCAGCTGCACGATGATGGCGCCTACCAGCACCTTCCAGCGCGTCAGCGGGCCCGCTACGGCTCGGGGTTCAGGCTTGGCGGAGTTGGACATTCACGGCTCCTGTTACAGTGGCCCAAGAGGGCTGAATCGATGACATCCGGCGCCGGCCAAGGGCCGGTACGGAGCGCCATCAACTGCCCTCGGTGCGCCTCTATAGAAGCCGGCGAGCCTCGGACGACAGCGCCCAAGCACTTCCCTCACACCTGCGTAGAGTGTTTGCCCTACGCCTTTCAGTATACGCCGCCGGCCCTTCGATGTCAAGCGTTTGGGCGCGATTC
Organism: Armatimonadota bacterium; assembly: GCA_026392115.1. Classification (GTDB taxonomy): domain Bacteria; phylum Armatimonadota; class Chthonomonadetes; order Chthonomonadales; family CAJBBX01; genus CAJBBX01. Next base: position 17,656 of record JAPLCQ010000149.1, on the reverse strand, counting down.
GTGCCGGATCGCTCGCTGTTTGTCTTCGTTTGGTTGCGATCCGGGGGCGCGTTCGGGCCGAAACTCCTTCGATTTGCTTCGATCTCGTCAGCCTGCTCGGCCTTCCGATAGGATGGCGACGAGGACGGCCCGATCAACGGAGCCGCCGCTGACCACGCAGCAGATGCGTTTGTTTGCGAATCGCGCAGGTTCCGCCAGTACCGCGCCGAGGGCCAGCGCTCCGGTCGGCTCGCACTTCACGTTGGCCTCTTCCATCAGGCTGATCAGGGCGGCTCGGATCAGTTCTTCCGGCACCTCGACGATGCCCGCGAGTCCGTGCTGTAGGATGGCCCAGTTCCTCTCACCGAGGCTCAGTGTCCGAGCCCCGTCGGCCAGGGTCGTCGGTTCCGCCGCGTTTCGCTCGATCTTGCCGCTCCGCAGCGATCGGGCCGCGTCGTTCCCAAGCGCCGGCTCCGCGCCCCAGACGGCGCTGTGGGCGCCACGCTCTCTCAGCCCCAGCACGAGACCTGCCGTGAGGCCGCCGCCACCCACGGGAGCCACAACGCAGTCGAAGGCCGGGCCGCAGTCGGCCAGCTCGCGGCCCAGGGAGGCGTTGCCCTGGATGACGAGGTCGTCGTCGTAGGCGCTGGCCAAATATGCGGAGGGGTCGTCCGCCGCCAGTTGGGCCACGCGGTCGGAGCGTGACGTGGCGGCGACATCCACCATGTCGACCTCGCCGCCGAAGCTGAGGACGCGGTCCACCTTGACTCGCGCCGACGTGCTCGGCATGACGACCGTGCAACGCTTGCCGGTCACCCGACATGCCAGCGCCAGCGCCTGCCCGAAGTTGCCGGACGAAGCCGCGATGATGCGCTCCTGCGGCACCGTGCGCGCCACGTTGAGGGCCGCGCGGTACTTGAAGCTGCCTGTGGGTTGGAAGCACTCAACGGCGAGTGTGAGATCGCACCCCAGGCGCGCGCCGAGACCGTCGGCGCGGACCAGCGTGGTGGGCCGCACGGCCCAGCGCTCCGGTGCCCACGCCTGCGGGCCGGTCATCGCTTCACCTTCGATGGCGCGCCCAGGGGTATGAGCACGGATCCCAGCGGAGGCGCCTCGACGGGCGTCGAACGGTCGCCGTGGCGAATAGTGAGCCGTGCGGTGTGCTCGTCCAGGTTCCAGAGAAGCGCGTGTCCCGCCTCCGGGTACCAGGCCAGCGTCGCAGGGCGCTCTTCCTGCACATACGGGCAGTCGGGATGGCCCGCCAGGATCTCGCGCTTCAGCCGGAACAGGTCGGGCAGGCTCTCCGCAACGGTTCGCGCGCCGATCCACCGGCTCTGGACGCCCGGCCTGGCCACTGCCACGCGCGCCGGCCCGCCGGCGTTGGCCGGGCCATGCACCGCATCGTGGTCGCCCAGGAAGACCCAGCCCTCGGTCGGCTCGCGGCTACAGACCTCGAACGGCACGCCTATGGCGAGCGCCAGGCTGAATGGGTTGGCGTTGCCGACATACCGGCCCGCCTCGCCCCACCAGTGCTTGATGGGTCCGGCTGGGCGCATCCCGGCGAGTACGCCGTGGATGGCCGCCTCGTGTTTCATCCGCGGCGCCAGGACCGCCCAGTGGGCCTTGGGGAAGGGCGTCAGGCCGCTCATGAAGCATGTCGTTCGGACGTCGGAGATCGTGGAGACCGTCAGTTTGGCCGCCATGTTGGCCGCGGAGAGGGCCGTGGCAGGGTAGGCGGTGGTCTCGCTGTATGCCAGCTCAGGCGCGGCGAACCGACGATGGAACAGCGAACTGAAGAGCTCGTTCATCTTGCCCTTGGGCGACGAGAACTCGCCGTCGCCGAAGTGCCCTTCGCCGACGCGGAAGAGCTCAGTGCGGTAGTCGGCGAGCCGGATGCCTCCCTGCTCTGAGCCCATGAACATCACCATGTTGCCAAGTTGCGCGGGGCGTGCGGCGCGACGCTGCGCCAGGTATGAACCAGAAAGCTCCGCGCATGCCGCATCGATCCACTCACGGACAAGGCGCGTCAGGCGGCGCGACGCGATATCGGCCATCAACTCGGACCACTGCGCCTCGGCGTACCCGTGCTGTTCGAGCCACGTGCGCTTGTGGTCGCCGCAGAAGCAGCCGCCGATCGAACCGGGAGACTGAGCCAGCCGGAAATCGTCATCGAGGAAGACCTTGCGGAAGCCCTCCGCAGCCGTCACACGCAGGGCGGCCTCGTTCTCAGCGGTGGCGGGCGGGTGGAGGGACGTGCCCGAGAAGGCGGCGCCGCTCGACGCCATGCCCATGCGCCAGTGCCGCGGAGGCGTCAACGGGACCCCGCCGCTCATGGAGCCGAGCGAGTCGCCCGGATGACCCAGGGGCACATGCACCATGTGCGCTTCCATGCCCAGGGCGCGGGCCGTCGCCGCATGGGCGCGGGTGGCCTTTATGGGGTAGGGCCAGTAGCCGTACAAGAAGCCCGTAAGCCACACGGCGTAGATGCCTGCGTCCCTGACGGTGCGCAGCAGTTCGGGGTCGGCCTTCAGCCCTTCCGGCGACAGGCAGACCTCGAAGCGCCGCTCGGTCTGGGTCGGCATCGGGCTGTCGCATATTCCCAGCATGGGAGCGGCGCCGGCCGCCGCCAGCAAGGTCCGCCTCGTAATCGTCATGCTTCGCCCTCCGGTCGAACTATGCGTCATGCATACGGCATTGGGGCTCTGTTCTCCTCCTGTGCCGTCGCATGTGCGGCGCACCGCTGGGGTATAACGGCCCTTACGCGTGCGTGCGGAGCCGAATGCCGTTCTGCACTCGTAGAACCACGCAGTAGCCGGTAGTCCGGCGACCGGCCGAGCGCCGCTGATCCCACGGATGGCGAGGCGGCCGGAGCGCCACGAGGTGTGTGCATGGCAAGGTCCATTACCGAGATTTCCGTTCGCGATTCCGGCAGCATCACGCCCATTCCGGGAACCGCCGGCTCGCCCTATGTGCTGGCCAGGCTGGAAGACGTGGTGAACTGGGCCCGGCGCAACAGCCTCTGGCCCGTGGGCTTCGGGTTGGCGTGCTGCGCGATTGAAATGATGGCGACCGCGGCTTCGCGCTTCGACATCTCGCGGTTCGGCGCCGAAGTCTTCAGATCCTCGCCGCGCCAGGCTGACCTTATGATCGTAGCGGGGCGCGTCAGCACGAAGATGGGTCCGGTGCTCCGACAGATCTACGATCAGATGCCGAACCCGAAGTGGGTGATCTCGATGGGCGCCTGCGCGTCATCCGGCGGGGTCTACAACAACTATGCGGTGATCCAGGGCGTGGATCAGATCATCCCGGTGGATGTCTATGTGCCGGGTTGTCCGCCCAGCCCGGACGCGCTGCTGTATGCGCTCATCAAGCTCCAGGAGCAGATCAAGGCGGGCTCGTCCGGTGCGCTGGTCGAGTTCCCCGGCATGGGAAACTAACATGGGCAACCCTGTAACCGCCACCCGTGAGACCTGGGGCCCCATCGCCCAGGGCATGGCGCTCACGCTAAAGCACTTCACTCAGATGATCGTCGCGCGCGACAAGACGTCCGTCACGGTGCAGTATCCCGAGGAGCGGCGCGAGCAGTACCCGCGCACCCGGTGGCGCCATGCCCTGACCCGGCACGAGGACGGCTTGGAGAAGTGTATCGGCTGCAGCCTGTGCGCCGGCGCGTGTCCGGCCCGCTGTATCTACGTGGAGGCCGCCGAGAACAGCGACGAGCGGCGCTTCTCGCCCGGCGAGCGGTTCGCCGCCCGGTATGAGATCAACATGCTTCGCTGCATCTTCTGCGGCTATTGCCAGGAGGCGTGTCCCACGGGCGCTATCACATTGCGGAAGGACTTCGAGCTGGCCGACCACCATCGCGCCGATTTCCTCTATACCAAGCAGATGCTGTTGGAGCCCACGCCTGCACCGGGCGCCGCCGGGTAGGCGCCACGCCAACCATCCCCACAAGCGAATGGCCCGCCAGAGCGGCGGGCCATTTCTGTGAGTCCGTGACCGCCCGGAACCTACTCGGCCATGCGCCTCGCCACGTACTGGAGGATGCCGCCGTTGCGGTAGTACTCCACCTCCATGGGCGTATCGATCCGGAGGATCGCCGTGAACGTGGTGGCCGGCCGACCGTCGCGCGGCGCTGCCGCGACCGTGACCATGCGGGGAGCGGCCTGGGCCTGCAGCGCCTCTCGGACACCTCGGATGGTGAACAGCTCCTCGCCGGTCAGGCCCAGGCTACCGGTGTCGGAGCCCTCCTCAAACTGCAAGGGCAACATCCCCATGCCCACGAGGTTGGAGCGGTGGATGCGCTCGAAGCTCACTGCGATGACGGCCTTCACGCCCTGTAGATAGGGCCCTTTGGCCGCCCAGTCGCGGCTGGAGCCCGAGCCGTACTCCTTACCGGCCAGCACGATGAGGGGAACGCCTTCGGCGGTGTAGGCCGCGGCGCCGTCGTAGATGCTCATGACCTCGGCGGACGGCAGGATGCGCGTCACGCCTCCCTCCGTGCCGGGCGCCAGGCGATTGCGGATGCGCGTGTTGGCGAAGGTTCCGCGCACCATCACCTGGTCATGCCCGCGCCGCGACCCGTATGAGTTGAAGTCTCCTGTAGCCACGCCGCGCTCCGTGAGCCATCGACCCGCAGGTGAGTCCGCCTTGATGGAGCCGGCAGGGGAGATGTGGTCGGTCGTTACGCTGTCGCCCAGCAGGGCCAGGGCCGCCGCGCCTACGACGTCCTCGCCGTCGGCCGGCGCATCGGAGAGGTGGTCGAAGTATGGGGCCTGCTTCAGATACGTGCTCTCGTCGCTCCATGCGAACAGGCCGCCGGACGGTGCGTGCACGGCCTGCCAGTTGGCGTCGCCCGCGAAGACGTCCTTGTAGCTCTCGGTGAAGAGCTCGGGTGTCACGTGGGCGGCCACGGCGTCGGCGATCTCGGCGTCGGCCGGCCAGATGTCGCGCAAGTGGACGGGCTGTCCGTCAGCGTCGATTCCCAGCGGTTCGGTGGTGATGTCCAGGTCCACGCGGCCGGCCAACGCATATGCGACGACCAGCGGCGGCGACATCAGATAGTTGGCCCGCACCTCCTGATGGACGCGGCCCTCGAAGTTCCGGTTGCCGGAGAGCACGCCCGCCGCCACGAGTTGGCCCTGGGCGATGGCTTCGGACACCTCCGGTCGTAGCGGACCAGAGTTGCCGATACAGGTCGTGCAGCCGAAGCCGACGATGTGGAAGCCCAGCTCGGCCAGCGGGTCGGCCAGGCCGGCGTTGGCCAGGTACCGAGCGGCCACCTGGCTACCCGGCGCCAGCGACGCCTTCACCCACGGCGCCGAGCGTAGGCCCTTGGCGCGGGCGTTGCGCGCCAGCAGGCCCGCCGCCATGAGCACGGACGGGTTCGATGTGTTGGTGCAGCTCGTGATGGCCGCGATGGCCACGGCTCCGTCCGGCATGGGCGTCTCGACACCGGCGATGGCGGCCTCGCGCGGGCCATCGGTTCGTCCGGCGTCCGAAGCCGGACGCAGGCTGGACAGGTCGGAGAGGAACCTTGCCGCCACCTGCGTCAGCGGCAGACGGTCCTGTGGGCGCTTGGGACCGGCGACGCTGGGCTCCACGGAGCCGAGGTCGAGGCTCAGGCGCTCGTTGTAGTTCGGTTCTGCCGCGGCGGGCTCCCAGAGGAGCATCAGCTCCTCGGCACAGGCCCGCACCAGTTCTACGTGCTCGGCCGGGCGGCCCGTGGCGCGAAGGTAGCGGAGCGTCTCCTGGTCGATGGGGAAGTAGCCGCAGGTGGCGCCGTACTCGGGGGCCATGTTGGCGATGGTGGCTCGGTCGGCCAGCGAGAGCGCCGCCAGACCCGGGCCGAAGAACTCGACGAACTTGCCCACGACGCCATGGGTCCGGAGCATCTGCGTGATGCTCAGCACCAGGTCGGTGGCGGTGGCGCCCGCGGGAAGCGAGCCGGTGAGGCGGACGCCTACGACCGGCGGGATCAGCATGCTGATGGCTTGGCCCAGCATGGCCGCCTCGGCCTCGATGCCTCCCACGCCCCAGCCCAGCACGCCCAAGCCGTTGATCATGGTCGTATGGGAATCGGTACCGACCACGGTGTCTGGATAGCAGACGCCGTCGTCATTCTGCCAGATCACCTTGGCCAGATGTTCGAGGTTCACCTGATGGACGATGCCGGTGTTCGGCGGGACCACGCGGAAGTTGCGGAAGGCCTGCTGCCCCCACTTAAGGAAGGCGTAGCGCTCGGCGTTGCGCTGGAACTCCAGCCCCGTGTTGATCTTGAGCGAGTCGGGAGAGCCGGCGGAATCGACCTGCACCGAGTGGTCGATCACCAGGTCCACCGGCAGGAGCGGGTTGACCCGGGCGGGATCGCCACCCGCGGCGGCCACGGCATCGCGCATGGACGCGAGGTCAACCAGGCAGGGGACGCCGGTGAAGTCCTGCAGAACGACGCGGGCGGGCATGAAGGCGATCTCGGAGACACCGACGCCGGCTCCGGAGATCAGCGCCTCCAGATCGGCCGCGGTCACACTGACGCCGTCGAGGCGCCGCAGCAGGTTCTCCAGCAGGACGCGGTGGGTGTAGGGCAGCGCGGCGCAGTTCCAGCCCTGGGCCGCAAGCCGGCGCAGGCTGTGGACCTGGCCGGTAAGGCCGGCAGTGCGGACGTCGCACAGGCAATCTGGCGGTGGTTGCATCCAGTTCTCCTCGAGCAGGGGGTAGGCTCCTAAGCCATACGTGTTGGGGGCCCGACATGTGGCATCAGGCGGCGGTCGCCTCCTCGGGCTCTGGGCGCAGGTGGCGCCAGAGCCAGAAGCCGAAGAGGGCCAGCAACGCCACGCCGATCACGGCATCCGCACCGTGGAAGTATGACTTCAGCGACTGCCAGTTCTCTCCCAGCTTCAGGCCGATCCAAGCCAGTAACCAGCACCACGGCAGTGAGCCGACGAATGAGAGCGCGATGAAGGGCCAGAAGGGCATCCGCGCCACGCCCGCAGGCAGCGAGATGAACGTGCGGACCACGGGCAGAAGGCGCGACAGGAAGACGGCCCAGCCCCCCCAGCGCTGAAACCACTTGTCGGCCCTGTCGATGTCCCTCTTGCGGATCAGGACGTACTTGCCGTACTTCTCAACAAAGGGCCTGCCGCCCCAGATGCCGACCCAATAGGCGACGGCTGAGCCCACCGCACACCCCAGCGCGCCCGCGAAGGAGACCCACCAGAGGTCCAGCGGCTGGGTGGGCGGCTTCTGGGCGGCGGCCAGCGCGGCGCCGCAGAGCGCGCCGGAGAAGGGCATGATCACCTCGCTGGGCAACGGTATGCAGGCGCTTTCGATGGCCATCAGCAGGACGATGCCGGGGTAGGCCATGGTGCGAATCACGTGCATGACCCACTCGATGATCGGGCCCAGGATGGTTTCCAGCATGGTTGCTCCTACGGCGGGGAATTTGGCGCCGCTGGTGTGGCTCGAAAACCGGATAGCGCTTGTTCGTATACGGCAATCACGCGCCGCGTCATTGCATCGGGGGTGTGGAGCAGGGCGCGGCGAAGGCAGTGAGCGCGCATGGCATTGTGGAGGTCCGGGTCGCCCACGACGCGAGTGACCGCATCGGCGAACGCGACCGCGTCCTGATCCACCACGAACCCGTCTTCTCCGTGTATGATCGTCTCGCCCGCGCCGCCGCCGCGCACCAGGATGCACGGTGTGCCCGCGGCCCGCGCTTCGGCCATCACCAGCCCCTGGGTCTCGGTGACGGAGCTGAAGACGAACAGGTCGGCACACGCATAGATGGGCGGAAGGTCGTCGTGCGGGATGGCGCCGACGATGCGCACACGGGCGGCGGCGGCCATGTGCGCGGCTGCCTGCCGGAGCGCATCCAGGTGCGGACCCGCGCCGACGACCACCAGGTGGCAGGCTGGATTGCCGGCAGCCACGCGGGCGAACGCCTCCAGCACCAGTTCGATATTCTTCTCGCGAGCGGCGCGGCCCACATAGAGCAGCAGGGCCGCGTCCGCCGGCACGCCCAGCCTGGCCCGGGCCGCGGCTCGGGCGTCAGGGGTAAGGAGCGCGGGATCCGGCAGGGGGACGGCCGTCGGCAGGACCGTGATGGGTGATTGGACGCCGTATCCCGTCAGGCTGTCGCCCGCCACCCGGGACGGGACGATGATCTGTGCGCACAGGTTGTAGTAGGTGGGCATCCACCACCGAAGCAGTCCCTGCACCACGGCGTCGGGCACGAACTTAAGGTAATGGCCATAGTGGTTGTAGAGCGTGTGATACGTGGCCACCAGCGGCACGCCCGCGTCCCGCGCATAGCGGGCCGCCACAAGCCCCACGAAGAACGGGTTGTGTGAATGGACCAGGCTCGGGGCCAGACGCAGCGCCTCTCGGTCCAGCCGGGCTACCCAGGGCGCCGCGATGGGGTACTTGGAGCTGAACCAGGTGTGGAGCGACGGTAGCCGCAGGACGAACGGATCGGAGTCGGCGTGGCCCGCATAGCGAGGCGCGACCACGAAGACGCGGTGGCCCTCGTGCCGGAGCCCGTCCACGAGCGTTCGTAACGACGTGGTCACGCCGTTCTGCACGGGTTCATAGCACTCCGAGAAGACGCCGACTCGCATGCGCCCCGTCACCGCGCCGGCAAGCGGCCCGGCGGCAGCGCCGCCGGTAGCCATCAGTCCTCGGACCTCCGGCCCCCGGCCCCAATGAACTCCAGCGCGGCCCGAAGCGTGCCGGCTCCATCCCCCTGCGTCTCCTGTATGGTGCAACCGGCGCCCCGCGACTCCGGCTTGACGCCCGATGCGGCCCGCTCCGACGGGCTCACGGAGCCGCCGCCCAGCATTCGGCCGATCTGGTCCAGCCGATCCCGACAGGCCTGCGCGGCCTCCACGGGTCGAGGGCTGCCCACCGCCACGAATCGTGCTATGGGTTGCGGCCGCAACGCCCAGAACTGCTCGGCGGTCAGCGGCGGCGCAACGGGCCGCAACCGTGGCTGCGGCCGCGGCTCGGGAGCAGGCCGCCCATTGCCGGCCGATCGAGAGGCAAACTGCGGATGGACCGAGGCCGGCGGCGGTTCCGGCGCATACGGGGCGACCGGTACGGGTACGATCGCGATCTCGGGCTCGGGCTCGGGCTCGGGCTCGGGCTCGGGCTCAGTCACCTCCAGCACGGTTGTCTGCCGTTCCGCCGCGGTCGCGGGCGTGTCCGCCAAGGTCGGTGCGGCCATTGTGGCCACCGCCTCGACGGGTTCCGGCATGGCCTCGGCGGGGGCTTCATCTGCCGGCTTCCGATCGCGAAGCCAGGGGAAATACCTGTCGAGGTCGGGAAGACCCCCTTCACCGCTTGCGACAGGTGGCGGGGCAACGGGCGGCGGGACCGCGTCCGTCGCCTCCTCGAACTCCTGCGTCGCTTCCGCCTGCTCGAGGAGCGGCTCGCACTCGGGCTCGGGCTGGGGCTCGGGGTCTACGAACGCAGTTTCGGCGGGTTCGTCCAGTTCAGCAACCGCCTCGACCACAGGCGCCTCGTCCAACACCTCCAACTCCGTGACCACGGGCTCCGGCGGCGCGGGGCGCGTTATCGGCGGCTGAGGCGGAGCGGGTGTGGGTGCGGGGCGGCCTCCGCGCATCAGGTCGGCGATGGTCTGCCTCACCGACATGGCCGGACGCGGCACGGCCTGGGGCCTGGGCGATACGGCCGCAGGGCCGGGGCGCGCGGTCTCTTTCGGCTGATCGGCGTCCGTCGGCCCGCAAGGCTGAGCCGAGGCGTCGCCGTCGGCGAACTGCGATTCGACCCATGCGTTGGTGTTCTGATCCGTCATCCCATTCCCCTGTCATCCTGCGACGGCATTCGCCCGACGGCCGGGCCCGGCGCCGGCGTCTACAGGATCAGCATCGCGTCGCCGAAGCTGTAGAACCTGAACTCCTCGGCAACCGCCCGGCGGTAGGCGGCAAGCACAGGCTCGGCGCCGGCCAGGCTGCAGACCATCATCAGCAAGGTGGATCGCGGCAGATGGAAGTTCGTCAGCAGCGCATCCACGGTCCGGAACCTGTAGCCTGGCCGGATGAACATCTGCGTCCTGCCCGGTCCCTCACGTACGGCTCCGCTCTCGTCGGCCGCGCTTTCCAGGGCCCTCACCACGGTGGTGCCCACGGCCACGCATCGACCGGTTGCACCGTTGATGATACCGGCGGAATCGCCCGGGACGCAGTAATCCTCGCCATGCATCACGTGATCGTCCACCTCATCCGCCCGAACGGGGCGAAATGTGTCGACCCCCACATGCAGCGTGACGCGCGCCACCTTCGCGCCGGCGTCGGTGCAGCGGGACAGCGTCTCCGCCGTGAAGTGGAGGCCGGCCGTGGGCGCGGCCGCGGAGCCCGGCGCGGAGGCGTAGACGGTCTGGTACCGTTCTTCGTCGTTCAGGCGGCTGTGGATGTACGGAGGCAGCGGGGCTTCGCCGGCAACCCCGGCCAGATCCGCCACATGCGGTTCGGAGAACCGGAGCGCTCGGCCGCCTTCCGGCGTTCGGCCGATGATGTCGACGGTGACCCATCCTGCCTCACCGAGGTCCAGGCGACACGTCGATCCCGGTCGCAGTTGGCGGCTCGGCTTTGCTAGGCACTCCCAGACGTCCGGGGCCGTTCGGCGGAGCAGGAGAACCTCGACGTCGCGGTCTCGCTCTGATCGTGCGGCCAGGCGCCGTGCGATGACGCGAGTGTCGTTCACCACCATCACGTCGCCCGGTTGCACGAAGCCCGGTAACTCGTCGAAGCGGCGCAGCTCGGTCTCGCCCGTAGTCCGATGCAGCACCATCAGCCGCGACTCGCCGCGGGGTCGCGGCTCCTGGGCGATGAGCCGAGCGGGCAGGTCGTACTCGAACGTTTCCGTGCGCATGGCGCTCAGTGCATCGGCGCCGTTCGCGCTTGAGGCGACCGGACCTGTGTGGTTGTGGTAAAATCGCCTCGGTGCGCTCGTAGCTCAGTGGATAGAGCTTCTGACTTCGGATCAGAGGGCCGGGGGTTCGAATCCCTCCGAGCGCGCTTCACCCCTCCCGCCGTCTTGTCAGGCTCCCGCAAACGACATCTCCTCGACGTAGACGTCCTGAAACCGCGGGTTCTCGTTCAGCGAGACGTGCGCCATGCGGTCCCTGATCTGCCTGTATCCTCCGTCGGCCTCTTCGGGCGAGAAGAGCGCGATCTTGGCTCCCAGCAGGGCCGTGTTGCCAACCGGATGCACTCGGGCCAGCGGCGTGTTCAGGAGACCGATAGTGCGGGCGCTCCGCCGATCCACGTAGTTTCCGAACGCGCCTGCCAGATAGAGCTTGGTGAGAGACTCGTCGGTCAGGCCCAGCTGCTCCATCAGAATCCGCAGGCCTGCCGCCACCGCGCCCTTGGCCAGTTGAACCTGCCTGACGTCGTTCTGGGTGAGTTCCACGCCGGGAGCCAGCGTCACCGAGGTGCTGCCGTTGGCCAGGCGGCCCGTGGTCTTGAGCCGGCCCGTCTGCAGCATGGCGGCGATGGCATCCACCAGTCCGCTTCCACAGATGCCTCGCGGTTCGGCGTTGCCCAGAACCTCACAATGCAGCTCACCGTCCTGTGGGGTCACCTTCCAGATGGCGCCGGTGCTGGCGCGCATGCCTGCCGCGATCCGGGCGCCCTCGAAGGCGGGCCCCGCCGCGGCGGAGGCGCACAGCATCCTCCTGCCGTCGGTCAGGACGATCTCCCCATTCGTGCCGAGGTCGATGAGCCCCGCGGGCTCGGTGGACTCGTGCAACCCGGTGGCCAGGATGCCCGCGAGGATGTCCGAGCCAACGAAGCTGCCCAGGCAGGGGAGGAACTGCACCACCGTGTCGGCGGGAACGTCCCAGTCCAGGTCGCCGCCCGTTAGCGTCTGCAGGCCGTCGTTCACCGGCTCGAAGGGGTAGCGCGATAGCGGCTCCAGGTCGATGTCGCAGAAGAGGTGGTGCATCACCGTGTTGCCGACCAGGGCCACGCGCCTCAGGCGGCTCGTGTCGGCTCCGGACGTGGCGAATAAGAGGTGGATCAGCCGTCCGGCCTCGTGGCGGATCGCCTCGACGAGCGTGGAGTGACCGTTCTCGGCAACGGCGAACTGGATGCGGCTCATCACGTCGCCGCCATGCCGCGCCTGCGGGTTCAGCGCCGTCTTCACGCCCAGCACCTGGCCCGTGGCGAGATCCAGCAACTGGGCGACCAGAGTCGTGGTGCCCACATCGACCGCAACGCCCAATCCCTCGGCCGGGGTGAACTCGAATACCGCGTCGTTGGCCAGGATGGTGGCGTCCCACTGGCGCAACTCGATGACCAGGTTGTCCTCCACCCTGCACTGGCAGGCCAGCCGCCAGCCGGCCGCCAGTTCCTGCGGGCGAAGGTGCTCGGCTTGGGCCGAGTTCACCGGCACGTCGCCGGACAGCACCCGGACCTTGCAGCCCCGGCACCGGCCGTTGCCGCCGCACGGGAACTCGACGCCCTGATCGAATAGGACGTCGCGCAGAGGCGTGCCAGCGGCCACACCGAGCTCGGCGTTGATGGGCTGCAATCGCACGCGGTAGGTGGGATCAGAGGTCAAGGCGTTCTCCGAGGTTGATGTCTCTGGCGCTACGGCACGTGTTCGTGGGCGTAGCGCACCAGTGCGGCGAGGTTCTCATGCGGCGTGTCGCGCGGGACTTCGCATCCGGCGCCCACGATGTGCCGGGCGCCCGCGGCGGCATGGCACGCCGCGGCACAGGAGGCGATCTCTTCGGGCGACCCGTCTCGAAGCGTCCGCACCGGGTCCATGTTACCAAGCAGTACGCACTCCGGGCCGGCTTCGAGCCGAGCGGCCTCCAACGGGACGAGGAAATCTATGTCGACGATGTCGCACCCCAACTCCGCCATATCGAGGCAGATGCGTCGGGTGTTGCCGCAGATGTGGAGGCGGAGGCCGGCTCCCATGGCCCTGATGGCATCCACCATCTGCTGCTCGTAGCGCCAGACGTGCTCCCGGTAGAACCGCGGGCCGATGAGCGAGGCCGCCGCGTCGCCGATGCCGATGATATCTGCGCCCGCGGCAACCTGCGCACGGGCGAAATCTATCTCCATGGGCGTCACGAACTCGAACAGGTCGCGGACGAAGCCCGGGTCGTCGTAGAGGTCCACCATCAGGCGGTTGATGCCCCGCAAGTCGGCGGCTTCGGCGCAGGGGCCCTCGATCCACCCCTCCACGATGAGGTCCGCGCCCACGCGCCGCTTCATCTCCTGGATGGCCTGCAGGCGGTTGGTCATCCGGCGACCGTCGCAGGGGGCGGGGGCTCGGAGCGACGCCAACGTGGCCTTGTCGACGATCAGCGAGTGCGTTTCGTCGACCGCGGCAGGTCCGTCACGGTGGAAGACGATCTCGGCGCCGCAGTCGGCCGCTTCAACGGCGGGGTCCGACATGGAGTTCACGTAGTCAAACCCAAACCGCTCCGCCGTCCGGATTTGCCCCTCCGCCAACACGCGGTAATCGGTCTCATACGAAAGGTACTCGGCCCCGGCCAGATCAGCCGCGAACTGCATGGTGATGGGCATACATGGGAGGCGGTCAACAGGGGAGCCGGCAAGGTGGGCCCGTACGCGGTCGCGTCCGTTCATGAGGCGCTTCTCCGGCGGCCGGTGGCCGTCGCACAAATGGGTATGAGCCTGAAGTATAGCGCACGCAAGGAATCCGGCGCCCCCGCGTTGAACCCTGTTCGACATCAGTTCGGCTCACGTATGGAACCCCGCACACGGAGGAGCATTTCCGATGACAGAGAAGACAACCAGGCGACGCTTTGTGCAGGACGTCTCAGCCCTGCTGGCGGCCTCGGCCCTGCCGCTGACCGCCGACGCCCAGACGGTTCGGAAGCCGACCCGCCGCGTGGGCGCCAATGACCGGGTCCGGATCGCCGTGGTCGGCGTGCGCAGTCAGGGCCTCGGCCACGTTCGTTCCTACGCAGGCATGGGCAACGTCGATGTCGTGGCGCTCTGCGATGTGGATACTGCCACCTGGCCCAACGCGATCAAGGCCGTCACGGACAAGGGCAAGCCGGCTCCCCGCACCTACCAGGACATCCGGAAGCTGCTCGAGGCCGACGACATCGATGCCATATCCACCGCGACTCCAAACCACTGGCACGCTTTGATCAGCATCTGGGCCATGCAGGCCGGCAAGGATGTCTACGTCGAGAAGCCCGCCAGCCACGAGATGGTGGAGGGACGCCGCATGGTGCAGGCCGCCCGCAAGTATGGCCGCATCTGCCAGGTGGGCACCCAGAGCCGATCCAGCCCGGGCCTGCAGGAGGCCATGGCGTTTCTCCACAGCGGAGGGATCGGCAAGGTGCATTTGGCGCGCGGGCTCTGCTACAAGCGCAGGATGTCCATCGGTCAGACCACGGAGCCCACGCCGCCGCCGGCTACCGCGGACTACGGCATCTGGCTGGGGCCGGCGCCGGAGAAGCCCCTGCACCGGAAGCAGCTCCACTACGACTGGCACTGGTTCTGGGACTACGGCAACGGCGACCTGGGCAACCAGGGCATCCATGAGATGGACAAAGCCCGATGGGGCCTGGGCAAGTCGGGCTTGCCGTCGAGTGTCGTCAGCGTGGGCGGGCGCTTCGGGTATGAGGACGACGGCGAGACGCCCAACACCGATATCGTCTTCTGCGATTACGGCGACTCGATGATCATCTTCGAGGTCCGGGGCCTGGTCGACAATCCCAAGAAGCCCGATCCGTGGAAGCTCTTCGTCGATCCCGCGGCCAAAGGCGATGTGGCGGTGGGCAACGTCTTCTACGGCTCCAAGGGCATCATGGTGATGCCCAGCTACACCAACGCCGTGGTGTACGACCTGGACGGCAACCCTGTCAAGGAGTTCAGCGGCGGCGGCGACCACCACGCGAACTTCATCAAGGCCGTATACAGCCGCAACCCGAAGGACCTGAACTGCGACGTCGAGGAGGGGCACCGCTCCGCCATGCTCGTCCACGCCGGCAACATTTCGTACAAGCTGGGCGCCGAGGCGCAGTTCGCCAAGACCCTGACGGGATTCCGGGGCGGCGCCGAGGTCGAGCAGGCGCTGGGGAGGTTCGAGGAGCATCTCTCGGCCAACGGCGTCTCCCTTGCGGCGGGGAAGTACCGGGTCGGTCGACCCCTGCAAGTCGATGCCCGTAAGGAGGCCTTCCGGGGTGACGACGAGGCCAACGCCCTCTGCGCCCGGGCCTATCGGGCGCCGTTCGTGGTGCCCGACAAGGTCTGACGCCGGCGCACGGGGGCCGGGCGCCGCTCGGCCCTGGTTCGGCTAGTCGCGCACGTCCGCGAACACGGGCAGGTAGTAGCTCCACGCCTCGTTTCGGCGGCCCGCCACGTACTTGGGCAGGCTGATGTAGGGTGTGTACCGCGGCCGTCGCGGCATATGCAGTAGCTGCATGTTCGTCTGTGACAGCAGCTTGTCGCTCTTGCGGGCGTTGCACCGCCGGCAGGCCGTCACAAGGTTGTCCCATTCGCTGCCGCCGCCGAGGCGCCTCGGTATGACGTGGTCAAGCGTCAGGTCCTTGGCGGCGTGGCCGCAGTACTGGCACACGTATCCGTCCCGGGCGAAGACGGTTCGCCTCGAAAGCCGGAGTTCGGGCAGGGGGCGCCTCACCTGTGCCCGGAGGCGTACGACCGAGGGTGCGTCCATCACCACGGTGGCCGCTACCACGCTGTGGTCGTGCGTGTGCAGCACATCGGCCTTGCCGAGATAGACAAGAGCCAGGGCCCGCCGGAGGTGGCAGACGTTCAACGGCTCGTAGTCGTGGTTCAGGACCAGCACCTCGATGTTCATTCCAGGCGCGTCCGGGGCGCGCCACCGGGGCGCGGAAAGGCCCACAATGCAGTGAGCCCGCTCCGGGCCTTTGGGCCGCAGGCGGGCTCATTCATCGTGGACACGCTCAGATCGTTGCTGTCGCCCCGGTGGCAGGCCGTCCGCAATGGCGCACAGACTTGACGGTCTGCGGTGACATGACCGATGTAGGTCGTCGTATAGCAGTTGGCGGTCCGTCTGCATACGGTCCATCCCCGGTGTGCGCCCTGGTGAGAGAGCTTGATACCACTCATTATGCGTACGTGCTGGTGGAGGAGTCAAGCCGAAGCGCACGGCGCCGCGCCGGTTGCGCGGGCCGGCGGCGATTTGACTCCACTCGGACAGGCAGGATATACTGCTGGTCTGCGGGGCGACTGCCAGTGCCGCCGCGCTTTTTTTGCGGCTCCCAATTGACGTAAGGAGGCCTCCCATATGGCTGCTGCCGTCAGCATCCAGGGACTTACCAAGAAGTACCTAGACGTTTGGAACAAGGCCGAGATCACCGCGGTTGACAACCTGAACCTCGAGGTCGGTGAAGGCGAGATATTCGGGTTCCTGGGGCGCAACGGCGCCGGCAAGACGACCACCATCAAGATGCTGCTGGGCCTGATTTTCCCTACGTCCGGCTCCGCAACGGTGCTGGGCAAGCCGGTGGGTGACACCGAGGCCAAGGCGCAGATCAGCTACCTGCCGGAGGAAGCGTATTTCTACGAGTCCATGACCGGTTGGGATTGCATGGACTTCTATGGTCGCCTGTTCCGTATTCCTGAGCCGCAGCGTTCAAAGCGCATCCAGAAGGCGCTTGAGGATGTGTACCTCGATCCCAAGGCATGGCGGCGCCCCCTGCGCGGCTACTCCAAGGGAATGCGGCAGCGCATCGGGATCGCCCAGGCGCTGATCAACGATCCCAAGCTGCTCTTCCTGGACGAGCCGACCTCGGGCCTGGACCCCATCGCCCACCGCGAACTGCGTGACATCATCGTCAACGTCGGCAAGCAGGGCAAGACGGTCTTCCTGAGCTCGCACCAGTTGCCGGACGTCGAGTTGGTCTGCTCCCGCGTGGCGATCATCCACCAGGGCAAGCTGCTGGCTTCGGGCACCATTCAGGACCTGACCACGGGCGACACCGTCGAGATCAGCGCCGACAAGGTGAGCGAATCCCTGGCCGGCAAGATTCGGGGCGTTGTGCCCGCCGCCGAGTTGGTCGGGCAGCGGCTGCACATCTCCGCGGCCGACCCGTCCAAGGTGAACGACGTTGTGGACCTGATCCGCGGAGGCGGCGCCACGCTGCTGTCGGTGAAGCCGCACAAGCGCATGCTTGAGGACGTGTTCGTGGATGTCGTGATGAACGAGGGAGGCGCTTGATGGTCACGCTGGCAATCGCCAAGCAGACCCTGGAGGATATGCTTCGCCGCAAGATTCTCCTCGTGCTGCTGATCATCGCGGTCGGAATGATCGCTTTGGGACCGTCGGTCGGCTTCCTCAGCCCGCGCGAAAGCTCTGCCGTTCTTCGGAGCCTCGGTCTGGCGGTGATCCTGCTGGCCGGGCTGCTCATCACCATTCTCTCCGGTATCCAGGTCATCCCCACGGAGATCGAGCGCCGCACCATCTACACCGTGCTGAGCAAGCCGGTGCAGCGGTACGAGTTCGTGCTGGGCAAATTCCTGGGCGGCATCTTCACGGTCTTTGTGATGATCGCGGCCATGGGCGTGGTCTTCCTGGGCGTTCTCGCCTGGCAGGAGAAGCGCTTCGACCCTGAGATGCTCAAGGGCGTCGTGCTTACCTTCTTCCAGATGACGCTTCTCGGGGCGCTGGCGATCTTCTTCAG
>JAPLCQ010000131.1 GCA_026392115.1 Armatimonadota bacterium | reverse complement strand
ACCCCGGATCGGGCCGTCAAACGGCGGGCCGCAGCATGTCCGACGCATACCGCACCCCACCGGCGGTTCTACCACAGGCTGGCGGTAGCCTGCAATGTGGGGAGTGTTTGACGCTTACGTTCACCGTGAACCGCAGGATGCCGTAGTCGCGGCTCCGGGTGCCGTAGAGCGTAAGGGCACGGGGCTGGGCGCCGGCCGCAGGAACGTCGAACTCGACGAAGTCGCCGACCTTGACGGCCTGGACGAAGAGTTGCATGCCGCCGCTCCACTGCCCCTCGGACAGCCCGGCGTCCTGGGCGCCGATGATGAGGTCTGGCGACCTGGCAGCCACCGGCAACGTCTCAAATTCCACTGCGCCGGCCATGGCAAAGGGCGGCGGCAGCTCGCTGAGCGGCGCGCCGGCCTCGGCAGGCTGCGGCGACCGGTTGTGCGTGGCGCCGGGGCGCGCGTACCAGAACGTGCCGACGGCATAGTCCACCTTCGTGTCGGCCCAGTGCCAAATCTCCATGTCGTGCCTGATCCCGGTGCGCATCGGGATGCCGTCCAGCAGGCGCACGCGTGATGTGGTGGTATAGCCCTGCCAGTCACCGCTGGGAGCGCGGTCGCGCTTTGGCATGGACATGGACGGGGAACTGAACCAGCCCGCCATGCCCCACGCATAGCCGTAGTAATCCTCGGTGCCCGTGCCGATGTGCGCCGGGAAAGTGGCGCCGTCCACGCAGATCCGCTCGTCGCCCTCGCCGTACCAGGCGCCCACCGGATTGAACACCGTGAGCGTGTCGCCCACGTAGATGCCGGTGGCCCTGGCGTCCAGGTAGTTCCAGTCGGAGATCGGCCGCGTCTTCGTTCCGAGCTGGCAGCGCCAGTTGGCATGAAAATGGAGCGAACGACCATCCCACGCCCACGGGCCGACGGCCGCCGCCAGTGTGACCGTCACCGGCTTGGAGCCGAGGTTCCGGAGCGCCACGCGACCGGTGCGTTGGTAAGGCATGACCCAGCGCGCCGTGAGCGTTCCGTCGGGCGCCACGGTGCGCCACCAGTCCTGAACCGGGTAGAGCCGCACGCCTGCGCCGAAGAACTCGCTCAGCGGGCACCAGACGGTGGCCTCGCCGTCGAACGAGGCTTCGAGCACGGTCGACCGCAGCGCCTGGCTTGCATCGGCGGGCGCGAGGCGCACCTGCAAGGCGCGGACCGCCCTGCCGCCTGTGGGCAGATCGATCCCCAGGGCATCGCCGGGCGCCAGCGCCGCCTGCCGGGTCTGGGCGGCGGCGGCGGGCGCGGTCGGCGAGGACAGGGCATCGCTCACGCGCTTCAGTGTCGCCTTCTCCGCATCCATCAGGGCCACGCTGAACGTCCGGACGTCGGAGCCGGGCCGATAGCTGCGGTAGTTGATCACGTAGTAGAACGGCGCCGAGTCCAGCGTGATCTTGCAGCCGCCGGCGTAGGGTATCGGCAGGTAGAGGTCGCCGCCCACGCCGCGCGGGGCCTTGAAGCCGGGCTTCAGCTGGTCGCGCAGGTCGGTCCCGGTCATGGCCGTATAGGCCAGCGGCGGGCGAACGAAGCCCTGGCCACTCAACAGGTCGTTGAACTTCGCGGTGATGGCGGGCGTGCTCGAGCCGTCGAAGTAGAAGCGGATGGTCTGCTTGTCTTTGTCGGCGAGAAGCGGCGTCCAGAACCGGACGACGGCGCCGGGCCCCTCATGATCCATGATCACCCACTCGCGGCGGCCTTCGTTCATCTCGGTATGGATGAAGTTGCCGAAGTCCTCGTTCGAGTGCCACGTCACCGGGTTGCCGGGATCGTTCTTTCGGGCATCGTGGCTGCTTGCCTGCTTGCAGGTGTAGGCCGGGCAGGGCAGGCGCGCCGCGGCGTCGCGGTCCACCATCTCAAGGAGCAAGGACCTGAGGGTAACGGCGGGCGCGGCGTGGGCGGCAGACAGCGACGCCGCGACCATACCGACCAGCATGACAAGACCGATGCGCCTGCGCATAGCTCCACACCTCCCGGGCGGAGTGCCGCCCATGGTGAGAGCCTACCCGATGCGGTCGTCGGCAGGCGCGAGGGGGCAGTAGCGCCGGCAGGGGCCTCGTGGCGTACAATCGAGAGGGCCGGGAGCGACGCACTGGTCCGACTGATGCCGGCTACCGAGCGTGGTCGCCGGTCGACAACGCCGACCCTGACGGAGGGATAGGATGCACCCTTGGATGGCTCTACTCGCGATGGTTGCGCTGACCGCGGCGCTGTCGGCTGAGGCCGCGGCGCAGGCCGCGCTGCAACACGTCGACGTCTTCACGGCGGGCGAGGGAGGCTACGCTCTCTTCCGCATCCCGGCCATCGAGACGGCGCCGGACGGCTCGCTGCTGGCCTTCGCCGAGGCGCGGAAGTACAACGGCGGCGACCCCGGAGTAGCCAACAACGAGATCGACCTGGTGCTGAAGCGGAGCGAGGACGGCGGCGCCACATGGTCGGCTCTGCGGCTCATCGAGCACGCCGGCGAGCGCTGGTCGTCCGCCAACCCCGCAACCGTCGTGGACCGGCGCGGACGGCGGGTCTGGGTGATCTACCTGCGGTGCCGACCGGGCCGCAACACCGAGACCACGCGCCCGGGCACCGACGACATGCTGACCCTGGTCCGCGCCAGCCGCGACAACGGCAAGAGCTGGTCGGACGCGGTCGACATCACCGCCGCCGCCCGCGACATGGCCGATCCGCAGTGGGCCTGCACCGTGGTGGGACCGGGCGGAGCCATCCAGACGCGCACGGGCCGCCTGCTGGCCGCGGCGTGGAAGGCGCGGCCCTACGTCCCCTTCGCCATCTACAGCGACGACCGCGGCCGCACGTGGCATCGGGGCGAGCCGGTACCGCACGCCGCCGGCAACGAGTGCCAGGTGGCGGAGTTGGCCGATGGGCGCATCCTGATGGACATCCGCCAGAACCACGGCCCGACGCGGATGCGGGCGGTGAGCGAGGACGGCGGCCTCACCTGGTCGGAGCCGAGGCCCGCCATCACCGTGGGCGAGGTGGCCTGCGCGCTGGAGCGGTTGCGCGGGGGC
The DNA here is from genome assembly GCA_026392115.1 of Armatimonadota bacterium. GTDB lineage: Bacteria > Armatimonadota > Chthonomonadetes > Chthonomonadales > CAJBBX01 > CAJBBX01. Next base: position 21,618 of record JAPLCQ010000131.1, on the reverse strand, counting down.
CCACGCCGCGCGAGCCTTCTCTGGACCGGACCCAAGGGCCCCGGTCGCGCCAACCTGATCGCGCGGGTGAGCCACGACGACGGCGAGACCTTCGGCCCGGAGATTCCGCTCGCCGATGGCCCGGCGGCCTACTCGGACCTGGCGGTGATGAGGGACGGCCAAGTGGCCATGCTCTGGGAGCGGGCAAACTACAAGGCCATCGCCTTCACGGCCCTGCCCGCGGCCCTGTTCAAGGAGCGCCGATGAGCGCGCGGGTCACACGGGCCCGCACTGGCCTCGGCCTGGGTCCTGTCCGTGGTCGTCCGTGCAGGTCCGTGGCCGTCCGCGTGGCCACGCCACCCGCCCCGCATACCGTATACTTGGCTAGCCCGCGCGGATGGCCGCCGGGCGACGAGGTGCAGCCATAGAGCCGCAATCACGCGATACTAGTCCAGAGGCCGAGCGCATCCTCATCGAGGGGTACCGGCGCATGTCGCCCGGCCGCAAGGCCCGCATCGTCTTTGGGCTCTACCAGTTCGCCCAGGACCTGGCGATGGCCGATGTGCGCAGACGCTACCCGGATGCTGACGACCGCGAGTGCCGCCTCCGCGCAGCCTCGCGGCGGTTGGACCCAGACCTGATGCGTGACGCTCTCGGTTGGGACCCACGCGAGAAGGGCTACTGATGCTGTCCGACATGGATCGCGTCCTCGGTCGCACAGACTGACACTGACGTCCGCCGGGCATCCCGTCCGTGCCCGGTCCGTGCCAGTCCGTGGCGGTCCGTGCCCGTCCATGTGGCCACGCCGGCAGCCCGCATGCCGTATACTTGGCTAGCCCGCGCGGATGGCCGCCGGGCGACTGATCTTCCTGACGCCACGGAGGTGGGCCATGCCCTTGACGCACAGCGATAACCACGCCGCACCGGCGACCGACGGCTCCCTCTCGCGCCGCACGTTGCTGCATGGCGCCGCGGGCGCGGCCATGGCCCTTGGAGCGGCCGCCGAGGCCGCCGAGGCGCAAGGCCTCCTCGCGGGCGCCGCCAAGCGCATCATCACGCCCAACCCGTTGCTGCCCGTCTCGGGCGGCATGGGGCCCACCCACCCGGTGAAGGAGAAGCGGGGCGACCTGACCGTCCGTGCGCTCTACCTGCGCAAGGGCGCCGTCGGCGTGGCGATCGCGAGTCTGGACCTGCTCGGATTCCCCGGCGTCCTGGGCGACCGCGTGCGCGCCAAAGTCCCGCGCCTACCCGCCGCCAACATCCTCATCGGCGCAACGCACGCGCACAGCGCGCCGGACTGCTACGCATTCCCGGACCTGAAGGGCGGGCACACCGGCGACCTGGCCTACATCGACCATGTCTGCACGCTGGCCGCCGAGGCGATCAACGAGGCCATCGACCGCGCCCAACCGGCCCACCTGCGAACCGCGAGCGGCGAGGCCAAGGGGAAGATCGCCTACAACTACTACGCGCCGGACCTCTACGACCGGGGGATGGGCGTGCTGCAGGCCGTGACGCCCGGCGGCAAGGCCATCGCCACACTGGTGAACTACGCGATCCACCCCGAGGTGCTGGGCAGCGAGGTGGGCATCCTGAGCCCGGACCTCTGCGGGCCCCTCTACGACCGGCTGGAGGAGCGCGCCGGCGGCATGGCCATCTTCATGAACAGCGCCCAGGGCGGCATGGTCACCGCCGACAACCGCATTCTGGACCGCCCCAGCGACCCGCAGCGCGGCTACTGGGAGGATGCCCGCACCTGGGAGGAGTGCCTGCGAATCGGCCACACCATGGCCGACGAGGCGCTCCGCATCCTCGGCAAGGCCGCGACGCAGGAAGATCCGACGCTCTACTGCCGCGGCGTTATGGTGACGCTACCCGTGCAGTCGCCGGAGCTCTGGATGGTGGTGACCCGGTCGCCGCTCCACTACCCGCACGGCAAGGACCGGACCATCAAGGCGCGCGTGAACCTGCTCAACATCGGCGATGTGCAGGTGGTCACGGCGCCCGGCGAGGCGCTGCCCAACATCGGCCTCTTCACGAAGCGGCACATGCGGGGGCGGCACAACCTGCTCTTCGGGCTCACGAACGAGGCCTTCGGCTACATCCTGTCACGCGTGGACTACAAGAGCTTCGACCGCTACAAGTACGTCTCGGCGGTCAGCCTGGGTGAGATGACCGGTGAGATTCTGATGGACCAGTGGCTGCAACTGGTTCGCACCAGCCCGGTGCCGGACGGGCGTTAGCCGTCCGAACCGGCGTCGTCGGACTTCTTCTTGGCCTTCTGCTGCTCGCACCGTTGGCAGTAGAGGCGGGGCTTTGGGAGGAAGAGGGCGCCCAAGGCCAGCATGCCCAGCTCGGGAGCGGCCGTCGTCAGGTTGCTGATCAGCCGCCGCTCCCCGTTGAACAGATCGACCAGAAAGATGCCGCCGACGACCGCGAGCAGCAGCCACCGGAAGACGCGCCGAAGCTGGCCGCCGCGAAGGTGAGCCGCAACATAGAGGCACCGGGGGCACTGGACCTCCGGCGCGACAACACGGCGTCTGCGACGCCTCCGATCAGAACGATGCATGCGACAGCCTCCAGCCCGCCAGGTAGCTGAGCACTGAACAAACAATAACCTACTTGGGATCGTCTGGCGCCGCCTGTTCAGGCCGAGCCCAGATCCTCCATGACCTGCGCCTCGCAGCCCTTGCATATGCAGTGCGTGAACGAGGCCGACGTGTTGCGCGCGATGTACGTCTCCAGCTTCTGCCACCGGTCGCGGCTATCCCGTACTCTTCGGCAATACGAGCAGATGGGGATGATTCCCTCCAGCCTTGCCACTGGTTCTTGGGCGGCATCCCTCTCCGCCAGCGCGGCGCGCAGCGCGACGAGATCGGCGAAACGGGCGAGCGTGATCGGGATGGCCTGCGCCAGGGCCTGTTCGCTGGGCGGCTTGGTCAGGTAGGCCCCCACTCCGGCCGCCGCGGCGCGCTGCACCAGTTCGGTGGACTGGTGCGCCGTGAGGACCACCACGGGGGTCGGGGCGCTCTCGGTGAGCCTGCGGGTCACCTCGATGCCGTCCATTTCGGGCAGGTCCACGTCCATGAGCACGAGGTCGGGCCTGTGTTGCGCCGCCATCGTCAGAGCCGCCGCGCCGTCGGGAGCGTAGCCGACGACCGAATGGCCCAGACGCTGCAGCATCCGACCGACCATCACGGCCACCAGCCCCTCGTCCTCGACGACGAGCACGCGCAGACCCGCAACCGTCGTCATCGGAGAGTGGCTCCCACCATGGCGCCGGCGCCCGCGATGGGGAACCGAATCTCAACCATGGCGCCCCGGTCATTCCGGAGGCTCATGCTACCACGCAGGTCGATCTGGCTGAGCGTCTCCACGACATGCAGGCCCACGCTCCAGCGCTCACCGGCCAGCGTTTCCGAAGGGAAGCCCGGTCCGTTGTCGCGGAACACCAGCCGTACGTCCGCCGCGTCGCCGCGGACATCAACATCGATATGGAGCGGGCTTGCGTCGGCGTGCTTGAACGCGTTGGTCGTAAGCTCGTTGAGGATCAGCGCGATGGCGGACGCGTGCTTGGCCGGTGTCCGCACGTCGTCGCCCGCGACGGTGAGCCGCGGCGGCAGGCCCGGACGCATGATCGCGGCGCAGGAGTTGGCGATCTGGTCGACAAGCTCGCGGATCGGCAGGGCCTTCCAGGCGGTGGCGGAGAGGATGCCGTGGACCACGGACATGGCGCGGATACGGCCGGCCAGGTCGCCGAGCAGTTCGGATCGCGATGCGTCCTCGACGGCCCCCATGGCCTGCCGCTCCAGCTCCAACATGCCCAGAATAGCCGAAAGGTTGTTCTTGACCCGGTGGTTCACCTCGTGGAGGAGCCGCGCCTGGGCCGACGCGTCCTCCCGGCTTCGGCTCAGGAGCCGCTCATTCTCCTCGGCGATGTGGCGGAAGCGCGCCTCGGACTCGCGCAGGGCCTGTTCGGCGGCGCGCTCCTCGGTGATGTCCTGGATGGTTCCGGTGCGGTAGCGGGGCACGCCGTCCTCGTCGCGAAGCACCGCGAACCGGTTGTTCAGAACGCGGCAACTCCCGTCGGCGGCGCGCGCACGGTACTCCATCGAGCCCCGATCCTCGCCACACTCGGTGGCCGCCAGGATGGGCGCCATGGATGCCTCGCGATCCTCCGGCACGACCAGGTCCAGAAGCCGCATCCGCGGTTCACCGAGGAATCGCTGGACCGGGTAACCCAGCAGGCGCTCGATGGCCGGGCTCATGTACTCGTACCGGTTGGTTGAGAGGTTCAACGCGTAGGCCACGACGTCGGAGTGCTCGACGACCATCTCAAGCAGCGTGCGGCTGTGCCGAAGGTCCTCCTCCATCCGACGCTTCTCGCTCATGTTGCGCGAAGTGCAGATAAGCGCGGGCTGGCCATCCCACTCGCCCGTTACCGCCCGGGTCTCCACGGGCACGAGGGTCCCGTCCACCGCAAGGATCGGCACGAGGCATGTCTCCTGCGTGCCGTCCAGCATGCCCTGCAGGATGCAGGTGGCTTCCTGCATCCTTTCCGGCGGGTGCAGGTCCAGGGCAGGCGTGCCGAGGAGGTCCTCGACGCTCCTGCCCAGCGTCCGGGCGGCCGAGGCATTGGCGTGGATAATCGCACCCTCGGGGTTGACGATGAAGAGGCACTCGGGGATTACGTCGAACAGCTTGCGGAGGTTGCCCTCGAGCAGCTCCTGATGCCGCATCTGAACCACGGCAATGCCCGCCGCCTGGGTCAGGTCAAGGACCTGGGCGCGGGTGGTCTCGTCGAAGCGGTCGATCGAATGCGAGGCGAGGTTGAGGGCGCCCACCACGACCTTGTTGTGACGGATGGGAATGCACGCGAGGGCCCGCAGGCCTTCGGCGATGTTGCCGGGCCACGGACAGGTCTCGGGGCCTTCCCAATCGAACCAGAGCGGCTCACCCGCGCTGACGATCTGGGCCTGCGGGCTCTCCGGGCTGTGCTCGGGGATACCCAGGAGGAAGGTCTCGCTGAGGTTCCGGCTGGCGATCAACCGGAGCGCGCCCGTGGGCATGCGTTCGTAGACGCCGCCGGAGTCCGCGCCGGGAATCCGCATGGCCGCATCGAGGAGGCTTTCGAGGGCGAATTGCAGCTTCGACCGGGCGGCCAGGAAGGCCGCTTGCTTGTGCCCCTTGGACGGCGTGGTTTCCGGGTCCGGGTTGGCCTCGTTTGTAAGCTGCTGCATTGGCGCAACTCCTGACCGCGGACCGGCGTCCCTGCCCGTTCGCGTCGGTTCTTTATACCCTCTATGAGTGCGCCTCCCCACCGCCCCGGCGCCGCCTAGCGGCGCCCTTCGGCCACTGTGCGGAGCGTGGCCCTGACCGATCCCGGCGAGCCGTCGCCCAGGCTGCGGCCCAGCGCCCTGAGCCGGACGGGCAGCTTGGCGTAGAGCGCCGCCAGCCTCGACGCGCAGGCGTCCTCCTCCGCATAGGCCGCCAGTCCCAGCAGGACATCGGCCCGCTCCGCCTCGGGATAGTCGAGCTGGTTGGCCGGGGTCGGCTTCTGGGCGCCGCCGGCCTGTACCGCGAAGGGCCTCCACGTCTCGCCCAGCATGCGCATCATCAGCCGCTCCAGTTTGGCCGCCGTGAGTTGCTCCGGTTGCACGCCGCGGCCCATCGCCCAAGCGCGGAAGGGCTCATGGTCGATCGACCAGGCGTACTTGAAGTGGCCCACGCCGGGCTCCTTGGGCCCCTCATCGAGGATAACGATGCTCCAGGTCTTCGACTTGGAGAAGCTCGGCTTGCATGGCTGTCCGGCGCCCAGGGCCGCGCCATCGGGGCCCAGACGCGCCTGACCCGGGGCGGCCTTCACCACCTCGACCTGCCGCACACCCTCGGGCAACGCGGCCAGCAACGTCCTCGCGCCCTTGTGGGCGGCAATGCGCTCCGTCATGGCGAAGGAGTACCCGGCCGGGAACTGCGCCGCATCCACCGGCTGCACGTACTCGGCTCCGACCTGGTCGATCGGCACCAGCATGTCCGCCGTGGTGAAGACCGGCAGAATGGGAGCCGTGATCGTGTCCAAGTGGGCCAGAGGCGAGTAGCCCAGCGCCTCCTTGCCATCGAACGGCATTCCATAGAGGGGCTTCATCTGGTCGATGATACTGCCCACCGCCTGGAGGAAGAACATGCGCGGCTTGTCGGAGCCGGGCGCCGCAACGGCGTAGACCTGGTTCCGTGCGATGTAGTCGGCGTTGTAGCCGGCATGGATCACGGGCACGTCGGGCAGCGAGCAGATGAGCGGGAAGGCGTCGGCGGCCAGCATCAGCGTCATCCACCCGCCCGCGCTGCCGCCCTGGATGCTGACGCGCCGGGCATCGACGAACGGCAGGCGGGCGGCGGCGTGGAGTACGGCCCGGTCCAGGTTCACGCCCCGCCCCAGCGGGTTCAGCGGATGGGCATGGATGGTGCTGACGGCCCAACCCCTGGCGAGCAGGCCCGCGGCGCCGGCGTCGTCGATCTCGTACCCGGCGACATGAACCAAAGGCACCCGGACACCGGGGTTCTCGGCCAGGACGGGCGGAAGGAAGATGCGGGCCTGGGCCTTCTCCACGGCGCCGCGGATGCCGGGATAGGTCAGATCCACCGTGGCCACCCCGCCGCTGTGGCCGTTCACCTCGATCTCGCCGGCATCAACGCGGCTCAGTCGATGCTCCAGCCGGTCCGGCGCCCCGGTGTGCGGCAGGAGCGCGGCGATCCAGTCCGGCGCCGGGGCCGGGGCCTCTGTCACTGTGGTGTCGGCCAAGGCGATGGTCCCCCATCCTTTCGCGTGATCCATGTCGCCGGCGAAGACGCAGGCGAACTCGGTCTCCGCCAGCGTGGCGCTGAACTTGTCGGCGTACATCAGGTTGAACCGCAGCCGGGCTCCCGGCTCCGCCGAGACATCGCAGTCGTCGCCGGACTTCAGCGGAATCCGCCACTCGACGAAGCTCTCTCCGCCGCCGGTCGATCTCCAGCGCATGGCCGCAGAGCCGTCCTTGCGGGTATCGTCGGCGTCCTTGCCGGGGGCCAGGAGGTGCTTGTCCGCCCATTGGCCGTGCGTCACCACGCGCTTGTCGTCGCCGGCGGCCAACTCCTCGCCTCGGCAGAAGGAGAGAACCGCTAGGTCGGCGCTGATGGGCGAGATGGAGGCGTCACGGGCGGCGTCGGGGATGCGGAAGGCCACGTAGAGGTTGGCGCGCGAGTTCATCACCAGCAGTTCGCCGTTGCGGACGCGCCCCGGACGGCCCTTGCCGTCGACCATCTTCAGCGCGACGGGCGTGGCGGCGGCCTTGTCCCACTCGCCCGCTGATCGAACGCCGTCGATCCGGGGAGCCACGCCGCACGGCGCCGACGTCATCGTCTGCGCGGAGGTCCGGCCCATCACAACCGCCATGACCAGCGTCACCGCCGCCGCGGCGCCCGCCTTGCCCAGTCGACCGTTCATGCGCCCCTCCAGGCCCGGCGCGAACTGCCCGCACCCGCGCCGGTGCTGGAGGAATACTACCGTATGGCCCCCCTACCTCATCGCGCGGATGCGGGCGGCTACGGCCTCTCGGGTGGTGACGCGGACGGCGCGGGGGACTCGGGCGTAGTCCGGCGGCTCCTGGGGGCCCGAGCCGATAGAGGCAACGGCCTGCTTCAGGGTGGCAATGGAGGCCTGGCGGACCTCGGTGTCGACGTTGATCTTGGCGATGCCGGCGCCGATGGCGGCGCGAATCTGCTCCTCACCCACGCCGGAACCTCCGTGCAGCGCCAACGGCACGCCAGTGGCCTCGGCAATGGCGGCGATGCGCGGCGCGTCGAGGCGGGCGAAGGGGAGACTGCAGCCGTGGATGGATCCCACGGCGGGCGCCAGGATATCGATGCCGGTCTCGCGCACGAACTCGGCGGCCTGCTCGGGCGTCGTGAGCAGGGCCTGGACGGCCGCGTGGGCCTCCTCCTCGGTGGCGTACTCGGCGATGTTGCCCACGATGCCCAGTTCGGCCTCCACCGAGGCCCCCACCTTGCGGGCGCGGCGCACCACGTCGCGGCTGCGAGCCAGGTTCTCCTGATAGGGCAGGCGCGAGCCGTCGAACATGACGCTGCTGAAGCCGTTCTCCAGACAGGCGTCGATGAGCGCGTCGTCGTCCGAATGGTCCAGATGCAGCGAGATCATGGCCGAGCTCCGGCCCGCCAGTTCGCGCACCACGGCGCAGAGGGCGGGGAAGCCGAATGTCTCGATGACCTCCGCCCATAGCTGGACGATGACCGGCGCGCGCTCGGCTTCGGCCGCCTCGATGACGGCGACCATCTGCTCGACGTTGTAGGGCTCAAAGGCGCCGACGGCGCGACCGGCCGCGCGCTCGGCGCGGAGCATCTGGGCGGTATCGATGAGTGGCACGGGGGCTTCCTTACAGGTGACGGTCTGCCGGCTGGCGGCACCGGCAGTGTACCCGCCCGTCACGACACCGGGGTGAGACTCCGTCGGTCGGAATAGGTCATTAGTCCCCTTGCGCCCGCGAGCAGACAGTCGTAGACTTATGCGCGGAGGGCCAAACGCATGGCTACGCGGCGGCGTACGATCGGCAGCGCGGGTTGCGGTTGCCTCGGCAGCCTGATGGCGACCGCGGCTATCTGTGCCGCGGCTTCCATCGTTGGGTTCACCGGATACATGTACCTGGCGTTCGCCACATCGCCCTACGAGCTGGGAAGCGGCTACACGGGCCCGGATTTCGGGGACCCGCTGGTCGGTGTCTACACGGCCGAGCTGGTCGTGGCCTGGATCGCGGTCTGGATCGTACAGAGGCGCCGCGGCGACGTGTCCCTGCCGGCATGTGCAACGGGGGCATGCGCCGCCCTGATGGCGGCGCCGATCATCCTCGGCGGATGGGTCGGGGCTTTCTTCGGCCCAGCGGGCGCGAGCCTGTTCATGCTGGCGGTGCGAGGCGAGGAGAGCGCGGATGGCGGCGCCGAGTAGGCCGGCATCGCATGGCTGGCCGGTTGCGGCGCAGGTCGCGGCAGGTGTCGCCTTCTCCATGGTCACGCATTTGGCGCTTGTGGCGGCAGGCGTCGCCGTTGCCCATCGTGCGAGCATGGTAACCCTGGAACAAGCGTGCGCGGGTTTTGCCGCGGTTGTGGCGATCGACCTTGCGTTGGCGACCGGATTCGGCAGAACCGGGCCCTTCGCCATGCGCATGGCGATGCTGCTGACGATCGCTGCGGCGGGTTTCGGAACGTTCGCTCTGCTGGTATGCGGGGCCCTGATGGGCCCATGAAGGAGGACGCGATGCATGAGGCAACGGCCTGCCCCGGGCGGCCGCAGACATCCCGGAAGCGAGCGTTCGCTGCGGTGTCTGCGGGCGTCGCACTTCTCACTGCCGGGCTCCTCGGCGCGATGGTTGTGGCCTTCAGCCTCGGCCTGTGGCTCTGGGGCTCGCTGGTCGCCGCGGCCGGAGCGCTGGCCGGTGGCTTCGCCTTCGCGGCGATCGCGCCGGCCCTCCGGTTCAGTGTATGGATGCCGCTCTCCGCCGGCCTTTCCCTGCTGTTTGCCCTTATGTCGGTTGCCACGGCCCTCGCGATCTCGTGCAGCGATGAGAGCGCGCTGGTGATCATGCTCACATCGGCGCTAATCGCCGCCCCGATCGTGGCCGCCGCAGCAACTGGCCCCGCGCTCCGGGGGCGGCACGACCGGTCCGGAAGGAGGCCTTAACATGCGCGTGCCGCAGGCGCCACTGCCGCTCGGGGGAGCACTCCAATGATGGTGATGCGACCAACCCGGTGCGCCTCGTGCGGTCGGCCCGCGCGGGAGTCCGAGGCTTACTGCGGCGGTTGCGGCAAGGCCATTCCGCCGAGCAGGGCCAAACGTGCGGCGGCAATCGTGAGGTCGCTCAACGGTCCGCCTTCGGACGCTCCCCCAATCGCCCGGGTCATCGTACGGGTGGTGATCCTGACCATCATGGCGGTGGTGTTCTCCAACTGGTCGCGACTCAACGTATGGACGGAGGAGTCATGTGACGGGTGGGTAACCGTGGATGCGCGCAGCCCGTACCAGGGCATCGACCATCGCGCCTCTGTGGCGCATGTGCGGGTTGCGTTCCCGGCAGGCATGGGGTTCAGAGACTTCCCATTGACGGACGGCGCCGAGGCGAGCCTCAGGGGACTCATCGAAGCGGAGCGGGCTCGGACGCCTCTGGCCCCCGGCTTCCGATCCACTCTGAGACCCGGATTCACCGTACCGGCCATACCGAGGCCGACAGAGTCGGTCGAGGTCTACTGCCGGCTGCACTATAGCGGCTTCGGCCGGCAGGTCTTCCGGGTGGAGGGCCTCAACCCGCCGGCCAACGCAGCCAACGACATCAGGCGACTGCACCTCTGACGGACAGGGATCGGATGCCCCGCTCGTCCCGCCACGCAGGCGCGTGGGCAGGAAGCGGGCGCGCCGGCCCCGAACGTAGCGCAGCGCCGCGTAGCCACCCAGACGCGGCCGGGAGGTCCAGCCATGCCGTCCGCCCTTGCCGCCGTTCTCAGCCTCGCCGCGCTGACCGCCGGCTGCGCCGCGTTCGGCTGCGAACCGCTCCGCGTATCGGACTTCGGCGCCCGCGCCGATGGCATCGCCGACGACACCGCCGCCTTCCAGCGCGCCCTGGACGCCGCGGGCAAGACGCCGGGACGCACGGTCCATGCGCCGGCGGGCCGGTATCGGATCGGCGGCTCGATCCACGTGCCGGCCTCGACCACGCTGAGGGGCGACTTCGTGGGTCCGGGCGGCCGCTCCGGGAGCATCCTGCTCGTGACCGGCGGCAAGGGTCGCGCCGACGGCCCGGCCTGCGTGGCCCTCTCGGGAGGCAAGTCCACGCTCACGGGCTTCGTCATGGAGTACCCGGACCAGAACCCCGAGGCCGCGGAACCCACGCCCTACCCCTACGCCGTCAGCGGCGGCCACAGCGCGCGCATCGAGGAGCTGTTCCTGTTCAATGCCTACCAGGGCATCGACCTGGACGCCTCGCACGCGGCCATGGTGCGCAACGTCTGGGGCGAACCGCTGCGGGTGGGCCTCCACGTCGATCACTGCTACGACATCGTGCGGATCGAGAACGTACACCTCTGGCCCTACTTCACGCTGGGCAAGCCCATGCGGGCGTGGGTGCAGGCGCACGGCGTGGCGTTCGAGTTCGGCCGGAGCGACTGGCAATACTGCCTCAACACCTTCTGCTACGGCTACCAGACCGGCTACCGCTTCTACCGGGCGAAGGAGACCAAGCCCGACCCCGCCACCACCTACCCGGCGGGCGCGACCAACGGCAACTTCGTGGGCATCGGCGCCGACTGCGTGGCCATCGGCATCGACGTGGAGGATAGCTTCAACATCGGCGTCAGCGTCACCAACGGAGAGTTCGCGCCATTCGGCGCCTCGCCCAACAGCCGGGGCGTGCTGCTGCGCGCGGGCAACACGGGCAACGTGGCCCTGGTGAACTGCAACTTCTGGGCCGTACCGGGCACGCTTTTCGAGGTGCAGGACGGCTCCCTGTCGCTCAGCGCCTGCAACATCCATGAGTGGGCCCTCCACGCCAAGCAGGCGCCCTGCTTCCTGCAAGGCGGGGGACGGCTCTCGGTGCAGGGCTGCGTGCTGAACCAGGGCGGCTTCCTGGCCCGGCTGGAGGGCGAGCGCTCGCGCGCCACGCTGGCCAACACCATGGGGTAGGCGCCCTGCACGGTGGTGAGCAAGATCGGGCGGCGCGCCGTGGTGACCGGCAACAACCCCGCATTCCGCGTGACGAAGGAGGAGCCGCGCAAGGCGGGCAGGTAGCGGCACAGGCGCCGGGCAGCGACAAGCGGGCCAAGGAGGGCGAGTGAGGTCACGGGCAGGACCGCGTTGAGGTTGTTGATGGTGTTGTCGATGGGGCTCCGGTGATCAGCGCGCGGGGCGCGTCGGGAGCCGGAGCAGGACGTCGGGGGCCTGGTCGATCACCTGTAGGAAGCGCGACGACATCGGGCTGGGCCTGCGCAGGCCCTGCTCCCACGACTGCAGTGTCTTGGCGGAGATGCTCAGATAGAGCGAGAACTGGCCCTGGCTCAGTCCGCTCCTGCCGCGAATGGCGCGAATCTGCTCCGGCGTGTACGCGGGCGGCGGCGCGGGTAGATCGAGCCGCGATACCCGGAGGTCGGTTTCGCCGCGCGCCCACGCAAGGCCCTCCTGTAGTCCGGCGAGTAGGTCGTCCACCACGCGGGCGCCCTGCTTCGATTCGCTCATGTCACGTTCGCTTTCGTTGGGCCAGTGCGTCTCGATACGCATCAGCATAGGCGCGTAGCCGGCGCTTCTCCTCCGGCGTGAGGTCGGTGGCGACGCTCTTGTCATATGCCGCCAGGAGCAGTATGTTGTCGGCCTGCTCCACGTACAGGTAGATGATCCTGAGCCCGCTCCGCTTGCCCTTCGCGCGAGAGACGTCGCCCCACCGTAGCTTACGTAGCCCGCCGGTCCCAGGGATGACGTCGCCACGTCTCGGATTGGTGACCAGATCGCACTGGAGCATCCGAAACGACTCGGGATCGCCGAACTGCGCGTCCCGGTGACTGGCAAACATGGTCGTCTCGACGAACTCAACCGCCATAGGCCCTGCCCCACCGTCATTATCCTACACAGTGGGATAAGTGTCAAGCCCCGGCGCGCGGGGCCGGCCCGAGTCGGCGCGGCCCGGCGCCGTGAAGCGCAGGACCGCGTTGAGGTTGTTGATGGTGTTGTCGACGGGGTTGGGGAGTTGGGCGGGTAGTGATCCGCCTCGGTTGCGTCGTCTAACCCGGTGAGCGCCCTCCGTCGGGGCGCGCAGCCCTGTGTATTCCCCCCGAGGAGGGTTACCGCCATGCAACGCTTACTGGGCCTGTTCGCCGCGCTGATCCTGGCCGCGGCGGTAGGGGTGGGCGGCGCCTATGCCGTGCAGGCCGAGAAGGCCGCCGCCGCCGCTTGGGACGTTTCTCCGCTGGAGACGCAGGTGCTGGGTCAGACCCGGTGGCTGCGCGGCGGACCGGCCGCACTCCGCGTCATCGTGCTGGACCATCGCACCGGCAAGCCGGTCCGCGCCGATGTCGGCATGAGCCTGGCCCGGCTGGACGCCGCCGGCAAGCCCGGACCGGCGTCGCGCCTCTTCGCCGGCGCCACCACGGCGCTGGGCACGCTGGATGCGCACTTCGCGGCGCCGTCGTCGGCTGCGGGCTCCTACCAGCTCTCCGTTGCCGTGGCCGCGGAGATGGGCAGAGAGACCGTCACGCAGCGCGTGGAGCTGCAGCAGGCCGAGCAGATACTGCTCACCGTGGACAAGCCGCTCTACCAGCCCGGCCAGACGATCCACCTCCGCGCCCTGGCGCTGGACAAGGCGAACCGCCGCGCGGTTGCCGACCAGCCCCTCACCTTCGAGGTCGAGGATTCCCGCGGCAACAAGGTCTTCAAGAAGCGTGTCGACCTCTCGCGCTTCGGGGTCGCCGCGACGGACTTCGCGCTGGCCGACGAAGTGAACATGGGCACCTTCACCCTCCGCGCCATCCTGGCGGGCGGGCAGGCCGAGAAGAAGGTGCGCGTGGAGCGCTACGTGCTCCCCAAGTTCAAGGTCGCCATCAGCACCGACAAGCCCTACTACCTGCCCGGCGAGACCGTGAAGGGTACCGTCCAGACCGACTACTTCTTCGGCAAGCCCGTGGCCGGCGGCAAGGTCTCCGTGACCGTGAACACCATCGACATCGGCGTCACCAAGCTGGCCGAGCTGCAGGGCAAGACGGACGCGACAGGCGCCTACAAGTTCGACTACCAGCTGCCGGAGTCGTTCGTGGGCCAGCCTTTCGAGCAGGGCAAGGCCGTGGCCGAGTTCCAGGCGCGCGTCACCGATACCGCCGACCACCTGCAGATGCAGGCGCGCTCCGTACCGGTGGTGAAGGACCCCATCCTGATCGCCATGGCGCCGGAGGCTCCCCAGCCCGTGCCTGGCCTGCCGAACCGCGTCTACATCGCCTGCGGAACGCCGGACGGTGCGCCGGTGAAGGGGGCGACGCTGGCCGTCAGCACCTCGCAGGACGGCTCTCCGCTGGAGCTGACCACCGATAGCCTGGGCCTGGCGACGTACCAGTTCACGCCCAAGCCCGGTCCGGTCACCGTCACCGTGAAGGCGACCTCGGTCGATGGTCTCGCCGCCACATCGCGCCTGAGCCTGACGACCAACTCGGCCAAGGAGGCCGTCCTCCTCCGCACCGACAAGACACTGGCCAAGGTGGGCGACACGCTGCAGGTGACGGCCATGGCCACCGCCCGGGGCGGCGCCATCTACGTGGACGTGATCCGCAACAAGCAGACGATCCTGACCCGAGCCGAGACGGTCCAGAACGGCCGCGTCAGCCTCTCCATCCCGGTCACCAACGACATGACCGGCACCGTGGAGGTCCATGCGTACAAGATCATGCCCTCCGAGGAGATCATCCGCGACTCGCGTACCGTGGTGGTGTCGCCGGCGGATGACCTGGTGGTCACGGCCTCGGCGGACCGGCAGGAGTACCGCCCCGGCGCCGACGCCCTCCTGAAGTTCGCGGTCCGCAGCAAGGCCAACCAGCCGGTCGCCGCCGCCATCGGGCTGGCCATCGTGGACGAGAGCGTCTTCGCACTCTCCGAGTTGCAGCCGGGGTTGGAGAAGGTCTACTTCATGCTGGAGCGTGAGCTGATGGAGCCGCGCTACGAGATCCACGGCCTGCGCCCCTCGGGACTGGTGGTCCGAGGCGACGAACCCCCCGTGCCGGAGCCGACCCGACAGCGGGCAGCGGCCATGCTGCTGGCCTCGGCGCCCAAGGGCGACGGGTTCGACGTCCGTGTGAACACCTACCTCATCCGCTGGGCCGCCGTGCGCGAGAAGCGGGTCGTGGAGATGGGGCGAGTCCAGGCGCGCGTCCAGCAGGCCGTCCAGAAGCACCAGAGGTCGACGGGCTCCTGGCTCACCATCGACGAGGGGCTACAGCGGCTGGTCGATCAGGGCTACCTGCGGCCGAAGGACATCGAAGACCCGTGGGGCCACGACTACAAGGTGGAGCTCTACGGCAACAAGACGTACAACGGCTGGTTCGCGCTCAGCTCCGCCGGTCCCGACGGCAAGTGGGGAACGGTGGACGACGTCCTGGGCGCCTCGCCGGTCCGTCGGCGCAATATGCAGTTCGGATTCGGCAGGGAGGGCGGCGTGGGCGGAGGCGGCATGATGGGCGGCCGCGGCATGGAGATGGAAGAGCGCTTCGCGGTGGCCGACGCCATGGCGCCCGCTGCCAGGGGCGCCGCGGTGATGATGAAGGCCGACAAGGCGGAGACGGCAGCCTCGAAACCGGCCGGTCCCGCGGGAGGCGGCGCAGCCGAGCCCCGGGTCCGACAGTACTTCCCCGAAACCATGTACTGGAACCCGGCCGTCATCACCGATGACAACGGCAGGGCCGAACTGCGCATTCCGATGGCCGACTCGATCACCACCTGGCGCATGAGCATGCTGGCCAACGGCGCACAGGGCCAACTGGGCAGCGCCACGGCCGCCATCAAGGCGTTCCAGGACTTCTTCGTCGACATCGACCTGCCGGTCTCGCTCACCCAGAACGACCGGGTGGAGATACCGGTCGCCATCTACAACTACCTGGCCGGCAGCCAGGAAGTGACCCTGACGCTGGAGCAGCAGCCCTGGTTCAAGCTGGACGGATCGGCGACGCGCACCGTCACCATGCAGCGCAACGAGGTGCGGTCCACGAGCTTCCCCATCACCGTCACCGCCCTGGGCCGCCATACGCTGAAGGTCGTGGCCCGCGGCGCCAAGCTCTCCGACGCCATCATGCGCTCCATCGACGTGACGCCCGACGGCAAGGAGTTCAACGGCAGCATCAACGACCGGCTGGAGGGCGACGTGAGCAAGACCGTCACGTTCCCCAAGGGCGCCGTGCCCGGAGCCAACGCGCTCTGGGTCAAGCTCTACCCCGGCGCGTTCAGCCAGGTGGTCGAGGGGCTCGACGGGCTACTCCGCATGCCCAACGGCTGCTTCGAGCAGACCAGCTCGACGACCTATCCCAACGTGCTGGTGACCGACTATCTCCAGGCCACCAAGAAGATCAACCCCGAGCTTCAGATGAAGGCCGAGGGCTTCATCAACGCGGGCTACCAGCGCCTGGTCACCTTCGAGTGCAAGGGCGGCGGCTTCTCCTGGTTCGGCAACGATCCGGCCCACCAGGTGCTCACCGCCTACGGGCTGCTGGAGTTCAGCGACATGGCGAAGGTGCATGAGGTCGATCCCGGCCTCATCTCCCGGACCCAGCAGTGGCTCGCCGGCCGCCAGAAGGCCGACGGCACGTGGCCCGAGGACGGCCAGGGGATCGCCGAGGGGATCATCAACCGCCAGACCGGCGCGCTCCGCTCGGCGGCCTACATCGCCTTGGCGCTGGCCGAAAGCGGCTACAAGGGCCCGCAGGTCTCCGCGGCCGTGGATTTGATCCGCGGCAAGGCGGCGGGCGAGAAGGACGCCTACACGCTGGCACTGATCCTGAACCTGATGACCAAGACCGACCGCGACGGCGACTTCACCGCGGAGATCGCCAACCGGCTGATCGGCCTGGCCAAGCAGACCGACAAGGCGGCCTGGTGGGAGGGCGGCGCCCAGACCTTCACCGGAGCCCAGCGCGACAGCGCCGACCTTGAGACCACCGGGCTGGCGGCCTATGGGCTGGCCAAGTGGGGCCGCAACGCCGGCTTCGTGACCAAGGTGCTGACCAACCTGGTGCAGTCTAAGAACAACTTCGGCACATGGTCCACCACGCAGGGCACCGTCTGGGCCATGAAGGCCCTGCTCTTCGCCAGCGCCAACGGCGTGGGCGGCAACAAGGGCGGGACGGTCACGGTCTGGGCCAACGGCGCCAAGGCCGCCACGCTGGAGATCACGCCCGAAGAGAGCGACGTCATGCGCCAGATCGACCTGCGCGAGCACATCAAGGGCGACGCCGCCGACGTGAAGCTCACCTATTCCGGCGACGGATCGCTGCTCTACCAGATCGCCTCGCGCTGGTTCGTGCCCTGGTCGCAACTGGAGCAGGGACCGGCACGGCAAGGGCCGCTCTCCATCGACGTGGCGTACGACAAGACGACCCTGGCCGAAAACGACACGGCCGCCGTGACCGTCAGCGTGCGAAACAACACCAACCGGACCGCCGAGATGCCGCTCATCGACCTGGGCGTCCCGCCCGGCTTCACGGTCGTCACCGAGGGGCTGGACGAGGCCGTGAAGGCCAAGCGGATCACCAAGTACACGCTGGCGGCCAGGCAGATCATCGTCTACATGGACAAGTTGGACGCCGGTTCCAGCATGGAGCTGCGCTACGCGGTCAAGGCGAAGTTCCCCATCAAGGCCAAGACGCCGCTGAGCAAGGTCTACCCCTACTACAACCCGGAATCGGCATCGGTCTCGCAGCCGCAGACCATGGTCGTCACCAAGTAGGGGGCCTGCGCCGCAGTCGTCACGGGGCCGCCTCGCACTTCGGGGGCGGCCCCGAGCCGTTTGAGGCACCCTAACGCCTGAGCCGAGTAGAATGGAGGTGGCGCAGAGGCGCTTTGGAGGTGAGGCCATGGTTGCGACGTGGGTGCCGGCGGCAGGTGCGGTTCTGGCCGCGATGACGATGGCGACGGCCGCGGCATCGCAGGTCCGGCGGAGCCTACCGGAGCCCCTGCCCGAGCGACCGGGCAACGTCTTCCTCGTCGGCGAAGAGGCCCGCGTCAAGCTCCCGCCGTCGTCGTCGTCGTGGCGCCTCACCGACTACGAGGGTCGCACCTTGCGGACCGTGGAAGCCGCCGCCTCCGTGGCGTTGGGCAAACTCGACGCGGGCTTCTACCGCCTGGAGCGCGAGGGCGCCGACTGGGTCTCGCTGGCCGTGCTCCCGCGCCTCAAGGCGCCGACGCCGACCACGTCGCCCATCTGCATCGACACCGCCATGTCCTGGTTCTACCCGGCCGACCGTATGCCGGCCGTCTACAGCCTCGCCGCGCTGGCCGGGGTGAACCGCACCCGCGACCGGCTGACCTGGGGCAACATGGAGCCGAGCCGCGGGACCTTCGCCGGCCCGACCCAGTACGACGCCTCGGCCGATGCCGCCGCCCGCGCGGGGTTGCAGTCGCTGCAGGTGATGCACGGCTCGCCCGCGTGGGCCGGCCCGGTGGGCAAGCGCTTCCCGCCCGACCTGCGCGACGCCTACCGGTTCTGGAAGGCCATGGCCAAGCGGTGGGCTGGGAAGGTCCAGGCCTTCGAGCCCTGGAACGAGGCCGACATCGACGGCTTCGGCGGCCATACCGGCGCCGAGATGGCCGCGCTCCAGAAGGCCTCCTACCTGGGCGTCAGGGCAGGCAATCCCGCCGCCACGGCCTGCCTCAACGTCTTCGCGTTCCACAACCGCAACCAGCTCCAGGATCTGGCCGACAACATGGCTTGGCCCTACTTCGACACCTACAATCTGCACCACTACGAGGGCCTCGCCGGCTACCCGCGGCTCTACGCCGACCACCGCGCCGTCTCCGCCGGCAGACCGATGTGGGTTACCGAGTGCGCCATGCCCGTCCAGTTCACCGGGTCGCCGGATCGGCAGGAGCTGACCGACGAGACGCTGCGGGACCAGTCGGAACGCATCGCCAAGGTCTTCGCCGCATCGCTGCACCAGGGCTCGGCCGCCACCTACTACTTCATCCTCGGCCACTACGTGGAGGGGCAGACGCAGTTCGGCATCGTCCGCAAGGACCTGACGCCGCGCCCGGCCTACGTGGCCCTGGCGGCGGTGGGGCGCCTGCTGGCCGACGCGAAGCCGCTGGGGCGTGTCGGCGCCTTCGACGCACCGGCCGAGGCCTACGCCTTCTCCGCGAAGCCCGACGGCAAGCCCGCCGTCGTCGTGGTCGCCTGGGCCAGGGAGGGGCGCGCCACGCTGGCGCTGCCCGCACAGCCGACGGCCGCCTACGACCATCTGGGCAGGCCGGCCTCCGCCGCTCGCGAGGTCGAGCTGACAGCGGCGCCCCGCTTCGTGCTGCTGCCGGTGTCGGCCGCCGGCGCCCTGTCGGCCACGCCCGCGCCGCCCGCGCCCGCCCGCCTGGCGGGCAAGCCATCCTCCGTGGTGCTGCAGGCGCTCTGGCCCGACGGCAGCGCGAACCTGAGCGTCTCGGCGCACAAGCTGCCCGCCACCGACGCGCCGTCGGTCCCGGTCTTCGTCTACAACTTCGGAGCGAAGACCGTCAGCGGCACGCTCCGGGCCACCGGTCCCGCCGGCTGGAAGGTGACGCCCAGCATCGAACGGCTCACCGTCCCGCCCATGGGCCGCGTCGAGGTGCGCCTCACCATCGACACCGGCGCCGGGGCGGTTCGGACCGTTGAGAAGGTCCGCGTCGAGGGCGCCTTCGGCCCTGCGGGCAAGGCGACGCTGGCCTTCCGCGTGGCCCCTGAGCGTAGCGCCCTTGCCGGGCTGGCCGGGCCGGCGCTGCGCGGCGCGGGCGAGCAGGCGGCATGGTCGTCGATGGTCTCCGGCGACGGTCGCATGAGCGTTACCGTGGAGGCCGACGGCGGCATCCTGGTCGATGCAGAGCCGGGCGGCGCGGACAAGTGGGCCTACCCCAAGCTCGACCTGCCCAAGCCCAACGGCGCGCTGACCGGGGCCGACGCGCTCGCCTGCGATGTCGAGCTGCTGGAGGGCGCCGGGACGTTCCGCGCCATCTTCGACGAGGCCAATGGGGCCAGCTATGTCGTGGACCTGATGCCGCAACCCGCCCCGGGCGCCCGGGTGAAGACCGTGGGCCTGCTGGAGAGCGTGATCCACGGGGCCGTCTGGTCCAAGTACGACCCGAACCAGCGGTTGGACCTGCCCGACGTGGCGTCTCTCAAGGTAGGCGTCAACGCCGGAACGACGCGCGTCCGGTACCGCATCAGGAACCTTCGATGGGTTCGGGCGCAGAAGTGATCCTTGCGCGACGCCGCCAAGTTCAGATAGAGTATCAGACCGCCGCACCAACCTGCGGCCATTTGCCCGCGTGTATGGAGTCCGCCAATGACCGATGAGAGTCAGCCCACCGCCGGCGCCCCCGGCGCGGAGGCGCCCGGGAAGCAGACGCAGGGAACCGCGGCAGTGCAGCCTGGCGCGACCATAACGCCCTTCGCGCCGCCCGTCCGCAAGGCGGGCCCGATCCTGCCTACGGCCCTGGCCTGCCTGGTCATAGGTTGCGTGATCGGCTTCGCCGCCCACATGCTCCTCGTGCCGGCGCCGGGACGGGCGGGACAGGGCCAGAACGGCGCACGGCGTCCCGGCGCACGCGGGCAGCGGCTGGGCCCGCAAGACACGCTTGCGGGAGCGGCGCCCGGCGCCCGGATCGGAGCGGCCGTGCTGGCTCACAAGCCGGGGATCGCACTGGGCAGGTTGGTCATGCTGCTGTCGGTTTTCCAGCAGGCGCAGGGCATGGGCCTCACCGACGCCCAGTTGGCGCGGGTGCGCGACATCATCGGCGACCTCGATATGGCCTCGGAGCTGAAGCCCGAGGAGGCCGGACGGCGCGTGCGGGCTCTGGCAGAGGTGCTGACGCCGGCCCAGAAGGCGGCGATCGCCCGCCTGATGCCCGGGCGGGGCCGCTCAAGCGAAGTGGAGACCCGCCCGTTCCTGACGGCCAGGAACATCATCGCCCTCGACTACATCATGGGCCGCAAGCCGCGGCAAATCCGCGAGGAGGAGCCGGCCACGCTGGAGCAGGGGCTCAGCGGCATGGGCGGCGCCCCGGTTGACCGGTCCGGCATGGCGGGCGCGACGCAGGATCGCTGACGCCGCGCCCCGCGGACCTTACTCCGCCACGCCCTTGAGCGTCGCGCCTTCGGTGGGACCGAAGCCGACGTTGAGCTTCGACGCGATGGCGATGGACCGCCCGGCGAAGGTGCAGGTCAGCGTCTCCTCGTAGGGCGTCTCGGTGAAGCAGAGCTTGATGGTCAGCGTGTCGGGCGCGGTCCAGGCGGCCCGTCCGGCGCTCCGCGCTCCCGGCCGGCCCATGAGCAGGGCCCGGCCGGCGACCCACCGCGTGAGCCCGAAGGAGATCTTGGTCGGCTTTCCTTCGCCCTCCAGTATCAGCGCGCCCCGCGTCAGCCGGGCCGAAGCGGCCTTCAGCGGGTTCGCTTCCAGCCGGTAGGCGCGACCGACGACGCCTTCGGCCGCCCTGGCCCCGGTCGCGGGCGCGGGCACGGCCAGTCCGGCGATCTTGCGCTCCAGCTCGGCCTGCCCGACGGACGCGGCGGGCGCCGACCCCATGCCCGGCAGCAGCTTCTCCCACACGCAGTTCAGGACGGCCTGCATGTCGCCCACGCCGCTGGTGATGGCCAACACGGCCTCCCGCTCGGGCATGACGATGCAGTACTGGCCGAAAGCGCCGTCGCCCCGGTAGGCGTCGTGGCGGCATCGCCAGAACTGGTAGCCGTAGCCCTGGGCCCAGTCGCTGTTGGGGTCCGACCCGTTGTTCACCTGCTTGCGCGTGGCCTCGGCCACCCAGGCGGCGGGGAACACCTGCCCGCCTTCCCACACGCCCTTCTGCAGGTAGCAGTGGCCGAAGCGTGCGATGTCCTCGTAGAGCTTCAC
>JAPLCQ010000054.1 GCA_026392115.1 Armatimonadota bacterium | reverse complement strand
CGTTGACGCCGTTGTCGACAGCCACGTCAACGGCGTCAACAGCGTCGGCTCACAGTCCGCCCTCGAACGCCTGGTGCAACAGCGCCCGCTTCAGCTCGTCCAGAGCGGCCACCTTGCGCCCGCCGCGGACGGCGTTGTCGGCGTTGACGCCGTTGTCAACAGCCTCGTCAGCGGCGTCAACAGCGTCGCCTCACAGCCCGCCCTCGAACGCCTGGTGCAACAGCGCCTGCTTCAGCTCGTCCAGAGCGGCCGCCTTGCGCTGGTACAGGTCGCGGAACCATTGCGCCCGACGATGATGCTGGGCCTGTCGACGAGACACCTGTCGCTGCGGTTCTTCTCCCCGTTCGCACCGTAGACAGGATACAGGCCATCTGCCTTTCGGTCAGCATCAGCCAAGGGTTTGCCGTATTCCAGGCGTAGCACCTCCCCCAGCCGCACAGTTCGCCACCCCTCCTTCACAGCAGCGCCCTGATGCTTGCCAGCACGTCGGCGCTTTCGGCGTCCAGGGCGGCGATCTCGTCCAGAATCTCCTGCGGGCTTCGGTGGACGACCTCCTCGCCTCCGTTGGGGTTCTTCACCGAAAGGTCGTAGGTGCTCCGGTCGATGGTCTCGGCGTCGATGCTCCAGCTCTTCGGCGAGTCGGCCAGCGTGGCCTGCAGTTGCACGAACTCGGCCAGGTCGTCGTCGTTCAGCGGGTTGGTCTTGCCCAGGCTCCGGCCGGGGTCGAGCTGGTAGTACCAGACCTTGCGGGTGGGCGCGCCCTTCTGGAAGAAGAGCACCACGGTCTTCACGCCCGCTCCCTGGAACGTGCCGCCGGGGCAGTCCAGCACCGAGTGGAGGCTGCAGCTCTCCAGCAGGAGCTTCCGCAGGCTCACCGAGGCGTTGTCCGTGTTCGAAAGGAACGTGTTCTTGATGACCACGCCGGCGCGGCCGCCCGCCTTCAGCATGCGGATGAAGTGCTGCAGGAAGAGGAAGGCCGTCTCCCCGGTGCGGATGGGGAAGTTCTGCTGCACCTCGGTGCGCTCTTTGCCGCCGAAGGGCGGATTGGCCAGGATCACGTCCATGCGGTCCCGCTCCTGGATGTCGGCCAGGTTCTCCGAGAGCGTGTTGGTGTGGACGATGTTGGGCGCGTCGATGCCGTGCAGGATCATGTTCATGATCGCGATGACGTAGGCCAGCGACTTCTTCTCCTTGCCGAAGAAGGCGCCGGACTGCAGCGTGGTGAGGTCGCTGGTGCTGAGGCCGCCCTTCTCCTTGAGGTAGACGAAGGCCTCGCAGAGGAAGCCTGCCGACCCGACGGCGCCGTCGTAGACGCGCTCGCCGATGCGGGGCTTGACCACGCGAACCATGGCGCGGATGAGCGGGCGGGGCGTGTAGTACTCGCCGCCGTTGCGCCCGGCGTTGCCCATGTTGTGGATCTTGGCCTCGTAGAGGTGCGAGAGTTCGTGCTTCTCGGTCTGCGAGCGGAAGCGCAGCTCGTCGATCTGGTCGATGATCTCGCGGAGGTTGTAGCCGCTCTGGATCTTGTTCTTGATCTCGCCGAAGATCTCGCCGACCTTGTACTCGATGGTGTTGGAGCCGGCGGCCCTCTGCTTGAACCCGTGGAGGTAGGGGAAGAGCCGCAGGTTCACGAAATCGCGCAGGTCGTCGCCGGTCTGGGCGGCGTTGTGGTCGAGCTTGCCGTCGGGCCCCTTCGGCGCGGCCCAGGCGCTCCACCGGTAGGGCGCATCGAGGATGTAGCTGTAGGACTTACCCTCCAGCGCGGCTTCGTCGGCGCGGTCCTGCTCCAGGCTGTCGAGATACTTCAGGAAGAGGAGCCAGGAGCTCTGCTCGGTGTAGTCCAGCTCGGTGGTGCAGCCGGCCTCTTTGCGAAGGATATCATCGACGTTTCGGAACGCTTGCTCAAACATGGATCAGCCCCTCTGTACCGGCGTGGTTGCATACACGTTATACCGCCACGTCGGCCCCCGCCGCCCGCGCCGCGCTCTCATCCAGCCGGGCGCAGGATTTGCGCGGGCGTCCGGCGAACTACGGGGCAAAGGAGATGGCCATGCGACCCTTTTCCCTCTTGTCGGCGGCTCTGGCTCTTGCGCCGGTGGCCGCCGCGGCCGCGCCGGGCGGCTCCGAAGTCGAGGTCACCGCGGGCGCGCACGGATGCCGCCGCGCCGTGGCGCGCGTGACGCTGCCCTACGCCCCGACGGCCGCCCAGGCCCGGGGCGGCGAGGCATCGCCCGTGCAGGTCCGCAAGGTCGCCGGGGGCTACGAGGCGGTCTGGATGGTGGACGGCCTGCGCGAGGACGAACGGCGCGTCTACCTGCTGGCCCGCTCGGGCAAGGCGCCCAAGGCCGCCGGCATGAAGGCCGCCAGGGTGGCCGGCGGCATCGAGGTGCGGGCCGGCGACCGCCTGCTGATGAAGTACGACACCTCCACCGGGCCCAACAAGCCCTACCTCTATCCGCTCCTTGCCCCGGACGGCACGCTCATGTGCCGCCAGTACCCGCTGGCCAAGGTGGCGGGCGAGTCGGCCGACCACCCGCACCACCGCGGCCTCTGGTGGACGCACGGCGCGGTGAACGGCGGCGACTACTGGTCGGAGACCAGCACCAAGGCCCGTACGGTGGACCTGTCCGACGCCCAGAAGGTCGAGTCCGGCCCGGTCTTCGCGCGGTTCTCCACGGCCACCGATTGGATCGGTCCCGACGGCGTCAAGGTCGGCAAGGACGCCCGCGAGGTGACCGTCTACGCGCCGGGCGACGTGCTCGACTTCGTGGTCACCTTCACCGCCGGTCCGGCCAGGGTCACTTTCGGCGACACGAAGGAGGGCTCCTTCGGCGTTCGCCTGCCGGATGAGATGATCGTCGACCGCGGCAAGGGGCACATCGTGACCAGCACGGGCGTCATGGACGCCAAGGCCTGGGGTGTCCGTGCGCCGTGGGTCGACTGCTACGGCCCCGTGGCGGGCAAGACCATGGGCCTGGCCATGGCCGACCACCCCGCCAACCCGCGCTTCCCGACCTGGTGGCACGTCCGCACCTACGGCCTCTTCGCGGCGAATCCCTTCGGCATCCATGACTTCGAGAAGGGCAAGCCCGCGGGATCGGGCGACATGGTGGTGGAGGCCGGCGAGAGCGTGACCTTCCGGTACCGCGTCTACCTGCACGCCGGAGAGCCCGACGCGGCCGGCGTGGCGCAGGTCTGCGGCAGCTTCATCGACCCGCCCAGAGCGGGTGTGCGCGCCCGCTGACGGTGCGCTGGAGGCAGGCATGACGGAGACGAAGCGGTTGCGGTGGTTCCAGGGCGTGCCGCGCTATGCCTGGACCGTGCTCATCATCGGCGCGCTAGGCTGGATGTTCGACACCATGGACCAGCATCTCTTCAACCTGGTCCGCCTGACGTCGCTGACTGAGTTGATGACCAGGCCCGGCGTAGCTGACCCGACCACCGCCGCCCAGGAGATCGGCCCAATACTGACGGCCATCTTCCTGCTCGGGTGGGCGGCCGGGGGCTTCCTGTTCGGTATGCTCGGCGACCGACTGGGCCGTACGCGTACGATGATGATAACGATCCTCATCTACGCCACATTCACCGGCCTGAACGCGCTGGTACAGACCCCCTGGCAGTACGCCCTGTGCCGGTTCCTGACGGCCCTGGGCGTCGGCGGCGAGTTCGCCGCAGGAGCCGCCCTTGTCGCGGAGGTCTGGCCCGCGCGGTCGCGCCCCATGGCGCTGGGGCTTCTGCAGGCGCTGTCGGCGGTGGGCAACATGATGGCGGCCGTCGTAACGTTGGTGCTCAGCGCGGTGTCATGGCGTTACGTCTTCGTGGTGGGCGCCGTCCCGGCCCTGCTCGTGCTCTGGATTCGCAGCTCCGTACGGGAGCCCGAGCAGTGGCAGAAGGCGCACGATGCAGCCGGCCAGAACAAAGGCGGCGGCGAGATCGGGAGCATCGCCGCGCTCTTCCGGGACAAGAAGCTGTGCAGGAACACCATTGCCGGTGTGCTGCTGGCCACGGCAGGCGTCGGCGGGGTTTGGGGCGTCGGCTTCTTCCTGCCCGACCTGATCAAGAGCGCACTCAAGGCAAGCTTCGAACACCTGCCCGAGATCACCGCTCTGCCGGCCGACGCTCAGGCAGCCGCCGTGAAGAAGGCCCTTACCCAGCTGGCCAGCAAGGCCTTCCTCGTACAGAACATCGGCGCATTCATCGGAATGATTGGGTACGCAGCCATAAGCGAGCGCGTTGGGCGCAAGCCGGCCCTGGCGGGCGTCTTCGCGCTGGCATTCGGCGCGGTCCAGGTGGCGTTCTGGTCCCTCAACAGCGTGACCGGCGCCTACGCCTTCTCCTTCATCGTCGGCGTCTTCTGCCTTGCGCCCTTCTCGGCGTACGCCGTCTACTTCCCGGAACTCTACCCCACGCGGCTCCGGGCTACGGGCGTGGGGTTCTGCTACAATTGCGCCCGCATCCTGGCCGCAGCGGCGCCGTTCACGCTGGGCAAACTGGCCAAGGAGTTCGCTGACGCAGGCGATCCTGCCATCGGCCTCCGAAAGGCGGCGACCGTCATAGCCTTCGTCTACTTTGTCGGCGTCGTCGGACTGATGCTCGCCCCGGAGACCAAGGGCAAGCCGCTGCCGGAGTAGCCGGCAAGGATGGAGCCAAACATGACCCGACCCATGGATGAGATCCGAGACCGATGCAAGGCCGCCTGGATCGGCGCCGCCATGGGCGGGTCGCTGGCGGCCGCAACCGACGGCGAGGAGGATATCCAGCCGCTGCCCGAGCCCGCCTCGCCCATGGTCGCCGCCCACGCCTCCGCCTGCGTCGACGCCATGCGCCTGAGCCTTCGGGCGCTGGAGGCGGCCCGGGGCGCGCTCAGCCCGGCGGCGCTGGCCGAGGCTCGGCTGGAGGGCCTCACGTATCGTTGGGACGCCTTCGGAGCGGCGCGGAGCAACCTGTTGCGCGGGCTGAGGCCGCCGGCGTCGGGCCACTTCTGGAACCCCTGCGCCAACGGCGTGGCCGCCGCGGGCAGGGCCGCCCTCTGGGGTATGGTCGCGCCGGGAGCGCCCCAGACCGCCGCATGGCTGGCCCGGCGCGACGCCGGCATCGACCACGCCGGGCAGGGCGTCGAGGCCGCCGGCGCCGCGGCCATGATGGTATCGCTGGCCATGATCGGCGCCGATCCGCTGAGTTGCATCCGCTTCGCCATCGACGCGCTGACCCCGGCTTCGCGGGTCCGCCTCGGCCTCCGGCTGGGACTGGCGGCCGGTCCCGCCGAGGGCTCCCTGGCCACCGCCCGAGGCGCCCTGCTGCAGGGCATGGGCGACGCCGATCTGGCCGACGCGGGCATCAACCTCGGCTTCGTTGCACTGGGCCTGAGCCGCCCCGGCGGACCGGCCGCGCAACTGGCGACCGTGGTGGCGCTGGCGCGCGCCGCCATGCCCAACGGCGTGCTGGCGGGAGCGCTGCTGGGCGCCTCGCTGGGGACGGCGGGCCTCCCCGCCGAGTGGGTCGCCTCACTGGGCGCGGCGCTACCGGTGGGCTGGGGCCTCCGGTCCGATGGCGACGGGCACTCGCCGGATGCGCTGGCTGAGCGGTGCGTCGCTGTGGCGGCTGTGCCGCCGGCGCCTTCGGCGCGAGGAGGCGCGGAGGCGGCAGGAGGTTCGGAGGTGACGGCGGTCGCGGCGGCTGACCCCGAGCCCGTGGCGGTCGTAGTTCCCGACATCGCCGATGCGCCGCCTCCTGAGGCCGGGCCGGATGCGGATGCGGGCGTTGACCCGGCTGCCGAGGCGCCGGCGGCGGATGACGCTGTTCCGCCCGCCGAGGTCATCGCGCCGCCGGTGGTGGCTGCGCCGCCGATTGTGGCGGCCCCAACCTTGGTCGCCATGCCTGCGCTGGACCCCGGTTTCGCCGCCACACATCCGGAGGAGCTGGGGACGGCGTCGATCTACCGGGCCGGCGAGTTCGAGATCGCGGCCGACTTCGGCGAGCGCGGCCCGGCGCTCTACCCCGGCGTTCCGGCGACGCTCATGCTGGAGGTGCGCAACCAGTCGGCGCTACGCTTCATAGGCTCCATCTCCCTGACCGCGCCGGCGGGCTGGGAGGTGCACGTTCCCGGCGCTCAGGGCGCCCGGCAGGACCTGCCACCGGGCCGCGCCGCTCGGCTGGGCTTCGTGGTGCGAGCCCCGGCCACGGCCGCCATGCCGCCGGTAAATACTCTGACGGTCACCCTCACGCCGGACGAGGGCGAAGCCCGCGTCTGCACCGTGGCCGCTCCTGCCGGGGCCTGCTGGTGGGCCGTGGGCGCGCTCCCTTCGCCCCTGCGCGAGGGCTACGAGAAGCGGTACGAGGTGGAGGACAAGCAGGGCCTTGAGGAGACCTACCTGAGCCGGGCGGGCGGGCTGGTCGGATGGACGCGGCTACAGGTCCCCGGCTCCGAACTGCCGCTGGAGGAGGCCTACTTCAAGGGCGCTCCCGGCGTCGCCTATGCGCGGCTCGTGCTGCGCGTGCCCGCGGCGGTGGAGACGCGGCTGGTGGTCCATACGAACGACGGCGCGAAGGTCTGGGTGGCGGGCCGCCTCGTCTTCCAGGTCCACAGCCATCAGGCCTGCCGGCCCACCTGGTCGGGCGGGCCCGGCGCGAGTTTGAAGCTGCCCGCGGGCGATACGCCCCTGCTGGTGAAGGCCGTGCGGTGCGACGAGCCCTACCGCCTGGCCCTGATGTTCCTCGGACCCGACGGCGACCCGCTGATTTCGCTGTCGACCGCACACTGGTAACGATGACCGGCGCCGCGCACGTTGCCGCGACGCCTTCACAACGGGCCGGACGGTTCGGCCATCTGGAGGAGACTGCATGGACAACGAACAGGGCCTGAGCCGCCGCGACCTGGTGGCCGGCGCCCTTCGGACCGGCGCGGGCGCAGCGCTATTCAGCATCGTGCCCGCCTCGGCCCTGGGGCTCGGCGGCCGACCCGCGCCCAGCAACCGGATCGTCATGGGCTGCATCGGTCTGGGCGGCCAGGGCAACAGCAACATGGGCGGCTTCCTGGGGCAGGGCGACACACAGGTGGTGGCCGTCTGCGATGTGGACCAGAACCACCTCAACGGCGCCCGCGATACTGTGAACCGCCACTATAACAATCAGGGATGCAGCGCCTACGCCGACTTCCGTGAGCTGCTGGCGCGGAAGGACCTGGACGCCATCTCGCTGGCCACGCCGGACCACTGGCACGCCATCCCCGCCATCGCGGCCCTGAACGCCGGCTACGATGTCTACGGCGAGAAGCCCATCTCCCACTGCCTCCTCGAGGGCCGCGATATGGCCGACGCCCAGAAGCGCAATGGTCGGATCTGGCAGACCGGCAGCTGGCAGCGCTCCCAGGGGCATTTCCGTTATGCCTGCGAGCTGGTGCGCAACGGGCGCATCGGCAAGGTCGTCCGCATCGAGGTCGGCCTGCCGACGGGCGGCGGCTGCGGCCCCACGCAGTTCAAGGAAGCCCCGCCGGAGCTCGACTACAACTTCTGGGTAGGCCCCTCCCGCTGGGCGCCCTACTGCGACCAGCGGACGCACTGGAACTGGCGCTGGCAGCTCGACTACGGCGGCGGCCAGATGATGGACTGGATCGGCCACCACGGCGACATCGCCCACTGGGGCATGGGCTGGGACCACACCGGGCCCGTCGAGATCGAGGGCACGGGCCAGTACCCCGACCAGGGCATCTGGGATGCGGCCACCACCTACTACTTCGTCTGCAAGTACAAGGGCGGCGTGGAGATGCACCTGGCCAACGGCGGCAACAAGGGCATCCGCGGCGGCACCCGATGGATCGGCGAGAACGGCAACTGGGTCTGGGTCGACCGCGGCGGGCTCGAGGCCCAGCCGAAGTCGCTGCTGCAGGAGCGGATCGGACCCGACGAGACCAACCTCTTCCGTAGCCCCGGCCACCACCGCGAGTTCCTCGACTGCGTTAAGAGCCGGCAGCAGACCATCACGCCGGCCGAGACCGCACACCGGTCGGCCTCCATCGGCCACCTGGGTCAGATCGCCATGCTGCTGGGCCGCAAGCTGAAGTTCGACCCGGTGACCGAGCGCTTCCAGAACGACGCCACAGCGAACCGCATGCTCCGCACGCCCATGCGTTCGCCGTGGCGGCTGTAGGCGGACCGCGATGAGAAGGAGATATGAGATGACCCGAGCGATCCGCATCGCTTGCGCCGCCGCGGCCCTGGCGGCCCTGGCGCCCGCCGCACGGGCGCAGGACGATCCCTACGCCGGCCTGGCCCGGTACGACGGCCAGAACCGCACCTCCCTCGCCGCCATCGAGAAGTCTGTGAAGGCCGCGCAGGGGAAGCCCGCCCAGATGGCCGCCATCGAGGCCAAGCTGGCGGCCCTGCTGAAGGATCCCTCGGCCGGGTTCGCCGGAAAGCAGGAGGCATGCCGCATTCTCTGGATGGTGGGCGCCGCCCGCTCCGTGCCGGCGCTGGCCTCGTTGCTGCCCGACGAGAAGCTGGGTGACGTCGCCCGCTACGCCCTGGAGCGCTGCCCGGCCCCTGAGGCGGGCGCCGCATTGCGCTCCTGCCTGGCCAAGCTCAAGGGCCCCGCGCTGATCGGCGTGATCAACTCTGTCGGCAACCGCCGGGACCCGCTGGCCGTCGGCGCGCTTACCGGGCTGGCCAAGGGCGCCGATGCCGGCGTCGCTCAGGCCGCCGTGGCGGCGCTCGCCAGGATCGCCACGCCGGAGGCCGCCGCCGCGCTGAACGCCCTGCCCGCCAAGGGGCTGCCCGGCTGGCACGGCATGGTTGCCGCCGCCCGCACCGCCATCGCCGGCAAGCAGCCGAAGGTCGGCCTGGCGCTTGCCTCCAAGGTTCTGGGATCAAAGGCCGCGCCCGAGGCAGTGCGCGGCGAGGCGCTCTGTCTGCTGGCCGGTTGCGGCGCTCCGGAGGGCCTGACCGCCGCGTTGGCGGCCCTCAAGGGACCGTCGCCATACCTGCAGATCGTGGCCGCCGAGTTGGCCGCCACGGCGCTCCGGCCCGACGCCGTCAAGCGTTACGCCGCCGCCGTCTCGAGCGTGACGCCCGAGACCGCCGCCGCGTTGTTGACCGCTCTGGGGACCCGAGGCGATGCGGCCGCCGCCGGCGCCGCGCTGGCCCAGCTGAAGTCATCCGACCAGGCCGTCCGTGCCGCCGCCATTCGCGCCGCCGTCCTGCTCGATCCCGAGCGGGCGGCCGCCCCCGTGGCGGCGTTGGCCGCAACGGGCTCCGGCGACGACAAGCGCACGGCCGCGGAGTGGCTCCGCCAGGCCAAGGGCGCCGCCGCAGCCGACGCCATCGACAGGCTGGCAGGCTCGGGCTCCGCAGACGTTAAGGCCGCGCTGGCCGGCATCATCGCCGAGCGGGACGGGCAACGCGCGGTCCCGACGCTCATGGCGAACGCCAAGGGCGCTGACACTGGCGCCGCCGTGGCCGCGCTCCGGGCCCTCGCGCCGATCGCGTCCTCCGGGCAGCTTCAGGGCCTGGTGGGCATCGTCACCGCCGCGCAGGACGACGACGTGCGGCAGAGCGCGCAGGATGCGCTGGCCGCCGCAGCCGGTCGCACCTCAGACCGCGAATCCGCACTGGCGCCGGTACTGGCGGCGGTGGGAGGCGCGTCGCCGCAGGCCAAGGGCGCGCTACTCGGCGTCATGGCCGAGATCGGCGGCGTCGCCGCATTGGCCGAACTCACCAAGGGCGCCGGCTCGTCCGACGCCGAGGTCCGGCGCGCGGCCGTGGTGGCGCTGGCCGATCGCTGGAGCGGGCCCGACGCCCTGCCCACGCTACTCGGGCTAGCGAAGTCCGAGGAAAGCCGGTCGCTCCGGGTGCGGGCCCTGCGCGGCTGCATCCGCCTGATCGGCGAGAAGAAGGTCGACGCCGCCGAGCGCGTGGCCGACCTGGCCCAGGCCTACGCCATGGCCGAGCGGCCCGACGAGAAGAAGATGGCCCTGGGCGTCCTGGCCGGCTGCCGAACGGCAGGCGCGATGGACGTGGCGGCCGAGGCGCTGGATGACGAGGCCCTCTTCGCCGAGGCGGCCGACACGGTGATCAAGCTGGCCTCCGGTAACGGCGCCGTCGGCGGACCCGTCGCCCGCGCCGCGCTGGAGAAGATCGTGGCCAAGGCGCAGGACGGCGGCCTTCGGGACCGCGCGCGCAAGCTCCTCCAGCCGTAGCCGCAGCAATCGACCGGGCAGGCGAGGGGCATCGCGCTCCCGCCTGCCCGGCCCTTTTCATGTGGGTCGCCGGTGGTTAGTCGCGCTCGCGCTCGCCCCAGTCGCCACCCCGTCCACCCCGCCTTGGGCCGCCTTCGGCGCCCTCAGACGGCTCGGGTCGTCCCCTGTGACACATGGCGCAGTTCACCTTGCCCTCGGTGATGCGGTACTTCTTGTTGATGTCGTTCACCATGCGGAGCATCTGCAGGGCCTTGGCTTTGGTCGGCTTGTCGTCGCGATCAAATGCGCCGGAGACGTGGCAGTAGTCGCAGCCGACGCCCAGTCCCTGGGTGAAGCCGCGCATGGCCGGCCGGATCTGGTCGGGTTTCAGGACCTTAAGGTGACTGGCCGACGGCCGCCCCGGCCTCTCCTGCCCCACGGCGAGGGAGCCGAGCAGGGCGCAGAGGGCCAGAGCCGACAGGATGAACAGCGCCGGGGCGCCGGGTCGATGACGCAGCATGACGATGGGTCTCCTTAGACGAGGATAGAGTCCATACTGCCTCGGCCGCGCGAAATGCACCCGTTGCCGGCCAGGATCGGTGATCGCGCCGCTTCGCGGGGACCGTCACTGCGCCTACGGTCGGCCGGCGCCGGTGCGCACCCGCTCGATGACGCGCTTGACCAGCCCGGTCAGGGTCGTCGGATCGGTCTCCGGGACGATGGCCTTGGGGCAGGCGTACCAGCCCTGCACGATCCAGCGCGTGGGGCGTCCGCCAGCCCTGATGTAGGTGTCCACCATGGCTAACGTCTCCGTGGCGAAGAGCGCGTCCGACGTGTCGCCGCCCCGCTCGGAGTTGACGATCAGGTTAACCTCCAGCCCCTCAGAGCGGCACCGGTCCTCGTAGGCCCGCACGCGCTTGAGCCAGTCCACGCTGGTGGCGGGCTTCAGGTTCACCGAGAAGTGCTCGCCGATCAGGTAGTCGTAGGGGTTGTCGATGGTGACGCCGGCCAGCGGGATGCCCGCCGCGCGCAATTTGCCCGCCACCATGCGGTGCGCGTCGTCGTACTCGCCGTAGTCCTGCCGCTTGGGTCCGCGCGCATGGTAGGAGACGTCGCCCAGGTAGCCCCAGTTGGGGAAGTTGGTCAGATGCCAGAACCGCATCTTGGGGTGCGCCCGGTGGAAGGCCCGCACCGAACGCACGACCTGGTCGGCGGCGGCGTCCATGGAGGTGAAGCACTTGCCGTCCTTGCGATCCGGGAAGAGGAGGCGGCGGACCGGGCCGTCCAGGTCGAGGTAGTCCACCTTGCCGCCGGCGGCGTACCAGCGGTCCAGCGCCGCCGTCTCGCTGCGCGCGGACCACTCTCCGTTGGTCTCGTCCATGGGCCCGAAGTCCAGGCAGCAGCCCAACTCCACGGCGACCTGCAGGCGGTTCTGCTTCACCAGCTTGACCAACTGCTCCAGTACGCCGGGCTTGGGCTCGTGCAACAGGCCCACATAGAGCTTGATGCCAGTGATGCCGCGGCGCACCGCGGGCCACTCGGCCTGCTTCAGCAGCTCCTCGGCCGAGGCGGTGCAGAGCCAGACCTCGGGCCGGTATGGCTTTGCCTGTGGCGCGGCCGAGGCGCAGGCGGCGGCCAAGAACAGAACGGCAGGTACAAGACATCGCATGGTCATCTCCCTTCGCCCGGCGCCGTCAGCGCGCGCATGCGGGCGTATACGGCCGAGGCCACGTCGGCGCTCCGCGACTGGTCACCCCAGGCGTAGGCCATGCAGCCGCCGCGCACCACGCATCCCCGCCCGCCGACCAGGTCGCGCAGGGCGTCGAGCTTGGCGCGGCTCAGGCCCAGTTCCTCGGCGCTTCGCCATGCCCAGCCCATGCCCGGCCACACGGTAGCGCCCGCCGCGGGGCGGAGGCGGGCCAGGGCAACGACGAGCGCCAGGGCCGCACATCGCATGGTCTACGCCCTCAGCCGCATCGCACCAGCACCTTCAGCGCGTCGCGTTGTCGGGCTCGTTGGAAGGCCTGCAGGCCCTGTGACAGGTCGTAACGGGCCGTGATGAGCCGTTCCACCGGGAGGCGGTGCGTGGCCATCTCGCGGAGGCCCCTGCCGAAGGGCCCGCAGCGGGAGCCGACCACGGTGATCTCGTTCACAACCAGCGGCGCCAGGTTGAGGGCCGAGTCGGCGGCGATGGTGGACTTCAGGATCAGCACGCCGCGGGGCTTGCAGAGGCGCAGGGCCTCGGCGAGGCCCGAGACCGAGCCCGTGGCCTCGACCACGATGTCGGCGCAGTCGGTGATGCTGTCGGAGCCCATCTGCGGCCGTACGCCGCCCCAGTCGGCCACGGTGAGCTTATGCGGGTGGTGGCCGCAGAGCGTGACGTCGCCGCATGCCGTGGCCAGCGCCCAGGAGCAGAGGATGCCGAGCTTGCCGTCGCCGAGGACGATGCAGCGGTCCTTGCGGGCCACGTCCACCTGCTCCAGCATCTCGAACGCGGCAGAGACGGGCTCGCAGAAGACCGCCTGCTCGTCGGCCATCCCCTCGGGCGCCTCGTGCAGGTTCTCCGCCGGCAGGATGCAGCGCTCCGCCATGCAGCCGTCGTGGCTCACGATGCCCAGCACCGTGCGGCCCGGGCAGTGGCGCTGGAGGCCGCGGCGGCACCAGTCGCAATCGCCGCAGGCGGCGTTGATCTCACCCACCACGCGCTTGCCGACCCAATCGGCGTCGTCGCACTGCTCCACCACGCCGACGAACTCGTGGCCCATGACGCCCCGGTAACCCATGTACCCCTGGGCGATCTCCAGGTCGGTGCGGCAGACGCCGCTGAGCCTCACGCGCACCACGACCCATCCCGGCTTCAACTGCGGCTCCGGCCACTCCTCGGTGAGCCTGACCGATCCGTCATACACGAGCGCTCGCATATCGCCTCCATGCACCGGCGTGTGCCGACACCGGCTGATACGTTACAATAGCACCGTGCGGCCCGTCAGACGCGCCGCACCGGGAGCGCATCGTATGGTTTCCTACGCCCTTGCCGCCATCCTCCTGCTCGCGCCTGCGGGCCGCCCGAAGCCGTCGGCGGCTGCGCGGGTCCTCGTCGACAGCATTCACGCGCACAACTACCGGCGGCTCGGCCCGGACCACGACCCCTTCTCCTACCACACGGCCTACGGGCTGCGCCGGGCCTTCCGCGCACTGGAGCTGCAGGGCGTCCGCACGCAGGAGGCCACGTCCGGCCGCATCGACGATGCGCGGTTGGCGGGGGTGCGGGCGCTCTTCATCAACCTCGTCTCGGCGGACCTGCCCGCCTTCGGCGTACCTGAGATCGCGGCCATCAAGCGCTTCGTGCTCCGAGGCGGCGGCCTCTTCGTCATCACGGACCACAGCAACTGCTACTACCACGCCCACAAGCTCGCGCCTCTGATGGAGGAGCTGGGCATGAGGGTAACAACAGAGACGGCCGCCGAGCGCGGCCCATTGACGCTGGGCGCGGGCAACGGCTGGTTCGTCGCGGTGGACTTCGCCAGGCACCCGGTCACCGAGGGGCTACGGGCCATCGCGCTACAGACCGGCGGCACGGTGGACGACCGCTGGGCCGTCGCCCGCACAACGGCCCAGGCCTGGGGCGACCAGTGGATATCCCACCCGTTCGGCGAGGGCGACACCCAGGGCCACTACGGCAACTGGAGGCAGGACCCCGGCGAGCGCAACGGACCCCTTGGGGTGGTGGCCGCACGGACGCTCGGGCGGGGGCGCCTCGTGGTGGCGGCCGACCAGAACATGCTCGGCGACCCCTTCTTCCGGTACGCCGACAACGGTCGGCTTTGGCTCAACGCCATGGCCTGGCTATGCAGGGAGCCGCGGCTGGCCGCCCGGGAAGCCTTCACACACGCGACTGGCCCCCGCGTTGCCGCCTACGAGGAGTACCGGGCCTCGCTCTGGGGCAACAGCGGGCGCACGGGCCTCTTCAACCTCTTCGCCGCGCTGGGCCGCCACGTGCCTCTCTTCGCCGCCGCCGACCTGCCCGAGGCGCCGGACCTGATCCTCTTCGCGCATGACGGCTACGAGCTTCCAGAGGACGCGGCGGACGCGGTGGTCGATCACCTTCGGCGCGGCGGGCCCGTCGTCATCTTGGGATCGACGAAGGCGCCGGGAAGCCTTGCACGCACGCTGGCTACCCGCCTGGGAGAGCCGAGGGTCAGCGACGAGAGCGGCAACCGCGTGGCGACCTACCCGCGCGGCGGGCGCGTGGTGACGCTGAAAGCGCTGGACGCCCTGCGCAATCCCAGGCTGGCGCCGCCGGAGCGGAAACCCACCGAGGAGCAGCGCGTGCTGGTCGACGCCCTCCTGGTCCTGATGCACAACGAGATGGCGCTTGCCGCCGCCGGAAGGCCCGGTCCCCGCTAGCCGCCGCCTCCCCGTGTCGGCTGGGCCCCGCCACGGCCGCGCACTTCGTCCTCAATCGATCTGATGATCTTGTACATAATGCCAGATGCGAACGAACTGGCTAAAGCACCATCGCAGAACCGGTCATTTCTTACGATCGCACTAATCAGCTTGCACTTGGTCACCAGGTCGACGCTATCGTAGTCGAATGGCCCGCCGGCCACCATGGCGCGCCCCGCGTCCCATCGCGCCCAGTCAAATCCGATCATGATCGGTATATCGTTGACAATGGTGATGAACTGCGATACCAGGGGCTCCTGGGTATACATGGCGAGGTCCGGCGTGTCATCCTGTGACGCGCCGCCGCCATCCCACGCGTCAGAAACCATTGCAGCCTCGATCGCCGGGATCAGGGCGAACAGCGGTTGCCAGTCCTCCAGTGTGTATGCGCGGATTGCCGCGGCGCAGTCCCTCTCATCCAGCGCGCTCATGCCCGCCGGACCGCCGCCGCACAGGGCCTGTGGTGGTTCACTAGCCGCCGCCTCCCCAGGCCGCCTTCGCCCAGGGCTCCATGGCGCCGTACTTGTCCTCCCAGGTGGTGTACATGGCGCCGACGATGCCGGGGATGCCCTTCGTGGCGGCCTTCCACCGCGTGATCGCCGCGCCGTCCTCGTCGCCGTCGTAGTAGCCCGAGAGGATCTGCTTCAGGCCCAGGTCGGCGAAGAAGCGGCAGTTCTTGCCCTCCAGCCCGCCGTGCCAGTTCACGATGCCCACGTCCTGGTCTAGCCCCTTCCAGCTTCCGGCCAGCGTGCCGTTCACGGCGTAGAACTTGTCCACGGCGTTGTGCATCGGGTCGAACATGTCGTTCCAGACCCAGATGCCGGCATCGGGCCGGGCCTGTCGGATGATGGCCGCCGCCTTGCACACGTTGTCCGCCAGTATCTGCCCCGGCGTCAGGTTACGGCCCCGGCAGAGCGCGCACTGGTTGATGACCCGAATCTCGTCGTGCGACATGAGGAATGCCGCCGGGTGGAGCAGCGCATCGGCGGCCTTCACCTCCCGGCGCCACTCCTCGAAGATGGATGGCTCGCTGAGGCAGCTGTTCAGTCGGTCTTCGTAGACGATGATCGAGTGGTACCAGCTCACGCGGAGCCGCTCGCCCTCGCGGATGCGGGCGCCTGCGGCCAGACGGATGGGCGGCTGCTCGTGGTAGGCGATCCAGGGGTGCAGCACGGGGTCCACGATGCGCAGGAAGTCGCGCCCCTCCTCGTACTCCGTGCCGCCCTCGCCGCGTACCGCCACCGGGCATCCGGGCCGCCGCAGCACGTTGACCAGGCCGATCTCCTCGATGGCCACGTCATCCCACCAGAGCTTGCCCTCTTTGCCGCCCCAACTGCCCAGGTAGAGGTTGGCCTCGGTCGCGTCGAAGCTGTTGAAGACGATGTCGTAGCGCTTCCAGTCCTGGGTCCGATCTACGCGGAAGGTCTGGAAGCTGAGCGACGCCCCCGCCTTGGTGAGGAGCTTGATCTCCGGGTCGGCGGGGGCGAGGCCCTCGGTCTTGACCCAGACGGCGACATGGTACTGGCGATGCGGCTGAAGCTTCACCGGCTGGCTTACACGGCAGTGGCGGTACTGGTTCTTGCCGATCGCCTCCATGCGAAGCGAACTGCGGCCCGAGTGCATGACCTCCCGGTCTATGAACGTGGTAACGCCCTCGTCATCCTGCCATCCCCAGCCCACGGCACGGTTGCCGGCCTCGGCCTCGAATCCGCCGTTGGCCACGCTGGTCGGGTGGTCCTGTTGCAGCCTGGCCACGCCCTCCTTCACCACATAGAGCGCGTCCCGCACGGCCACGCCCTCCATGTTGTTGCGGTCGCGGGAGTTGCCCATGACGATGGCCACGAGGTCGATGCCGTTCAGCTTGGCAGCCTGGCGCAGGGCCGTTGCCCGGTCGGGAACCACGTTGGCCGAGAGCGCCACGCCGTTGTATCCCGCGCGATGGGCGGCGGGCAGGCGGGCGATGACGCGGTCAACCTCCTTCGGGTCGTTCATGTCGCGCCAGACAAACAGCCAGCGGCGCTGCATGGCCGGCTTCCCGCCGCTCTGCCCAGCCTGGCAAGCTGGAGCCGCCGCCAAGGCCGCCAAGATCGCCAACGCCACGCCGAACCGCATCCCGCACCTCCGGCGGCCAACGAGGCCGCACCCCATCGACGCCCCGCACGGCCGCCGCGGGGGCCAGCTCTACAGGCGCGCCCTTCCCCGTCAGCCCAGGCGCTTCTTCACCGTGGTGCCCTGCGGGCTGTCTCCCACGTCGTAGCCCAAATCGATGAGCCGGGCTCGAAGGTCGTCGGAGCGCGCCCACTCTTTGGCCTTGCGGGCGGCGTTGCGCTCGGCCACCAGGGAGGCCACGTCGGCCGGCAGCTCGTCGTCGCGGTCCACGGCTCGTTTGGCGAAATCGAGGCCCAGGGCCTGGTCGAACTCCGTCCAGAGGCGGTAGCTGGCGTAGCGGTTGAGGACGCCCAGGAGCATGGGGGCGTTCAGGTCGTCGTTGATGGCCTCCAGGGCCTCGGCGCGGGCGTCGGCGTAGCGAGCGTCGTCCGTGAGCGGATCGTTCGTCGGGCGCAACGCGTAGAGGCGGCGGAGGCCCTGCTGGGCGGCGTCCAGCGTCTCCCAGGAGAACTTGAGCTCGCTGCGGTAGTGAGCCTGCAGGCAGAGGTAGCGGTAGGCCAGCGGGTCGTATCCCCGATCGGCCAGGACGCTGACCGTAAGGAAGTTGTCGCCCGACTTGGCCATCTTGACGAAGCCGTCGTCGCCCTGGTCGCCCTTGATGATCAGGAACGCGCCATGGAGCCAGTAGTGCGCGAAGGGCTTGCCCGTGGCTCCCTCGCTCTGGGCGATCTCGTTGGTGTGGTGTACCGGGATGTGGTCGACGCCACCGCAGTGGATATCGATCGTCTCGCCGAGGTAGCGCATGCTCATGGCCGAGCACTCGACGTGCCAGCCGGGGTAGCCGCGGCCCCACGGAGCGTCCCACTGCATGATGTGGCGTGGCTTGTTGGTGAACCAGAGCGCGAAGTCGTTGTGGTTGCGCTTCTCCTCCTGCTCCTGTGCCCGGCCGCCGCCGCCCATCTGCAGTCCGCGCAGGTCCAGACGCGCCAGGTCGGCGTATCGCGGGAACTTCGATGTGTCGAAGTAGACCGCGTCGGTGGCCGCGTACGCGAGGCCCTGCTCCTCCAGTCGTCGAACGAGCGCGACCATATCGTCCACGTGCTCGGTGGCGCGGCAGATGACCTCGGGGCGCTCGATGTTCAGCCGCCGCATGTCGACGAGCCAGGCTTCCTCGTACTTCCGGGCCAGCTGCCAGACATCCAGCCCCTCGCGGCGGGCGCCCTTCTCCATCTTGTCCTCGCCGTCGTCGGCGTCCGACTCCAGATGGCCCACGTCGGTGATGTTCATGACGTGGTTCACCTTGTAGCCGTTGAGCTTCAGGGTGCGTCGCAGGGTGTCCTCGAAGACGTAGGTGCGCAGGTTGCCGATGTGGGCGAAGTTGTAGACCGTGGGGCCGCAGCAGTAGAGCCCCGCACACCCCGGGACCAGTGGCTCAAACCGCTCTTTGGTCCTCGACTTGGTGTTATAGAGCCACATCGGCATCATCCTCCCTATGGTTCCGGCAGAGCCACGGCGGCACGGATCGCCCTCGGCTCAAAGCGTCGATGAAGAGATACTGCTGCACCCACCCGGCATGGGCGCCGAAGCGGTCGCGCAACGCTTGGCTCAGGTCGTCGTGGACCCGTCGGCCCAGGGCGCAACCCAAGGCTTGCGGCAGGTAGCGGGCACCCACCTCACGCGCCACATGGACGTCGATGGGAGTGACTTCATCATACCGCAGACCAAAGAGCAGCACGCAGTCGGCCACCTTGCGGCCCACTCCGGGCAGCCGCATCAGCTCGGCGCGCGCCTCCGCCGGCCCCGCCTGCGCCAGCGTGGGAAGCCAGCCCTCGCTGCGGTCGAGCAGCGCTCGTGCGGTCGCCACTGCATACTCGGCGCGGTAGCCCCAAAGGTCGGCGCGGAGGTCGCCCGGGCTCAGTGCCGCGATCTCCGCGATCCCGGGGAAGCCGTACAGCTGCAGTCCGTCGAACCCGCCCAGGGGCGCGCCCCATCGGCGGCGCAAGGCGGCCACGGAGCGCTCGATCTTGCCCACGGTGTTGCAGCTGGAGCAGATGAACGAGAAGAGGGCCTCGGCGGGTTCCTGCCGCATGACGCGGAGACCCCGCCAGCGGCGCAGGATGGGCCCCAGCGCCGGGTCTGCGGCCAGCCATTGGGAGTAGAGCGGCGTCAGGTCCACGTCAAGCGCCAACAGATTGCGCGCCGCCGGCTCGTGGCCGGCCGGGGACGTCTCGCACTGCAGGCCGTCGTCGGACGCTCTCAGGGCCAGGCCCACGCCGCCCGAGGCGCCCACCCACCGGCCCCGCGGCGAAAGCCTCCAGCCGAATGCCTGCCCTCCCGCCACGGTGGCGGCGATGTCCAGGGATGCCGGCGCGGGCAGTGGGAGGTCGGGCACGGCGGGCAGAGGCTAGCCCTGGGGCGGATCGGACTCGCCGGAGGTGGCGGGGCCGGAAGGCTCGGCGGAGGGAGACCACCAGGTTGAGGCGAAGTTGGAGCCCGCCTGCAGCGCCGCGCGGGTGACGACCCCGCGGAAGAGCGGTCGCATGAGGCCCTGGCCGTCGGCATCCATGACCATGACCTGAACCGAGCCGGGGCTTGCCGGTCCGTTCAGCAGGAACGCGGCGGAGGCGAGCGCGCCGCGCAGCATCTCGTTGCGTCCCATCGCTGCGCCCGAGGCCGCCTGCGGCAAGCCCAGCGCCAGCACGGCGCCTCCGCCGGACGCGGAGACGGCAAGAACGCGCATGCCGCGCGTGAGGTCGGCTCGGGTGGCGAGTCCGGCCTCCAGCCGGAGGTCGGCATCGATCTGTCGAGCCGGCTCCACGGAGCGCGGGGCGGCGGCCTGCGCGGCTTGAGGCGCCCGGCCCAGCGGATCGGGACGTGCCGCAGGACCGGTGACGGGGCTGACCTTCACGCCGGAGGCATCCTTGGATGGCGCCGGATGGGGCGCGCGCCGCGTAGCCGAGAGCGTGATCGTGCCGGCGGCGATGGCGACGACGATGATCGCCGCCGTGAGCCACCTGAACTGGCGCAGTGGCACGGGCGGCTCATGGCTGTCGGCGGACGCGGTGAGGGAACGGCCCTCGGCCTCGCGAATGTCCGTCTCCAGACGCAGCAGCTTCTCACGGTCGGCCGCACTGGAGGGGGCGAGGTCGAGGGCCAGCCGGTACCACTGCAGGGCGTCGTCGGAACGGCCCTGGTCGCGGTAGATGTCGCCCAAGAGTGAGTGGGCATGGAGGTTGTTCGGGTCGGCGCGGAGCACCTTGACGCAGCCGGCCTCGGCGTCGGGCCAATGGCCGCGCATCCGAGCGAGGTTGGCCTCGGCGAGGAGACGCTCCAAGCCGTTTCCATCAGACCGCGCCTCCTGACCCGGCGTCCCTTGCTCCGTGCTCACCGAACTCCACTCCATGGCGATGCTCTCATGTCCCCGTATGCCCGAAGCCGCCTGCGCCTCGGACCGTCCCGCAGAGCTCCGGCACGTCGACGAGTTCGGCGCGCGCAACGGGAGCCAACACGAACTGGGCGATGCGCGCGCCGGGCTCGATGGTCTGCGGCTCGCGGCTCCAGTTCACAAGGATAACCTTGATCTCGCCCCGATAGTCACAATCGATGGTGCCGACCCCGTTGGCGAGCCCAAGGCCCCGGCGAAGCGCCAGGCCGCTGCGGCCGCGTACCTGCCCCTCGTAGCCCTCGGGCACGGCGACGCAGAGGCCCGTGGGCACCAGAGCGCGGTCGCCGGGCTCCAGCGTCATGGGCTTGTCGATGGCGGCGGGCAGGTCGAAGCCCGCGGCGCCCGCGGTGGCGTAGATGGGCATCGGCAAGCCCGACGCGTGCGACAGTCGGTGAACTTCCAATCGAACCGGCACGGCGGGTCTCCTTCTGGCGGGATGCCGGCCTGCCGGCGGGGTTGGCAGACGATGGCCCACGCCCTGATAGACGGTTCGGCCGCGGCGCACTGTTCCGTGCGCCGCGGCCGTGATGATGCCTACGTCGCGGGTGCTGCCGCCTCGCCCTCGCCGGCCTCGGGCGGCGCCTTGGGGATGCGGAACCAGAAGGTGCTGCCCTTGCCCATCTCGGTCTCCACCCAGATGTTGCCGTGGTGGGCTTCCACGAGGTTCTTGACGAGGAAGAGGCCGATCCCGGTGCCCTTGACGCTGGCCGTCTTGGGGTTGTGGATGCGGCGGTAGGGCTTGAAGAGCTTGGCCTTGGCGGAATCCGGCAGGCCGGTGCCGTGGTCGCGGACGCCCATCAGCACGGTGCCCTTGTCCGGCTCGTCGCGAATGATGGCCACCACCTCGCCGCCTTCGGGCGAGTACTTGATGGCGTTGCTGACGAGGTTCTGAAAGATCTGCTCGATCTGGTCGCGGCCCACTGTGGCGATCAGGTGCGCCGGCTCGGCATCCATGACCAGCGGGTGCTTGTCGGTGTTGGTCATGCCGCGCTGCACCTCGAAGACCGACTCCACCAGCGCGGGCAGGTCGGCCTCCTCCCAGAAGAGCTGCATGGCGATGCCGCGCTCGATCCGGGTGACGTTGAGGAGGTCGTTGATCAGGCGGCCCAGGCGGTCCACGTTCTGCTCGATGATCGTGTAGTACTCGTGCCGATCCTCGGGGGTGAACGAGTCATCCGGGTCCTGCGCCAGCATGCTGATGAAGCCCTTGATGGGCGTCATCGGCGTACGCAGCTCGTGGGCGGCGATGGCTACGAACTCGGTCTTCATGCGGTCCAGGTTGCGGATTTCGGTGATGTCGTTCATGATCACCGCCGTTCCGATCAGGCGATGGTCCTCGCCGCGCACCTGCGCCGCGTGGAGCTGGTAGATGCGCTCCTCGCCGCTGTCGGGCTCGGCGACGCTCACCTCTTCGGCGGCGCGGACATCGTCATCGGACTCGGCGGCCTCCGACTGGTCAATCACGGAGAGCATCCGGCCCAGCACTTCGATGGCCTTCTCGTGCTGGATCATCTCCACGAACGGACGGCCGATGGGGTCGCCGACCACCTCGAATATCTGCCGCGCGCGGGCGTTCATCTGCATCAGCGTGCCGCGCTCGCTGATCAGGAGCAGGCCCGCGTAGAGGCTCTCGATCGTATGGACGAGCTTTTCCTTCTCCTCGACCAGCTCTTTGTACATCTGGGCGTTGGAGATGACGGAGGCCGCGTTTCGCGAGAGGCGCTCCAGGAGCCGCACGTCCTCCTCGTTGAAGAGGCCGTCATAGCGCTTGTTGAAGACGCAGAGGACGCCGATCGTGATGCGGTTGGTGACCCGGTTCTCCTCGTCGCGCTTCTCGACAACCAGCGGCACGACGAGGCCGTTGCGCACGTGCAGCAGCGCCACGTTCTCCTTCACCGTGCGCGGGTCGTGGATGGCGTCGTCGATGATGATCGGATGCTCTGTGCGGTAGACCGCTCCCGAGACGCCCTCGCTGACCTTCACGCGGAGCAGGCGCAGGTCGGACGGAGCGATACCGTGGGCCGGAGCGCGGGCGACCAGTTCGCCGGTCTCCTTGTCCAGGATCAGGATCGCGCACTTCTCGGCCTGCAGGATCATAGCTACGCGCTGCACGAGGCGCTTCAGCGTATCCTCGAACTCGGTGATGGAGACCTGCACGTCGGCCGCTTCGGAGGCCTTCATGCCCTGCTGCAGGCGCTCGACCTCTCGCTTCTTCTCGGCAAGCAGGCCCTCGAGCTCATGGATGCGCGAGACCAGCGCGTCGCGATCGTCACTAATCATGGATGGATGCCTATCTCCGGCGCAGTGCGGCACAGGGGGATCAAGGGCGATTATACCTAGGCCCCGGAGGGGTGTCAAACAGCCGCACGTCCCGAGACGCCGCCCGGCCCGTAGTTGACGGCAGACTGTACGCCGGGGTAAGATGTTCCCCGCTGGCCATCGTGGGGCTGTGGCTCAGCTGGGAGAGCGCCGCGTTCGCATCGCGGAGGTCAGGGGTTCGAATCCCCTCAGCTCCACTTCAAAGGAAAGCGCCTTCAGCCGGTCGCGGCTGAAGGCGTTTCTGCGTCCGGCTAGACGGGCTGGACGCGCCAGATGCGCTCGGCGTACTCGCTGACCGCCCGGTCGCTGGAGAAGTAGCCCACGCGAGCCATGTTGAGGATGGACCGCCGGTCCCAGGAGGGCTGGTCGCGATAGTCGGATGCGGCGTCCGCCTGGGCGTCCAGATAGGATCCCATGTCGGCGAGGTGGCCGTACCGCTCACCGTGGGCGAGCAGGTAGCCGCGCACCCAGCGACCCAGGTCCGGATCCCAGGGCGTCAGGAAGCCGCTTTCCAGCATGGCCAGCACACGCTGGATGCGGGGATCGCGCGCCGCGGCCTCGGCGGGATCATAGAATCCGGGCACCGTCATGCCGGTCATCTGCTCGGCGGTGAGGCCGAAGAGGTAGAAGTTCTCTTCGCCCACGGCGTCGCGAATCTCGATGTTCGCGCCGTCCAGCGTACCGATCGTCATCGCGCCGTTCAGGGCGAACTTCATGTTGCCCGTCCCGCTGGCCTCGGAACCGGCGGCCGATATCTGGATGGACAGGTCGGCCGAGGGGATGATCCTCTCGGCCAGGGTGACGCGGTAGTCCGGGATGAAGACCAGTTTCAGGCGCCCTTGGGCGCGAGGGTCGGC
Source organism: Armatimonadota bacterium (assembly GCA_026392115.1). Taxonomy (GTDB): domain Bacteria; phylum Armatimonadota; class Chthonomonadetes; order Chthonomonadales; family CAJBBX01; genus CAJBBX01. The sequence goes on along the minus strand of JAPLCQ010000054.1, from coordinate 5,165 downwards.
GTTGATGACCCGTGAGACCGCAACGATGAGCCGGATGATCTCCTTGGCCGCGAAGTAGCTGGCGGCCGCCTTGCCCGCGAATATGCAGACGCGAGGCGGGCCGTGGGGCTCTACGCCGTCCAGGATGTCCGCGTAGTCGGAGGCCACGCGGAGCAGGTTCAGCAACTGCCGCTTGTACTCGTGCATCCGCTTGACCTGTGCGTCGAACATCGACTCCGGGTCGACCCTCACGCAGCAGAGCCGCTCGATGGCGTCGGCCATGCGTTGCTTGTTCTCACTGCGCACCTGCCGGAACCGGTCGCGGAAGCCGGCGTCCTCGGCCAGCGGCTCCAGTCCCCGCATCTGCTCCAGATCGGTCACCCAGCCGTCGCCGATGGCCTCCGTCACCAGTCCGGCCAGGCCGGGGTTGGCGTGCAGCAGCCAGCGCCGCTGGGTGATGCCGTTGGTGACATTGGTAAACTTCGTTGGCTCCATGGCCGCCACGTCGGGCATCACCAGCCGCTGCAGCAGGCGGGTATGGAGGTCCGCCACGCCGTTCACCCTGAAGGCCGCGTGGGCCGCGAGGCGCGCCATGTGGACGACCGAGCCGGGGCCGGAGCCCGTGATGATGGCGGTGCGCTCCAGCAAGCCCGCGTCGCCGGGGCGCTCCTGGGCGATGGACTGCACGTAGCGGCGGTTGATCTCGTAGATGATGCTCAGGTGCCGGGGCACCATGAAGTCGAGGAGGCCAGCCGTCCACTTCTCCAGCGCCTCGGGCAGGAGCGTGTGGTTGGTGTAGGCGAAGACGCGGCAGACGATCTCCCACGCCGGCGTCCAGTCCAACTGGCGCTCGTCCAGCAGGACCCGCATGAGTTCCACGATGGCCAGTACCGGGTGGGTGTCGTTCAGCTGGATGGCGACGCGGTCGGGCAGGGCCTCGATGGGCTCGCCGGTTGCGTCATGGATGCGCAGGATGTCCCGAACCGCGCAGGCGCAGAAGAAGTACTCCTGCAGCAAGCGCAACTCGCGCCCCTGCGGCTTGGCGTCGTCGGGGTAGAGCACGCGCGAGATGTTGGTGTCGTTGAGGGAGCCGCCGATGGAGCGAACGTAGTCGCCCTGGTTGAAGGCCTCCAGGTCGAACTCCTGCTCCGACCGGGCCGCGTATAGGCGCAGCCACGAGGCCGATCGTGCGCCGTAGCCCACCACGGGCAGGTCGCTGGGAACGCCCAGGATGTGCCGGAAGTCGACCCACTCGGGCAGCAGCTTGCCGTCGGCGCGGGTCCGGTAGGCGAGTTTCCCGAAGACCGGGATGCGCTGCAGGATCGACGGCCGCTCGAGCAGCCATGGCGATCCGAACTGCCGCCAGACATCCGGCCTCTCGGCCTGCGCGCCGTGGCGAATCTCCTGGCGGAACATCCCGAACTCGTAGTTGATGCCGTAGGAGTAGCCCGGCAGGCCCAGCGTCGCCATGGACTCCTGGTAGCAGGCCGCCAGCCTGCCCAGGCCGCCGTTGCCCAGGGCCGCGTCGATCTCCTCCTCAAGCACCGCCGTCAGGTCGCGCCCCTGCTCGGCAAGGAACGACCGCACGGTCTCGAAGAGCCCCATGTTGCGCAGCGTGGAGGCCAGCGAGCGACCCACCAGGTGCTCGATGGAGAGGTAATAGACGCGCTTGGCGCCGGCGGCCGCGGCGCGCTCCTCGGCTTGGAGGACCATGTCCTGGGCCGCATCGCGAATCGCCCGGGCGAGGGCCGTGTAGAGGTCCGCGTTGCAGGCCTCCCGCCACGAGGCCCCGGTGCCATGGCGTGTATGACGCAGCACCGCCGCCGATATCTCGGCGGCGGTGCTGTAGGGCAGGCCAGAATCCATGGAGGACCTCAACGGCGGTTGATGGGTACGTATGTCAGGTCCATGGGGCCGACGTAGTCGGACTTGGGCCGGATCAGGCGGTTGTTGCTCCACTGCTCCAGGATGTGGGCGGTCCATCCGACCACACGGCTCACGGCGAAGATCGGTGTGAAGAGCTCGGTGGGGATGCCCATGGCCGAGTAGACGACGCCGGAGTAGAGGTCCACATTGGGATAGACCTTCGTGTTCTCGCGCACGGTGCGCTCGACGATCTCGGCGATCTCGAACAGGCGCATGTCGCCGGCGGCCTCGGAGACGGTCCGCGCATAGCCGCGCAGGATGGTCGCCCGCGGATCCTCGGTGCGGTAGACGCGGTGGCCGAAGCCCGGAATCTTCACCTTGCGCGACAGGGCGTCCTTCACCCACTCCTCGGCGCGCGACGGATCGCCGATCTCGTTGAAAATCTTCACCGCCGCCTCGTTGGCGCCGCCGTGCAGCGGGCCCTTGAGGGCGCCGATGGCGCCGGTCACGCAGGAGTACATGTCGGACATCGTGGCTGCGGCCACGCGGGCCGCAAAGGTGGAGGCGTTCAGCTCATGGTCGGCGTGCAGGATCAACGCCACGTCGAACGCGGTCACGAACGCGGGGTTCGGCTCCTTGCCCGTCAGGCCGTGGAGGAAGTTGTACGCGATGCTGCGCCCGGGGATGGGGTGCATGGGCTCGGAGCCGTTGCGGAGGCGCTGGTGCGCCGTCACGAGCTGCGGCAGGCGGTCCGTCAGGCGGATGGCCTTGCGCAGGCAGGCGTCAAGCCGCGTGTTGCCGCTGTCCGGGTCCCAGTGCCCCAGCGAGGAGACGGCGGTACGCAGCACCTCCATGGGAGTTGCCGCTTTCGGGAACATCCGGAGGATCATGACGGTCTCCACCGGGAGCTCCATGGAACCCGTGAAGGTATCCAGGAAGGCGTCGTACTCGATCCGACCGGGCAACCTGCCGTACCATAGCAGGTACGCTACCTCTTCGAAACTGGACTGCGCCGCGAGATCCGCAACGTCATACCCGTAGTAGAGTAGTCTGCCTTTGGCGCCGTCGATGAAGCAGATGCTCGATGGTCCCGCCACCACATCCTCAAGGCCGGCTGCGGCCGGGGATGGGCTCGTCTCTTTCGCCATGGTTACTTGGCCTCCAAAACACGCCTGAGATCAGCCTCTATGAGTTCGCTGCGCCCGGCTAACGGCGAATATGATACCCCTACCGCACCACCCGGGGCGGGCGTCGAGGATCGCCTCGAGCGCGCTATGGCTGCCACCTTCCTGCCTTACGAAGGGATGGCGTCGGGTTACGCCCTGGTTGCGGCGGTATCCGGCGGGCAGGACTCCTGCGCCATGGCCGCGGCTCTCTGCCGGTGGGCGGCGCGGCGCGACGTGCGCGTGCACATCGCGCATCTGGACCACTGCCTGCGCGGCGCGGAGAGCCGCGGCGACGCCCTCCACGTGGCGCGCCTTGCGGCCAATCTCGGCGTTCCCTGCACGATCGCCGCACGCGACGTCGGATCAGCGTCGCGACGGCTGCACCGGGGGACGCAGGAGGCGGCCCGCGGTATCCGCATGCGCTTCCTGCGCGAGGTGGCGGACCGTGCAGGCGCCCGCGCCGTCGCCATCGGGCACACGCGGGACGACCAGATCGAGACCATTCTTCACCATCTGCTCCGCGGGTCGGGACTGGCGGGCCTCCGGGGGCTTGCTCCGTGGGGTGACGGGTTGGTCCGCCCACTCCTCGCGGTGAGTCGGGCCGACACGGCCGCCTACTGCGAGGCGCTGGGGTTGGAATACCGGGTCGACGCCACCAATGCGGGAAGCGCCTACGAGCGCAACCGCATCCGCAACCATCTTCTGCCCCTGCTCCGCTCCGAGCACAACGCCGGGGTGGATGGCGCCCTGCTGCGGCTGTCGGAACTGGCTCGCGTGGATGACGAGGCCCTCACGCGCTGGGCCCAGGCCGCGCTCGACGCCTGCCGGGCGACCCACGATGGCGACGGCGTCGCGCTCAATGCCCGTTCACTGGCGGACCTGCCGGAGGGGGTTCGCCTTCGAGTCCTCCGCCTCGCCGCCCACGCGGCGGGCGACCCGCTGACGGACGTCACGTTGGAGCATGTGCGTCGCGTTGAGGCGCTGGCGCGTGGGGCGGCCTCCGGTAGAGGCGGCGCGGTGACCTGGCCGCGGACCGAGTGGCGATGCGAGGCCGCGCGCGGCATCGTCGTGGCACGACTGCCCCGACCGGCCTGCAGCGTGCCCCCGGTGGCCTACGAGGCGTCCATTCCCGGCTCGATCGCCTGTTCCGGCCTCGGCGTCGTCGCGGATTTCTCGCTCTGTGGCGAACGCGGCGGCGACGGTCTCTTCCTACCCATGGCCGCCCTGAAGCCGCCGATTGTGATCAGAAACCGGAGACCGGGTGATCGCCTCCGCCTCTGCGGCGTAGGTAACCGTAAGCTGCAGGACATTCTGGTGGACCGCAAGATTCCCAGATCGCACCGCGACCGCCTGCCCGTAGTATGCGACTCTCATGGCCCACTGGCCGTACCGGGGATCGCGGCCGACGAGCGGGTCCTCCAGGACGCGCCGGACGGCATCTGGTTGCGCATCCGCTTCACGCCGTCGGCCTAGCTGCGCCGGCGCACCGGCTTTCGGACACTCCCCGACCCCTGGCGCGGGTACAGTATATGGTTCGTACGCCTGCCGGAGCGCAGGCTCCGGGAAGGATGGATCATTGGCCAATCGCACCACCAAGCTCCTGATATCAGCCGCCATGCTGGCGGTCCTCCTGTTCGTACTCCAGAGAGGAAGCCTGCCCTTCATGGGGCAAGCCGACCGCGCCATCAGCTACCCGCGGCTCATGGAACTCATCAAGACGCACAACGTGCGGAAGGGCGAGATCGCCAAGGAAGCCTTCAAGGGCGACTACATCGTAAAGCCGGCCACGGCGCAGAGCGAGACGTTCACCGCGAACCTGCCCAACTCGCAGGAGTCCCTGCGCGACCTGGAGCAGGCGCTCCTGGCCAACCATGTTCCATTCGAGTACACCCGGCCGCCCCTCAGCGAGTTTGCCACGGGCATCATCTTCAGCGTCATGCTGCCGCTGGCCTTCTTCGGCTTCCTCTGGTTCATCTTCGTGCGGCAGGCTCAGAGCGGCGGCAATCAGGCCATGTCGTTCGGTCGCGCCCGCGCCAAGCGCCTATCGGACTCGGTGCCCAAGGTGACGTTTGACGACGTCGCCGGCGTTGACTAGGCCAAGGAGGAGTTGCGTGAGATTGTTGATTTCCTGAAGAACGCCAAGAAGTTCCAGCA
>JAPLCQ010000012.1 GCA_026392115.1 Armatimonadota bacterium | reverse complement strand
GTAGCTTGCTAAACTCAAGAACTCACGACAACGCCACGAGCCCTCAAATCAAACAAACCCTCAACACTCACTCACACAACCCTAACATGCGAACAGATTGTCGCACGCATTTACCCAGACCCTATGCGATTGTCAAAGAACCACGCCAACTTCCCGGGAAACTAAGCACCGGGGGGCGCAACGGCTAAACAGGATAGCACCGGCTCTCCACCAGAGTCAACCCCTGAGACCAGGAGTTTTCGCATCTTGTCGGATAGTCCGGCCCGCGGCGGGAAGGCTGCAGAAGACGGCTGCGAGAACTGCTCAGTGAACCGCGCGGACATGAAGTGTACCAGATCACGCGGGGATACAAGCCTCCCCAGCTCGATTGTCAGCGATGTTACGCCCTTGTCGCGAATCCCGCACGGGATGATCATCCCGAAGCCGGCCAGGTCCGCGGAGGCGTTCAGCGCGAAGCCATGCAGCGTCACCCAGCGGCTCACCTTGATCCCAATGGCGCAGACCTTCCTGTCCCCCACCCAGACGCCGGTATGGGGAGGCAGTCGCCGGGCCTCGAGCCCCAGGTCGCCTAGCGCCGCGATGATGCAGCCCTCCACGTCGCGCAGGTAGGCGTGCACATCCTTCGCGCGGTCGGCGAGGCCGACGATGGGATAGCCTACTAACTGCCCCGGCGCGTGGTAGGTGACATCGCCGCCTCGATCGGTTTCGACCAGAGCCACACCCGCCGTTGCCAGGCTCTCGGGGCTCCGCAGGAGGTTTTCGGCATGGAAGCCGCGTCCCAACGTGATAGTGGGCGGGTGCTCCAGCAGGATCAGCAGGTCATCGATGCCCCCGTCGGCGCGGAGCGCCGCCAGCTCACGCTGGAGTTCCCACGCGTCTTGGTAGTCCACCCGTCCCAACCAGATCGTGCGCATCGCTCAGCTCCCGTCTTCGCATGGATTATGCCCCATGGGTCCGCGAAGCCCGATGCTGGTCGCGCACAACGCTTGTGGCGTACACTCTCGGTATGGCTACTCGGATACCGTTTGATAGTCTGTGCGTGCAGGCGGCGACGCATGAAATCGCCCGGACGCTCCAGGGCGGGCTGGTGCAGTCCATCACGCAACCGGCGCCCCTGCAGCTCGTGCTGGGTATCTACGCGGGCGGGCGGAGGCGATACCTGCTGCTGTCGGCCGATGCCACCTGGGCGCGCCTCCACGAGACCTGGGTGAAGCGACCCAACCCGCCGGAGCCGCCGGTCTTCTGCATGGCCTGCCGCAAGCACCTGGACGGCGCCACGCTGGCAGCCGTCCAGCAGCCGGAGTTCGATCGCGTGGTGACGCTCCGCTTCTCGCGGGCGGGCACGGCGGCCGGCGACCTGGTCGTGGAGATGATGGGCAAGCACGCCAACATCATCCTTGTGGACCCGGACGGCCGGATTCTCGACTCGATGAAGCACATCTCGGCGCGCCTGAGCCGCACGCGCGAGGTCCTGCCCGGCCGCCCCTATGTGATGGCGCCGATCGCCGCCGGAACGGTCGATCCCCGCCTGGACGGCGCGCAGCGTTCGCTGGCCGAGGCAGCGGCGCTACCGGACACCGAGGCGGCAGCCGCCAGGGCCATGGCTACGCTCCAGGGCCTATCGCCCTTCCTGGCGCAAGAACTACTCGCCCGATGCGCCGAGGAATCGGTCGAGCAGGCGTGGCGCAGCGTGTTCGGAGCGCCGGCGGGTCACGGTTTCATGGTCCGGGACGCCGCGGGCGTGGCCCTGGGCGCGTACCCGGTCGAACCGGTCTGCCTGCCCGGCGTAGCCGCGCATGCCATGGGTACTTTCTCGCTGGCGGCTGATGCGGCGTACACCGAGTTGGAGACCCACGCCCATGTAGCCAACCTTTCGCGGCAGGCCGAAGGGCAGATGCAGCGTGCGCTCAAGAGCCGCCAGTCGTCGATGACGGAGCTGACGCAACAGGCGCGGAAGCTGGGTTCAGCCGAGACGCACCAGCGCCGGGGCGAGCTGCTTCTGGCGCACCAGTCGGTCATCGCCGCCGGTTCAGCCGAAGCCCGGGTGGCGGACCTCTTCGAGGCCGATATGCCCGAGGTCGCCATCACGCTGGACCCGGACATGACGATCCCGGAGAACGCCGAGCGGCTCTTCGCCAAGGCGCGCAAGGCCCGGAGCGGAGCTGCACGGCTGGCCGAGTACCGCGAACGCCTGGAGGCCGAGATCGCAACGCTATCGGCGGCGCTGCAGTCGCTCCGCAACGACCCGGAGGCCGATCCCGGAACCCTCTGCGCCGATTTGCGCGAGGCGGGGCTGCTGGCTCCCGAGCCGGGACCGGCACCGGTCTCGGTGGCCGCCAAGAAGGCCGCTGAGCCACACGGCGGTCGCATCAGCACGGTCCGGACGGTGGATGGCTACGAAATCCTGATCGGGCTCTCAGCCGAAGCGAATGACCACCTGACCACCCGCGTGGCAGCCCCGACGGACTGGTGGCTGCACGTCCGAGGCGGAACGGGCGCCCATGTTGTGGTGCGGAGCAAGGGCCACCCCGAGGCGGTGCCGGCGGCAGTACTGCAGGAGGCGGCGGTCTGGGCGGCGCGCAACAGCGCCTCGAAGCACTCGTCGGTGGTGGCGGTGGACGTTACGCAGAAGAAGCATGTGCGAAGGCCACGAGGCGGCGCACCGGGCCTCGTGACCTATCGCAACGAACGAACGCTGCACGTCGACCCCAAGCGCGAAGGCTAGCCCGGGGCCGGCCGCAACCTAGGTGCCCATCTCCCAGGAGGCCAGGTAGGCCACCTGCTCTTCGGTGAGCACGTCGATGTCCACGCCCATGGCCGCCAGCTTCAGACGCGAAATCTCGCGGTCGATCTCCACGGGCACGGGGTAGACGGTCTTCTTCAGCGTGGAGGCGTTCTTCGCCATGTACTCGGCGCAGAGGGCCTGATTGGCAAAGCTCATATCCATCACCGCGGCCGGATGGCCCTCGGCGGCGGCCAGGTTGATGAGCCTGCCCTCGCCCAGCACATAGAGGCGGCGACCGTCGGCCATGGTGTACTCGACGACGAACTCGCGGACCTGGCGCACGGAGGTGGCCATGGCGGTGAGGGTCTCGAGATCGATCTCCACGTTGAAGTGGCCCGAGTTGGAGATGATGGCTCCGTCCTTCATCGCCGCGAAGTGCTCGCCGCGGAGGACATGGATGTCGCCGGTGAGGGTGCAGAAGTGGTCGCCGATGGTGGCGGCCTTCTCCATGGTCATCACTTCGAAGCCGTCCATCACGGCCTCAAGGGCGCGAACCGGCTCGACCTCGGTGACGATGACCTTGGCGCCCATGCCGCGGGCCCGCATGGCGACGCCGCGCCCGCACCAGCCGTAGCCGGCGACCACGAAGAAGCTGCCCGCCAGCAGGCGGTTGGTGGCGCGGATGATACCGTCCACGGTGCTCTGGCCGGTGCCGTAGCGGTTGTCGAACAGGTGCTTGGTGTCGGCGTCGTTGACGGCGACGATGGGATAGGCCAGCACGTTGTTCTGAGCCATGGCGCGGAGGCGGATGACGCCGGTGGTGGTCTCCTCGGTGCCGCCGATGATGCCCTCGATGAGCTCCTTGCGGTCGCTGTGGATGACGCCAACGGTGTCGGCGCCGTCGTCCATGGTCAGGTGCGGCTTCTGGTCCAGGACGGCGTGGATGTGCCTGTAGTAGGTATCGTTGTCCTCGCCTTTGATGGCGAAGGTGGAGATGCCGAACTCCTGCACCAGCGCGGCGGCCACGTCGTCCTGCGTGGAGAGCGGATTGGACGCGCAGATGGCCACGTTGGCGCCGCCGGCCTTGAGGGTGATGGCGAGGTTGGCGGTCTCGGTGGTGACGTGAAGGCAGGCGGCCAGGTTGAGGCCCTTAAGCGGCTGCTCCTTTTCAAAGCGGGCGCGGATCTGCCGCAGGACGGGCATCTCCATCTCGGCCCATTCGATCCGGAGCTTGCCCTTGGCGGCGAGGCTCAGGTCTTTGACGTCATAGTTCATCTAGGTTTGGCTATCCTTTCGTTGTCGTTGACTGAGGGATGCGACCGGCTACGAAGGTCGCCGGCCGGCGAGGAGGCGGTGCTGCTTTTGTGCCTCCCAATCGATCCAGGCGCGGCCCGTGTCGGGCCTCCTGGGGGTCACTACGGTGCCCTGGGCGGCGCGGCGCGCGGGCCGGGCCAGCCCCCGGGCGGTCAGGGCGTGGAGTAGCGGGTGCTGGAGCGCCACGGCCGATCCGCCGGCCGCCACGCTTCCGGCGACCAGCAGCCCGTCAGGGCAGATGAGCACGAAGCCATCGTCGCCTGCGGCATCCGGCTCGGCGCCGGGCAGCACGGAGGCTCCCGCCCCGGTTGCGGCAGCCGCGACCTGTCGGGCTCCCATTCCCGCGATGATGACGGCTCCCGGCGACGAGGCGGTCCGAACCGCCTGCAGCACCTGATCCATCCCCCGCAGGCTACGCCGCTCGGGTTGGGCGTCGGGCTGGGCCACGGAGGCCAACTCGGAGGCCAGGGCGTCGAGGTCCTGCCGCAGGCGGCGGCGCGCATCGTCGACCACCTGTTGGTGCGGTGCGGCCTCGTAGCGGGCCGGCTCACCCTCCAGACAGCGGGCAAAGCCCTTCTCGGCCAACCGGGCCACGACCTCGTAGACGCGCGAAAGCGGCACCGCCGCTGCCTTGCCGGCGGCGTATGCGGTTAGGGGCCCCTGCGCCAGCAACGCGCGGTAGACCTTGGCTTCGTAGGCTGTCAGTCCCAGTAGTTCGTGATCCATGCGCTATTCACCACCCGAGTGGTGAATATCATACCCCCGACCGCACCGACGCTGCAAGGGTCGGTGCGTTCTTACGTCCTCATGGCCCCGGCGGGCCGCTCCACGCTGTGCAGGCCGGGCCCTCGGGCGGTTTGGGCCGGTAGTCGGGCATCCCGGCGTAGCGGATGTTGCGGCGGCCGTCGTAGGAGCCGTAGTAGGGCGCGTTGGCGTCGATCCAGGTGAGCATGCGGATCATCTCGGCCTGCGTCATGCCCGTGGCGCCGTGGCCCGCCAGCAGCAGCTTGGCCAGCTTGCTGGTGTGCGAACCGTAGGTGAGGGGCGGCGCGGCCTCGATATTGCCGTGCTTGGCGCCGATCTCGTCCACCACGTTGCCGGCCAGTTTCCGGTCGATCAGGGCCTCGTAGGATCGGCAGAACTGCTCGGTCTCGACGCCGGTCAGATCCAGACCCGCCGCGGGCGCCTTGGAGCCGTGGCAGCCGACGCAGTGGCGGTCCAGGACGGGCTGCACGTCGGTGGCGTAGTGGACCGTGCGCGGTGTGGTCTGCCCCGCCTCGGGGCGGGGCGACTGGAACGGGCGGCGCAGGGCCGCGGGCATGGCGCCCCAGTTCGGCGTGCGCTTCTTCTCCTCGTGGCACCCCACGCAACCCCGAACCTCGCCGGGCCGCACGTTGACGAAGGTGCGCATCCTCTGCAACTCCATATGGTTGGCATCGAGGGCCTGGAGGAAGATGTTGCGGTTGGCGGGCACGCGGAAGGCAGCCGAGCCGTCAGCCGCCACATCGACGATGCCGTGGACGATCTTGGGCGCCAGGTGGCCGTCCTTGCTCACGACGACGTGCTGCTGCTTCCGGCCGTCGCCGGGCCATGTGCGCCGGGCGGCCCAGGGCCGGGGCACATCCTCCATGATCCGGAGGTACTTCACGCGGCCCAGGGCGATGCCCTGCATTCCCTCATAGACATCCGACAGGACGAGCGAGCCCTGCGCGTCGGGGCCGCTGCGGTCGGGGATCACCGGCGGCGTGCGGCGCGGCCTGAGCGGGAAGGGCTCCCAGCAGGAGGTAGACGGGTCTCGGTAGACCTCCACGCGGTTGCCGAAGGCATCCATGAGCGTGACGGCGTAGGCGTTGGGCTGGTTGTAGGCCCGGTCGGGATTGCCGGCCGCCAGGCAGAAGCTCCGGCTCAACGGGAATGGCTCGCGATAGAGCGGGCCAGCGTAGTCCAGCGTCCACGCCCCGTTGCGCAGGTGCCGGTAGCCGTGCTCGTCCGGCGTGCGGATGTCGGGCGTACGGTAGGTGAGCGGCGACAGCGTGGTGAGAGGGTAGGCCGTGTTCAGTTCGAGGATCGCGCCGACGCAGAGCGGCATGTGCGGCGCGCCGGTGGCCAGGTAGAGGCCCGGATGGCCGGGGATGTCGCGAGCGTCAATGAACGTCGTCGGGTGCGAGATGCTGTTGGCGTAGACCTCGGCCGAGCCGCTGCCGTCGGGGTTCATGCTCCAGAGGCACTTGCAGGCCGAGCCGCCCTTGTCGACGTATTCCCACCGCGTGTACAGGATGCGCCCATCGGCGGTGACGACAGGCGTGGCCTCGCTCACGGAGTTGAACGAGAGGGGGCGCATCCCCTTGCCGTTGCGGTCCATGCGGTACAGCACCGTGGTCGTGAGGACATCCGGCTCGTCGCAGAGGATGCCCTTGCGGCACCGGGTGGTGACGAATACGATGTCGCCGCACGGCAGGTAGCAGGGGTGCATGTCGTCCGTACCCGTGCGGTACGGGATGCCCGTAGGCGTGCCGACGTTGCGATAGGCGCGAACCAGCTCGGCCTCGGTCGGCTCCGGGAAGGTGAGCTGCCGCAGCCCCTTGCCGTCGACGCCCACCTCCCAGATGCGGAAGCCCTCGTCGGGCGAGGCCTTCCAGTCGAAGACGACCCGCGTGGCGTCGAACGAGAGGTCGAATCGGCCAAAAATGCCCCGAGCGAGGCTGGGCGCCAGGTCGCGGGATCGGCCGGTGACCAGGTCGACCTCGGCCAGCGACCCGCCGTAGTCCCGGCAGCCGTCAATGTAGTCTGTGTAGTAGTGCGATGACTGGTAGGTCTTGCGCTTGACCACCAGGAGCTTGCGGAAGCCGAGCAGCGGGTTGCGGGCGACCAGCGCCTCGCGGCGAAGCGCATCCAGTGCCGAGAGCAGGCGCGGCGAGGCCGGATCGCGCCGCGCGGCGGCCTCGAGCGAGGCCAGCCGGTTCAAGAGCGCACGAGCCGGATAGGCAGCGCCGGCCTCGGATTGCAGCGCCACGATCGCCCGCCTCAACGAAACCGCCGAGGCGACGGTGTCGGGCAGCGGGAGCGCCACGGCTGAGCCGGGCAGGTCGACCCCCTGTCGGCCCGAGAAGCGGAGGCGCAGGGGGCGGATCGCCAGGCCGCCATCGACGGTCACGCGCTGTAGGCTGGCCGGTGCGGTCGCCTCGCCGGCTGCAGGTGGCCCAGCAGCCAGCGCCGCAATGGCGGACGCAACCAGCGTCTGGCGGTAGAGGCGCAGGTCGGCCACCTCGCCGTCGAGGGCGGTGGGCTCGGGGAAGTTGGGGCACGCAGCCCCCACGCGGAGCAGGCAGCCGGGCGGGTCTGGCTCCGACGCCAGCGCGGCCTCGGCGTCCCGGCGGCCGTCGATCCAGAGCGTGTAGGGCTTGGGGCCTGTCAGCGCGACATGGTGGAGGCGGCCGTCGGCCACCTCGGCCCGCGAGGCGACGACGCCCACCCAGCCCACGTCGAAGCAGAGCTTCCCCTCGCGCACGAAGAGCGCCTTGGATTGCGGCGCCCAGAGGCCCTGCGGCGGGCAACGCGCCACGATGGTCCCACCCGACCGCGTGCTGACCCATGCCGAGACGGTGAAGGGTTTCCCGCCCAGGTCGGGCCAGACGGCGACGGGCTGACGCGGCTGCGGATTCGGCGGACCGTAGAGGGCCAGCGCCAGGAGGGGCGCGGCCAGCAGGGCGGCCCGAGACTGCCACGCGATCATACTGCCCGCCATGTCTGCTCCTCCCCTACGACACCGGCGCCAGCCGGAGCGCGTTGCCGGCCATCACTTTGGCGAGTACTTTCGACGGCAGGTCGAAGGCGGCGAGCAGCTCCTGATGGATGTTGTCGAACTGGTCGCGGGCGTAGAGCAGCCGGTCCTGGAACTCCAGCACGAACTCGCGACCGAAGACCATATCCCGCGAGAGCGCGTTGTGGGCCGATCCGGCGGAGAGGTCGCACCAGAGGTTCGGGTAGCTGCGGAGCAGGCGCGGCACCCGGCCGCCCGGCGTCACGGGCCCCGTGGGGTAAGGATTGTCGACCTCCACGCCGCTGCCCGATATGTGCGCCCAGAAGCCCGGCGCGTGACCCAGGAAGATGGTCTCGGGGCAGGCGATCAGCGCGCGCTCCAGCGCCTCCACGCCGCCGCCGTACCACCAGCTCGGGCGAGGCGACGAGTGGCCCGCGGGATGCTCGTAGTCGATGTGAACCGTTACGGGCATTCCCACGGAGCCGCAGTAGCGGAAGAGGCGCAGGGCGTCGGGGTTATCCAGCATCATCCGCAGCTTCAGCTCGCCGCAGACTCGCGCGCCGTAGATCTCCCGAGCCGCCTGCAGTCGGGTAACGGCGTCGGGGCGGCGCGGATCGGGGCAGTAGCCCAGCACGAAGCGGCCCGGCGCACGCTCGCGGTAGCTGACGGCGCGAGCGAAGGGGATGGGTCCGCCGGGCTCGCGATGGAAGAGGCTGGGGGTGGGCGGATACTCGTCCTCGGGGCACTCCCAGGAGAGGAGCCATGCCTGTTCGATGCCGTACCGGTCCATGTTGGCCAGCGTATGCGCCAGGTCGTGGCCCAGCCAATCAGTGTGGTTGTGCGCGTCGATGATGCGCGGTGCGCCGCTCATGCCTCGGCTCCAGGCGCGGTGAGCACGCGCATCACCTCCAGGGCGTCGTCGAGCTCCGCGGGCGCGGGCCCGCCGACGAAGAAGCGCACCACCTGCTCCAGTTGCCGCGTGTAGATCGTCCCGGCATCGACATCGAAGGCCACCGAAGCCTGCTTCGACATGAGGCGACCACCGTAGTGGTACATCCCCTCGGTGAGCATCACCACGCCACGCCTGCCGTCGGCGTACTCGGCGACCATCACGCGCCCCTGCGGATCGGTGTGGGCGGTGACCCGCGCCAGGCCGCGCCCCATGGCCCGTTGGAGCATCTCGCAGGCGTGGACGCCGTACCAGACCACCGAGCTACCCGCAGGCGCGACGCCCAGCGGACCGTGGACCACCGCCACGTCGGGCCGCGGCACGGCATCGCAGGCCTCCAGCAGGGCGTCGGCGAAGCGGAGCGACGAGCCGGTCCATAGCCTCAGTCCGCGGGTGCGGACGAGGTCGGCGATGGCCTCGGCGGACTCCAGCGTATCGGCCATGGGCTTGTCGAGGAAGATCGGCAGGCCGAGGCCCGCGCAGGCCCGCACGTACTCCAGGTGCCGCGCGGGGTCGTTGATCTCCAGCATCAGGGCGTCGCAGCTGGAGACGGCCTCGTCGAAGTCCTCCGTGACGCGCACGCCCCACGCCTCCATTTGGGCCTGACGGGCGTCGAGGCCCGCGGCGTCCTGGAACGGCGTCTCGAAGCGGAGGCATGTCGTCACGCGGGCGCCGGCCACGCGCTGCGCCGGGGCGCAATCCGGGGCCTGGAGCCGTCGCGTGAACTCGATGGAGTGGCTGGTGTCCAGCCCGATCATGCCGATCTTGATGCAGTTCATGGTGGTCCCTCCCCTCCCTCAGCGGCCCGCGGCGGCCTCGATCCGGGGATCTGCCCAGACCGCCCAGTCGAAGTTGAACCCGCCGTCGGCGTCCGTGATGAGCGCCAGCACGACGGGCTTGCCTGCCCACGGGCTCAGGTCGGCTTCCAGCCGTTGCCACGGCCCGGCGGCGCGGCGCAGGCGGGCCACCTCGCGTCCGTTGGCCTGCACAATGAAAACGCAACCGTCCGACTTGCTCCCGTCGCGCAGCGCCACCCACGCGCTGAACCGGGCGGGCTCGGCAGGAAGCGTCACCGCGAACTCGCCGATGGTGCGGCCGTGGTCCGGTGGGTGTGCCGAGACGCCCTGCCGCTCCACGCCCTCGGCGGCGCCTCCGCCGGGCACGAACGAGGCGAACTGCGCGTCCTGCATCACGCGCCCCGCGTCATCGACGACGCTCACGGCGGCCCCCTCGGCCCTGAGCGCCAGGGGCAACCCGACTACCGGGGGCTTTTGCGTCAAGACGTAGACCGAGCCCGGCGCGTCGACGCGTGCCAGGATGCCGTCGGCGGTGACCTCGGGTTCCGGCGAGTCGGCGCCGGAGAGCACGGCGGCGTAGGCGGGCAGTCCGGCAAGGCCTATACGCTGGGAAGCCGGGCTAGAGGTCTCCACGCGAGGCCGGTACCAGCGCGCCCAGTCGAACGAGACGTTGCCCGCGGGCCCGGGGCCGACCTCCAGCCGCAGGGTCACGCTCCTGCCGCGATAGGGCGCCAGGTCGATGGCCATCGGCAGCGTCTCGGATGTGGCGTTGAAGACGCGCACCTCGGCGCCGCCCGGCCGCACGACGCGGGCGGTGAAGAGGGCGCCGTCGGACTTGCCAGGGCCCAACGCGTTCTTGTCCATAGCCACATCGGTGACGAACCGGATGGGCCCCTCGCCCGCGGGCACGGCCACGGTGAACTCGGCGAAGGCGGAGCCGCCGGCGCCGCTCTTCCACGGCGGGTGCGCGTGAAGGTTGGCGCCCATGGGCATGAAGAAGGCACCCGACTCGCTCTCGTTGAGCGGGCCGCGGAACGCCTGCTCCGCGCCGCCGGGCCTGGTCCATCCACAGCGACCGTCCATCAGCCGCTCGGCCACGCGGCCAACCTCCACCGCGCGGGCCCGCACCTCGGCCACGACGCCCAGGGCGGTTCGCTGCATTCGACCCACGCTCACGCCTTCGGGTAGCTGATCGATATGCGGGACCGTCAGGTCGCGCGGCGTCTCGTCGTAGGCGTACCAGGCCTCGGGATCGAGCCCCAGCAGCTTCCGGCTGTCGTAGCAGCGCCAGCCTGCCAGCGAACCGGGAGCGGCCACCTCGCTGACACCCGTAATCACGCGCGTCAGCGTGCGGCTGAGCCCGTCGGCGTCCAGCGTAAAGAGGGTGCCTGTTGCATCCTCGCGATAGGCGGCCCGCACGCCCTGACGACCAATGTAGGGGAAGCAGACGGCGGCGGGCCATGGGCCGTCGGGATCGGGCTTCAGGTCATGCCGCGCGAAGGCGCGGGCCTCGTCCAGCGCGTTCCGCAGGAAACCCGTGGGTTCCAGCAGCTGCTTGGCGGTGGGCCAGCAGATGGTGGGCAGCACGGCCCATCGCTTGTAGTTCTCGCGCCAGGCGCTGTAGAGTTGCCCGTTGGCGGGCCCGGTCATCCCCAGGTAGCCGTAGGGCTGCGTCCGGGCGTGGAAGAGGTACGACGAGATGGGATGCGCCATGGCCAGCCCCGGCCGGTCCCAGACGCCCTGCACGAAGTCCAGGCCCTGCGAGTGGCGCTGGGCGAAGGCCTCGTAACGCATGGTGACCTCGTCAAGCCCCTCGCCGGAGAGGGCCACCTGCGGCAGCGCCTCGCGCAGCTCGCGGTGGATGGCGACGTTGCCCTCGATCATCGTCATGCCGTCGATCAGGCCGTTCTCATCGTTGAAGATGCAGAGCGTCTGGTCGATATGGATGGCGTCGATGGAGTATCGCTCCACCATCTCCTTCATGCGGCTTACCAGCAGCTTCCGAAACTCGGACGAGGCGGGGTTGATGTAGGCAAACTTGATGGGCGGGTCGGCATCCCAGGTCCACCACTCCAGCGCGTGGGTGTTGGGGTTGCGCACCTGGTACCGCTCGAAGCGGGCGTACTCGGGGCTCTTGGGATCGATGCCGAAGTAGTTGGCGTGAACCATCACCATGAAGCCCAGCTCGTGCGCCCGACGCACGAAGGCCTCGAAGCCCGGCGCGGCGTCGTAGTTCGGGTACATGCGGTCGTAGCCCGCGGCGCGCCACTGAGGGAGGTAGAGCATGGTGCGCGAGGCGTCGCAACGGGTGGCCAGGGCTTCCAGCGTGGGCAGGTCGTGGTCCATGGTGACCACAAGGCGCGTGTCGCGGGCCCAGGCCGGGGTCTGCTTGGCGAGCGGCGGTGTAGTCCAGGTACGGGCCATCCAGTCCCGGTAGGGCCTGACGCCCGCGCGCCAGTCGCCCTTGTAGGCGGCCATGCGCCAGCGCACCGAGGTGCAGGCCTTCAGCGGCGCCCAGGGCGCGTTGTTCTCGGTGGTGAAGGTGAGGCGCCAGCCCGCAGGTCCGCGCTCGACGCGCAGGCGCTTGTAGCGGCCCAGGGCGTCCTCGGCCCAGACGCGGAGGCCGTGCCCGGGTCCCTCCACGAGCACGCACTGCGCCTCCCAGGTTATGGGGTAGTCGTAGCCCCACGCCGTTCCCGGAGAGCGCTTGCTGATGCGCACCCCGCCGCCCCCGGGCACCAGTATGTTGTAGGTGAAGGGAATGCCGTCGATGGCCCACCGCACGCCGATGACGCCCGGCTGCGGGGAGGAGGCCTCCTGCGTGACGGCGATCTCGCCGCCCACGACCGAGTAGCCCGCCCGCACCGCGCCGCCGGACAGCCCTTGCAGCGACGGGTAGGCCACGGAGGCGGGCTTGCCGGGCGTGGCGGCGCCTCGCGGGTTGCTCGTAACGCCGTGCTCCGCGCCGACGCGCAGGATGCCCGCCGAGGCCGTCCCGCCTGTTGCCAGGAGCTTGCCGCCGGCCTCCAGGCGCGTGACGGCGCCCCGGTCGAACTGCGCCGTGAGCCCCGGGGCCGTCACCCGCACCTGTGCGCCCGCACCCGTCGCGCAGAGCAGCGCCGCCACAGCCGTAAGCCAAGCCAGTCTCGTCATCCTATCTCCTCTGGGCCATGCCCTACGGCGCCGCCCGAAGCTCACACGCATCCCACGTCACGTGCCCCTGGTCGTAGGTCACATGCAACTCGGCCTCCAGCACGAACCGCAGCTTGGCGGCGGCCGGCTTGAACCGCACCTGGAGCCTGCGGTACGGTCCCGCCACGGTCACTGCCTCGGAGAGGTGACGCGCCGTGCACTGGCCGCTCGCCGCGACTTCCTCGATGGCCAGGAGGGCGCGATCCCCTGCCCCTTGCCCGAAGCCCTTGCCGCGCAGGTCGGCGGCGCGGACCATGACGCTCGCCTCGTACTCCCGGCCCGGCACGACGCCCACCTCCTGGTAGACGAGCGTGTGGCCGTGGGACTCCGTATGGGTGCGTAGCGCCTGCTTCCCTTCGGCGATCTCAGGCATGCCCCAGTCCGGGTGTTCGGCATAGTCGCTCTCGCCCCAGATGTAGCTGCGGATCGGCGAGAGGAAGAGGTAGGTCCAGTCGGCTGCCGCCTGCTTCGTCCCCAGGTCGCCCACCACGCCCGCCGCCGTCTGCTCGAAGCCGGGGTTGCGCAGCAGGTTGCCGGCTCCCTGGGCGCGCGCCTCGGGAACGCAGACCGGCCGCACGCCGCCACGGGCCTCACCTGGTCCGACCTCCATGGCCTGGACGATGGCCTCGGCGCCGCCCCATCCGCGGAGCGTCACCGTGATGGTCCCGGCAGTGGGGCGCAGGCCGTTGAACACCAGATCAGCCGCCCGTCCCACGCCGCCGGCTGTGGCGGCCGCATCGAGCCGCTCCAGCCTGGGTCCGCCCTCGACAACGACATCCATGAGGCGCTCGCCCACGGGCAGCGACCGGCTCTCCATGAGCTTGATGCGGAGGTGGTAGAGGCCCGGACCCACGGTGAAGACGTGCGTGAACTCGCGGGCGTGGGCGCCGTAGCGGTAGATCTGCGGCGAGTCCGACCCGGCCACGGACCAGCGCCGCGGATCGGTCCACCAGGCCTGCGCCACCGAATCGGTCATGGCGCCGCTGCGGACGATCCACTCGGTGGCGGGCCGCCAGGCCGCTCCCCGAGCGTCGGTCAGGTCGCGCCGGCCCGCGTAACCGAAGACCACCCGCTGGACGCCTCGCGGGCCGCCGCCCTCGCCGAACCCCGCCGAGCCGACGGCGGCGGACCAGACCGCCTGCGAGAGGGCCACACGCCTCCCCTTGGAGATCGGACCGCCGCGCCCGGTAGCGACGATGCGGAGTTGGTGGCGGCCATCGGACAGGCCGTTGGTGAACCAGAGCGTCTGCCCCTCCCTGCGCACGGGCGACCAGGCGTCGATGCCGCAGAGCTGCTTCACGCCGTCGAGGATGACCTCCGCCCGGCCGCCGTCGGGGCCGACGCCGCCGATCAGCCGGACGCGGTTGCCCCGGAACTCGATCCGGCGCTCGGTCACGCCGCCCGCGGGCAGGGCGGCCAGCGCCAGCGAGGGCTCCGGGGTTGCGGCTTGGACCTCCACCGACCGGCACCCGTCGCGGCGCACCGTGACGATCGTGTCGCCATTCGCCAGCGCCCTCACGGTATAGCCCGGCGCAGTCAGGTCGGACCGCAGCCGCAGGGCCCGCCCATCGGCCAGCACGGCAGCGGGGCGGAAGGCGAGCCGTAGCACCTCGGTCGAGCGGGCAGGCGCGTCGAAGGCCGTGTACCGCACGGAGCCCGCCCCGTAGCGCACCTGCGTCAGCACCGAGGTCGAGCGGACGATGTGGCTCTCGCGGTTCGCGCCCAGCCGGTCCGGGAGCCAGGCGATGGCGTTCAGCGTGTGCTTCAGGGCCATGGGGTGGGCGATCTTGAACCATGCCCCGGCCACGATCTGGCCGCCGTCGATGTTGTCCTCCACCACGCCCGTAGCATGGCCGTCATAGGTCGCCAGGATCGCCTGCCTGCGACCCACCTCCGTGGCCCATGGGTCGCCGGTGCGGACGCCCAGTTCCAGCCAGACCGGCGCCAGCTCCATGGGCCCGTACCAGTTCGACCGGCCGCAGCAACCCGACGACTCGGGGTAGGCCCAGGCGCCGGAGAAGACGCCGCCGCCCGACTCGGGGGCCACCGACGTGCGGTTCAGGAAGAGGCCCAGGATGTTCCGCGCGTCGTTGCGCCAGTTGGGGAAGAGGGCCGGGTTGGCCATCAGGTAGCGCGCCGCGAACTCGGTGACGTTCTCGGCCTGCACCGGGTCGTTCCAGTCCCAGTAGTTGCGGCCCCACGTATCGTGGGCAATCCAGCGCGGCAGCAGCGCGTCGCGGAGGCGCCGCCGTCCGGCATCGCGGGCCGCGGCGATCTCGCCCCTGGGGTCATGGGCGCCGGCCCGGATCAGCTCGTCGAAGAACTCCAGCAGGAAGACCACGCCGCCCGTCTGGAGGTCCTCCCACGGCACGTCCTGCGGGTTGGCGTAGCGTCCCCAGGGCATGTCGCCCTGCCGCCGGTTGCGGGCCAGAAGCAGCGCCCAGTGGGTGGCGGCATCGAGCCAGCGCCGGTTCCCCAGCATCTCGTAGGCGCGCACGAGCCCCAGCCCGGCTTCGGCCGTGATGTCCAGCTGGATGAACCCGCGCGGGTCGGGAGCGCCGTACGGCTTCCCGCGGTTGGGCACGCTGACCAGGAAGCGGGGCCACGGGTGCGAGGCGGAGGTGACGCCGTGGTCCAGCAGCGCGTCCGCCTGGACGGTTATGAGCCCGATGGCAGAGGCGTCGCCGCTGTAGCGGTAGTAATCCACGAGGCCCGAGAGGATGTAGGCCGCTCGCTGACCCAGATCGCCGTTGTCCCAGTCGTTCAGCTTGGGGATGGTGATCGCGCCGTCAGCCGCGATGGCCCACGTGCCGTTGAAGACGAAGTACGGGGCGACGGCGGGCTTGTCGGTCCAGGGGTAGCGCTTCAGCGTCTCGGCAGCTATTCGTGCACGCCAGTCGAGCTGTCCGTTGAGGCCGGTGTACCAGGGCGCGATGACGCCATGCCGGTCGAGCACGGCATCGTGGGCGTAGTAGTGTGGCTTTGCCGAGACCTGCGCCGCCGCGCCGCACGCCGTGACCACCGCCAGCGCCGCCGCAGCCAGTCGCGTCCACATCCGCGCACCTCCCCGTGGTCGGCCGCCATCGCCGCGGCGCCCGGTCCCGCCTACCTGTTCACCGCGGGAGGCGCACCCTCCTGCATTCGGGCCGCCTCGACCATGCCGCCGCCGCTACGCAGGAATCCAGACCGGCCGCGGCCAACTCTGCTGCATGTTCGCACTCGCTTGCCTTCTCGGGCTCACGCCCGCCTCAACGCCGGCTGACGGCGGCCCCATCCTCCAACTCGACGCGTCGGACCGCGCCACGCTCACGCTTGCCGCGGGCCGCGTCTCCGCCTGGCGAAGCAAGGCGCCGGGAAGCGCGGTCCTCACGGCCGATGCGGTCGCGTCGCGCCCCGAGTACCTGCCCGCATCTGGCGGCAACCCCGCCTCCGTGCGGTTCGATGGCCGCGCCAACGCCCTCCGCGCACTGGGCTTCGGACGCAAGGCGAGGACATGGACGCTGGCGGTGCTGGCCTCGGCCGGGAGCGACGCGCGCGGCGGCGGGCTCGTCAGCGCCTGCAACCGGAAGGGCAACGACTACGACCCCGGCTTCACTGTGGACCTCTTCCACTCGCGAGGTCGGCTGGACGAGATCAGCGTCGAGGGCGCGGGACGCATGGCAGGGCAGCTCAACCAGATGAAGGGCGGCCACCCGGCGGGCGGGTTCCACGTCATCGTGGTGGAGCGCGCCCCCGACCAGATACGCCTCCGCGTGGACGGCGTGCCGCAGACGCCGCGCCCCGCATCCCCGGCCGTGACGATCATGGACGAGCTACGCGTCGGCGCCCGCTACTTCGCCGGGTCGGAGCGCGAGTACCTGAACGGACGCATCGCCGGGGTGCTGCTCTACGACCGATTGCTGACGCCGGACGAGATCAGCCGCATCGAGGCCCGTTGGGCCGTGCCCGCGGCCGTGAGGCGGGCGGACGAGGAGGGGACCATGAGGCAGGTGCAGGAGCGGATGGCCAACCGGATGGCGGCGCCCGTGACGCTGGAGAGCTGGCCCGACCTGGAGACCTACGCGGCCACAACCGGCGGCAAGGCGGTGCTGACGGCGGCGCGCAAGGCGCCCGTCCGCGCCGATCTGCAGGAGGCCATCGCGCTGGCGAGCATGCATCTGAACAGCCTCTTCAACCGCGACAAGGACGGCGAGCCCTACTTCTACGCCAACCACAAGGCCGACAACACGGGCGTCATGCTCCACTCGGTGGTCATCGGCATCCCGCACGTCGTGGGCCGCTGCCTGCTGGGCTCCATGATGGCCGAACGGCTGGCCGGGACGCCCTTCCCGCCAGCGGGGCTGGCCACGCTGGAGCGCTACCTGCAAAGTTCGTTCGACAACGAGGACCACCTCAACTCCTACTACGACCGGGAGAAGGGCAACCAGCGCTTCGTGGAGTTCCACAACATGCGCGAGGGGCTCTACGGGCTGGTGATGCTGATCCAGGACCGCAAGTCCGACTGGGCCCGCGAGAAGGCCGGCCTCATGCTCCGGACGCTGGACGCCGTCACGGACGAGAAGGGCGAGTGGTCCGTGGAACTGCTCCGCAAGCGCGGCATGGCAGACCGCTGCTCGGGCATCTCGGTCATGAACGCCTCGCGCATGGTCGATCCCCTGTTGGCGCTGCACCGCGCCGGCGGCGACCCGCTGGCCCTGAAGTTGGCCGGGCTCTACGCGAAGGCATCGCTGCGCACGGGCTTCGAGCCGGACGGCCGGTTCGCGCCCATGGACCGCTCGTCGGGTCACGTCCACAGCATCACCTCATCGCTCAGCGGCATCACCGAGTACGCCCTGCTCACCGGCGACAAGGCCATGCTGGAGACCTGTGTCCGCATCCTGGACAAGGGCGTGCCCAGCTACTTCAGCAGTTGGGGATGGGGCGACGAGGTGACGCCCGAGCACCCGGCCGACGAACCCTCGCGCGGGGAGATGAACCAGACCGGCGACGTCATCCGCACCTGCCTCACGCTGGGCGCCGCCGGGCAGGCGGACCGATACGAGATGGCCGAGCGGTACCTGCTGAGCATGGTTATGCCCACGCAGCACCGCGAGGGCGAGATGCGCGCCTACCTCCACGACGCACCGAAGCCCGCCTCCGACGCCGAGCGGAACGTGCTGCTCCGCACCGTGGGCGGCTGGGCCATGCAACTGCCGAACGACCGGATGAAGGAGGGCGACTGGCCCCTCTCCACGCTGGACATCACCTCCGGCACGCTCCATGCCATGGCCGAGTGCCAGGCCCACATCCTCACCGACGACGGCGCCACGGTGAGCCTGAACCTCCACCTCTCGGCCGACACGCCGCTGGGCGTGGTCCGCTCCGAACTGCCTCTGGAGGGGCGCATCACCTTCGTGGCGAGGCTGGACCGGGCCGTGCGCGTCCGCATCCCGCGGTGGGTCGACGCCAAGCGGCTGGCCATCCGCGTCAACCGCGAGGCCGTTGAGCTCAAGCTGAAGGGCGGCTACGCCGAGCTCGGCCGCCTGCGGCCCGGAGACCAGGCCGAGGTCCTCTTCCCGGTCCCTGTCCGCATCGAGCGCGAGCGGGTCGACCACGTGACCTACCGCACGGTCTGGGCAGGCGCGCAGATCCTCCAGATCACGCCCAGAGGCAAAGTGAGCCCGCTGCCGTGGTAGGGATGGGACGGATGGGACCCATGCTTGAGCCCCATGCGTCCCATCGGTCCCTACCGCCCTTACTGCACCACGCTGAAGCTCGCCGTCGAGCAGGACGAAGTCGGCCGTCAGACCGCCCCCCGATCCCGAGTCGCCGAAGGGCGACTTCCCGCCTTTCGTTGCCGCGGTTTCAACCGCCCGGCTCCCGCCCGGCTCCCCCCTCCGGCCCGGCGACTGAAGTCGCTGCAACGAAAGGCGGGAAGTGCCCCTTCGGGCACTCGACGGCGCGCCGATCATCGGTACCGTCAGGCCGGCACCCAAACCCCGAGTCGCCGACGGGCGACTTCCCGACGTTCGTTGCCGCGGTTTCAACCGCCCGGCTCCCGCCTCCGGCCCCAGCCCGGCTCCCGCTCTGATCCGTTGCTCTGCCGCCGCTACCTGCCGCGCCTTCGCTTGTTCCGCCAGGGGAGCCTCCGCTTCAGGGCCTCCAGCGTGTTGAAGACGAGCGGGCAGTAGAACGAGGCGCTCAGGAGCATCAACATCCGCTGGCGGAAGCCCGGCGCCTCGAGGTAGGGGAAGCCGCGGCAGGTGTCGGGCCGGTCTTCGTAGACCGTGCAGCTCAGCTCCTTGAGGAAGGGGCACGGTCCGGTGATGCCCTCTTCGGCCTCGTAGACGCTGACGTACTTCCGGCCGAAGGCGGCCTGGCTCATCCCGAGCCGCCGGGCCAGCCTTGCGCAGTCGGCTTCGTTCACGCCGATCGAGGGCAGCGTGCAGCACCGGCCGCACTTGCGGCAGTCGATCACGCCTGCCATATGCCGCGCAGTGGCGGCCACGAGCGCGTCCAGTTCATCGTCCGGCATGAGACACTCGCACTTGACCCATGCCCGAAAGCGCATGGTCTGATCGGCCAGGTCGTTGGCTCGTCGTTCGACGATGTCCTGATCGGTGATGATCACATCCAGCGTTGCCGGGCGGGGCTGCTCCGGCGGATCCGCAACTGGCTGGTCCATGGGCGCACCTCGGTGAGGATGGTGGATCGGTTCAGCATACTCGTTGACCCGCCGGCACGGTCAAGTGGATGGCCGCAGAGGCCCCCTCAGCGTGACTGGCCCGTCCCAGCCTGTGCGCCCCGTCTGATATAATGCACCCACACCGCGCACGCTTGGCCGGCACGACTGTGCCTGCCGCGGCGCTCGAGCAGAGGCCTATTGTGATCCTGCACGCAAGCCTGCACGGCGGTTCGCTCTGGTTCTGGGGGATCGCCCGCAGTGACGCGCCCGCCCCGTCGCGCCGGCGGGCATCCAATACATCACAGATTCCGCGCCTTCCGGACGCGGCCTCGGGCGCTGACCTAACCAAGGCCATCGCCGCCTGCCCCGAGATGCCCGGCATCCCGGCAGGCAGGAGTTCGGCGGTTGTTCGCCGTGACCTCGCTGTCTGGCTGCCCACGGTCGCGGGAGCCCCTCTCCTTGCGGCGCCACCGAAGCCGAGCGGCGAGGCGGCGCTTGCGCCCTACCGGATCGCTGCCGTATGCGCGGACGGCGCCGCTCTGGTCGCATGCCTGTCCGCGGCGCTGGCCGAAGGCGAGCAGGCCGGCGAGCGCCGATGCGGGGCCACGCTGGCGTTTTGGGCGAGCGCAGCCAGACTGGCCGCGTCCCTGGTGGCCAGGAGGCTAGTGGTCCCGTCGGCGGAGCCGGGCGAGACCGGCCTCCTCGCGCGGTGGAGGCCTGTGATCGCGGGCGACGACGCCGATGTCCTGATGGACCTGGCGGAGTGCATGCCGGCAGCCTGCCGGGCGGTTGGCGACATCGATGCGGCATGTCCCGCACGCCAGCCCGCAACCGTGCTGACCGAGTTCGTAGCGGCGCTGACCGACCTGCTGGTGCGCCTCCCGAACCTGGAACCGGCTTCGCGCCGACGAGTTCGGCTGCCCATCGCGGATCGGTGGCTGACCGCACTCCGTACACCGGAGGTCGCCTTCAACGCCACGGCGATCGAGGCCGGCGAGTTGGTTTCCAGCGTGCGCGAATGGCAGCGACCGATGGCGACGACCTCCGGGGCGCCCTTCCGGCTCACGTTCCGCCTGGAGGACCCGGTCGGTGACGGCGAGGACGCGCGGTGGTTCGTGCGCTACCTACTCCGATCCGTCGCGGACCCGAGCCTGCTTATCGAGGCTTCCCGGGCGTGGTCGGACCGGCAGGTGGACGCCCGGCTCCTGGCGAGGCCCGGCTACCAACCGAGGCAGCATGTGCTCACTTCGCTGGGTCGCGCCGCCCGCGTGTGCCCGGAGATCGATGGGGCGCTCCGAGTGTCCGCCGCAACCGAGGGGCATTCACTGGCGACGCCTCAGGCCCTCGAGTTCCTGTCTGAGCACGCCGGGGCGCTCCGGCAGATGGGTTTCCATGTACTCCTGCCGGCCTGGTGGGCTCGGAAAGGACCGCGCGCCAAGCTGGCGCTGCTCGGCAGCGTGAAGTCCACCTCCGGCCCGACCGGCGCGCCGGGGCTGGACGTGCTGGCATCGGTGGAGTGGTCGGTCGTCTTGGGCGACACAGCCTTGGACAGGGCGGAGCTCGAGCGGCTGGCCGGCGAGAAGTCGGCGCTGGTGCGCATCCGCGGGCAGTGGGTCCACCTGACCCCCGACGAGATTGCCGCCGCGGTGAAGTTCTGGAAGACGCGCAAGCCCCCGAAGGTGGCGACCGATGAGCTGATGCGCCTGGCGATCGGCCTGGGAAGCGGGCCCGGCGGGCTACCGGTCGACAGGATCGACGCCGACGGCGAGTTGGGCGCCGCTCTCGCCCGTCTCCTCGGCAAGGAGCCCGTGGTGGAGCCCGATCTCGGACCGGGATTCGTGTGCGACCTGCGTCCCTACCAGCACCGGGGCTTCGCCTGGCTCGACTTCATGCGCTCCATCGGCCTTGGCGCGTGCCTGGCCGACGACATGGGCCTCGGGAAGACCGTCCAGTTCCTTGCTTCGGTCCATGCCCGCCGCAGCGAGGGTCCGGCGCTGGTGGTATGCCCGACCTCGGTCGTCGGGAACTGGCAGCGCGAGGCGGCCCGCTTCGCGCCGGAGCTTCGCGTCTTGGTGCACCACGGCCCGGGCAGGGCGAGGGGCGACGCCCTGGCGTTTGCCGCCGACCGGCACGACCTCGTGGTCACCAGCTATTCGCTGCTGCAGCGGGACGCCGATCTCCTCACGGGCATCGAGTGGGCGGTGGTCGCCCTGGACGAGGCGCAGAACATCAAGAACGCGGCGACCCGGCAGGCGCTCGCCGCGCGAGCCCTCCAGACCCGTTCGCGTGTGGCCATGACGGGCACACCCGTGGAGAACCACATCGGCGAGCTCTGGTCGCTCATGCAGTTCCTGAACCCCGGCTTCCTCGGCACGCGGGACCGCTTCCGAAAGCAGTACTACCTCCCCATCCAGCTCGACCGGAGCATGGAGGCCGCCGAGGGGCTGCGGAAGGTCACCGCGCCCTTCATCATGCGCAGGCTCAAGACAGACAGGTCCATCATCGATGACCTCCCCGACAAGCTGGAGATGAAGGTCTACTGCAATCTGACCCGAGAGCAGGCCACGCTCTACGAGGCGGTGGTCCGCGATTCGACGCAGATCATCGACAAGTCTGACGGAATCGAACGGCGCGGCGCTGTGCTGGCCGCCCTGACCCGGCTGAAGCAGGTCTGCAACCATCCCGCGCACTACCTCGGCGACAACTCCGAAATGCCCAACCGATCCGGGAAGACCGAGCGGCTCTGCGAGATGCTGGCAGAGGCGGTCGCGGCCGGCGACAAGGCGTTGGTCTTCACCCAGTTCGCCGAGATGGGCGAAATGCTGCAGGGCCACCTTCGATCCGTCATCGGCCGCGACGTGCTACTACTGCACGGAGGCGTGCCCAAGGCGCGCCGCGACGCCATGGTTCAGCAGTTCCAGGAAGACCCCGACGCCGCCGTGTTCGTGCTCTCCCTCAAGGCCGGGGGCGTTGGCCTTAACCTCACTGCGGCCAACCATGTGTTCCATTTCGACCGCTGGTGGAACCCGGCCGTCGAGAACCAGGCGACCGACCGTGCGTTCCGGATAGGCCAGACGAAGAACGTGCAGGTGCACAAGATGATCTGCTCCGGCACGGTTGAGGAGCGCATCGACGGGCTGATCGAGTCCAAGCTCGAGATCGCGGGCGCGGTGGTCGGCACGGGCGAGCAGTGGCTGACCGAGCTGTCCGGCAACGAGCTGCGTACGCTCATCGCGCTGGACCCGAAGGCGGTCGTGGAGTGAGAGGGCTGCTGCGATGAGCTACTGGGGATTCGAGAAACGCAATAGAATCCGCGTGGCCGATGGGATCAAGTCCCAGACGACGGTACACCGAATGAACTGGTGGGCGAAGCGCTGGCTGGAGGCGCTCCAGCAGGTCGGACTGGGCTCTCGGCTCGCGCGCGGCCGAACCTACGCCCGGAGCGGCCAGGTGCTCTCCATCCTTGTGGCATCCGGGCAGGTGGAGTCCGAAGTCCAGGGCAGTCGTCCCACGCCGTACCGGGTTACGCTCCGCCTGAAGGTGAACCCGCCGGAGATGTGGGACCGCCTCCTCGCACGACTGGAGGGCGACATCGGCATCGTGGCCCGCATGATGGCCGGCGACCTCCCCGACAGCCTGGAGCCCCTGTTCGCCCAGGAGGGCGCCGCGCTCTTTCCCGCGGCAAACGACCTGGCCACCGCGTGCTCCTGCCCCGACTGGGAGAACCCCTGCAAGCACTCGGCGGCGGTCTGCTACCTGATCGCCGAGGAGCTCCACCGCGACCCCTTCGTCCTGCTGCAGCTACGCGGCATGGACCGGCAGGGCACATACCGCCCGGCCTGCTCGCCTCCAGGCCGCTCCCCAAGGGGCTCCTCTGCGCGGCGCACAGCCTCGGACCGTTCCCGCTTTGGCGCGGCCAGGAGACCCCGGCGGACTTCACGGATCGCATGTGCGCTGATGCGGCAGTCACGGCACAGGCCATCTGGTCCGGCGAGGCAGGCGCGGACGAGTAAGCCGCCCGACGATCAGACGTCGGTGAATAGCGTGCCCGGGCGCGTGCCCCGAACACGACCACGGCCAGACGACGGAGCAGCTCCTGCCGCCGGTTGGCGCTTTCCATTGGCGGGTCCGGCCATTGGGTCCGAGCGAGGCCCGAGCGTTTGGGCCGCGCCGGATCAGCGATGGCCGGGTCGATGCCGTCCGCCTCGAAAGCTGCACACGCTTCTGGGCGGCCGGCGCCCTGTCTGCAAGCGGGAGCGAGGAGTGGAACACGGGTTCGTTGCCGAGCAGGTTGAGCCGTGCCTCCCGCTTCATCAATCAGCAGAGCATGTCTGCTGGGTCGTCGCTGCCGGATGGCGCGTGCCGGCCCGCGATGCGGCGCGGGGACAGCATCGCGGGGTCGGCGAGTCGGCCATAATGGGCTACCGTACCCATGGGAGGAGCGCCATGCCGGCAACGTTCACGACGATTGACGAGTACCTCGACGGCGTCGGCCCGGAGCAGCGCGCAGCGCTCCAGGCCCTGCGCGAGGCCATCCTTGCGGCGGCGCCGGACGGCGTGGAGTGCATCGCATGGCAGATGCCCGCGTTCCGCCGCGGTAAGCTGCTGGTGGGCTTCGCCGCCTGGGCCAACCACTGCGCCCTCTATCCCATGAGCGCGCGCACCGTAGCCCAGCATGAGGCCGAGCTGGCGGGCTTCGAGTGCAGCCCCGGTACGATCCGGTTCACGCCGGAGAAGCCGCTGCCCCCGGAGGTGATCCGTTCCATCGTGCTGGCCCGGCTGGCCGAGAACGAAGCCCGAGCCGCCAAACCCAAGGCATCGGCCAAGCAGCCGGGGTAGCGCATGCGGCACGCCGCGCCGTTGACGCCCGCCGCGTCCGGGCGCATAATGACGGCATGATCGACCTGCCACCCCATCTTGCATCGGATACCTACCTCCCGCGCATCGTCGCCACGGTGCGGGAGGCCATGGGCGGCACGCCGTCGCGCGCGTTCCTCTTCGGTTCGCGCGCCACGGGCAGGGCGCGGACAGGGTCTGACTACGATATCGCGCTCGATTCCGAGCAGGGCCTCGAGAGGCCGATCCGCAGAGCCATGGAGGCGCTTGAGGCATCCACCATCCCGTTCATGGTGGACCTGGTCGACCTGACGGTGACCGACGCCGAGTTTCGCGCCAGGGCGCTTCGGGAAGGCATCGCCCTATGGACCGAGTAGCGACCCAGTTGGCCTCGGCCGAGAAGGCCCTGGCCACTCTCCATGAAGCGCTGGCCATGCCCTCGAGCGTCGTGGTCCGCGATGCCTCGATTCAGCGGTTCGAGTACACGTACGAAGTGTGCTGGAAGGCGCTCAAGGTCTACCTCGCCGATATGGAGGGGGTCGCCGCCGCATCGCCCAACCAGTGCTTCCGCGAGGCGTTACGGGTGGACCTCGTGTCACCAGAAGAAGCCGAGCGCCTCCTGGACCTGAGCCGAGACCGCAACCTGACCTCCCACACCTACGTGGAGGCCATCGCGGAGCAGATAGCACGGCGCCTGCCCGACCACGCGGCGCTCCTCACCCATCTGCTGGTGGCCATGCGGGTGCGGGTCGGGCCGGCCTGCCGCTGAGCCGCTCTCCGTCGGTCTACCGCCGGGTATCCGGCGACGGCGTTGACCCCGAATGCGGGATTCGGCGACCGGGCAGGTATCTGCCGCCGCGCCGTCGAAGGTGAGGGGGCCGAACCGGCCTTGTCGCTCGGGCGGCGTTGAGCGAGGTACCCACCCATGCGCCAATCGAGCCGAAGCCCAATGCGAAGCCTCTGCGCCCTGGCGGGCCTGGGCATCCTGATCGCCGGCCAAGGAGTGCGAGCCATGACCCCCTCCCCCGATTCGATGGCCGAGGCGCGCCGGTTTGCCGCCGCACTGTTCGAGGGCATTTCCGCAACGGCGCCCAATCCCGGCATCGAGGTGGCGACGAACTACGACATGGTGCAGAAGGATGGCCGCTTCGGCAAGCCGCTCAAGCTGGCCGGCACCACCTTCGCCAAGGGCCTCTTCTGCCATGCGCCCAGCCGGCTCATCGTCCGGTTGCCCGGCCCGGCCAAGCGGTTCGAGGCGCTGATCGGCGTCGACAGCAACGACCAGACCGTGGGCGGCCGAGGCAGTGTAACCTTCACCGTGAAGGTCGGCCTGCGCGACGTGTTCCGGTCCGGCACGCTGTCCGAGGGCATGGACCCGATGGCCGTGAAGGCGGACCTGGCGGGCGCCACCGAGTTCGAGCTCATCGTCGGCGACGGCGGCGACGGCATCTCCTGCGACCAGGCGGACTGGGCCGACGCGCGTATCACCCTGGCCGACGGCAAGCGCATCCAGCTCTCCGACCTGCCCAGCGCCGGCGGCCCAGCCATCGCTGAGCCCGCGAGCCCGCCGGTCTCGTTCACCTACGACGGCAGGCCGTCGTCGGAACTACTCCCGTCGTGGAAACAGGCGCGCTCGTCGCGGCGGCTCGATGATCAACGGACCGAGCACGTTCTGACCTGGACGGACCCGGCGACGGGCTTGGTGGTCCGAATGGACGGCATCGCCTACAAGGACTACCCGACCTTGGAGTGGACGCTTCATTTCCGCAACACCGGTTCGGCGGCGACACCCATCATCGAGGGCATCCAGGCGCTGGACCTGCGGCTGCAGCGCGGCCACTACGGCGAGTTCCTGCTGCACCACGCCGTGGGGAGCCCCTGCGCCCAGAACGACTACGGCCCGCTGGAGACCGCGCTGGCGCCATCCACGGTGAAACGGATCGGCGCCACCGGCGGGCGACCCACCAACTCCGATATGTCCTACTTCAACCTGGAGACGGCGACGGGCCACGGGGTCATCATGGTGGTCGGCTGGCCGGGGCAGTGGTCCTCCACGTGGACCCGCGACGCGGGCACGGGACTGCACGTGCAGGCTGGCCAGGAGCTGACGCATTTCCGGCTGCTTCCCGGCGAGGAGGTGCGCTCGCCGCTGGTGGTCCTGCAGTTCTGGAACGGCGACTGGATCGGCGCGCAGAACGTCTGGCGCAGTTGGATGCTGGCCCACAACGTCCCGCGGCCCGGCGGCAAGCTACCCGAGCCCGAGATGTTCGGCTGTAGCTCGCACCTCTTCAGTGAGATGGAGCAGGCCAACGAGGAGAACCAGAAGGCGTGCATCGACCGCTACCTGGCCGAGGGCATCCGCATCGATAGGTGGTGGATGGACGCGGGCTGGTACCCCTTCGCTCCGGTCGGCTGGCCCAAGACCGGCACATGGGAGGTGGATGCCAAGCGCTTCCCCAACGGCCTCCGCGCCATCAGCGACCACGCACACGACAAGGGCGTCAAGACCATCCTCTGGTTCGAGCCCGAGCGCGTCCACCCCGATACCTGGCTCACCAAGAACCACCCCGAGTGGATCCACGGCGGCGCGGCCGGCGGTCTGCTGGACCTGGGCAACTCCGAGGCGCGTGAGTGGCTCACCGACCACGTCGACCGGCTGATGACGGCCCAGGGCATCGACCTCTACCGCCAGGACTTCAACATGGACCCGCTCGACTACTGGCGCAAGGCCGACGCGCCGGACCGCCAGGGCATCACCGAGATCCGCCACGTCGAGGGCTACCTGGCCTACTGGGACGAGCTTCTCAAGCGCCACCCGGACATGTTCATCGACTCCTGCGCGTCCGGCGGCCGCCGGAACGACCTGGAGACCATGCGCCGGGCCATCCCGCTCTGGCGCACCGACTGGCGCTGCGACGCCATCGGCACGCAGTCGGCCAGCTACGGCATCTCGCTCTGGATCCCGCTATCGGGCACCGGCGCCGCCGACGTGGACCCCTACACCTTCCGCAGCAACATGGTCCCGTTCACCAACGCCCTGTTCGACATCCGGAACACCAAGCTGGATTACAACCTGCTGCGCAAGCTCGTGGGCCAGTGGCGCAAGATCACCCCATGCTACACCGGCGACTACTACCCGCTGACCAGCTACAGCACCGCCACGGATACGTGGATGGCGTGGCAGTTCGACCGCCCGGACACCGGCGAGGGGATGGTCCAGGCCTTCCGCCGCGAGAAGTGCATCTTCGAGACCGGCCGCCTGAAGCTCCGCGGGCTGGAACCCGCCGCGCGCTACGAGGTGACCGACCTGGACCAGGGCAAGGCCCGGCGGTTCACGGGCAAGCAGCTCATGGAGAAGGGCCTGCTGGTCACCATCACGGGACAGCCGGGCGCCGTCGTCATCTGCTATCGAAGAGCCAGATAGGCAAGCCGCAGGAGAGGGATATGCAAGCGCAACCCGAAGCCGTCGATCGCAACTGGTCCGACGTACTCATCACCGAAGGCGCGGAGCCCGTCGTCGTCTACCGCACCGGCATGGTGGTCTACGAGGAGTCGCTGACACTGGGCCGCTACGTGGGTCGGGCATGGAATGGCTCGGGCTATGTCAGCTACTACGACGGCCGCATGGACCCCGCAGTGCATCCCATGCCGCAGGCCTTCTGGCTGGAGATCGACGGCCAGCTCCTCGCCTCGGACTGGGAGTGGATGGGCGCCGAGGTCGCCGACGAGGCCCGAGGCAAGCACGCCATCGTGAGCCTGCGGCATACCGTGCGGCCCGTGAGCCTGAAGGCGCACACGCTGCTCGACGGCACGCCGGTCATCACCCGGTGGCTTGAGATCACCAACACCAGTGACCGCCCGGCCGCGCTGGCGGCGTGCGGCTCATGGAGCGGTGTGCTGCAGACCGTGCGCCGCTGGCGGGACGTGCTGCCCGAGGAAGCCGGGCCGCTCTACTCGCTGGGCTATGCCGAGAACCCGCACTGGGGCCACGAGGGGAGCTTCCGATGGCACGATCTGCCGGCGGCGGGCTACCGCGTCGACGGACGGTACCGCCGCGATCGGCACCGCCACCCCTGGTTTGCGCTCCGAAACAACGCCACGGGTGAGATGTTCGTAGGCCAGCTGGCCTGGTCGGGCGGCTACGCCTTCGAGTTCGACCTGAGCGCCGACGCCTCCGATGCCGACGCCCGCCTCTTCTTACGGGCCGGCCCCGACGCACCCGCCCCGCAGCGCGTGCTCGCGCCCGGCGAGACGGTCAACTCGCCCGAGATGCACCTGGGCCTCACCTTCGGCGACCTCGACGCCGGCGTCCAGGCCATGCATGACCATCTTCGCCGCAGCGTGATGAAGCCCCAGGCCCGCGGGCGCGGCGGCTGGGTCGAGTCGGGCATCGGACCGGAGATCGAGATCACCGCCGCCGAGGTGGTCCACGCCATCGACTGCGCCGCCGACATCGGCTGCGAGGTCTTCTTCATCGACGCAAGCTGGTACGCCCCGCCGAAGAGCAACTGGTGGTCCACCGTCGGCGAGTGGACGGTGGACCTGACGCGCTTCCCCGAGGGCCTGGAGCCGTTCCGGCGGCGCGCCCATGACCGCGGCATGCTCTTCGGGCTCTGGATGGACGCCGAGAGGATCGGCTCCGAGAGCGGGGCCGCCAAAGCCCATCCCGACTGGGAGGCCACCGCGTACGACGGACGGCGGAGCTTCGGCGGGCAGCTCGACCTGACCGACCCCGAGGTCGCCGCTTGGATGGAGGCGCAGATCGCCCTCGTGATCGAGCAGAACGAGCTGGAGTTCTTCCGCCTCGACTACAACGTGGGCGGCATGGGCATGGGCGCCCGGACGCTGCGCGACGGCTTCGCGGAGAACGGCTTCTGGCGATACTACGACGCGCTCTACGGCATCTACGACCGGCTGCGGGCCCGCTTCCCGGAGGTCATCTTCGAGAGCTGCGCCGGGGGCGGCGGCCGCACCGACGTGGGCATGGTGAGCCGGTTCAGCCACACCTGGGTGACCGACTGGCAGATCGCGCCGCGCTCCTTCGCCATCACCAACGGCATGACCATGGCGCTGCCGCCTGAATACGTGGATCGGCTGATCGGCGGGCAGAGCGGCTACCTGGCGGCGGACTTCGACTTCCAGGCGCGCCAGCTGCTCTTCGTGCGGCCCACCATCGGCTTCCCCAAGCCCCGCGGCGCACAGTGGAACCCGCACATGCTGGCCCGCATGAAGCACTGGATCGGCCTCTACAAGGGCTTCGTCCGGCCCTTCATGGCCACGGGGCGCATCTACCACCACACGCCCGAGGTGCTCGACCCCGAGCCCCGCGGCTGGGGCGTGCTGGAAATCGACGCGGCCGACGGCCTGCGGGGCATCTGCGGCGTTTTCCGCCTCGCGGGCCAGGCCCCGCCCGAGTACCTCCTCCGCCTCCGTGGCATCGACCGGTCCAAGCGCTACCGGGTCACCTTCGACAACAGCGGCCAGGCGTGCGAGGTGGAGGGCTTGCACTTGGCCGACCAGGGCCTCACGGTGCGGCTCGACGGCGCGCTGACCAGCGAGTTGCTGGTGTACGAGGCGATCGAGTAGGGCTGACGGCACACTGGTACACTGCTTGGTGTGCGGCCGGCGGCCGCAGAGCGCGACGCCGGGCCGGAGGTGAGTATGTCCGCCGGGTTCACGAGCATCCGAATACGCAACTACCGGGCTTTGGCGGATGTCTCATTGCCGCTTGGCCCGATCACGGCTCTGTTTGGCCCGAATGGTTCCGGTAAGTCATCAATCCTCGACACCGTCTGGTTCGTGCGCGACTGTGCGATTCGCGGCGTCGACGTGGCCTCCAGCCAACGAAGCCACGGCATAGGGCTTCTATTCGATGGAGCCGGAGCTGAAGACAATCTGGAGATCACTCTGGCTACGGTCGACGCCGAGTACCGGTTGGAGTTCGGCCTATCATCCGGGCGCATCGAGAGCTACCCCGGCGAGAGACTGACTGCGGTCGGGTGGCCAACCCCGCTGTTGCAGCGCCCTGTCGGTCGTGCCAACGCGTCGGTCTGGTCGGCGGATCAGGGCAAGCGGATTGACGTTGACCTGCGCGACCCGACAAGGCTGAGCTTGGAACGCTACCTGGACATGGGGACGCCCCCTGCCGTTGCCCTCGGTATGGACCATGCACTGCGCGCGGTGCATAGGTACAACTGCCGCGGCTTCCTCTTGCATCGCCTGGGGCAGTTCGGCTCCGAGGTGGGCCATGAGACATGGCTGTATGACCGAGGCGAGAACCTCTTCTCGGTGCTGAGGAACCTGAAGGACCGCTCGGGGCGTGACGACAGGTATGGCATG
This sequence comes from Armatimonadota bacterium, assembly GCA_026392115.1. Taxonomy (GTDB): domain Bacteria; phylum Armatimonadota; class Chthonomonadetes; order Chthonomonadales; family CAJBBX01; genus CAJBBX01. Next base: position 30,988 of record JAPLCQ010000012.1, on the reverse strand, counting down.
ATCGACAGGTTGATGCGGCGTGCGTTCCCCTGCTTTGATGGACTTGAGATGGAGCAGACCAGTCCAACCACCGTCTATTGCAGCTTCATCGACACCATGAGACGGGACCCCATCCGTGCATCCGGGGTCTCAGATGGACATCTGCAGATGCTCCTGCTGCTGACGAGCCTGTTCGCGGAACCCAGGGACCGCGAGCCGCTCCTCCTGCTTGACGAGCCGGAGACCTCCCTCCACCCGTGGGCGCTGGCGGTCCTGGCCGAGGCCGTGCGGTATGCAACGCATGACTTCGGGCGGCAGGTGCTGCTGGCAACCCATTCGCCCGTGCTGATCAGCCAGTTCGCACCGGAGGAGTCGGTGGTAACGGAACTCCGCGATGGCCGGACAGCCCTTACAAGGGTAAGTGAGATCCCCGAGGTCGCCGGCCTGCTGGCCGACTACGCGGCAGGCTCCCTCTATATGGCTGAAGTCCTCGGGCCCCAGAGCGCAGGAGCCGGCCTGGGCGCACCGGCGACGTCGGTCATCTGACAAGCCGACAGACCGATGCAGACCCCATGGAGGTTTGGGCTGATCGTCACCGGCGAAGGCGAGCGTGGCTTCCTGGTGGACCTCTTCCGCTCCCTGCACACGGACGCACTGTGTGAGTTCACCGTCATACGACAAGTCGGCCAACGGAGCCCACGCAAGGGCCATCGCGTGGAGCTACGAGTCGTCGGCAGTCAAGGGCGGGTGCCGGACAAGGACACAGAGCAGATCGGCCTGGCGGCGTACCGGTTTCTCCAGCAAGAGGGCGGCGACTACGTAATCCTGGTCGATGACCTGGAGTATGGACGTTGCGACCAGGCTGCGGAGGTCTACGGTCGGTACCGCGCAGCCTTGGACTCGGTCCTCGGCAGCGGCTCGACGGGCCTCACCGCTCATGCATCGGTCCACTTCCTCGTGATCATGCTTGAGGCCTACTACCTCGCCGATCCGGAGGCCGTCAACGCCACTCTCGGAACCAGCCTGGCGAAACACACTGGTGACGTGGAGCGGATCAGGAACCCCAAAGGCCGCATGAAGCAGCTGTATCCCGGGTTCGATGAGGTCGCCGACGGCAAGGAGCTCGTGAAGGCCCTTTGCCTGGATCGCATCCTGGCCGACGCGTCTACCTGCGCAAGCCTTCGGACCCTGGTCGACTGGTGCCTGACAGCGATGCGTGTCGATCCGAGCGACCGGTACCAACTGCGCGACGGCAGGCGCTCGGATATAACGAGCAGCCAGACAGATCAGGTGCGGCGAGCCTGACCGACGCCGCCCCCACACCCCCTGTGGCGTGCCCGAAGCAGGCTTGCGAACCGCGCCCGGCCTCGCCTACCGTCGCCCGGCTTCTGTCCGTTATAGCCACTCCACCCTGTGCGCCATCAGGTCCACTACGCATGCGCCCGTCCAGCGGCCCTTGATCTGGTGCAGTCGGAGGATGCGCGGGGCGTCGCTCAACGGCACGCCTCGCACCTGAACGCCGGCCAGCGTCACGCTCGTGCGGAGCACTGGGCAGTCGTCTTTGGCTGCGATGGGCTGCCAGTAGACCAGCTTGCGCGTCGGGATGCGGCCAGATCGATCATCGAACAGGCGCCACTGCACGCCCGGCGCGGCGAAGGCCACCGGCGTCCGGGTGTCCCGCTTGCAGCCGCCGTCGAGCTGGGCGTAGAGCGTCTGGAGGGCCGTGTAGGCGGGCTTGGGCCTGTTGTCCGGGTGGACGATGCCGAACTGGTTCTCGATGTGGCCGGGCTGGAACGGAGCGTTGTCGTGCCGCTCGCGGAGCAGAAAGAAGGTGGCGACCTCCACGCCCAGAGCGAAGTCCTGGACCTGCTGCCGCAGCGCGAACTTGGCCTGCGTGAGCTCGGAGATTCGCTCGCGGGTGGAGCCGTTCAACGGGCCGAGCGGCGCGGTGGACCACCCCACCTCGGTCACCGCGACGGGTTTGCCGGGCGCCATGCGGCGCAGGGCCGCCACCTGCTCCTCGTAGGTTCGGTAGCCCGCGCCCGGCCGCCCCTCGAAGGTGCTGGGGTTCTCGGGGATGTTGGATGGGCTGTAGGCCTGCCGGTAGGGGTGGATCGAGAGGCCGTCGACCGCGTTGGCCAGTCCCGCGCTGAAGGCCAGCCGGAGCCAGGGATAGGGCTGTTCCTCCATGCACTGGAGCATGGCCGTCTCGGGTCCGAAGAGGCGCGCGCCCGGACGCTCGGCGCGCAGGATGTCCCGCACCGCGCGCGCCTCGGTCACGTAGGCCTCAGGAGCCACGGCCGGCTTCGTGTGGTCGTTGTCCGTGGGCGCGTTCGGCTCGTTGAGGAAGTGCCACGAGGCGATCCGGTCGCCGTAGTTCCGTACCGCCTTGCGCCAGAGCTCCAGATCGCGCGACGCCAGGATGCAGCGGACGCCGATGCCGGCCTCCTTGCACAGGCGTAGCCAGTTGTTGAGCCGACGGTCGGCCGGGTCGGGCAGGCTGCCGTGGATGTTGTGCATCATCACCCACTTCACGCCCAGCGCGCGCATGGATGCCACCACGCCCGCGTCCTCGTCCTCGCCGTGCACCTCGAAGGAGGCGAGCGTGGCGAACGGCGATGCAGGGATGGCGTTGGAGCTACGGCGTAGGGGCACTTCGATGCGCGGCCGCGAGGGTGCCGCGCCGCGATTGCGCCGCATCGATGCGAACTCGGCGCGCAGCGCGCCGAACGCCGGATGCTCTTCTGCGGGCTCCCACCGGCCGGCGGCGTCCTTGCGAAGGTCCACGAGGCCGTAGTGCGACTCGGGGTTATCAGGCCCGAAGTAGGGTTCGTCGAGCAGTTCGTAGGCCATCAGCGCGCGGATCGGGTACGTGGCCGAGAGCGCCGCGAACTGCCGCGTCATGGCCGCGAGCACGATCGCCTGTTCGGCCTCGCCCTTGTCGCCGCCGTTCCCGCCGCGCCGGTTGTACTCGTTGATCCAGATCGGCTTGCCGAACGCGGTGATCCTCGCCAGCGCGTTGACGCCCGCGGCCGACGTGATGTCGCCCATCTCCGAGTACCAGTGCCAGCCAAGAATCTCGAACGGAACACCGTCGGCGATCAGCCGCTTGATGAACCCGAAGTGGAGCCAGCCCGAGCTGTTGATGAGCCGCCGTGCGGTCGGATCGCCCTCGCGAATGCCCTCGGCCAGGCCGAGCAGTACGGCCCGCGCCCGTGCGTAGCGCCCCTCCTCGAAGTGCTCGGCCAGCTGCCCGTCGGCGTCGCCCCACTGCCAGACCTCGCCGCGGGCGTTCTGCTCGCCCTTGCGGATCATGGCGTAGCTATCCAGTTCGTTGTGCAGTTCCCAGACGCTGACGCGGCCCTTGAAGCGGAGCGCCAGTGCGCGGGCATAGTCGCGGGCCGCCTGCCGGATCGACGCCTCGGAGTCCTTGGCCATGTCCACCGGCGGGAAGATCACAGGCAGTACCTGCAGGCCGCGCTTTGCCGCTTCGCGCACCAGAGCTTCGGCCCGGCCGGCCCCGCTTGCGGCCGCGTCGGAGCCCCAGTCGGTCCGATACCAGCGTGCGCCGAGCCGTTTCACCAGGTCAAGCTGCGCGGCGAGGGGCGCCTGCAGGTAGCCCTCCTGCGACAACGGGTGCCCATTCACGCCGGTCTCAACGCCTCCCAAGGCGGGCAGGCAAGCAAGGGCGAAGGCGGCGAGGCAGACGACGTGTCTCATAGGTGCTCCAGGGGCGCTGGGATGGGTGCGTGCATCGAGTGTACTCCAGCGTGCGGCGACCGTGGCGGCATCCGGTTCACTCGCTATTCGTCGGTCCCATGTCCCAGGCGTCCATCGTCCGAATGCGGGCCGTGCCGCCGGTGGCGAAGAAGGCCACGCCGAGGCTGTCGGGGCGGGTTGGGTAGATGCGCTGGGTGATGCACTGGCGGCCGTTGGCGAAGACCTCCAGCACGGAGCGGTCGAGGTAGACCCGCAGCCTCAGCGCCTCGCCACGTGCCAGCTTGAGCGGGGCAACCTGGGCGCCGGGGAAGCGCTTCTCCTCCGGGAGCCTGGCCAGTGCGCCGTCGAACCGGTAGGCCGGATAGGTCACGCGCGGGTCGCTGCCCGACCTCCGCGTCACAACGGTGAGCGTGGCGGCGGCCCGGTCGAAGACAACCTCCGTCTGCTCGGACCCGTCGGGCGAGCGGCGCAGCTTCAGCCCGCACTGCCCGGCGCTGCCTGTGTCGATGGTGAGGCTGAGCTCCAGGCTGTCGCCCCGCACCTGCTTCAGTACGGTCTCGGCATCGGCGGCGGTTATGCCCTGAAGGCGCCGGTGGTTGTTCCGTAGTGCGTTCAGCTCCGGCGCGGGCTCGATGCGGAGATCGCCGCGGGGGCTCAGCGAGAGGAGCTTGGGCAGGGTCATCACGCCCGACCAGCCCGACTCGCGCTCCCACGGCACGCCTCGGTGCTCACCGATCCAGTCGAACAGCACGCGGCGGCCCCGCGGATCGAGCAGCGTCCGCGCGCCGGAGAGGAGGCCGCCCTGCCAGTTCATGCGCCCGTGCGTCTCGGGGATGAAGCGCTCGCCCTCCAGACGGCCCAGGTAGTACTGCGTGCCAGCGAGGTGGCCGGCGAACAGGAGCATGTGCTTGTCTCCGAGCGGGAAGAAGTCGGGCACAGCGCAGTCCTCGTCGTCCTCCGTGGGCCTGGGCTGGGCCCGGTAGAACGGCGCGACGTAGCTCCAGTGGACCAGGTCATCCGAGCGGAACAGGTAGAGCGTGTCGCCCAGCTCCTCAGGCTTCAGGATCCGCCCCAGCGGGTCCCGGTGCTCGCTGGTCGAGGTGAGCCCGAATTGCGGCGTGGCGAACGGAGTGTTGGCCTCCACGGCGTAGTAGCGCCCGTCGCTCCACCACGCACAGGGGTCGAAGACGCTGTAGAGGCCGAACCCCGGGTCGCCGGGGCGCGGAACCCGGATGACCGGGTTGGCCGGGTTCTTGGTCCAGCGGATCAGCAGGTCGTCCGTGCTCGTGGCCAAGCACGTCCCATCGGGCACGCCGTGGTAGACGAAGGTGGGCACGCCCTCCTTGCTGAGGAACGCGCCGCCGCTGAAGCACCCGTCGCGGTCCGGGCCCACGGCCGATGCGACCACAAGCGCCGCCAGCGCCAGACCCAGGTTCGTCAGGGACATCGCCACCTCCCGGCGCCGAGCCGATCGGCCGCGCCGGCGTGAGTCTACCGCGAGGCGACAGGAAGGCCCCGCAACCCGACCGGCCAACGTCCACATCCACTGGCCGGATGGCATGATGGCCCGCACACCGGACTGCAGCGTGACCGTGGTGACCACGGCGGGGCGCGAGCCGGCGGTCATCAGGTAGGCACGACGGGCAAGTGCGGAAGACGGCATCGGACCCGGGCGCGCGCACGGCGACTCGGGCTTCGTGATCGGCTACAGCCCGAGTTGCCGCCTCGCATCGTCGAGCGATACCGTCGCCGGTTCCCTCGACCGGGTGCTGAGTAGCTGCATGAACTCGTCGTTCCCGCGCAGAAGATCGATCTCTTGATCAAAAGCGTCCAGTTCCGCGAGCAGATACTCGCGGCCATCGGGAGCAGTAAGGAGGATATTCTCGCCGTGAGCCAACTTCAACAGCGACGTTAGCTTCCGCTCTGATCGTTGAACCGTAACGCTTCTCATATCATGAACTCCTTACCACGCACACGGAGCACGCTCCCGTGCTTGCGCCCGACCATCAAGACGCTGACTGCGCAACCGGCGGCGCTCACATCATAGAACACGCGAAACGGACCCAGTCGGAGCTCCCACTCCGCCGTTGCATTCGGCCTCAGTCGCTTCCGGTTCCGGGTCTCGACATCGGGTTGGTGAGCCAGGCGGTCAGCGATGCCGTCCATGACTTCCTGCCTTTCGGTGGCGCTGAACCACGCGATATCGGCCACCGCAGAGGCAGTGAAGGCGATTAAGAACACCATGCCCCTCCTGAGTTCGTGAGGCTCCCGAGGCCAGTCCCGACCCGATGGCGCTCCACGTGCGAACCGCTCTCGACCGCTTACTCCCTGCGCAACAGCCGTAGTCTAGCACTGGGTCGATCGAGGCAACGCGCCGCTCGCCTACCTCACCGGCGGCTCGGCGAGGTACCGGACCTCGTAGCCGTACCGGACGGTCTCGCCGCCTCGCAACGCGGTTGCCCTGGGCGTCATTTCCAGGTTCACCTGTAGCCGCGACGGCTCCCAGTAGAGGCCCAGGCCGCCGATCTGGGCCGGGTCGTAGCTCTGCTCCACGCCGAAGCGCTCCACGTGGTTGTAGTAGGCGAAGGCGCCGCCCGGTGCGCCAGCCGCGACGACGTCGGCATGGCCCGAAGCCGGCTTGCCGTCGCGCCAGCCCCTGTTGGCCTGCACCCAGCCCGGCGCCTTGACGTAGATGCCCAGCGTGCGCGGGTCGCCCGAGGTGGTCGCGGCGTCGTACTCGGGGTGGAGCCACAGGTCCAGCGGCCGGGCCCCTGCGGCGGTGACCGATGCGTCGAACCGGACCGCCCCTCCTGCCAGCGAGACGGTCCGGGTGAACTCGGCGCCATCGGATGCGGTCAGCGCCATCTCCAGTCGGTCCGACCGGGCGCTTATGACGCGGTAGGCGAGGATGCTGTTGGCGCCTGGACCGGGCCCACTCCGCACCCAGTCCTCGTACCGGAACCGGTTGAAGGCCCGATGCTGCTGGATGACGTTGCGGCCCGAGGGCTTGTGGCGCATCTCAACCACCTTGCCGTTGCTCTCGGGCAGGACAACCACGCGCCAGGTGTCGTCCTCCAGCGTGATCGCCGGCAGGCCCCGGAAGAGCCGCCGCAGCGTCTCAACGTAGGCGGCCGCAGGGGTCATCTCGCTCTCCATGGTGACGCCGTAGCGGATTGCCAGTTCCGCGTAACGGTCCAGCAGGTTCGGCTCGAACCCCGACAGGTCGGGCCGGCAGACGCCATCCTGCACGCTCAACCGGGTGCTGGAGGCGCTCAGGGCGGCGCGGTAGGCGCAGAGCGAGGCCTTCTCCACGCGGGCGCGGACGGCGTCGGAGCGGGCCAGTCGCAGGGCCTCGCGGAAGGCGCCGAACGCGGCACGGGCCGTCTCCGGCGTGACGCCCAGCGCCGACTCGGTGGCGAAGCAGGTCGGATGGACGCCCGCCGCCTCGACGCTACGGTGATAGCCGCGAAGGTACATCAGGATGGGCCCGGCGGCCTCGGCGTAGTGCAGGCGGCAGAACTCCTCGGACTCCATCCAGCTGTCGCGGCCGGGCTTCCAGAGGCATCGCGACATCACGTAGTTCCGCAGGTCGCTCATCTCGGTGGAGAAGCCGTTGCCAGCTGCCTGCATGAAGACGCCGCGGCCGTTGTTGCGCGCGAAGAAGGCCACGCTCCGGCCGATGCCCTTCAGGTTCGGGAAGGGGAGCATGTAACACGAGAAGTTGGTGTTGTAGTGCCAGATGAGGAGCTGGTCGCACCGCGTCTTCCAGACCGCCATGTCGTGGCAGAAGGTACGGTTGAGTGCGCAAGAAGGGTCGTCGATGGCATGCAGGTCGCAGCACTCGATGCTGCAGAGCTGGATCAGCACGTTCCGGCGGGCGCGCAGCGTTCTTGGCGGCTTCCGGGTGTACCAGTACGCGAACGTGCTGAGCAGCACGTCGGGGTACTCCTTTTCGATCCGCTCGGCCACGGCATTGACGAAGGCCAGCATGGCGCCGGCGTGTGAGCCCTCGCGCCGGTCCAGCTCCGCGCAGGCCGGGCAGGTGCAGTAGTTGCCATTGTCCATCTGGGCGATGTTGATGTTCCGCGCGGTCGGGTTCCGGCGGATCTCGGCGCGCACGGCCTGCGTTACGATGTCGAGCACCGCCGGGTTGGTCAGGCAGAGCTGCGGGCCGCCGCCCTCGGGCCCGAGCTTGCGTTCGCCGCCCACCAGCGCGAAGTACTCGGGATGCGCGGCGCCGTAGACCGAAGGCGGAACCAGGTTGGCCGCGTTGTGCATGACCAGCCGGTAGCCCGTGCGTCCGCCCAGAGCCGGGTCGTCGGATACGGTGTTGGTCCGCAGCCGCGCCGCGAACTCCGGCCTGCGGCTCGTCTCGCCGTAGTAGGACCACCGGAAGTCGAAGGCCGGCTTGAAGCGTCGCGTACCGGGCGGCAGGACGCGCGCCCGGCCATCGGGCGGGTAGTAGGTGTGGTCGAAGGTGATGAAGCGGGCGCCGCAGAGCTCTTCGAGGAACTCGTAGACGCCGTAGAGCGTCCCGCGCGGCCGCCCGCCGTCGATGCCGATCACATCGGCGCGGACCGTGATGCGGAGCTCCTCGTCGCCCATGGCGCCGGCTTCCGGCGCGATGCCCGCAGCGGCCACTGCGTCGGGGCCGATGAAGACGGCGCGTGTCTTCGCCTCGGCTCGGATCGGCAGCGTCAGGCCGGCGAGGCCCCGGAAGTGGGTCTGGAACTCCTCCGCCGCATGCCGCTCGGCCGGCGATGCGGACGGGCCACAGACGATGGACCACCCGGCCATGCGCTCGGGGGTCAAGGGACGAGCCGACGCCTGCCCCGCCGCGACCAGAACCGCCAACCCGGCCAGCCATGCCACACGCATCATCACCGCCTCCATGGTGGGATGAAGTTATGCTACCCCTGGAGCGGCGGGCAGGCGTCAGAGGCGCGGCGTGGGCGGCCCGCCCCGCCCCGCCCTACGCCACCTTCCGTCCCGCCTTGAGCGCCATCAGCCACCGCACCAGCGGCGAGGTCTGGGGCGTCTCGTAGCCGCAACCGGGGCACTTCACCTTGCGGCAACCGCCGAACGCGGCGCAGGCACCGCAGGAGGTGGCGCCCTCCTCCTCCGAGAAGGAGTGTCCGCAGAAGGCGCAGGTGGTCATCACTGGTGTCATAGCGCGATCCTCAGAGTCGTCAGCGCCCAGTTCAGCAGCGCCCCGATGCCGACGGCGAACGGGAAGATGAAGGCCGACATCCCCAACGCCGCACGCGCGCCCCGCTCCTTCTTCACCATGAGGAACTGGGCAACGCACGGTAGGAAGATCGTCAGCGCCACCACGCTCACCAGCAACTGCCGGCCGTCCAGGACGCCGGACTGGTGGAGGCGGTAGAGGCCCGCGGCGCCGTAGTCGCGGCGGAAGAAGCCGAACAGGAACGCCTCGGCGGAGGCCGAAGGAAGACCCAACAGGTGGACCACCGGCTCCAGCGCCCGGATGGCGACTGCGAACAGGCCGGCCATCTGCGCCAACCAGATGCCGACGCTGGCCAGCACGAAGAGCGGCAGCACCTCCAGGAAGTACCAGTGCATCCGCGAGAGGGTCTTGATCGCCACGTTGCCGGGACTCGGGAGGCGGAGCGGAGGCAGCTCGATGGCGAACTGGGCGGCATCGCCGGGCATGAGCCGCGCCGACAGGTAGCCTACCAGCAGGAAGATGCCCACCATGATGCCGGTCCAGAGGCCGAACGCCAGCGAGTGCCCCGCCAGCAGTGCCGTCATCACGCCGAGCTGCGCGGAGCAGGGGATCGCCAGTGAGAGCAGGAACGTGGCGATGATGCGCTCGCGCCGCGTCTCCAGGATGCGCGTCACGAGCGTGGCCATGGTGTCGCACCCGAAGCCGAGCACGATCGGGATCACAGCCTTGCCGCTCATGCCGATGGACTTGAAGAGCCGGTCCACCAGCATGGCCAGACGCGGCAGATAGCCGCTGTCCTCCAGCACGGAGAAGGCCAAGAAGAAGGTGCCGACGATGGGGAAGACCAGCGCGACCGCGTACGTCACGCCCAGCGTCCAGATCCCGTAGTCGCCCACGAAGAGGCTCGCCAGCCAGGGCCAGGGCACGCACTGCCGGACGTGCGCCTCGACCCACGGGTTGATGATGCCGTGGAAGAGCCCCTTCTCCAGCAACCCTACCAGCGTGCCGCCGCCGAAGACGCCGACGAACTGGTAGAGCCCGAACCAGATCACCAGCGCCAGCACGGGCACGCCGGTCACGGGCGAGGTGCAGAGCCGGCTGAGCCGCTCGGCGAGGCCCAGCTTGCCCGATCCCGCGACGTGCATGGCGGCCTCGGCCAGCTCCCTGGCCGTGGCGTGGCGGCGCAGCGCCACCGTGGTCTCCACGCCGTCGCCCAGCGCATCCCGGCCCGCGGCCAGCGCGCGCCCGGCATCGCCGTCGGTCGCTCGGTTCTGCGCCAGCTCGGGGTCGTCCTGCAGCAGGAGCAGCGCAAGGCCTCGCGGCGCGACGGGGTCTCCCCCCGGAAGCGCGCCGGCGACCGCGCCCACGGCCGCTTCGACGGTGTCGTCGTAGGTCACCGGCGCGGTCTGCGTGGGCGAGGCGCGAGGCGCGCGGATGAGGGCGCGCACCTGGTCCATCCCCGCGTTGCGCAGGGCCGAGATGCCCGCCACCGGGATGCCGAGAGCCTCCCTCAGGCGCTTCAGGTCAACGGTGATGCCCAGCCGCTGCGCTTCGTCGAGCATGTTCACCACGAGCGCCACGGGCAGGCCGCACTCGATGAGCTGCAGCGTGAAGGGGAGCATTCGAGTCAGGTTCTTGGCATCGACGACGTGCAGGACTACGTCGGCGTGCTCGTTGAGGAGGAGCCTTCGCCCAACGCGCTCCTCGTCGGAGATGGGGCGGAGGGAGTACATGCCCGGTGTATCGACGACATCGACTTCCTCGCCGTCCAGCGTCATGCGGCTACGGGAGACCTCGACCGTGGTGCCGGGATAGTTGGAGACGACGACGTACCGGCCCGTCAGGCGGTTGAAGAGGACGCTCTTGCCCACGTTGGGGCTACCGACGATGAGGACGCGCTTGCGGGCGCCGGGATCGGCCTCCTTCTCTTCGCGGATGCCGGTGCGGCCGGCCGAGCGGAGGGTGTTGGCTACCCAGTTCCCCGCCCGTGCCAGAAGGTCCCGGCGTGGCACCTGCGCCTCCTGTGTTCGCGTCACCGCCATGGACGACCGCCCTTTCGTTGCGACTGAGTCGCAAGTGCAAACACAAGGCAACGCCCCGCGCTCATCGGGCCTGCGCCTCGCCGCACGCCTTGCAGGTGCCGCGGACCTCGATGCGGACGCCCGTGGCCGTGAAGCCCTCGCGCCGATGCACTTCCTGCGCGAGCTTTGTGACAAGGTCCGTTTCGAACTCGCTGATGGTTCCGCATTGGGGGCAACCGAGGTGCACATGGTCGCCCGTGCGGCGGCGCTCGTAGTAGTGCTCCTCGCCCTCCAGGTGGAGGAGGTCCAGTTCATCGACGAGGCCGCTGGTCTTCAGCAGGTGGAGGGTGCGGTAGACAGTGGCGCGGTCAATGGTGGGATCGGTGCGACGCGCAGCCTGGAGGAGCTCCCGCGCGTTCAGGTGGCCCGGGGCGTTGTCGAGCACCTCCAACAGCAGCCGCCGCTGGCGCGTCAGGCGGATGCCGCGAAGGCTCAGCGCCTCGGCCAGGGATCCCCGGGCAGCTACAGGCACGGATGGACTCGTAGTTGCGACTCAGTTGCATTCACAGTGCAGAGTCTACCCCAGTGCGACCTGCCAAGTCAATTGCGACTTAGTCGCAGCGTCGGTTCGCGCAAGCCGCGACGGGGGGAGACATATCGCGACACGCCGGCACGCAAGCGGCGGGGGGCGGCCCTTGGACTCCTCCTCAGGCTACCGCGTCGAGACGCGCCCGACGGCATGCGCCACGGCGGGCAGGCGCCGCATCAGGTCGGCGAAGGCGGCGGGGGTCAGGCTCTGGCTGCCGTCAGAAAGCGCCTCGGCGGGGTTGGGATGGACCTCGACGATGAGGCCGTCGGCGCCCGCGGCCACGGCTGCCAGGGCCATGGCGGGCACGTAGCGGGCCTGGCCGATGCCGTGGCTCGGGTCCACGATCACGGGCAGGTGCGAGATGTCCTTCAGTATCGGCACGGCGTTCAGGTCCAGTGTGTTCCGCATGTAGGTGCGGTCCAGCGGATGGACGCCGCGTTCGCAGAGCACCACGCGACCGTTGCCCTGGCTCAGGACGTACTCCGCGGCGAAGAGGAACTCGTCCAGCGTGGCTCCGGGGCCGCGCTTCAGCAACACGGGGTGGCCCGAGCGGCCCGCGGCGATAAGGAGCGGGAAGTTCTGCATGTTCCGGGCGCCGATCTGGAGCATATCGACGTATGCGCAGACGGTCTCCACGTCGTGGGCGTCGATCACCTCCGTCACGGTGCCGATACCCGCATCGGAGCCCGCGGCCTTCATGATCTCAAGCCCTTCGAGGTGCAGGCCCTGGAACGAGTAGGGCGAGGTGCGCGGCTTGAAGGCGCCGCCGCGGAGCAGGGACGCTCCGGCGGACTTCACGGCCTGCGCCGACGCAAGAATCTGGTCGTAGCTCTCCACGGCGCAGGGGCCGGCGATGACGACGCAGCCGGGGCCTCCGAACGCGGCGCCAGCCACCTCGACCACTGACGAGGCCGCGTGGAACTCGCGCGAGGCGAGCTTGTAGGGGCGGCTGACGTGGGCCACATGCGCCACGCCGGGGAGGGCGCGGAGGGCGCTCTCCAGCTCCGGGCGCTCCTCGGGCCGGATCGCGCTGGCGATGCCGATGGCCACATGCTCGCCGCCGGGCAGGCGCAAGGCCTCCAGCCCGCGCGACGCGATGCGCCCGACCACCACGTCGACCTGCTCGTCCTTCGCCTCCGCGTGCATCAGCACGATCATAAAGCACCCCACTCCATAGGGCCCGAGCCTGCCCACATTGATCGCCCCGGCCGCGCATGCGTTATACCCGCTGCGCCCAGCGAGGTACCCTGAACCGGGACCGGCGGGCGGCGGCTCGGACGCTGCATCGGGCCGGCATGCGAAAGGCGGCAACATGGCGCTAGACATCCTCTGTATCGGGGCCCACCCCGACGACAACGAGTTCTCAATCGGCGGCACGATCGCGCTGCTGACCGCCCGCGGCCACCGGGTGCGTATGCTCACGGTGACCAACGGCTGCCGCGGCCACTACTTCCCCGAGTACGTGTCCGACATCGGCCTGCTCGCCGAGCGCCGGCGCCTGGAGTCGCTCGAGGCCGCGCGCATCGCCCGCGCCGATTACGCCTGCCTCGGCATCAACGACGGCGAGGTCTACGTCACGCCCGACAGCACCGAGGCGATGATCCGCGCCATCCGCTCCTTCGGCGAGCCGGGCCGCGGGCCGGACCTGATCCTCACCAACCGCCCCGGCGATTACCATCGCGACCACCGCTACACCGCCCGGCTGGTGCTGGACGCCGTCTACATGCTCACCGTGCCGCCCATGTGCCCGGACGTGCCAGCTCTGCGCCGGATGCCCGTCATCGCCTACTGGCAGGACGGCTTCACCGAAGGTGGCGCCTTCCGGCCCGATGCTGTTGTAACCATAGACGCAGGCATGGCGGAAAAGGTCGCCATGGTCTGCGCCCACAAGAGCCAGTTCTACGAGTGGATCCCGTACAACTCCGCCTCGCACCCGAGCTTCGCCGACTGGCCCGAGGCCGAGGGCGAGCGCTACGCCCGTATGGACGGCATCCTCCGCGAGATGAGCGCCGCAACGGACCGCCGCTACCGAACGCTCATGCAACGCGACGGCCTTTACGCCGAGGCGTTCCAGATCAGCGAGTACGGCGACACGCCCGACGAGGCGCGGCTCCGGGAGCTCTTCCCCGTCGCCTGACGGGCCGGCCTGATGACGACTGTGATCGGGGAGCGCCACATGAACTGGGCCGCAACGTTGGCTTTCGTCGCGGCCCTGGCCGTGCTGTCCGCCTCCGCACCCGCCGTCGCCGCCTGCGACCTGCGGATCACCAGCGCCGGTCCCTGCCGGCCCGACGGCGCCGCGGGCAACCCGAGGGTGGGCGAACCCTACGCCCTGCGGGTGAACCTGCGGGTGACAGGAGCGCCGTCAGCCCCGTTCCGCATCCGCTGGAAGATCGCGGCCTCCACGCACGACTTCGCGGACATCAGCGTCGGCGCCGGCGACTTCACGTGGACCTTCAAGCGGCAGGTAGCGCTGGACGGACCCATGCCGTGGAGCGTCAGCATCGACCCCGGGCACGTTTCCGGCGATACGGACTGGTCCAACAACGCCGCCGCCGGGACGCTCACCCCCACGCCGCCCAAGGCCGCAATGGAGAACTACGAGCCGCGCATCATGCGAGGGTGGGAGGAGATAGCGGTCCGCTTCGCCCCCGGTTCAGGCGCTATCGGATGGCTGGACTTCTGCTTCGGCCTCCCCACCACGCACACGACGCAGGAGGCGCTGGAGGCGCCGGGCCCCGCCGGAGGCGCAGCGGTCACCACCTCGCCGTTCAGCTTGCCGGCCTCGGAGATCGCCCGAAGGAACCCGAGCCCCGGCGCCTTCCAAGATGCCCAGTCGTTCACGGTGCGGCTCTGGAACGTACGGGTGAACCCCGGCAAGCTGCGCCGCGCGGGCTGGGCCGACCTCCGCAAGCTGAAGCCGGAGATCGCCAAGTGGACGCAATCCGAGGCCGAGATCCAGAGCGCACACGCCGAGATCGCCGCGTTCGTGGCCGCGTCGCTCCCGGCCGGCCACCGCAACGCCATGACGCCCTATGACGCCGCCCGGGCTCTCCACCAGGCCGTCATGAAGCGCTTGACCTACACGCTCAAGCACCCGGGCGACGGGGCCCTCGGGGCGCTACGGAACGGGTGGGGCGACTGCGGGTACTACTCGTACCTGCTCATCGCCTGCTTGCGCAACATCGGCATCCCCGCGCGGCCCACGGCGGGTTGGTGGGAAGGGACCAACCAGTGGCACATGTGGGTCGAGCTCTACCTGCCCGGCGGCGGATGGATCGTGGCGGACCCGACCGTCGGCGACCAGGAGAGCCCGGACGGCCTATATGCCTACCAGTTCGGGTACGTGCCCAACGCCAACAGCCGCTGCTCGGTGACGGTGGCGGCAACCAACACCACGCCCGCCCACGCCTACGGCCACCTGCAGGTTCCCAACTGGTACTGGAGCGGCACGGCCAAATGGCTCGCGACCGAGCATCAGTGCCGCCTGCTGCCCGCGCCGAAGGAAGCGGACGCCGTCAAGCCCTGACCGCCCCCGGCGCGGCCTCCTCTACTCCGCCTCCTCCACCACCGGGTTCTGGAGCAGGCCGATCTTCTCGATCTCCACGCTCACCGAGTCGCCGGGGGATAGCCAGCTTGCCTCCACCAGATCACCGGCGGAGTGCCAACGAGTGGGGCCAAGTAACGAAGCGAGGCTATGCGTCAATGAGCCAACATCGTGAGTTGCGCACTCCCAGACCACACATACAGCCCAGCCTGCGCTTCGAAGCTGTTCGGTGACGGCGCGATCCCTCGAAACGTTCCGGTCAAGCTTGCGGTGCCAGTAGTCCTCGTTCGATGTAGGCCGTCGTGCCGCCGCACAACCGGGATGCTGGTGCCAGAAGCAACCGTGGACAAACACAGCCATACGTCGCCTGGTGAAGGCAATATCGGGCCTGCCTGGGAACGCCCTTGCGTCTACACGAAACCGGTAACCAACGGCAAACAGCGCGCGCCTTACGCGCACTTCCGCAGAGGTGTTCTTTCCCTTGACCTGCCGCATCACGCGGCTCCGTGCATCACGATCGATTGTGTCCACGCAACATCCGTTTCCGGGTCACCTCGAGCACATTGTGGGGTATTACACTTCTTGTTCATTATTTCACGATCTCAACCCATGACGGATCAAACCCTATCGCTGTTAGTAACTGGTCCTTGTCGGCGGCTTGCGGGGTACGTAGCCGAAATGCAAGACGGCGCGGGGGCACGTCCTCGTGGATAGTGAACTGCGAACCCGATGGCTGCCACGTAAAACGAAGAACACCTTGCCTATCAATGCCCTGCAGATTGCCCCTATTGTTCCAATTCCATGTGTAGTCGACGTGCTCAAATTTGACCAGTTCAGCTTCAAACACTATGCACTCAGCTAGGGTCTCAGATTTAACGAGCACGACGGTTCGCGCATGTCCATACCTGGCGCGGATATCGGTGACGCGTGCATTCCAGATGCCCAAGACCTTGGCACCTACGGTGTCTACAGGCATTGCTCGGGGATCGCTATCGCCAAATGAGTAGTCGAGCGAGTTGCGGCCAGAGATCAGCCTGACGCGAGAAGCCTTATGCGGGTTGGCGTTCTTAACTGTCTTGGCCCCCCAGCAACAGCCATCTCTCTTGATGTCGTCTAGCCCCACATTGCTTGGCTCCCATCGAGCGCCAATGGCATCGGCAAAAATGCGCTCCCAGTCAGAGCCTTCCAGTCGGGCCTCTCCTCGCGTGAAGAGCAAGTACACGATCTCCCGCCCTATGGCCAGCGCGGTGCCTTCCGGAAAGCAGTTGAGCCGGTATGGTGGGCTCCATCGCTCGGCGGTTCGCAGACGGGGATCATTCGTAAGCACGGGCGGGCTCCATGGCAAAGACGAGTTGCTGGCGCGCTTTGTCAACGTAGTGCGGAACGTGGTCAGCCCACCTGAGTGCGTCGATCACACGCTCTACAACGGAACAAACCATCGGTACGGGCACCGCGTTTCCAGCTTGACGCCGGACTGCGTGGTCAGGAACCACGATCTGGAAGGTGTCAGGGAAGCCCTGGAGGCGAAGCATCTCCCGTGGCGTTAGTCTGCGCTCGCCGTCCACCAGCAGGTAGTTGTAACTCGCACCGGCACGTAAGGCACAACTGAACGGATACGCACTCACGTGCCCCGACTTGTTCTCGTGCCAGATAGTTCGATGGTTGGCCCTCTCACATTTCGCTGTGCGTTGGCTACGTATACGCTCGGAGGCATAGAACCGTTCGGGGACATCCTGCTCTAGTATTGCCTCCAATGGCTGCATTCGGTGCGGCGTCACTGGCCATTGCATGAAGTGCGGCTCACGGAACCCCACAATAACCACGCGTTCGCGCTTCTGTGGCAGGCCGAAGTCCAACGCGTTGAGAACCCGATAGTCAACGTTGTAGTTGAGGTCGGACAAGACACGGAGTATCCGGTCTAGCGTACGTCCTCCGTCATGTCCAGCTAGTTGCTTGACGTTTTCTAACACGAAAACAGATGGCCGCTTGCTCTCTAAGATGCGTGCAATCTCAAAGAACAGTGTGCCCCTCGTGTCCTCGAAGCCGCGCGATGCACCGATAATACTGAACGGTTGGCATGGGAAGCCGGCCAAGAGCAGGTCGTGGTCAGGCACCTGAGTGACCGTTACCTCGCGAATATCGCCTGCTGGTATCTCGCCGAAATTGGCGGCGTAAGCCGTCTTGGCAGCCTCATCAATGTCCGATGAAAACACGCAGGCTGCCTCTATCCCTCTGTTGGCACAGGCCTGCTCGGTACCGATTCGGAACCCACCGATTCCGCAGAACAGGTCAATGAACCGAACAACCATATGGACCCTCCAGGCGAGCCACAGAACGGGAGATCACGAGGCCCTATCAGTATACCGAAACGTGCGTACGCACCCATGTGCCGCGCCAGGCTGCCAGTTGCGTTGCCATCCCCGCAATGCCTAGATCGACCGTCTGGCACCAGGGCGATCGCGATTGGCTCCGTTGCCCACCAGACCGTCCGGCCTTGTCGGTAGTGACGCGGACCACTGCACAGGACCGACCAGTCTATCGCCCGTGTCCGTCGCCCTGACGTTTCCGTGGGCCCACGCCAACCTGCCCGACGAGAGGTTCAGCGCCCGCCTCCTCTACTCCGCCTCCTCCACCACCGGGTTCTGGAGCAGGCCGATCTTCTCGATCTCCACGCTCACCGAGTCGCCGGGGGATAGCCAGCGCGGGGGCTTGCGGGCCATTCCGACGCCGTGCGGCGTGCCGGTCATGATCACCGTGCCCGGCAGGAGCGTGGTGCTGCCGCTGAGGAAGACGATGAGGTCGCGCACCGAGAAGATCATGTCGCGCGTGTTCCAGTCCTGCATGACCTCGCCGGAGACCACGCAGCGGATGCCCAGGCTGTTCGGGTCGGGGATCTCGTCGGCCGTCACCAGCGCGGGGCCCAGCGGCGCGAAGGTGTCGAACGTCTTGCCCCGGCACCACTGGCCGCCGCCCTTCTGCTTCTGCCAGTCTCGGGCGCTGACATCGTTGCCGCAGGTATAGCCGAGCACGGTGTCCAGCGCGTTCTCGTGGGTGGCGTTGCGACAGGGCTTACCGATGACGACGGCCAGCTCCGCCTCGAAGTCCACCTGGTCGCTGCGGAGCGCGCGCGGCAGGACGATGGGTTGACCGGGATCGTTCACCGCGCCGGGCGACTTCATGAAGAGCACCGGCCACTGGGGGATCGGCGCACCGCCCTCCTCCGCGTGCTTGCGGTAGTTGAGCCCGATGCAGAGGATCGCCGCGGGCCGCACGGGGGCCAGCAGGCGGTCCACCGAGGCGACGCGATCGGTCACCCGGAAGCCGCCGAACAGGTCGCCCTCGATCTCGCGCGGCACGGCGGAGGCGTCCACGGCGGCGTAGCCCTCCCGCCCCTGATGCGTCTGGTACCTGACGATGCGCATGGCGATGCACTCCCCTCGACCGGTCTGGTGTCGGCGGCTAGTTCACCGCGCGGGCCGGACTTCCCTGCCTCGCCGGGGTAGACTCGGCGCCATGAGACACCTCACCGCACTGGCCCTTGCGGCCCTCCTGACGATCCCCTCGGCGCTGCCCGCGCAGACGCTCCGCTGCTCATTCGCCGGCAAGCGCGGCGACGCGCGCGCCGCCCTGGCCCGCGCCGGGCAGGAGCCGGGCCCCGCGCTGCAGCAGGGGGCCCTCCGCCTGCTGGACGACGAGCAGGACTTGAGCAACGCCGCGGCCTTCCCGACGGTGGCCCGCGGCCTGCGGCGAGAGGTCGACATCACCTTCCGCATGCGGCTCCTGTATGGCGGCGGCGGCCTCACGGCGGCGCTACTGGATACGGCGAAGTACGGGATCGACGGCGAGGCCCCGCGCGACGGCGTCTGGGACGACCCGCGCCTGCCCCGGGCCTTCGCGGTCTGCTTCGACGTCTACAACCCGCCCTCATCAGACCCCTTCAACGCCCAGGGCAACATCTACAACCGGCCGCAGCGCGAGGTGGCCCTGACATGGGACGGCCTGGAGATCATGCGCAAGGTCTCACCCGTGGAGTTCCGAGGCGAGCAGTGGCACACCGTGCGCATCCAGCTTCGGTTCGTCTGCGGGGGCGCCGAGGCGGGGGTCACCATCGACAACCAGGCCGTCTTCGAGCGCATCTTCATCGCGGGCATGGAGCCCTTCACGTCGAGGCTTGCACTGGGCGCCTGCACGGGGAAGATCACCAA
Source organism: Armatimonadota bacterium (assembly GCA_026392115.1). Taxonomy (GTDB): domain Bacteria; phylum Armatimonadota; class Chthonomonadetes; order Chthonomonadales; family CAJBBX01; genus CAJBBX01. The sequence continues at coordinate 11,739 of JAPLCQ010000012.1, read as the reverse complement.
CACGGCCGATGTCAGCGACCTGCGGGCCGACTGGCGCGGACCCATCAAGCCGCCCGCCGCACCCGTCGTGGTGACGGCCATCGACAAGGTCCACATCAATGCGGGCCACACGAGCCAGACCGCCGAGGCGCAGTTCCCCGATGGCCGGTTCGGTCGCATCATCGGCACCCTCACGCTGGCCGAGCCGCCGGGCGGCTACGATCCCTGGGACCGGTCGGCGGCGGTCTCCATCTTGGACGACAAGGGCGAGAAGTTTGAGCTGATCCGCTTCATTACGCCCTACCGCAAGGGCCATACCTGGCGCGTGGACCTCACCGACTACCGCCCGCTGCTCACCGGTCGCAAGAAGGTGCTGCTGGACTGCGGCACCTACGGCACGGGATGGCTCATCAGCGTGCAGTTCACCTTCTACCCGGGCAAGCCCGGCGAACGGGCAGTCGAGGTGCGGAAACTCTGGGTCGGCTCGCCCGAGGTGGGCAACCCGGACAAGCCGGTCTCCGAGTTCTACCAGCCGATCACCGTGCCGATTCCGAGGTCCGCCTCGCGCGCCAAGCTGCGTATCACCGTCACGGGCCACGGCATGTCGCCCAACAGCAAGAACGCCGCGGAGTTCATGCCCATCGGCCGCACGGTCACGGTGGGCGGCAAGAGCTACCGGAGCCGGCTCTGGAAGACCGACAACTACCTGAACCCCGTGCGGCCGCAAGGCGGCACATGGAAGTATGACCGAGCCGGATGGGCCCCGGGCGACGTGGTGCGGCCATGGGAGATCGACATCACCGAGGCGGTGCGACGAGGCGAGCCGGCCACGTTGCGCTACGATCTGGACCCCTACGTGAACGAGGGGCGCGGGAAGACCTGGGCGCCGTTCCACATGACCGAGGCGCACCTGATCCTCTTCCGGCAGTAGGCGGGCCAGGGGGCGCGCCGCCGCCCTCACTCCGCCGCGTTGCGGGCCGGACACTCCGCCGCCAGCGGGCATCGTCGGGCACCAGCGGCTGCAGCAGGTCGTGCGCCCTGGCCTCGCCTGCCTGCCTCGGCACGAGCCCCAGCCGCCACGAGACGCGAAAGACGTGCGTGTCGACCGGCAGCACGGGCCGCCCCATGGCGACGCAGAGCACGATGGCTGCCGTCTTGGGACCCACGCCGGGCAGCCCCATGAGAAACGCCCGGACCTCCGGTGTGGGCCAGGCGTCGAGATCGTCCAGGTCCATGCGGCCGAATCGCGCCTCCACTGCCCGCAGCACGGCCTGAATACGCGGCGCCTTCGTATCCGCCAGCCCGCCGCATCGTATGGCGTCGGCCACGCGCCCGGCCGGCGCCTCGGCCACAGCCTCCCACGAGGTGAAGGCCCGGCGCAGCCCCTCGAAGGCGCGCGCCGTGTTGGTGTCTGACGTGTGCTGCGAAAGGATGCACGCCACCAGCTCGTCCAGCGGAGCGACGGCAGGCCTGGGCGCGGCGCGACCGTGGAGGGCCTCCAGTTGGTCCAGCAGGCGGGGGATGTCGTGCATGGCGGCGGCGGGCCGGGCGTGCCGAGGACGGTGCGCCCGACCCGAACCCTCTCAGTGCTTGCGGATGCGCTCGATCAGGCCGCGCGTGCTGCTGTTGTGTTTGCCTGCCGGCTCCACACCCTGCAGGTCCAAGTGGACGCGGCCCGCCAGCTTCTTGCCCAGCTCAACACCCCACTGGTCGTAGGAGTTGATGCCCCAGATCGCCCCCTGCACGTGGATCTTGTGCTCGTACAGGGCGATGAGGGCGCCGAGGTTGCCGGGCGTCAGCTTGTGGATCAGCAAGGTGTTGGTGGGCCGGTTCCCAGGGAACGTGCGGTGGTTGGGCATGCGTGCGATCTCGTCGGCCGGCATGCCAAGCGACTCGAGCTTCGCGGTCTCGGTCGGCGTGACATCCTTCCCCGCCTCAACGGTGGTCTTGCCGGTCATGAGCGCCTCGCCCTGGGCAAGGCAGTTCGCCAGCAACAGGTCGTGGAGGTTGGCCACCGGGTTGTGCGTCTTGATGCAGGCGATCAGGTCCGCCGGTATGAGTTGCGTCCCCTGGTGGATCAGCTGGTAGAAGGCGTGCTGGCCGTTGGTGCCGGGTTCGCCCCAGATGATGGGGCCGGTCTGGTAATCGACCTCGACGCCGTTGCGGTCCACGCGCTTGCCGTTGGACTCCATGTCGGCCTGCTGCAGGTAGGCGGGGAAGCGGGCCAGGTACTGGTCATACGGGAGCACGGCGTGGGTGGCGGCGCCCATGAAGTTGCGGTACCAGACGCCCAGCAATGCCAGCAGGATGGGCATGTTCTTGCCCGCCGGCGCCGTCTGGAAGTGCTTGTCCATCGCGTGGGCGCCGCGATGGAACTGCACGAAGTTGTCGAAACCTATGGCGATGGCCAGGCTGAGCCCCACCGCGGACCAGACCGAGTAGCGGCCGCCCACCCAGTCCCAGAACTCGAACATGTTCTCCAGCTCGATCCCGAAATCCTGGACCGGCTTCGGCTCCGAACTCACCGCGACGACGTGCTTGGCCAGCGCGTTGCGGGGGAGCTGTGTGGTGAGGTACAGGTCGCGCACGACCCGCGCGTTGGCCAGCGTCTCCTGGGTGCCGAATGTCTTTGACACCACGATGAAGAGCGTCGTTGCGAGGTCCAACTGGCGGACGGTTTCCGCGATGTGCGTGGGGTCAACGTTCGAGACGAAGTGGAAGCGGAGCCGGTCGTGCGTGTAGGGCGTCAGCGCTCGCACGGCCATGGCCGGGCCAAGGTCCGAGCCGCCGATGCCGATGTTCACCACATCGGTGAAGGGCAGGCCCGTGCTGCCGCGGCGCTCACCCGAGCGCACATCCTCGGTGAACGCCTTCATGCGACCCAGGACATCGGCGACCTCGGCGCGGACATCCTCCTCGCTCCCGTCGGGGCGCGTCAGCTTCAGAGGCTCGTCGCCCTGGTAGCGCAGGGCGGTATGCAGCACGGCCCGGCGCTCGGTGTTGTTGATGAGCTCGCCCGCGAACATCCGGTCGCGGAAGCCCTCTACGTTGCGCACCTCGGCCAGCGCGAGGAGCAGCTTCAGCGTCTCGTCGGTGATCAGGTTCTTGGAGTAGTCCAGGAACAGGTCGCCCAGCTCCACCGAGAAGCGGCCGGCGCGGCCGGGATCGGTGTCAAACGCCTGGCGCAGGTTGAAGCCGGCCATCCCGCGGGCATGGTCGGAAAGCGCGCGCCACTGGGGCAGCGCCGTCAGCTCAGACATAGTGCAGTCCTCCGGCCAAGGATAGCACACGCCCCACCGGCGCTATGCTTAGCCGAACCCGCTGGCTGCTACGACCGCCGCGCAGGCGCCCAGGGCGAGGAACGGGAGCGCCGCACCTGTGATCGCCCCGGCCGCGCAGGCGCTTCGCCCCTGCCGGAAGAACCGGACGATGAGTGCGACGGTGGCTCCGAGGCCGACGAGATAGGCCAGCCCCAGCAGCGCACCGACCGTTGGCAACGTCGACCACGCCAGGCCCGCCAGCATGGCCGTGGCAATGGCGCACCCGATCCCGCACAGGAAGCCGATCATGAACTCGGCCAGACCGTTCTGGGGCTCACTCATGGGATGTCTCCGCTATTGCAGCAACACATGGCGGCGTTGTCCTTAGCTGAAGCCGCCGTTGGCCGCCACCAACGCCGCGCAGGCGCCCAGGGCGAGGAACGGGAGCGCCGCTCCGGTGATGGCCCCGGCCGCACAGGCGCTACGGTCCTGCTGGTAAAACCGCGCAATGAGGGCGACGGTGGCTACGAGCCCGACCAGCAACGCCAGCCACAACAACGCGCCCGCGGCGGGCAGTGCTGCCACCGCCAGTCCCGCCAGCATGGCCGTGGCGATGAAGCATCCGATCCCGCACATGAGGCCGATCATGAACTCGGCCAGGTTGTTCCTTGGTTCACTCATGGACTGCCTCCACTGAAGCCGCGACGCCTGGCGTCCGACGCACGGCATAGGTCGCGACCAGCGCCAGGCACGCCACCTGCGCCAGACTCAGACCACCCAACGCGGGCGTACCGGTGCGCAGGAACTCAACCAAAAACCGAAAGGACCCGTAGGCCAACACCAACAGCCGAAAGAGCGCTCCCGGAGCGGGCCGCGAGCGGCTGAGCCCGTGGAGCCATGCCGCCAGCGCCAGGCAGAAGAGCGCCTCGTAGACCTGCGTCGGATGCCGAGCCACATGGTCGCCGAGGTCGACGGCCCAGGGCAGCCCCGTCGGCTTGCCGTAGCAGCAACCTCGTAGCAGGCAGCCCACGCGCCCGATGGCCATGCCCAGCGCCAGGCCGGGCGCGAAGGCGTTGCCCAGCGGCTCCATGATGCCCAGCCGCCTGCGGACCAGGATCACCGCGACAGCGCCCCCGGCGATGCCGCCCAGCACCGTCCGGCCGGTGAGCCACTCCGCCAGGGTGGTGGGGCCGCCGTGGGCGATCTGCGCCAGCCAGACGGGCAGTTTTGCGCCCAGCGCGGCGCCTGCCACGGCCGCCGCCAGCAACAGGTAGGGCTCCGGTCCGTCGCCGAACCGGCCGCGGGCGGAGCGCACGAAGGCCCACGCACCCACGGCGAGCCCAAGCAGCAGGAAGACCTCATACGAAGGCACGTTGACGCCTGCCGGGGTGCAAAGGACGGGCCGCACACCCCAGCCCGGCGGCAAAGCCGAGTCACCCACGCGAGCGTCCCTTGAGGAACGCGCAGCAGTCGCCGCCGCTGATGGCGCAGGTGTAGAGCCGCGACACCGCGCAGAAGCCCAGCGCGCCCAGCGTCTTGAAGACCGCCACGACGGGCAGGAAGCGCCAGACGGCCTCCTGCATGCCCACCGGCCCGAACTGGAGCAGCAGCCACGGCACGCCAATGACGACTGCGGCCACGCTCTGGGCGAACCGGAGGCCGCTCTCGTCCACCACCACCTTGGCGCTGGGGACCAGCCGATCGACGGTGAAGGTGTAGAGAAGCACCATGGGCGCCCGGCTTACGGTGAAGACCGCGCTGAGCAGCATGACGAGGGCGCAGAGGCCGACGAGCCAGTCGATGCGCCAGAGCACGCCCACCCAGAGCGCCACGGCCACGGAGTAGCGGCAGAAGGCGAAGCCGGCGCGGGAGATCGTGACAGGCTTGTACGTGAACATCAGGTCCTCCTTGGCAGTCGAGGCCAGAGCATGCCCACCCTCTTCTGGTAGGCGGCGTAGTCGGGGAATGCCTGGCCCAGCAGCGCCTCCTCCTGCCGGGCGCGAACCGCCATGGCGGGAGTGAAGACGAGCAGCGCGGCGGCCAGCGCGACCGGGTTATGATAGGCCATCGCCGTGCCCACGAAAATCCAGATAAGCGACGCATAGAGCGGATGGCGCACGACGCCGAAGACGCCCGTGGTCACGAGGCTCTGGCTGTCGTAGAGCGTCACCTGGTCGGCCCAGTTCCGCCCCAGGTTCAACCGCCCCGCGATGTTGACCGCCGACCCGGCCACCACCAGCAGGCAGCCGACCAGCGTGAGCGCCACCAACGCGGCGTCATGCGGCACGGGCGCCACGCCGATCCGCCGGTGGATCAGCACGTAGAAGGCGTACGCGAAGCCCAGCATGGTGGCCGTGGCCACCGGGCTGCGCCGCCGCTCCGCCACCGCGCCGGACGCGCGGGCCATGGCGAAGTTGGCCGCCACGGCCGCCAGCACGGCCGCCACGCAGAGGCCGATGAGGGCGCTCGCGCAGAGCAGCAGCCTATCTGGTAGCGCCGCCGGCCACGGCGGTATCCAGTGCGGCATGGGCGTGGGCCTCCCTGTGGATGAGGTTATAGGCCGAGAAGGGAATCCGGCGTCCGTCCTCCGTCAGGACATGGACGCACTCCTTCTTGGCCCCCTTCAGCTCGAACGTGTACCTGTCCAGGAACGACGTGGCGCTGATCCGAAAGATGTTCTCCGTGACGAATGCCGGCTTGTCCTTGGCTGCCATTCCCCGGCCCGCCAGCCCCGCCAGCGGGACCAGGTCTTTGGCGAAGCTGAAGCACGAGCAAGCGCCGCCGCCGCAGAGGCTCTTCGCCGCCTGCTTCAGGAGATCCTGCCCGTAGAAGGCCATGGTGTTGTCCAGCAGCGGCAGGTACTTGCGGACATCGGCGCGCCGCGTAAGGGGCGTGAAGCGACCGTCGCGGCGGTAGAGCAGGCAGAAGGCCACGCGGTCCACATCGCAGGGGAGCGGCACGAAGTCGTCCATGGTGATCATGCCGCCGGTCTGCTCCTGCAACCGCTTCAGGATGCCCGTGCGGGTGATGCGCCCTGCCGGGTCCGCACCGTCGGTGCGACCGAAGAAGGCGAGGGGCTGGAAGTTGACGCCACGAACTGCCGGGTGCTTCATGCCGAAATCGACGATGGCCCCCAGTTCATGGTCGTTCACGCCGCCGTGCACGGTGGCGACCAGCGTGGCGGTCACCTTGTGGCGCGCCAGGTTCTCCAGCGCCTTCCGCTTGGTCTCGATCAGCGGGCGGCCGCGGAGCGCCCGTGAGCCCCGGTCGTCGAAGCCGTCGAACTGCAGGTAGATTTCGAACCCGTCGGAGAACTCGGAGAGCGCCTCGGCCAGCGATGGGTCATCCGCCAGGCGAAGGCCGTTGGTGTTGAGCATCGTGTAGCGGATGCCCTTGGCGCGGGCCAGCCGGATGATGTCGAGCAATTGCGGATGGAGCGTGGGTTCGCCGCCGCTGATCTGCAGCACGTCGGCCGCGCCGCCCTCGGCCTTCTGGTAGGCGTCCAGCATGGCGCCCGCCGCGGCGAGGCTCAGGTCGGGGCTATGCCCCGCGGCGCCCTCCGCGACGGCGAAGCAGACCGGGCAACCCAGGTTGCAGCGCTGGGTGATCTCCAGCAGGCCGATGCAGGTGTGCTGCTCGTGATCCGGGCAGAGACCGCAGTCATATGGGCATCCTGTCAGGGTCTTCGTCTCGGCGTGCGTCTCAGAACCGGGCTTGTCGTACTCTTGCTGTCGTAGGAAGAAGGCGGCATCCTCCTCCAAGAGTTCATCGCTGCGGCCATGGGCCGGGCATTGGCGACGAAGGATCACTCGTGCGCCCTGGATCAGCACCTTGGCAGGGGCTGGGCGAAGGCACTCGCTACACAGCGCGGTGGTCATGGAGTGGAACCGGTAGTCTCGTTCGTGGTGATGCATCGGCGCTCACCTCCACTACCTATGGTACGGCCTGTTCCCCTTGGGCGCATGGGTCCAATGGACTATTGCACCGAACTGCCACGCCTGCCGACGCGGGAACGTATCATGGATCACAATAGTCTGGTAGACGGCTGCAAGACGCCCGGCACTTGGGCGCAGACGGCGCCCGGACAACCTCCGGGCACACGAGGAAAGAAATGCGCGTACATGCCTACGTCCTGACCGCGGCCGGATTGGCCGCATGCCTTGTGCCTGCGGGCGCCGGCCCGGTTCAGCCGCGGCCGCAGCCCAAGCTCACCGCATTTCACTCCGTCAAGGAGATGACACGGACCATCCAGAAGCTGCGCAGGACTCGGCCCAAGGGCGCCGGCGGTTACCTGGAGGCCTACCTCTACCAACTACGGATGCGTGCCTTCCCCAACGATACCGTGGACTGGAAGAGATGGGACGCGGCAACCGCGCACCGGAGCAAGATGCCCGCCGCCCATATCGGGACGAGCCGCGGCGGCATCCGGTTCATGGGTCTGGGTGAGCGATGGCAGTTCGTGGGTCCGCGCAACCTCGCCACGCCCTACCGCCTCTTCTACGGCGAGGGCAAGCTCAGCGGCCGGATCAACGCGGTCGCCTATGATGCCGGTCATCCGGGCACCTACTACCTCGCCTCGTCGGGCGGCGGCGTCTGGAAGAGCACCGACAGCGGCGCCAACTGGACCCCGCTGAGCGACGACTGGACCTACCTGAAGGCCAGCAGCATCGCACTGGATCCCAGCAACACCAATACGGTCTACGTGGGCACGGGCGACTTCGACGGCTCCAGCGCCTACTGCATGGGCATCATGAAGTCAACCGACGGCGGCGCCACCTGGACCAACTACGGACAGGGCGCCCTGGGCGATACTGCGGTGAGCGCACTGGTGGTCGATCCCGACTCGCCCAACATCGTCCTGGCGGCGGCGGGGAAGGGGCGCAGCGGCCTCGGGTACGTCTGGCGCTCCACCGACGCGGGAGTTACCTGGTCGCCGGTCGTGACGGCCTCTGCCGCGTGGAGCGACCTGAAGGTGGGCGCCATGCCGGCCGTGGGCGGCGCGCGAGCCTACTACGCCACCGGCATCTACAACGGCGGGCATCTATGGCGCTCCACCGACCAGGGCGCCACATGGACCCGCTTGAGTCCTCCGATCACGCCCGGCGCTCAGTATGACCAGAACTCCCTGGAATGCGCCACCTCGCCTACCGACCCGGGAACCGTCTACCTGGTGAGCGGCTTCGATCAGAAGATCTTCAAGAGCGCCAACTACGGCGCTGCCGGCAGCTGGACCGACATCACCGGCAACTTCCCCAACGGCACCGACAGCTACAACTGGAGCCAGCGCTGGTACGACATCCACGCCCACTGCACCACGCGCACGGTGGCCGGCAGTCCGGTGGATGTACTCTACGTCGGCCTGATCACGCTGGCCCAGTCGCTCTCAGGCGACTCCGTGTGGCGCGACGTCGGCCTGACCTACACCAACTCGGCGCTCACTCACAATGACGCCCACGCCATGGCGTTTGACCCCACCGACCCCAACAAGGCGCTGGTGGGCAACGACGGCGGCGTCTACCGCTACAGGTACGATCCGGGCGCCGACGCCTGGAGCTTCGACACAACCCTAAGCTCGACATTGGGTGTCACCGAGTTCTACCGGATCGCTCCGCATCCCACGAACCCGGACAAGATTCTGGGCGGCACTCAGGACAACGCCTCGCCGTTGTCGACCGGGGACCTGCTGAACTGGAGCAACGTGGGCCAGGGCGACGGCGGCTTCTGCGTCATCAACCCGGTGAACCCGCTGACGCAGTACGCCACGGCGCAGTTCCTGGGCGTCTTCCGCACCAAGGACGAGTGGGCGACAACCATCAAGACGACGCCCTCGACCGGCACCGATTACACAGGGTTCATTGCGCCCATCGCCATCAGTCCGTCGAATCCCCGGTTCCTCTATGGCGGCACCAACTACCTGTGGCGCTGGGACGAGACCACCGCGAGCTGGGCCGCGCGGCTGGGAGGACAGGCGCTGGCCGGCGTCAAGCACTACGTCACCTACATCGGCATATCGCCGTCCGACGGCAACCGCATCTACACCGGTTCCGATGACGGCCAGCTCTGGATGACCGCCAACGGCGGATCGAACTGGCAGCTGATCGGTAGCGGCGTCCCGTCGCTGCCCAACCGCGCCATCACCAGCATTTCCGTAAGCCCGACGGACCCCAGCGACATCCTGGTGGGCCTGTCGGGCACCGGTACGGGTCACCTGTGGCGTTGCGCCAACACGCAGGCCGGGGCGGCCCGGACGTGGACCAACCTGAGCGGCGCCGGCGTCACCGCCCTGCCGGACGTGCCGGTCAACGCCATCGCCCTTGATCCCGACGCCCCGTCCACCACGTTCTACGTCGCCACTGACGTGGGCGTGATGGCAACGCAGGATGGTGGCCTGAACTGGGCCAACGCAACTCAGCCGCTCGGCCTGCCCAATGTGCAGGTGAATGACCTTGTGATGGTTCCGGGCACCCGCAACCTGTACGCGGGCACCTATGGCCGCGGCATCTGGCGGATCGGCCTCCCCAATGGCCTGGCGACCCGCCTGGCGCTCACCAACTGCTCGGGTGCGCCCGGATCATCGGTGAACCTCAGCGCGACCCTGACCAAGAGCTTGGACGGCTCGCCGCTCGCCGGCAAGACCATCGGGTTCACGGTGGCCGGCACCAGTGTCGGTTCGACGCTAACCGATGCCGCGGGCGCGGCCTCCGTACCGTACATCGTAGTCGACACATTCGCGTCGCCTACCGTGGGCACGGGGGCGGCTTTCATGGGTGACGGCACCTACGGCGCATCCAGTGTCATCGGCAGGCTGGACATCACGCCGACCACGAGCAGCCTCGCGGTGGCCGATGTGAATGGGTTTGCCGGAGGCAACGTAGACCTCACCGCGACACTGACGCGGCCGACCGACAACGGCGGCGCCATCGGACGCCTGATCTCCTTCTCGCTGGATGGAACCGCCGTGGGCTCCGCGGCGACCGCGGCAGGCGGCACGGCGACGTTGTCGTACCTGGTCCCGGCCGTGACGACCGTCGGAGCGCACGCGCTGGGAGCGGCGTTCGCCGGCGACGCGCTCTACGGCGCGTCCTCTGGCGCGGGCACGCTGACCATCGCCGAGTCGGGCCTGCCCGTCACCTACCTCGTTGTCAACAACCGCAGCAACATCGGCCCCTCGCAGAGCGTGCCTCTCGGCGCCTACCTGAAGCGGGCGGTGGACAACACCGGGCTCGGCAGCAGGACCGTCACTTTCAAGATTGACGGCAGCACCGTGGGCTCTGCGACAACAATCAACAGCGGCACCGCCCTCATGTACTGGACCAGTCCGACCGTGTTCTCCGGCACCCACGAGATCCGCGCCGAGTTTGCCGGCGATGTGGCCTACCTCAGCTGCTACGGTATCGGTTACATTAACCCCGGAGCCACGTCGGCCACCTCCCTGTCGGTCGCCGCCGCCTCGGGCTCGTTCGGTCAGGCTGTGACGCTTTCGGCTACGCTCACGAAGAGCGCCGACGGCTCCCTGCTCCCCGGGAAATCCGTATCGTTCTCCTTGGGCGGTACGTCGGTCGGTTCGGCCTCCACCAGCGGCTTCGGTGTTGCAGCGGTCAGCACCGTCCTCACCGACAGCCTGGTAGCAGGCGCCAACACCATCTCAACTGCCTTCGCTGGCGACTCAAGCTACTCTGCCTGCAACGGCACGGGAACGCTGACGGTGGTCCGAACGGCTACATCCACAGTGGCGCACGATGCTGCGGGTGAGGCGGGAAGCCCCGTGAGCCTCACCGCCACTCTCACCCGATCGACCGATACCGCCGCCGTCAGCGGTCGAACGGTAGGCTTTGCCGTGGCGTCGACCGATGCAGGATCGGCCACCACCGACGCCGCGGGCGTCGCCACGACCGCCTTCACCATCCCGGCAGCGTGGACGGCAGGCAGCTATCCCGTCGCGGCGACGTTCGCCGGTGACACTCGGTATCTGGCGTCCAGCGGCTCGGCGAACCTTGCGGTCACCGTACCGGTAACGTCGGCCACCAACCTCGCCGCGTCGGATGCGACGGCGGCCATAGGCGCGACCGCGAGCCTGACCGCCACGTTGACAAAGAGCGGCGACGGCTCCGCTCTGGCCGGCCGCACGATCAGCTTCACGCTGGACGCCACGGCCGTCGGAACGGCGGTCACCGGCGCGACCGGCGCCGCGAGCCTGGGCTACGCCGTGCCCGAAGCCGCCGCACCGGGCGCCCACCCGGTGGGAGCCGCCTTCGCGGGCGAGGCCGCCTACCTGGCCTCGTCCGCCGCGGCGACGCTGACGGTGACCATGGCCGACACCGCCCTGACCGCCGCGAACGCCTCGGGCACGCAGGGAGGCTCGGTCTCGCTCTCCGCCACGCTGAAGCGCTCCACCGACAACGCGCTCCTGGCGGGTCGGTCGATCGCCTTCGGCATCGACGCCTCCGCCGTGGGCTCCGCCACCACCAACGCGTCCGGCGTGGCCTCCCTGGCCTATGCC
>JAPLCQ010000106.1 GCA_026392115.1 Armatimonadota bacterium | reverse complement strand
GCATCTGGCGCATGCGGCGGGGCGCACTCAGCGTCAGCGCGTTCCGGGGCGCCACCCGGCTGGTGACGCTTTCAAGCGGGCAGGCCGAGCTGGCGGCGGTCAAGGTGAACCAGAGCTACTTCGGCGTGGGCGCCTTCAAGGCCGAGGCGCTGGAGGAGCGCGGCGGCGGCGTGGTCCTCACCTCCAGCGGCGTGCAGCTGCCCAACCGGCCCGGCTACGACATGCCCGCCGGCCGCCCAATGTCGCGCGAGACCTTCTACGAAGACCGCGCCTCGCGGGTCTGCCGCGCGCTCCCGCCCTGCCGGTCCGAGCTGACCGTGACGCCCGACGAGCAGGGCATACTCCTCAACCTGCGGACGCTCGACGGCATGGAGGGCGTCACCGCGCAGATGGCCTTCGACTTCGCGCCGGGCGGCGAGTGGGAGACGGCCGACACCTGCCTGCGGCCCGCGCCGGGGCAGGCGCTCTTCCTCAGGCGCGGCGCCGGCCGCATGCGCTGGGGGCAGGACGTCATAGAGATCGACGGCGGCGCCGAAGCGCACCGCATGTGGTCCATGCGCGACGCCGAGACGGCCCCGGGCCACGTCCGCGTCCTCCTGACCTTCCGCACGCCCATCCGCCACACGGTGCGCCTGCGGGTCTACCCGGTGCCGTAAGGAAGGGCCACACAAGCGACCGGCCCGGCCACCGAAGCGATGGCCGGGCCGACACGATGCCTTGCTACGGGGTAATCGTCAACGTCGCCTCGCTGCCGCTGGGCAGGTAACGGTCGTCACCTGGGAACTCGGCCGCGGTCTGGTGGTCGCCGGTGACGGCGCCCGCCGGGCAGTTGTAGAGATACGCGGCCATGCCGGCGGCGTCGGTGGTGCCCTGCCCCAGCGCCGTGCCGTCCAAGGCGAAGGTCACCGTCCTGCCTGACATCCAGACGTAGTCCGGGAGCCTGCGCAGGTAGGCGCGGATGTAGGCCGCGGTTCCCTTCTTCACGGACCGGCTTGCCAGCCAGAGGTAGCTGACTCCTTTGGAGATGACCAGGGACGGCGACGCCGAGGAGGGGTTGTAGCCGGCGTCACCGGCCCAGACCACGGTGTAGGCGTGGGCGCCGGGTGTGAGCGACTCGGGCACGGTCCAGGTGATGAGCGCCCGGCCGGAGGTGTTCGTCGCCGCGGTACCGATGGTGGTGCTGTCGACCGAGAAGGTCACGGTCTTGCCGACGACCGGAGCAGAGCCCGGCGTACGGTAGAGGTAGCCCTTCATGACGATGGGCTCGAGGATCTCGCCGCCCCTGTCTGTGGCCGACAGCGCGGTGTTGTAGGTGATCACCGTCAGTTTGCCGGTTCCGGTGTATGGAGCGTACGTCGCGTCTCCGGCGAAGTCGACCCGAAGCACGCGTGTGGCCGGGCCCGCATCGATCACCCAGTTCAGCGTGGCCTCGCCGCCGGTCCCGGTCTTCGTCGAGCCGATAAAGGTCCCATCGATGAAGAAGCTCAGTGCTTTGTCCATGAGCGGTAGCGAGTCGCCCTTGCGGTAGAGGTAGGCCTTCAGGGGGACCGCGGTGCCGCCAACCCAGGTTCGATCAACCACGTAGAGCTTCGTGGCCACGGTCACATTCAGGGCGCCGGTGCCGTTAGAGGGAAGATAGACGCCGTCACCGGCGAAGTAGACGCGGATGGCCCGCGTCCCTGTCACCCCGTCTACCGCCCATAACAGTTCTGCCGCACCATCGGAGCCGGTACTGCTACAGCCGATCTCGGTGCCTGCGACGCTGAACTCCAGGTGGCGCCCCGACACCGAGGTGCGCTCTACGGTCCGGCTCAAATAGCCCTTGAGGCCCACGGGGCTGTCCACACTGACGGCTCGATCCGGCACAAAGACCGAAGTGGCGGTATCGCCGACGAGCCGCATCCTGGCAATGAAGCCATCGGACACTCCCCCCTTGTAGCTTGACTGTAAGGCGCCGGGCGTGACCGGCAGGTCACTGGAGAAGGTCCAACCGGAAATGTATGCAGCCCCGGCGCCGTCCAGCGCAATCCCGTAGCTGTCATCGCCGGCCGTGCCGCCAAAGAAGGTCGAGTACGCCAGATGCCCACCACAGGCGGTCAGTCTGGCCACAAAGGTGTCGGACTCGCCCGCGAGATTCGGCTGAAGTGCCCCGGCACTTATGGGGAAGTTTGGGGAATATGTCTGCCCCACAAGACATGCCGCACCGAGGCTGTCAAGCAGTATATCATTTGCGTAATCATGTCCCGAACCTCCTATATAGGTGCAATACATGAGGCCTGTACCAGAGGCATTCAGCTTCGCTACAAACGCATCACAGCCGCCGCCGGCAAAGAGTCGCTGAAAAGCCGTCGAAGTTACCGGAAGATCAGCCGACTCGGTCGTTCCGACGATATACGATGCACCTGTAGAGTCAATCACTATCTTGTACGCCATCTCGATCTTGGATCCACCGAAATACGTGGCATACTCGGCGGCGGCGCCTGAAGCAGCCAGTTTCACCACGAACCCGTCATGCGTTCCGCCAGGGCCGGTCTGCTTGAGGCTTCCAGGCGTTGTTGGGAAGTCCGAGGAGGACGTGTACCCCGTCAGGTATGCGTTGCCGGCACCATTGACTGCAATGCCGTCGCACTCGTCCCAACCGGTCCCACCCAGGAAGGTGCTGTAGATAAGGCTACCACCGTCGCGGCTCAGCTTCGCCACAAAGCCGTCCTCGCCACCGCCGTGGAAGCTCGTTTGAAGCGCTCCCGCAGTAATCGGGAAATCGGCTGAGCCGGCCATTCCCGTGACGTAGGCGTAGCCGGCGGAATCTAGTGCGATTCCTTGGCACATGTCATAGTCGTCCGACCCACCAAGTAATGTGCTATATAGAAGATCGCTACCTGTTGCATTCAACTTGACAACGTATCCGTCATTATGCCCGCGGTTCACTCGCTGGAAGGCGTCCGGCGTTGTTGGGAAGCTCGACGAGTGCGTGTAGCCAGCCACGTAGGCGCAACCCGGGGCATCTACAACGATCCCATTGCAGCCGTCGTCCGAGAATCCGTCCCCCCCGAGGTAGGTGGCATAGACCAGGCCCGAGCCCGTGGGGTTGAGCTTAGCGATGTAGGAAGTGTAGGGCCCACCTCGAAACGCACCCTGGTATGCGGCACCGGTCGTCGGCATATCCATAGACCATGTACGGGCGCCGATGTATGCGCACCCGGCTCCGTCCACGGCAATATGCCCGGTCCTGTCCTCATCGGAGCCACCCAGGTAGGTCGAGTAGTCCAGCACCGGGTCCACCACCAGCGGCCTCGCCGTGTCGTAACGCGCCACCTGGAACTCCACGCACTTGGCGCCAGGCGCAACTCGGTACTCACACGCCACCTGGACCCGTCGCCCACCGATCTGCTGGTACCCATAGGGCCGTCTGAGCCGCAGATCGCCACCGGCATGGGTGACCACCAGGTCGCCCCCGGCCAGGCGGATCCGGTCGGCGCCCTCGAAGGCCAACCGGATGTGGGAGGCGTCGGCGCCGGGCTTCACTACAAAGTCATACTCCAGTGCGCGACGGCCCGTGGCCGGATCGCTCTGCTGGTAGTAGACCAGATCTACGCCAGCATAGACGCCCGCCATGCGGACACGGCCGAAGGTAGGCACGTTGCGACGCCACTTCGACCGGTCGTTGCCGATGAGGTAGTTCACCACGCCCGGCATTCTATCGAGGCCAGCCACCGCGGCAGCTCCCCTGGACCCCACCAGCCTCATCCTGACCGCCGATGTGCGGGTACCAGCCGCCGTTGCTTGTTCGCGCGGACCGATGCGCCGCTCGGATGCTGCCCGGAGTCCCCCAGATCGCGTGACGACGACCGCCTCGCGGTCAGTGAGGAACAGCGTTGCCCCGCCGCCGAGCTGCGAAACGAACCGAACGCCCTTGCGGTACCGGCCGGTGTTCAGCTCAAAGCTGGGGGTCAGACGGGCCAGGCTACGGGCGGAAGCCGGCGGCGAGGCCACTCCCGACCCGGAGGCGAGTGAGCCGATCGAGGCAAGCGCAAGAGCAGTCGATAGAGTTGGTATCATTTGACTATCACCTTTCATCGCAATGAAACTCGCTATGTGGGTTCCCCATTGGGGTGGACTCCCATGCGCAGGTATCTGCGGGACCGGCCCGGCCACCGAAGCGATGGCCGGGCCGGAAGGACGTTGGGCTACGGCGTGACGGTCAACGTTGCCTCGCTGCCGCTGGCCAGGTAACGGTCGTCACCTGGGAACTCGGCCGCGGTCTGGTGGTCGCCCGTGACGGCGCTGGCCGGGCAGTTGTAGAGGTACGCGGCCATGCCGGCGGCGTCGGTGGTGCCCTGCCCCAGCGCCGTGCCGTCCAAGGCGAAGGTCACCGTCCTGCCTGACATCCAGACGTAGTCGGGAAGCCTGCGCAGGTAGGCGCGGATGTACGTAGCGGCGCCCTTCTTGACGGGCCCTTTCGCCAGCCACAGGTAGCTGACGCCCTTGCTGACGCGAAGCGTCGGGGCCGCCGAGGAGGCGTTGTAGCCGGCGTCGCCGGCCCACGCCACGGTGCAACCATGGGCCCCGGGTGAGAGCGACTCGGGCACGGTCCAGGTAATGAGCGCCCGGCCGGAGCTGTTGGTCGTGGCGGAGCCGATGATGGTGCTGTCGACCGAGAAGGTAACGGCCTTGCCGACGACCGGGGCGGAGCCGGGCGTGCGGTAGAGGTAGCCCTTCATCGTGATGGACTCAAGCACCTGCCCACTCCGGTCCGGCGCCGACATTGTGGTTTTGTAGGTAAGCACCGTCAGCTGGCCGGTTCCCGTGCATGGACCGTAGGCTCCGTCTCCGGCAAAGTCCGCACGAATCTGGCGTGTGGCCGGACCTGCATCGATCACCCAACTCACCATGGCCTCGCCGCCTGCCTTCGTCTTGGCCGTACCGACCGCGGTCCCTGCCACGCTAAGGGTCACGTCCATGCCCACCAATGGGAAGGAGTCGCTCTTCCGATAGAGGTAGGCCTTCAGGGGTACAGCCGTAGCGCCGACCCAGGTGCGGTCGACGACGTAGAGCTTGCTTGCCCCGCTTGCCACCGTGGTCGTGGCATCGGCTGCGCTCTTCTGCTCCAGGTTACCCAGAGCGTCACGGCCCACGCTGTAGAAGCCGTAGGTATGTCCTGGAAGGCCCGTGTACTCCGCCGTGGTACCCGTGGTCTCGCTCTTCCAGAGCGCGAACTGGCCGCCGTTGTCGCTCACATAGACATCGAACGAAGCCAGACCCGCGCCACCGTCGTCGTCCTGACCGGACCATGAGACCGGGAAGGTCGCCCCGGTCATCTGGGCAGGTAACGCCGCGACGAGGGTCGTGGGCGCCTGGCGGTCGATGCGGTTGGACCAGGTGTTCGTGGAGATGGGCTTCTCGGTATCGAACACGATGGTAGCCATGTTGCTGATCGCCGTGCCGTTGGCCAGTCCGTCGCGCGGGCGGATGCGGAAGGTGAGGTGCCCCTCGCCCCGCCCGGTGGCGTCGTTCGGCGGCAACAGGCCCGCGAAGGGGTCCTCGGGCAGCAGGTTCGTCTCGGGATCGATAGTGCGGAGCGACCAGGTCACCTTCCCGGTGCTGGCGTCCAGCCCTGCCGCGATGTCCACCACCAGGCTGGTGCCCGCCAGCGGAACGCGGTACGTGCCGGCCTTGGCGCCGGATAGCGCCGAGACGGTCTGCTTGCCGAAGACGATCTCGTCCAACTCGAAGGTGCCGAGGTCAAGGTTGGCGTCCAGCGCGTCGGTGACGAAAACCTCCTGCGCCGGTGCGGTGGCAGTGCTCTTGTTCTCAAAGTAGACAGTGTAAGGGATCGTGTCGCCGCCGGTGATGGCATGGTTCGGACCGGCGCCCGCCGCGCCTACCTTCTCGTTGGGATCGCCTGGTGTGATGATGTGGCCATGGGCCTCGGCGGCAGGATCTGTGGGTGGGTTTGGTGGCTCTAGGACGCAGCGGTGCGGGTACGGAGGCGGGTCGAAGGCACGGTCCACCCAGTTGTCGGTGTTCCAGAAGCCGTGCTGTTCAGCCCAGCGGTCGCTGTAGTCCCTTAGGTCACGCTTCTTACCACCCCACCATATCTGGACTGGGTCAGACTTCCATACGGCATCCCGAACCTTACCCCATATAAACGATCTCCAAGCCCTGTCGGCCACCTCGACGGCCGTTGGCCACAGCACGTCCGTAACGACCCATAACCACATCCCAGACGCATCGATGCACATGATCGGGGAGTTCAACACGTACCGGTAGAGGTTCGCATCGCCGCCGCCAAAGTGCAGCGGATCCGCACTCACGAACCTGCCAGCCCGGGCGTCGTAGTACCGGGCCCGCATGAACTGCAGCCCGTTCCCCTCCTCCATCACGCCATACCGCCCCACGAACCCGAACGGGTTGGGGACCCCTTCAGTCGCCGCCAGGCGGCCGCCGAACGGGTGGTAGTCATACTGGTTCACCACGGCGCCGGCTGCGTCCGTGATCTGTCGCGTGCTGCCCGTGGCGTCGAAGGCGTAGTAGGCCGAGCCGCCTCCATCTGTCCTGGCCAGTAGACCGAGCCCGTGCACGTAGCGCGCGACCAGCGTGCCGGAACCTGTGGTCTCCGCCGCAACGTCGCCCAGTCCCGCCGGGTCCAGCAGGTAGCGTGTCGTTGCGCCGTTTCGGACCACGGCGGTGCGGTTGCCCAGTGCGTCGTGCTGGTACGTCCACTCGCCCGCCGGGCTGGTCACGGAGGTCAGCCGGTTCTCCGAATCCCACGTGTACGTTGTGGCGCCCGTTCCATCAGTCCGAGACGTCATGTTTCCGTCTGCGTCGTACTGAACCACCGTGTCGCCGACGCGGGCGTACTGGTTCAGCGCATCAGTGGTGTAGGCGGTGACGGCTCCGGCGTCGTTGACCGTCATCCGGTTGCCCGCCACGTCGTACTGGACCGCGACGGCGTGGCCGTCAGGATAGGTCGTGCCGGTAAGCTGGCCGACCTTGTCATAGCCGTACTGCCAGGACCCGGTTTGAGTGTCCATCTTGGTCGGGTTCCCGTTGGCATCGTACGAGTAGGCGAAGCTGCTCTGCACGGTCCCGTTCGGGGCCAGGTTCTGCACCAGGGAGACCCGCCCCGCCGCATTGTAGTCGTAGAGGGTCGCGGTGCCGTTCCCCTTCTCCTCTCGAGAGAGCCGTCCCGCAGGATCGTACTGGTAGGTCGCCATGGGGCCAGTGCCGTCCCGCACTACCCGAAGGCGACCGGCGGCGTCGTACTCATACTCAAGCGTGTAGCCGTCGTGCCCCACACGCCGGGTGCGCCTGCCGCCGCTGTCGTACTCGAAGCTGAACCAGGCGCCGGAGGGGTAGGTGATCTTGGCGAGCCAGTCGTGGGCGTCGTACTCCATCAGGATGTTGCCGGTCACCGAGTCCGAGGCGGTCTTCAGGTTCCCGCGGCCGTCGTAATCGTAGGCGTACTGGCGGCCATTGGGAAGCAGCTTGCCGGTCATCTGCCCCGCGGCGTTGTACGTGAACCGAAGGGTCTCGCCGCGCCGGTTCCGAGCCTCCGTCACGTTGCCGGCCGCGTCGCGCTTGAAGGCGAGAAGGCTCCCATCGGTGTGTTCAATACCGGTCAGGTTGCCGTTTGCGTCCGAGCCGAACTTCGTCAGGATGCCCCGGGCGTCGCGCATCCAGGAGAGCCCGCCGAAGTCGGCAGTGTAGCCGGCGGCGATGGAATTGCCGGCCGCGTCGATGCCGCTGGTGGGATTGTCACGGTCGTCATAGCCCATCTTGCCCGTGCCGTTGGCCGCATCGACCAGCCCGATCACGTTCATGTCGTCGTCATAGGTGAACCGGGTGGTCTCACCGCCAGGGTTGGTGACAGCCATCGGTTCGCCGAACGCCCCGAGGGTCAGCAGAGTCATCCTGCCCGTGCCGTCGATGGCTTGTACTGAACCGAAGTTGTCATACAGGAACACGGTGCGCTCGGACCCGCCGTCCCGTCCCTGGGCCGATACGCGACCCTGCGCATCGTACTCGTAGTACTGATGCCTGCCGTCCGGGTACGTGATCGACGCCAGCGCGTGGGCGCTCGCCCCGGCATCCGCGGGCCAGTACGTATAGGTGGTCGTCCGGCCGTCGAACCCGATGGCGCGCAGCAGGTGCTCACCGGAAGCGTCATACTCGTAGGAGGTGGCTCGACCGCGGCTGTCGGTCACCTTGGAGATGCGGCCACCGGCGGCGTAGTCCACGGCGATGCCCTCGCCGTTCGAGTGCGTGGCGCCGGTCCAGGTGGTTCCAGAGTAGTTCATCGTCAGCTTGTTGCCGTTCGGGTCCTCCAAGCTCTGCAGCAGCCCGTCCAGGCCGAAGATCCAGACGAGGCCCGTCTTCTCGCGGAGCCGGTAGGTGGCGTCGCCGGGCTCGGTGAGCCGGCCTGTATCGCCGGCCTGCCCCTGCCATCCGGCGCCGGTGGCGTTCAGGAACGTGCGCGACGAGCCGCCTGGTCCGGCGATGACGACGCGGGCTGCCTCCGGCCGCCTGAGCAGATACTCGTAATTGTGGCTCCACCCACGCCCCAATGGGCCGAGGCGGAAGCGCTGATCGATGGTGGAGCGCGCCGAGCGAGAGAACACGGGCGCCAGGGCGGGCGCCGGCGCGGCGGCGTCGACCGCCGAGACGAGGTACTTGGTGGGCGACATGCCGCCGAATGCAGCGGTCATGTCGAGGGCCAACTGCCGCCGGACGTCGATGGACGGATTACCGTTCGCGGCCAGATAGGAGCTCACGGCCGACAGGCGGGCCTGGTACGATTCCCAGGTCGTACCGAACCGAGCCTGTAGGTTCGGCCAGACCACGTTCCAGGCCCCTTGATCGACGCCCTCCGGCTTCAGCGCCGCCTCCACGGCCGCCATGTCGAGCGGGTGACCGCCCTGTACGCTCACCTGAACGAGGCACGCCAGAAAGTGGTGCAGGCTGCCGTCGCCACCCAGGTTGGGCGAGTTGAAGTAGTACGGCACCCGGATCATCTCGCCCGGCTGAATAACCGACTTGTCTGTGCCTGAGCCGACAAACTGCAACTGAAGCGGGCCGGTCCGCCACGGCGCGCGGTTCGACAAGCGCATGGGTGAGCCACCGGAGTTGCGGGCGACGTAGAGAGGCAGGGGCTGTGCAACGCGTGTGTTGTTCACAACCGTGAGTGCGGCGGTGTACTGGCGATCCGGCCGCAGAACCGTAGGTGTCGACAGGGTGACAGTGAGGCCCGCGTAGAGTGATGCAATGTTGGAGCAAATGCGATCCCCGGCAGCATCGAGGACCCGGACCCGGTACGCGAACTTGCCGTCTACCGGTGCACCTGGCACCGCATCAGTGAACGACTGCAGGCCGGCCTCAACTAAGCCGATGCTGTGCCATGTGTCTGATCCCAGCCGCTCGACCCTGTACTGAGCCGCCCCTGGAAGTGCTGTCCATACCAACCGAACGGACTGATTTGCGCCTTTCTCGACGGTCAGCGCCGGCGCGAAGCTGCCGAACGGTATCGCACGGTAGCAGGCGTAGCCGTTGTCCTGGTTGGTCTTACGAAGAAACATCCTGAAGTACTTGCCCTGCGCCGGACTGGGGAACCTGAACGAATCCCAAGCGAACTCAGGCAGCGCCGCGTAGCCTGTGACGTCGCCACGTGGTCCGAAGATCGTGCCGATCGAGTGAAGTGCATCAAGACTATCACCGACAAAACCCTCAATAGCAGTGATACCGTTTCTGTGCTGCTGGATATCCACACCGTACACGGATACAGATGCATCATATGTGTAAGTGACGACATCATAATCTGGGTTAGGCGTATATATACTAATATGTTTATGATTATGCATTAAGAACCCGTTGCGGGTAGTCTCAGCACCGGTCGATTTGCGATCCAGCCGATGCCCGACTCGATGTTCAGTGGGTTCACGGACCAGATACCGGTTCTCGCCGGAATGCAGTCATCCATGAAGCCGGCAGGTATGGAGACGCCGACCAGTTCTCCGGCTATCGCTCTCAACGGTAGCAGCGCCCATAGAACGACCAGCAACGCGCAGACTCCGACACGCAGACGGCTAACCATGGCGGTCACCTCTCCTCAGTCCGGTATAGTCACGGCAATATGTGATCCTGGGCGCGACAGGAATGCCAGCCCGGCCACCGAAGCGATGGCCGGGCCGGCATTTCGTAGAGCTACGGCGTGACGGTCAGGATCGCCTCGTTGCCGCTGGGCAGGTAGCGATCGTCACCCGGGAACTCGGCCGACATCGGATGCGCGCCTGTGGTGGCGCCGGCCGGACAGGCGTAGAGGCACGCGGCCATGCCGTTGGCGTCGGTTGTGCCCTGCCCAAGCGGCGTCCCGTCCAGTGTGAACGTGACTGACCTGCCGGACATCCAGGCGTAGTCCGGGATCCTGCGGAGGTAGGCGCGGATGTAGGCCGAGGTTCCCTTCCCCACGGACCGGCTGGCCAACCAAAGGTACGACACGCCCTTGGAGATGACCAGGGATGGCGACGCCGAGGAGGGGTTGTAGCCGGCGTCACCGGCCCATGCAACGGTGTAGGCGTGGGCTCCGGGTGCGAGCGAGTCGGGGACGGTCCAGGTGATGAGCGCCCGGCCCGAGCTGTTGGTAGTGGCGGAACCGATGGTGGTGCTGTCAACCGAGAAGGTCACGGTCTTGCCGACGACCGGAGCAGAGCCCGGCGTGCGGTAGAGGTAGCCCTTCATGACGATGGGCTCGAGGAGCTCGCCGCTTCGGTCCGGGGCGGAGAGGGTGGTGTTGTAGGTGATCACCACCAGTTTGCCGGTTCCGGTGCATGGACCGTAGGTGCCGTCGCCGGCGAAGTCGACCCGAATCACTCGTGTGGCCGGGCCCGCATCGATCACCCAGTTCAGCGTGGCGCCGCCGGCCGTCTCGGTCTTGGTCGTGCCGATAGAGGTCCCATCGATGAAGAAGCTCAGTGTGTAGCCAACAAGCGGGAACGAGTCGCTCTTGCGGTAGAGATAGGCCTTCAGGGGAACAGCGGTGCCGCCGACCCAGGTTCGATCGACCACGTAGAGCTTCGTGGCCACGGTCACCGTCAGCGTGCCGCTACCGGACGAGGGGTTGTAGTCCGCATCGCCGGCAAAGGATGCCCCGATCGTATGCGCCCCCGAGGTCATGGCGGCCGGTATGGCGTAGGGCCTCTTGGCCACGCCGTCCGCACCGGTTGCCGCAGACCCGGCGCTTGTGCCATCGACGGTGAAGGCGATGGACTTCGCGGCCAGTGCCGCGCCGTCGGTGGTCCTCGTAAGCGTGGCGGTCAGGTTCACCGTCTGCTCGGTGGCCCCCGAAAGAGACGCCACCGCGAGTGCCGTGTCCGACTTGCTGACCGTGAGCGTCCCGCTGCCGGAGCCATCGTTGTAGTTGGCGTCAGCAGCAAAGGTGACCACGATGGGCTTCGAGCCGACCAGACCTTCCGCGATCTTGTAGGCGATGGAGGCGATCCCGCTTGCGTTCGTCGTCGGGTCCGGACTCAACGCCGTGCCCGCCACCGTGAAATGGAGAGCCTTGCCCGACAACGGCGTGTTGTCGCTCTTGCGAGTGAGGGTCGCGGTCAGCGCGACCGTCTGCCCGACGGCGCCGGCCTGGTTCGGAACCACGATCACCACATCCGATTTGCTGACCGTGAGCGTGCCGCTGCCGGAGCCATCGTTGTAGTTGGCGTCAGCCGTGAAGGTGACGACGATGGGCTTCGAGCCGACCAGACCTTCCGCGATCTTGTAGTCGATGGAGGCGATCCCGCTTGCGTTCGTCGTCGGGTCCGGACTCAACGCCGTGCCCGCCACCGTGAAATGGAGAGCCTTGCCCGACAACGG
>JAPLCQ010000063.1 GCA_026392115.1 Armatimonadota bacterium | reverse complement strand
CCGAACCTGCCCGAGCGGCTGGGCCTCGGCCGACGCCGGCGCGGCCGGCACACAGCCGAGGAGCAGGCTGACGGAGAGCGGCCCGGCCAGCCATCGTGCGAAGCGCTGAAGTCCGCGAACGGAACGGCTCATTTATTCCCTCGTTCAGGGTGGTCGGCGCCGGACCGGACCCGACCCACTGGCCAACTATATAAGCCTCAAATCGTTCGGCATGACATCGCAACCTGCACAGCGAGAACCAGCGCCCGTGTCAACCTGCATGATGCGGCTCCATCATAGCGAGTTGCGTGTACTTTGTCAAATGCGGTGAGTGGGGCGCCGGCGACCCTATCCCCTCCGCAGCCTCTGCTCCACCATCACCGTCAGGACCATGAGGTCGGCGGCCGTCACGCCCGGGATGCGCGAGGCCTGCCCGAGGTTTGACGGGCGGACGCGGGCCAGTTTCTCGCGCCCCTCCATGGAGATGGCCCGGATGGCCGCGTAGTCGAGCGCATCCGGGATGGTCTGCCCTTCCATGCGGGCGGCGGCCTCGAGCTGCGCCTGCTGGCGGACGATGTACCCCTCGTAGCGCATCTCGATCTCCAGCTGCGCGCCCACGTCCTCCAGCACCGGCTCCGGGCCAGGGAAGCGCTCGGCCAGCAGGGCGTAGCTCAGCTCCGGGCGCCGGAGCATCTCCAGCAGCGAGACCTTGCCGGAGAGCGGCGCCATGCCCCAGTCGGCCAACCGCTCGTTGTCGCGCCGGCTCAGGAACTCGCCGGCGAGCCGAGTCCGCTCCGCCTCAATGGAGCCCTGCCGGGCCCCGAAGGTGCGCCAGCGCAGGTCGTCCACCAGCCCCGCCTCCCGGCCCAGCGGGGTCAGGCGCAGGTCGGCGTTGTCGTGCCGCAGGGCCAGCCGATGCTCCGCTCGGGCGGTGAGCATGCGGTAGGGGTCCGCTACGCCGCGAGTCACCAGATCGTCGATCATCACGCCGATGTAGGCCTGCTGCCGCGTGGGGACCAGGGGCGGGCGCCCCAGCAGCGCCAGGCCTGCGCTGCCCCCGGCGATGAGGCCCTGGGCGGCGGCCTCCTCGTAGCCCGAGGTGCCGTTGATCTGCCCGGCGAAGTAGAGACCCGGCAGCGCGCGGCTCTCCAGCGTGGCCCGGAGCTGGTCCGGGAAGGCGATGTCGTATTCGACGGCGTAGCCCGGCCGCAGCATCCGCACACCGGCAAGGCCGGGCAGCGTCCGGAGGAAGGCCTGCTGCACCTCCTCGGGGAGGCTGGTGCTCATCCCCTGCACGTAGAGCCACGGGCTGTCCCACTCCTCCTGCTCCAGAAAGACGGGATG
The DNA here is from genome assembly GCA_026392115.1 of Armatimonadota bacterium. GTDB lineage: Bacteria > Armatimonadota > Chthonomonadetes > Chthonomonadales > CAJBBX01 > CAJBBX01. The sequence continues at coordinate 46,073 of JAPLCQ010000063.1, read as the reverse complement.
CGACGCCTTCTCCGGGAAGCGGACCACCTTGTCCTCGATGCTGGGGCAGTAGCGCGGGCCCACGCCCTCGATGCGGCCCGAGTACATGGCCGAGAGGTGGAGGTTCTCGCGGACCACCTGATGCGTGGCCGCCGTCGTCTGCGTCGCCCAGCAGGGGAGCAGCGGTCGTCCTTCGCTGGAGACCGGCGGCGTGAGCAGGGCGCCCGCCGGCGGCTTGTGGAGGTAGGAGAAGCGCCCGCCGGGCTCCGAGGGAATGGTCTCCAGCGCCGACCAGTCCACCGAGGCGGCGTCGATGCGCGGCGTGGTGCCGGTCTTGAAGCGCCCCAGCCGGATGCCCAGCGCGGCCAGCGACGCGGGAAGCCCCGCATAGGCCTCCTCGCCGTGGCGGCCGCCGCGTGTGCGGGTGTCGCCGCAGTGCATGAGCCCGTTCATGAAGGTGCCGGTGGTGATGACAACGGCCCGGCCCGTCGGCTCGGAGCCGTCGGCCAGCCGCACCCCCACGGCCCGCCCCCGGCCCACCACGATGCCCTCCACCGACGCGGCCAGCAACTGGATGCCCGGCTCCGCGTCCAGCGCGGCGCGCATGGCAGCCGGGTAGAGCGCCTTGTCGGCGTGGGCGCGCAGGGTTCGGACCGCGGGGCCTTTGCCGGTGCCCACGGGGCGCAGGTGCGTCAGCGTGGCGTCGGCCGCCAGGCCCATCCGCCCGCCCAGGGCGTCGATCTCCCGCACGATGTGCCCCTTGGCGGGCCCGCCGATGGAGCAGTTGCAGGGCATGTGCGCGATGCGGTCGAGCCTCGGCGTCACCAGCCCCACGCGGAGCCCCAGCCGCGCCGCGGCCAGCGCCGCCTCGCACCCGGCGTGCCCGCCGCCCACCACGATGACATCGAAGCCGTCAGGCATCCTGGTTGCCGCCCCCTAACCGATCCGGACCTCGGCGGCGTCGCCTGGGGCCAGGTCGCGGCGGACGACCCTGCGGCCTTCGCGCTCGACGGTGAGGCAGAGGCCGTCGTCGGTCCGCTCCACGATGACGTCGAGGTCGCCGCCGAAGGCCTCGGCGTGGCGCAGGGCCATGCCGTCCCACTCCTCCGGCAGGCGAGGCCGGCAGCGGAAGGCGCGCAGCCCGGTGGGCTCGATGCCGAAGAGGCCCTCGGTGAAGATGCGGCAGTAGAGCGCGCTCTCGGCGGAGAGGTGCGCTTGGCCGCCTTCGGGCCACGCCTCCACGGCGTAGGGCACGTGGTCGCCCAGCAGGCGCCGCTCCGTGTAGGCGAGCAGGTGCGCCAGGGCGGTCTCGGTCTCGCCGGCGGCCAGCACGCCGCGCAGGGCGTAGAGCGTGGAACGGTCCCAGAAGGTGGTATCGCCCGCCTGGGTGGCGAGCCCGTCCGGCGTCCAGAGGCGCGGCGAGAAGAACGCGTCGATGGTGCCCCTGGCCCGCTCGTCGATGCCCATTGCCAGCGGCAGGCAGATCCACGAGCGGAGGACATCGCACCCCTCGAAGTAGCGGTAGGTGGCGAAGCCCTCCACCTCGGCGCCGAAGTGGCGCTCGATGGCCTCGCGAAGGTCTGCGGCGCGGCGGCGGCAGTCGGCGGCCTCGCCGGCAAGGCCCAGGCCGTCGGCAAGGAAGGCCGCGCCGCGCAGGGCGCCGTAGGCCAGCGAGGAGGTGGAAAGGTTGGCCGCGCCCGTGGGGAAGCGGCCCTCCAGCTCGTCGGTGTCGGACTCGACCACCCCGGCGGCGTTGGTCTTGCGCCGGCAGTACTCCAGGCACCAGCGGATGGAGGGCCATAGCTCGCGGGCCACCGCCCGGTCGCCGTTGGCCAGCGCGAAGCGCGAGGCGCCGTAGGCCACCATGGCCGCGTCGCCCCGGTCGCCGCCAGCGTGGTAGAGCACGTCGCCCTCAACCTCGAAGGAGCTGGGCAGCATCTCGTAGTCCGGCGTCATGCGCGTGGCATAGATGCGGTAGGCCTGCAGCGCGGCCTCGCGGGCGGCGGGCTCGCCCAGGAACGCGAAGAAGGGACCCGAGTACTCGGCCTGGTCGTTGGCCCAGATGCCGCCGTAGTAGCGGCCGCCGCCGGGCGAGTGGACCGGCCCCATGCGGGTCTCGAAGACGCTTTCGGCGGCGCGGACCTTGGCCATCTCGAACATCCGGTCCAGCGCGGGCTCGGGCGTCTCCAGCGTCAGCGTCTCGGAGAGCGTGCGCAGCAGCCTGGTGCGCCGCGCCAGGCGTGCATCGGAGGTGCGGCGACGAACGGGCGAGCCGACGATCTGTGCGCGCACCCCGAAGCTGATCTGCATCCGGTCGGGGCGGCCCGCCGTGCGGCGCTCGTCGGTCTCCATCCAGGCCTCCACGCGGTAGGCGCCGTAGATGCCCTCGGTCAGCGTGGGCTCCGACGCGGGCGGCGCGGCCGCCACGCCGTCGCTGTCGTTCTCGGGCAGCTCCAGCGTCCACATCTCCACCACGGCCTCGTCCTCCAGCGACGGGAAGAGACTCCGGGTCAGGGTGATGCCGTCGGCGGGCTCGTGGAAGAACTGCAGGATGCCGTCGAAGCGGATCAGCGCCACCTGCCCCGGCTCCCACACGCGACCGTTCATGGTGATGCGCGGCTCCGCCTCGGCGCCGAAGTCGCGCACCAGGTAGCCGCGCACGTCGTCGCGCGTGAGCCGGAGCATGGGCCAGACGACGCGGCGGCTCAGCGTCAGCCGGCGGTCGCGGTCCACGCCGTAGCGGGCGATGAGGCTCACCTTGCGGCCGCTCATCTCGACGTGGTCCTCGTGCGGCAGCTCGCGCACGCGCACGGGCCGCCACTCGATGCCCCGCCCGTCGCACAGCGCCCAGCGCGCCTCGGATTCCGTATCGCCCATGGTGCCCCTCCGCTCCCGCCGGGGCCGTGGAGGCCCGGCGACGTGGGCAGCATACCCGCAACGCCGAAGGCGCTTACCAGGGGCCGGGGCCGGCGCGATAGGGCAGCGGCAGTGCGGCCCAACGCGCTGCGGAAGGGAGGGCCAAGGCATATGAAGGTCTGGGTTCACGCCCCGGAGGTCGGGCGCCGCTAACCCGGCAGGACCTCCGCGCCGCCGCGAGCCCCGTGGCCCGCGGCGGCGCACCCCTGCGTCTGGCGGGAGGGGTGAGGGATTGGAAGGCGGGACCGTGTTGGCGGTGTTGGCCGAGCTGACATCGGCACGACATGGCGTTGGGCCGCCTTCCCGGGAACCACGGCAGGCGCCGTGCGGTACTCCCCTGCATGAGCACTCGAGCGCAGTTCGGCGGCATGCTGTTCGGCCTCGCCGTCGCGTCGGCCCTGGCTACCGCGCTGCCGGCCCATGCCGCGCCGAGGAAGGGGTCCCACAAGATGGTCTTCATATTCCTGGAGCTGGACCAGGGCTCGGGCGACCGCGACCAGGCTACGCTGGAGCGCTGGCAGGCCGAGCATATCGGCAACTTCAGGAAGCGCTACGCCGAGGGCGTCCTCAAGCTCGCCGGGCCCTTGAGCGACCCCGACCGCAAGGCGCGCGGCATCGTGGTCCTGGATATCGCCTCGGCCGACGACGTGGCGCGCCACTTCGTCGAGGACCCGTACATCCAGCACCGCGTCATGAAGCCCGTGGCGATCGAGGGCGAGATGGCCGCCATGGCCCTCGGAACCCCCGAGGAGACCGGCATCGACCAGCACTCCATCGCCATCTTCACCGCCGCGCCCGGCAAGGAGAGGCGCAAGGCCGATCCCTCGGGCTACCTCAAGCTGCCGGCGGCCGATCGTCCCGCCGTGGCGTTCCGAGCCACCAAGCCGGGCGCCGTCCGCCAAATCCTCATCTTCCGCGAGAAGGAGCTCGACCAGGTCCGCGCCATCGTCGAGGCCGACCCCGCCGTGCAGCGCGGCGACCTGAAGGCGGCGGTCTGGAGCCAGTGGCTGGGCAAGGGTTCCCTGGCGCCGCCGTAAGGCCTTCGGCACCTCAGCGGCCCGCTTTGTCCGGCGCAGGCCATCGCACGGCCACCTCGCGGAAGGGCTTGCCCTCCTCCTTCGGCGCTCCGGCGTACTTGCCCGTGGCGCCGATGCTGTAGATGACGAAGCCCTTACCCTCGACCCGGTACCGCAACGGCTTGCCGTCGAACGGGTCCAGCGGCACGGCCTTCATGCAGTCGGACAGGCCACGCGGGACCGAGCCGTGCCGGGCGCGCCAGGTCAGGGCCGTGGCGGCGGCAAGCAGGGCGCTCCGGCGCGCTCGCGTGCGGGCCATGTTCTCAACCACCTGCGAGTAGACGGGCGACAGCACGGCCGCGAGCAGCACGTTGGGGTCGCCCTTCTTGCCTCGTGCGTCCAGTTCCGCGCCCAGGGCCTCCAGCGTGCGGTGGGCCTGCGGGTACGGTCGGTCGACGGTGCGAAGAACGGCGCGGTAGAGCCAGATCAGGTACTCGGTGTTCCGATCCATCATGGCGGGGCTCAACCGGGGCTTGCCTGCGCCCGCGTTGCCGTCCTCCTCGCCGCCCACGAAGCTGGATAGACTGCCCGGGTCCTTTCGCACCATGCCAAGCGACACCATGCCTATCACCGCCTCGCCGCGCATGGCGTCGGAGAGGGGGCGGGGCCGGTACTCGCGCAGGGCCGAGGTCACCGCGGCGGCGACTTCCGGCGTGGGCGCCCGCTGTAGGATCGCCTCCAGCCTCGCCATGCCGATGGCCTCGATTGCATAGTCCACCAGGTGCGCGATCAGGAAGGAGTCCGCCGAGGCGTGCCGCCCGATGCGGCCCATGGCCGCGCAGGTTCGCGCCGCGCCCACGGCATCGCCGCCGTGGAGCTGCACGTTGGCCTCGCAGGAGAGCAACCTGGCCGCCCGGCGTAGCTTCCCGAACTCCGGGAAGAGCAGCCCGGGGCCCTGGCTCCAGTCCCGCCGGAAGTCGCACTCCGGCCTCTCCGAGGCGCGGTGGATCAGGTCCATGACATCCTTACGCCGGGCGAAGAAGGCGACCGCCCTGGCGATGTCCGCCGGAGCGGCGTCGGCCTTCAGGGCGTTGCTCTCCACCACGTCGGTCTCCTCCGGGCTGATCGGCTTGGCCTTCAGGAGCTCATCCAGCTTGCGGTAAAGCGGGGCGGCGTTGTCGGCGGGTCGGGGCGGCTTGCGGGCCATCTCGCCCGGCGACAGCGGCAGGCCCTCGCGCCGGGCGGCCGCCTGCTCCTGTGCGATCGTGCCCGGCCGGCCCATTCCGGGCGCGGCGAAACCGGCAACCGGCATCACCAGGAGTGAGGCGGCTACCATTGCAGAACAGGCCCAAGGCGCTCGCATGGCGGTCCTCCCTTACACGATCAGGACGGCTCCGGCACGGGCTCTGACGCCAGGATCGCGCTAGGGCGCCACCGGCGCGGGCCGTCGGCTACCGGATGCTTCAGGCGGTGGCGGCAGGACCATCGGGATTCGGCAGTCCCAGCTCCTCAAGCGTGCGAGCGTCCAGAATGCGGTCGGCCAGGGCTTCGAGCTGGTCGGTGTCCTGGATGGCCTCGACGCGGGCGACGACCTTCGGGTCGAGGGCGCCGAAGCGGCGGCGCATGAGCCGCAGGAGCACGGCCTGCTCGCCATGGGTCATGCCCGTGCTCAGGCCTTGGGTCAAGCCCTGGCTCAGGCCCTGGCTCAGACCCTGCTGCAGGGCTTGCTCGTGGACGCGTGTATGGAAGGAGAGTATCATCTGCTTCACCTCCGTTGCTTCAGACGTGTCGGTGAGGCTCTGGAGTTCCTCGGCCTCCTCCTCGGTGAGCTTCATGTAGTGGTCGACAACGTAGGCCAGCAGGTGGCGCCGCGCCTCATCGACATCGGTCTTCGCCACGCGCTCCAAGGCGCGGAAGGTCCGCACCACGCGGTCCATGCCGGGCGCCCGCATCAGCGCGCTGAGCGCGGGCGCCAGGGCCGATGGGTTGGCCAGGTACTCCTCGGCGGACAGGTCCGGCAGGCCAAGGGCGTCGTACTCGAACCGCAGCGTCTCGCGGCCCCATAGGCCGGCCGTGAAGCGCTCATGGGTGATGCCCCCTGTGCCGGGTTGCAGATAGACTACCACCGGCAGGACGGGCAGGTCGCGCCGGAGCCGCAGCAGGCAGTAGTAGTCGAACATCCGCGCGGGCACGTTCTTGCGGCGCCGTGCCTGCACCTCGACGTGGATCAGGACGATCTCCGCTCGGCCCTCCCGCGTGCGGACCTCGACCAGGAAGTCGGGCCGGCGCAACCTGCCCTTGGGCAGGTCGGTGAACACCTCGGCGCCGAGCGGCTTGACGCTGTCGAAGTCGATGTCGCGGGCCACGTCCGGGAGGAAGAGCTCCATGAACTCCCGGAAGAAGGCCTCGAGCAGCTGTTTCCAAAGCTGATCATGAGGCATCGGAACCTCCGCTTAAGGAACGGGCCATGTCTACAGGACCAGTGTACCCACAGGACCGCGACACGGGGATAGGCGGCGGCGGCCGCCGCCGCGAGGGGTGCGCGGAGGCGGCTCTGGATGGTATAAGGGCGCCGTAGGCCAATGGTCGGGGCGGGTTACCTGGTCCCCGAGGAAGCGAGGAGAGGCATGGCGCAGACTTCACAGCCCTGGTGGCGCGAGGGCATCGACTTCGGACAGGTGCCCTGCATGGTCACCGACAGCCCGGGCCCCGAGTCGCGGGCCATGCACGCCCGGGCGTCGGGCATCATCAAGGGGCTCTCGGGGCAGGTGAAGCTCCACCCGGTCTGCTTCAAGGAGGGGTTCGGCGTCGTCCTCCGCGACGTCGACGGCAACAGCTACCTCGACTTCTCCTCGGGCATCTACGTGACAACGCTGGGGCACTGCCACCCGAAGATATCCGGCGCCGTGGCCAAAGCGGCCCACACGCTCATGAACGCCCACGACTTCACCACGCCCATCAAGACGGAGCTGCTGGAGAAGCTGATCACCATCTTGCCGGCCGGCGTCAACGGCGCGCAGCTCTACGACTCAGGCACCACGGCAGTGGAGGCAGCCCTCCGCGCCGCCCGGGCCTTCACCGGCAAGCACGAGTTCATCAGCTTCTACATGGACTTCCACGGCAAGTCGGGCCACTCGGTGAGCCTGGCCAAGATGAACAAGACCAACGGCGCGTCGCGCGCCGAGGGCTTCTTCCTGGCGCCGCGGCCCGACCCCTACCGACCGCTCTTCACCCGCGCCGACGGCTCCCTCGACACCGACGCCTACATCGACTTCCTCGGGACCTTCATCGACAACGCCACCACGGGTCAGGTGGCCGCGGTGGTGGCCGAGCCGATCCAGGGCTGGGCGGGCTCCATCGTTCCGCCGGATGACTTCTTCCCCAAGCTCCGAAAGCTCTGCGACGAGCGCGGAATGCTCCTCATCGCCGACGAGGTCCTCACCTCCATGGGCCGCACGGGCAAGTGGCTGGCCATGGAGCACTGGGACACGGTGGCCGACATCAGCACCCTGGGCAAGGGCTTCGGCAACGGCTTCCCGGTGACCGCCATGGTGGCCCGCGAGGAGATCAAGGAGTCGTTCGAGAAGATCTCCGCCTCCACCAGCTACGGCGGCAACCCCATGGCCTGCGCGGCCGCCCTGGCCAGCATCGAGGTGATCGAGGAGGAGGGCCTGCTGGAGAACGCGCAGCGGCTCGAACGCTTCTTTGCGGCGCGGCTGCGGGGCATGATGGCGGCGCACCCCATCATCGGCGACGTGCGGGTGAAGGGCTGTCTGCTGGGCGTCGAGCTCGTGAAGGACCGCGCAAGCAAGGAACCCTTCGACGAGGCGGGCCGCATGGTCTACCAGAAGGCGTTCCGCAAGGGCCTCGCCTGGATTCCCGCGGGCCACATCCTGCGCCTCTCTCCGCCCATCATCATGGACCAAGAGGTGGCCGGCAAGGGCATGGACATCCTGGAGGAGGCCATCGCCGAGACCGAGCGCGAACTGGGCTACTGACGCCCGCCGGAGAGGAGCCGGCGGCGCATCACGGCGCGACGGGTCGCTGAGCCGCGACACGACCACGCCTCCAAACGGCGCTTGACAGAACCAATGCAACCCACTACTATGGTTGTGCGGCAGGCGGTTAGAGGCTTCCGTTGGTTAGAGACGAGTGGCTACCGATCAGCACCGTAAAGGCGAGGACAGCATGGCCCTGATGACATGCCCGGACTGCGGACATAGCGTGTCGGATCAGGCTACGGTATGTGATCAGTGCGGATGCCCCGTAGGGTCCGAGCGATCCTCGCCGGTCCGTCTGCCTCAGGCTGCCTCAGAGCCGATGGTCGCTCCACGCGTCCCAGAGCAGGCAGTGCGACAGGCATCCGCCGCTGTTTCACGGCTGCCGCTGTTCCCTGTGGCTACGCACAAATTCATCGTACTATCGTTTTGTACATTCGGTATTTACGAGTTATATTGGTGCTACCAGAACTGGAAGCGACTGAAGGATGCATCCGGCGAGGAACTCAGTCCATTCTGGCGGGCATTCTTCGCACCTTTGTGGTGCCGCGCCCTGTTCAATGGGATCCGTGCCACAGCTACATCAGCTGACATACCGGCGAACTGGAGCTCAGGTGCTCTCGGTGCCCTCTACTTCATCTTGCATATGGCTTGGCGTCTCCCCGACCCGTGGTGGCTCATAAGTCTGAGCACGTTCATGCCCATGATCCCAGTTCAACAGGCCGCCCAGCGGGTCAATGAGCGCTACGCCATGGCGGAAACAGAACGGCCCAATAACACTTATAGTCCATTAAATATAGTGGCCATAATTGTTGGCGGCATGTGTCTGATTCTGTCAATAATCGACACGCTGATACCCGCGTGATGTGCGGCGCCTAGCAGCTGGCGCCAGCTACATGTCCGAGCCACCAAGAGCCAATCTGTGCGGTGCGGCCAGGGCTTCGCGTGGCGGCTCCAAGCACTGGCACGCACCGCGCCGAGACGGAGCGGGAGCCAGATCGCTTCGCTTCCGGAGTGTCCCGCCCCGCGCCTGTTGCGGCGCCGGGCGGCTCCGTACCCCTCAGACGAACCTCGCACGAATGTGAGCCGGTCACGAACTCGTCACGCGCCTGTCCCGGACCCACTGCCATTGTAGGCGGTGTGCGTCGGCAGAGCGGTCAGGCGGCCGCGGTCGGGCGGGGCTCCACCAGCCCGCGGCGTGCTTCCGACAGCCACCACGACCGGCGCGAAGAGAGGGAGGTTCGCCATGGTGAAGACACTTGCCGCAACGGCGGCGCTGGCAACGGTGCTACTGCTGGCAGTCCCGGGATGCGGGGGCGGCAGCCAGAAATGCGGAGAGACCAAGAACCGGTCAGGCTACATCAGCTCGTCGGACCGGATCTGGGCGTCGCGCAGCACGTACGCCGATGTGTACGACTTCACGGCCTGTGACGACAACGATGTGACGATCTCGATGTCCTCGACGGACTTCGACACGTACCTGATTCTGGCTCGCCGGACCGGCACGAACACCTACTACGTGCTCGACTACGACGACGACAGCGGCGTGGGTCTCAACTCCGTGCTCAGCTATCGCGTGACCGATGGCCAGACCTACTCGATCATCGCCACGACGGCCAGCGTCGGCGCGACCGGCGACTACGATCTCTCAGTCAGCGGCTCGGCCTCGAACCTCGAAACGGCCCAGGCGGGGCGCGGGCTCGTCCTTCCCATCGACCCGCGCGGCGGATCGACGCCGACGACGGACCCGGCGGCCAAGCGCGCAGCTGCCGCCGATCCCGCCGGAGCGGCGCCCGGGCCCGCGGCTCTCAAGGAACAGCCCTGCGCTCGATAGTCGATTCGCGCGGCGGGCCGCAGGCCGGATTCCTGCACCCCGCCGCGCTGATGCCCGCGTTGCGTACAAGCAACGCCAGGAGGCACCGATGATCCGTGCCCTGACTTCGGCACTGCTGGCGGTCGGCCTGGCGGTTGGCCTGCTCCCGACCGCCTCGGGCGAGACCACTCTGATGCGCGAGATCGCCAAGAACAGGCCCGCCCTGCTGATCTTCTCCTCCGGGCCCATGGCGGACGGTGTCGCTGAGATGCTCCGGTCCAGCGTCGCCCGTCACCCGGACAACAAGCACAAGCCGGACGACCTGGCCGTCATACCGCTGGCGCAGGCATCCGAAAGACTGCGGGACCTCGCAGAACCCAAGCACAAGTCCGATGCCTCGCTCTTCTTCGTCATCGCGCGCCGCGAGGCGCCGCGCGAACTGCCGGCTGACGTTCAGGCGGCCATGCCGGTACGACTAGGCGATCTGGACCCGACGCTGTCGACGGTGCGGCTGAACAAGATGCAGAACGCAAAGGACGGCCTGGCGTACTGCGCCGCGGTGATCGCGCCCGATGCCGAACGGCTGGGCGACCTGGCTGCCAAGCTGGCGGCGCGGTCCGCCGCCCACTTCGAGGGGCTGGCGTTCGAGCAAACAGTGGCAACCAACCGCGTCGCGGTCTTCAGCTCGGATGCCACCGCCGATGCGTTTCGCGACTGGGGCTCACTGCGCAGAGCCGCACAGCGGCAGGGCCCGCCAATCGGATACGAGACCATCACCTGGCGCCCGCTGGCCAAGCGAGCGGAACTGACCGACGAGGCCCTTGCGGAGCACACTGAAGCCTACTTCATCGACAGGTCGGCCCAGGATCTGGTCGTACCGCCTCAAGCCGCGGCGCTGTTCGCGGACGCGAAGATCGGCGAGGCGACCGTCGCCGTCCGCAAGGGGCGCTCCGCCGACGGCCGGACCGTCGTCGCGGTCTCTTGCCCCAACGCCGTCTCCCTTCGAGCTCGGGTGGCGCGCTTCGCCAATGCCGAGAGCGTGCCGAGCGTTCCCATCACCGAGCAATTGCAGGACCTGCGCGGCGTGAATCGGACGGCCCTGGTCGTCTGGGGCGCGTCGGCTCCAAGCGAGGAGCGCGACCAGATTCGCGCGGCCGTCGCCGCGGACATTCGGGCACGGCTCGGCGTCGGAGTCGAGGAGCGCGGCGAGGTCCTATGGGAGAAGCAGTGCGTGGGCGGAGCCGCCGGCTCATCGGAGGTCCAGCAGTCGGACCAGGTGACGGTGCGCGGCATCGGCGTCGCGCCGCCGTCGCTGGAGTCGCCCGCGAGAGAGAACCGGTGCCCGCCGGAGGTCCTTCACGACGCGGCAGTCAAGGGGGCGGCGAGCGCCCTTGGCCAACTGACGGAGACGGCCTGGCTACCCGAGCCCGGCAGCGCGGCGGCGGAACCCGAGCCCGAGGCGCCGCCGGTCCAGGAGAAGGAGGAGCCAGGCAAGACGACGCCGGTGGTCGACCCCGCCAAGCCGGTGGCCGAGGACGGTCTTCCCGACCTTCCCGGCCCGAAGGTCGCCATGGTCCGCGGATCGACCATCATCATCAAAGTCGACGCGCTCCAGCCCGCCAAAGCAGGTGATCTGGCCGTGATCGGTCTGAAGCTCGAGAGGGTGCCCGATCCCGACGACCCGACGAAAACGCTTCGCTGGGACGCCGTCGCCAGGGTCACAGCCAGGATCACCGTGGTGTCCGGCGGGACGGCCGACGCCGTGCTCACGCCGCCCAATGCCGCGCAGTTGGCGCGAGTCAGACCGGGCATGCCCATCATCAAGATCACCCGTCCGCCCGCACCCGCGCCGGCGGCCAGGGCCCGGGCGACCCGGACACAACGGAGGCGCTCAAGATGAGGCTCGCCACCCAGGCCGTACTAGCCGTCTCTTTGGCCGTTGCGGCCGCGTCCGGTTCGGCCGCCGGCCAGGTCTCCAGGGCCCGGCGCTGGAGCGTGATCGTTCTGGTGCCGGAGAGGCACATCGACCGGCCCAACATCCCGGACCCGGCGGTTGAGACTGCCATCTGCCGCGCCCTGATCGCAGCCGGCTACAAGGTAATGGACGATGACCGGGTCAGGCAGCTCCGCTACTCGCGCCAGATGGAGACCGTCGTCCAGGGGGGGCCCGATGCTTCCAGGGAGGCCCGCGCGATCGGGCGCAGGTTCGGCGCGGATCTGCTGATCGCTGGAGAGGCGTTCACACAGGTGGTGACCCGGCGGCGCGCGGAGACGGATATCGGCGCCGTTGACCGCATCCAATGCAGGGCGCGCGTTGAGCTGAAGGCGGTTCGCGTAGATACCGGCGAGAAGCCCTGGGCCGACGCCGTCCATCAGACCGGGCCTCCGGAGGCCACGGTCGAGCTCTCAAGCAAGGCGGCCCTCACATCCGCGGCCGACGAGATTGCGGCGAGCTTGATCCGCGGCATCGCCTCGCTGGCACTCTCGGACGCGCGATGGGTCGAGGTCGAGGTCAGGAACATCGGCGGAGCGGCCGTGGTGCGCGACTTTGAACTCGCCCTGGCGAAGCTGCCCGGCGTGATGGAGGTCGCGACCGGCTCCTTCGACAACCGAACCTACACCACGGAGGTACGGGTGGACACGCGGCGGCTCGGCGGACTGGCCGCAACGCTCGAGGCTGCCCCGCAGATGCGCCGGTTCCGGATGCAGGCGCAGAGCTCGGGCTCCTCACGGATCGTGCTGCGCTGCAAGTGACACGGCGGCTGCTCAGCCGACTCCCACGCCCCGCGGGCCACCGCTCGGCAGGCCGCGCATTCAGACAATACAACAACATGAGATCATTGATATGACTTATGTGACAGTGAGGGTTGTCGATGGCTCGGGCCGCCCGATGGAGTACGCACGCGTCTCGGTGTGGCGCGGCGGGATCGACAGCGGATTCTACCCGGAGCAGAGAACCGACCGAGACGGCGAGGCGGAGTTCGAGGTGGGCGTCTCGTCCAGCGACAAGATCTGCGTGTACGCCGAGGGCAAGAAGCTGTACGATGACTATGTGAAGGCGCGCATCACCGTTGTGGTCTAGAACCCCGCGGGCCTGAGCAGCCGGCGACACAGGTAACACGGTCACCGGCTGCACTCCTCCCCCAGTCTCGTCGGGTTGGAACGTGGCGGCATCCGATCCGTACCGGGCCTCCGCCACGGCACGGATATACTGAAGAGGGCCATCGCCGAGACCGAGCGGGAACCGGGCCACCAGCGGGCGGGGGGAGGAGCCGATAATGGGGGCCACCGGCGGCATCACACGGCGTTCGGTGGCGCTGGGGCTTGCGCTCACGGTGGTACACACCGTCTGGCTCGTCTACGAGGAGCTGACCCTCAACCACATCGGGACCCCCTCCATCTTCACCCTGGTGCAGACCGTGGTGGGCGTCCAGTTCGCGCTGCTGGCCCTCGACTCGTGGCTGAGGCGCCGCCGACCGGCCTGGACGCTGCAGCCGGGGGAGTTCATGGTCGTCTTTGTCATGACGACCTTCGGCTCCGTCATCACCTCGGTCAAGCTGCTCCACTACCTGTTTCCCACGATCCTCTGGCCGGCCCACCTGCCCGCGCAGACCGGCGGACCCGATACGGCCGCTTCGCTGTCGCGCCTGATCGCCCCGCGCGACCCGGAGCTGGTACGCGCCTTCTTTGCCGGCACGCGCGACTTCTGGGCCTTCTTCCGGCCCCAGGTCTGGCCGGCCTGGCTGGGACCCATGGCCTTCTGGGGCGCCTTCTTCTTCCTGCTCCTGTGGACGATGCTCTGCCTGGCCTCCATCGTCCGGCGGCCCTGGCTGGAGCAGGAGCGCATCCCATTCCCCATCATCGACCTGCCTGTGATGATGGCCCGGGCGGGCAGCTCCGATGCGCTCTTCTCCAACCGGCTCCTGGCGCTGGGTTTCTGGCTCACCAGCGCGCTCCTCTCGGTGAACTACGTCTCGTCGCTGATCCCCGCGGTGCCGGGCGTCAAGCTCTCCGAAGTCGACGTCGCCCTGGGCCTTCCCGCGCCGCCCTGGTCCTCCGTGGCGCCGCTCCTCACGGTCTGGTGGCCCTATGCCATCGGGCTCTGCTACCTCATCCCGCTGGATGTCTCATTCAGCTGCTGGTTCTTCTTTGCGGCCATCCGGCTCCTGGCGGTGGCGGCCACGGCGTTCGGGTTGCGCGATGCCGGATCGGTGCAGGACCTGAACCAGTTCCCGTTCTTCGCCGACGCGGCGCAGGGCGCCTTCCTCGGCATGTTCCTGGTCATCCTCTGGAACGCCCGCGGCTTCCTGCGGGGCCTGGCCGGGGCCATCGCCCGCCGCCGGCCCATCCCCGGCGACGCCGAGGAGGCCATCGCCTACCGCCCCGCGCTGCTCGGCGCCCTGGCGGGCTACGCGGCGCTGGTGGCGTTCGGCGTGGCCGCCGGTCTGCGGCTGCCCATCGCGCTGCTGGCGTTCGCGCTCTACTTCGTCGCCATCGTGGTCATGACGCGCATGTACGCGCAGATCGCCATGCCGCTCTTCTGCATGGCCTTCTTCAGCTTCACCGAGTGGACGACCAGCTTCGTTGGCACCGCCCGGCTCACTCGCGGCGAGGCGGCCACGCTGACCACCTTCACCTGGTTCGACCGGACCTACGAGCAGCTGCCCATGGGCCACCACCTAGAGGCCTTCGCCTTCGCCGACCGCCTTCGCGAGAGCAAGCGGGCCATCCTCCGGGTGATGCTTCTGGCTTCGACGGTCTCCATCGCGCTGGGCATGGTGACCTTGCTGCAGGTCTTCTACGACCGCGGCGCGGCGTCGGCCCGTGTGAGCGGCGACTCCGCGTGGCTTGCCGGCTTCGCCTGGTCGCGCTTCACCGGATGGATCAACAGCCCGCGCGAGCTGGCCGCCGCGCCCCTGCTCCGGGCCGGGGCCTCGGCGTCGGTGGTGCTGCTGCTGACGGCCGCGCGGGGGCTCTGGATCGGCTTCCCGCTCCACCCGCTGGGCTACCTCTTCACCACCAGCTTCGCCCTCGAGTGGGGCATGTGGAACGTCATCTTCGCCACGTGGCTCGCCAAGTTCCTCGTGGTGCGCTACGGCGGGTTGCGGCTCTACCGGACCTCCGTGGCTTTCTTCTATGGCCTGGCGCTGGGCGACTGCGTGACGCACTTCGTCTGGGGCATCGGCCTGAGCCTGGCCGGCGCCAAGGGCGCCTCACCCTACCTCTAGCCTCAGAAAGGCACGAACCATGACCGACCAAGCGACCGGCAAGATGGTTGGGATGTACGTCCACCAGCACTGGCCCTACCACCGGCCCTACTGCGCGCGCACCTGGACGCTGGAGGACTGGCGCGGCTACGCCCACAGCCTGGCGCAACTGGGTTACAACGCCATCCTCGTCTGGCCCGTGCTGGAGACGATCCCCGACCCGCCGACGCCCAGCGATCGCGCGCACCTGGAGCGCATGGGCCGGGTCATCGACATGCTGCACGACGACTTCGGCATGCGCGTCTGGCTGGCCCTCTGCCCCAACGTGGAGCCGATCAACGACGTGGCCGCGCGGGCGACCTACGAGCGGCGCCACTTCTTCGCCACCGACCGCCGAGTGGACCCCGCCGACCCCGCCGCCGTGGCAGCCATGATGCGCCGCCGCGCCGACGTGCTGGGCCCGCTGCGCCGCGCCGACGGCGTCTCCATCATCGACAGCGATCCCGGCGGCTGGCCCGGTTCGAGCAACCAGGAGTTCGTCGACCTGCTGGTGGCGCACCGCCGCCTGCTGGACAGCCTGCGCCCCGGCATCGAGCTGGTCTACTGGATGCACGCCGGCTGGCTCGGCTACAACCGCTTCTACCAGACCGGTATCCTCACCTTCTCCACGGACGAAGAGAACATCGACTGCCTGCGGCGCTTGATGGCGGCCAACCCCGAGCCCTGGGGCATGGCCAACGGCCTGCCATTGGCCGAGCAGCTCGGCATCACCGACCGCGTGGTGAGCTTCAACTATGGGCGGATCGAGGGCGAGCCCTCCTTCCCCCTCACCAACTTCGGCGGCGACCTGGCCTACGAGGGCGGCGCCGCACCCGGTCCCCGGGGCGTCATGGGCAACGCCCAGACCCACTGCGTGCAGTTGCCGAACACCTTCGCGTTCGCCCGGGGTTCCCGCGGACTGCCCGTGGGGGAGGCCGACTACGTGGCCTTCGCCGAGGAGCTGCTGCCGGGGCTGGGGCGGAGCATCGTCGACGGCTGGTCGATCCTACAGGGCGCCGACGCCGACGCCATGCGCGAGAGCGCCGCGCAGCTTGCGGCGGCGCCCGACGCGGCCATCCAACCCGGCCCGTTGGAGGGGCTCCTGTTCGGCAGCGGCCGCCGCTTCCTCGATGATCTGGCGGCCCAGCTCCGCATGCGCGCGGGCTACGCCGAGCTTCGCGCCGCCCAGGGCGCCCCGCCGAAGGAGGCCGTCCGAGCCTTCGCGCAGGCCGCCGCCGACTGGCAGGCCCGTCACGGCTACGAGAACTCCTGGTGGTGGCCCGACCTGGACGAGACGCTGCGCAAGGTCGGCTCGCCCGAGGTGAACGCCGTGCTCGACACCCAGTTCAACCCATGGACCGGCCCGCCGGCAGGCATCGACATGACGCCCTTCCAGTACGTGGCCCGGGTCCTACGCGACGCGGAGGACTTCACGCCCAGGCTGCTTGCGGCGCTGCGGAAGGCGGCGGGGTAGGCGCCCCGTGCGAGCCGCCCTGAAACGGCCGGAGGCGGCGGTGCGTAACGGGTGTATGCTCGCCGGGCGCCTGCCTGGGTCGCCCGGCCCTGCTTGGAGAGACCCATGACCATGCCTCGATCCAACGGCTACTCCGACGTGTTGCGCGGCTCGCAGATCCTGCGCCTGCTTACCATTGGATGTCTCGTGCTGGTGCTGCAAATCCCCATCATGGTGGTCAGCGGCCTGGTCAGCGAGCGGCAACTGCGGCGGCAGGAGGCCGTGGCCGAGGTGTCGGGCAAGTGGGGCGGGTCGCAGATCATCGCGGGGCCCGCGCTCGTGGTGCCCTACACCGTGCGATGGACCGAGGAGACCTCCAAGGGGCGCACCATCACCCGCACGGCCACGCACCACGCCGTCTTCCTGCCCGAGCGGCTGAAGGTGACCGGCGACGTGAAGTCCGAGATTCGCCGCCGGGGCATCTACACCATCCCGGTCTACCGCATGGACCTGGCGCTGGAGGGCGAGTTCGCGCGCCCCGACTTCGGCGAGCTGGCCGTGCAGCCCGCCGAGATCGCCTGGGGCAAGGCCCAGCTGGCCGTGGGCATCTCGGATGTCCGCGCGATCCAGAAGCAGGCCACCGCGCAGTGGGACGGCGGGCCCGCTCCCTTCCGGCCCGGACTGGGGACCTTCGCCGACGTTTCGGCGGGCATCCACGCGCCGGTGGTGGTTCGGCCCGACCGGGGGAAGGTCGCCTTCTCCTTCAGCCTCAGCCTCAACGGCAGCATGAGCGCCTACTTCACGCCCTTCGGCAAGTCCACCGACGTGACGATCCAGTCGAACTACGCCGACCCGAGCTTCCAGGGCGCGTGGCTCCCCACCGACCGCAAAGTGACCGCCGAGGGCTTCACGGCGCACTGGTCCATCCCGGCGCTCGGCCGCAACTACGCGCAGGCGTGGAAGGCCGACGCGGGCATGTCGCAGACCGTGGACGCCTCCAAGTTCGGCGTCGACCTGGTGAACCCCATCGACGAGTACCACATGGTGGACCGCAGCACCAAGTACGCCAGCCTCTTCATCGTGCTCACGTTCGGTGCGATCTGGCTCATCGAGGTGCTGGCGGGGCTGCGCGTCCACCCGATCCAGTACCTGATGCTGGGCGCGGCGCTCTGCCTCTTCTACCTGCTGGAGCTGTCGCTCTCCGAGCATCTGGGCTTCCACCGCGCCTACGCCATCGCAAGCCTCTCGGTGGTGGGGATGCTGGGCGCCCACTGCGTCACCGTGCTGCAGCGCATCTCGCGCGCCCTGGCGGCGGCGGCGGGAACGGTCGCGCTTTACGTCTATCTCTACATCCTGCTCACGGTGGAGGACTACGCCCTGCTGATCGGCTCGGTGGGCCTCTTCGCCATCCTGGGCATGGTCATGTACCTGACGCGCCGGATCGACTGGTACGGCGGCGGCCCCGACGGTCGCGTGCCGCCGATTCCGCCGCCTCCGCCACCGGCGCCGCTGTCGTTCGACGCGTAGTCAGACCGATGGGCCACTTCGACCAAGCCGGGATGGGCGCGTTCGCGTGGCCGGCTCCATGATGGGGGGGGTGATATGCTGCAAACCGTGATGCTGCTCGCCGGCGTGGCGCTTCTGGCCGCGCTCCCCGCCTCGGCGGAAGACCGGCGGGTGGCCTCGTTCAACACGGTCATCGGTACCCAGACGTTCGGCGTCCAGTACTCCTTCACCAAGGAGACCACGCTGGTCGAGACGGCGAGGGCCATCCACGACCTCGGCTCGAACGTGCTGAAGATCAGCATGGAGAAGGACTACGCCCGGCAGTACCCCGACCTACCCGCCAATCCCGCCATCCGGTCGCTGGCGGACCTGGCGCGGATCGAGCCCTCCTACCGCGCCGTCCTCGCGATGCCGTTCTCCCACATCATCCTCTGGACCTATCCGTTCTCCGGCGGCACGGCCTGGATCGATGGCCTCTCGGATGAGGAGCGCGAGGCGACCTACCGCGAGCACTACGACCTGGCGGCCTACCTCCTGCGCACGTTCAACGGCTCGTGCAAGAGCTTCTACCTGGGTCACTGGGAGGGCGACTGGCACCTGCACGCCAACTACGACCCATCCAAGGACCCGCCCGAGGCGGCGCTGACAGGCATGGCGGACTGGCTGAACGCGCGCCAGAAGGCCATTGACGATGCCGGGCGCGATGTGCCGCACAAGGGCGTCGACGTCTACGGCTACACCGAGGTGAACCTCGTTCAAAAGGCCATGAAGGGCGGCAAGACCCTGACCAACGATGTGCTGCCGCGCACGAACGTGGACTTCGTCTCCTACTCCAGCTACGACTCGCTCACCGCCGACCCGGCCACCGTGGGCGACCGGCTCAAGGCCGCCCTCACCTACATTGAGAGTCGCCTGCCGGTCAAGCGGGGCATCGAAGGCAAGCGCGTCTTCATCGGCGAGTACGGCTTCCCCGCGCAGAACCACACGCCGGAGAAGCAGGCCGAGATGACCAGGGCGGCCTGCCGCGCCGCCCTGGAGTGGGGCTGCCGCTTCGCCCTCTACTGGGAGATCTACTGCAACGAGAAGCCGGACGGCAAGCACCGGGGTTTCTGGATGATCAATGACAAGGGCGAGAAGCAGCCCGTCTACCACCTGTACGCACGGTTCTACCGCGAGGCCAGGGCTCGGGTCGCCGCATTCCTCAAGGAGAAAGGACGGCTACCCACCGATAGCGAGTTCCGCTCCATCGGAGCGGAGCTGCTGAAGTAGGTTCCCGGCAGTAGCCAGGGCGGTGGGGTGGGGTGATCGGTCCGATCCGTCGGATCAGTCCCACAGCCCCGCCGACTGGAAGCGCAGCGTCGGGTTGCCGCAGCGTGGGCAGCTGTGGGGGGAGTAGGAGACACCCCGTTCGCCGCGCCCGACCAGGCATATGTCCTCCAGGCCGCAATGGCACACCGCTCGGAGCAACTCACCCATCACCGCGCCTACCCGGATACGCGCGCGAGGAGGCCGGAAGCGGCAAGGGAGCGGGAGGGATTATGGTAGATGGCCGGGAGGCAGTAGCCGGGGCTGGACTACCGGGCCAGGGCTAGGACATCCTCGAACAAAGCAGCGAGGTCTGGGGCGATCGGCAGGCTCCTCAGCAGTTCGGTACGACGCTTCTCGGCGCCCCTCTGCCCAAGATGCTTGTTAAGAGCCGCGCACACATGCTGGTTGAAGAAGACCTTGCCGTGGACCCAGTTCGCCAGTTGCTCATCGAGCGGCGCCGCCTGAGCCGAAGCCAGGTTGCGCTGGAACGCGCCAAACGCCGAATCCGGGTCCAGGGCGGCCTGCCAGCCGGCAAGCGTGGCCTTGATCGCGTCGTCATTTTGCGCTGCGTCCACGCTGCGCGCCGAGGCCAGGGCATTCGTGAAGTCGAGGTCCATGAGCACGTCCCACAGCGGTCGCACCGTATGCCATAGGGCGCCGTGCCGCAGGTACCGATCCAGGTCGTTGAGCAGTGCCGACGCAAGTGTTTCATCGCCGCCCTGGATTCTGCTCTGCTGGGCCGGGGGCAGCGCCCGCCACAGCTCTCCCGGGTGTATGAGATAGCTTTCAAGGCAGTACCGGGGTAGCAGCCGAAGGTTCGGGTGCTTCGTCAGCGCCGCCTGGGCCCGGGCATCGCCCCACTCGTCATGGTCCAGCAGGCCGACCCAGCCAGGCCGCGCCTTCAGGATTTGGCAGACCTCTCGTTTGCCGCCAGCCTCAGCGACGGCCACGCTGCCGGCGGAGCTGGGTCGATGCCGCTCAAGCAGAAGCCGATAGGCCTCGACGTCGTTCGTCCCCTCAACAAGGAGGACCTGCTTTGGCTGTGAGCCGACAAGCTGCTCCTCGATCTGCCTGATCCGCTCCTCGACCGTCACGGTTGCACACCAAGCGCAACGCGAAGCCCTCGTGCCTCATATCGGTCCCATATCTGCGGCACATGCGACGTGAGGAGCAGCTGACCGTCACGGTCTGCGACCATCTGCTCCAGCCTTGCCAGAAAGCCTGGAATGAGCGACGGGTGCAGGTGCAGATCAGGCTCGTCGATCAGGACCACGCCGCCGGGCTCCAGCCAGCGGCCCACCATATAGAGCTGGATGAGCACCTGATGCTCGCCGGAGCTGAGACTGTCCAGAAGGTGAGCGGACTTTGGCCTTCCGCCAAGGCGGACACGAAGCCGGTTCTCGCCGGGGATGATGCTGCCGCTGATCTGCTTGGAAACGAGGAAGTCGTTCATGTGCACCAGCAAGGCGCGGAACTGCCCCGGGGCGGCCGCCTTCAGGGCCAGCAGCGACTGCTCCAGTTGGCCGTTCCAAGACTCCGTCGGTGAGTATGTCGGCAGCCACCTGCGCTCGGAGCTGTCGGCCAGAATCTCGCCGGCGCCTCGCGTGGCGGCAACCCAGCGCCGCTCCTCAGCATCGAGATGGACCATGTTGGGCGAGGTCGCGTGCGCCCAACTGACCAGCATGCGCCGCCGGGCATCCGCCCACTCGGTCGTCCAATGGCTGTCGGGTTCCACACGGAACCGACGCGTTGCCGTCGCAGTCGCCGCCGACAACAGAGTGTCTGCCGGTGAGAAGCCAGAGGCTGTCACGCCGGCCGGCGACCGACACTCGCCAATGAGTCGAGCCGATGGGTACTTCCCTCTCAGTTCGTCCTCGAACGCCGCGTCGCCCACGAAGACAACCGTGGGCCCCTCGCCCGCGGGCGTCTGCTCCAAGACCAACGCCAAGCCGGCCCACCGGCGTAGGTCCGCCAGTTCCGATCTGGTATGCGGGATCGGCCTGGCCGTCTGCATCCATTGCCCCAGGGCGCGCCAGAGCATAGCCACGCCGCGGAGTAGCGTGGACTTGCCGCAGCCGTTGGGCCCACTAAAGAGGATGGTGGGGGCGATCTCGCCGCTCCAGTCGCTGCGGAACGCCAGATCCTGCGTGCCCAACGGTCCGACACCGCGGGTATGGATAGCGCTGATGCGCATGGTGGGTCACCTCACACGCACTATGGTACACCCTCCCCCCAAACCCTCGCCAGCACGCCCTCGATCTTCTTCTCGAACCGCGCGATCAACTCCCGGCTCGCCGCCACCAGCGCCTGCTCGGCCTCGATCTCCGCAACAATCGACTGCTGCGTTTCGAGCGACGGAAGTGGTACCTCCAGTGAACCGACTCTCCCGGCGCTCAGCATGTACAGACCACTCGTCGTCACTGCCGTACTCAGCATCTGGTGCCGGCCTTGGTCGCTGTTCAGGAAGACCTCCACAAAGGACGGAACTGCTCGCTGGCGATCGAGGCGGACCCGTATAATATGGTTTTGGTGCACCCATTCCTCACCGCAAATGTCAAAGAGTGCGGTGCGGCCAATCTGATCACGGCTGCCATTGCCCTCGACCACGAGGATGTCGCCAACTCGCAGCCTAAGCCGCTGGAGTTCGGTGTCACTTACCTCAAAGCGTTCGACTTGGGATAGATCCAGACAGCCGCGCTGCACGTTTCGCACGGTCAGGTATGGCCGGTGGCTAACCTTGGGCTGCCGACTCGGCGTCTTCTGAACGCCGCCTTGGACATCGGCGATCGCTGCAATCGCCACCATCGGCCACGCCGCATCCACCACGATGTGTGGGCGGTAGTTCTCCACCACGGCCCGCGCCCCGTCGATCACCTTCTGGTAGCCCTCGATCTCCGCAACGATTGCCCGCTGGACGTCGAGCGGCGGGAGGGGGATGCGGTAGGTCTCGACGAACTGCCTCGGTACCCGCTGCAGCCCCCCGGTTCCCGTCATCTGTGGCACTGCGGCTGTCCTGAAGGCCTCCCGCGTAACGCACCGGTACAACCAACCGCGTTCCAGTCGGTCGGATGCCCGAAGCACATAGAACTCGCTAGAACCAAACCCGCAGCCGTGCGTGAGCCCCTGCATGATCCCTGCCTTGCCGTTCTCGAAGCAGGGAGTAACCTTGGCCAGAAGGACATCGCCGTCTCGGAAGCTGGTGTAGCTCGCGGCCAACTCGCCGATCGGCCGGGTCTGCCTCGCGGTACACACCGCGCTCTGCGTGCCCAGGTCCGCCATTGGAAGGAACGAAACCTCCGTACCGACCGGTAGACCGAGCTCGATCCTGTCGCGCGGGTTCACGTCGCATACCTCGCTGAGTTGCACCAAGGGGTAGACACCGCCGCTCGTCGCCGCTTCCCGGTACCTCTCGCCGCTCAGGTTGTAGTCGCCGCCGGCGGCCACCCGGGACTTCTCCACCACGTGGCCCAGCGTGGTCGGCGTCTCCTTGACTGGCTCGCCCTCGCGTAGCCGGCGCAGGTACTCGGCCAGTTCGGCCGCCGCCGTCGGCAAGTCGTTCTTCTCGATCTCGCGGCGCTGGGCGCCCAGCCCGAAGCCGTCGTTCTCCACCTTCAGGAAGGCGATGGTGTCGGCCCGGCGGGCCAGGGCCTTGTCCAGGACCAGGATCGACGTCTTCACACCCGAGTAGGGGTTGAAGACGCCGGCGGGTAGCGAGACCACCGCCACCAGGTACTCCTCCACCAGCATCTTGCGGAGTCGCGTGTAGGCGCCCTGGCTCTGGAAGATGATCCCCTCCGGCACGATGATGGCGGCGCGGCCCCGGGCCGTCAGGTGCTCCGCCATGTAGTCCACAAAGAGCACCTCGCTCCGCTTGGACTGCACCGAGAAGCGGTCGTGTGGGCGGATGCCCCCCTTGGGCGACATGAACGGCGGATTGGCCAGGATGATGTCCGCCACCTCGTTCCAGCGCTCCTGGCTCGTCAGGGTGTCGTACTCGTGGATGTGCGGGTCGACGAAGCCGTGCAGGTAGAGGTTGACGAGGGAGATGCGGACCATGTCCGGCGAGATGTCGTAGCCGGTGAAGTTGCGGGCGAGGGCGCCGTTCTCGTCGGGCGTGAGCGGGACGGCGCCTTCGCCGCTGTGTGCCTTGCGGATATGCTTGTAGGCCGAGATGAGGAAGCCCGCCGTGCCGCAAGCCGGGTCCAGCACCGTCTCGTCCTTCTTGGGGTCCACCACCTCCACCATGAAGTCGATGATGTGCCGCGGGGTGCGGAACTGGCCCGCGTCGCCCTGCGAGCCAAGGACCGAGAGCAGGTACTCGAAGGCGTCGCCCAGCCGCTCGCTGTGGTCGTACGTGAACTCGTCGATGGTCTTCAGGAAGGCGCGGAGGGTCGCCGGGTCGCGGTACGGCAGGTAGGCGTTCTTGAAGATCTCGCGGAAGAGGAGCGGGATGCCGGGGTTCTCGGGCATCTTCGCGATGGCCTCGGCATAGAGGTTCAGCGTGTCGTGCCCGCCCAGCCCCGCGCGCATCAGCTTGGGCCAGCCGTACCGCTCGAACTCGCCGGCGAAGAAGGTGCGCCTGCCGCCGTACTCCTCGCTCTGGGCGTCCATGTCGTCCATGAACTTGTAGATGAGCGCGATGGTGATCTGCTCGACCTGGCTCTTCGGGTCCGGCACTTTGCCGACCAGGATGTCCCGTGCGGTATCGATGCGTCGCTTGGTATCGGTGTCGAGCATGGCGTTAGTTCTCCACGATGCCTTTGCACTCGGGGTAGCCGGAGCATCCCCAGAACGGCCTGCCTTCGTTGCGCCCCTGCCGGGCGGTGCGGGCCACCATGGGCCTGCCGCACTGCGGGCACGAGGGAATCTGGCCGGCCCCGCCGCTCCGGCTCTTTTCGCGCTCGGCCAGCCGGGCGGCGGCGAGCTGTTCGCTGTACCCGCCGCCCTCGATGAACGCCCGTTCCAGCGCGGCGATCTGCCGGTCGAGCAGGTAGTTGGCCTGGTGGATGAGGCAGATCACGGCGTTGGCGCGGACGGCCGGGATCGTGCGTGGCGGCTTGGCGGAACCGCCGGGGACCCTCGCGGATCGTGCGCGCCTCGGGGCTGTCGGCGGCCCACTGCGAGAGGCGGCGGTGGCGCAGGAAGTCCTCGTAGTCGAGCAGCAGCTCCTCGAGGCTGGCGCGGGCGACATTGAGCAGCCGCAGCTCCGTCTGGGACGATGTGGCGGCGGCGCGGCTTCCTTCGGCGATGTTCTGCCGGCCCGACCGGGCCGCCTGGACCATCTGGTCGACGGTGCGCGACCGGGAATCCAGGAACCGCTCGCAGAACCACCAGGTCGCGTCGTAGATCAGGGTCGTCGTCTGGAAACCCGCCGTGGCGCGGTACCCGCCGCTGGGCCTGAGCCTTGTCATGGTCCCCGTCACAATGCGAACTGGTTCAGCGAGACGTAGTCCTTGACATAGTCGGGCACCTCCTTGCGGAAGCG
Source organism: Armatimonadota bacterium (assembly GCA_026392115.1). Taxonomy (GTDB): domain Bacteria; phylum Armatimonadota; class Chthonomonadetes; order Chthonomonadales; family CAJBBX01; genus CAJBBX01. Next base: position 21,353 of record JAPLCQ010000063.1, on the reverse strand, counting down.
CCGAGGCACCCTGTCCATGGCGGCCAGCGGGAAGACCGGGTTGGTGGCGAGTGCGGTGAAGGCGCCCTTGTCGACGGCGTCGCGGACGGTCGGGTCGGTGCAGTAGGCCTTGAAGAAGTCGCGGATGGCGGGCACGGCGGCCGGATCGTCGGGCTGGGCCTCGGCGACGAAGCGGTCGAAGGTCTCCTCCAGCATCTGGTCCCGCGTCTTGAAGCCGGGTATGCGCCCGAAGGCCTTCTCCAGAATCTCGCGGAGCGTCAGCCGCCGGTCGACGCCAGCCGCCCTGCGGAGCTTGTCCAGGTTGAAGAAGGAGTGGGGCTTGCCGAAGACGTTGCGGCGGACGTGCTCCTCGGCCTGCTCCCAGCGGTCATCCTCCACGGCCCGCACCAGGACTGGGTCCTGCTGGACGGTCTCCTCGAAGCTGTCGAAGAACATGCGGTCGATCTTCATGCCCTTCAGCCCGATGGCCTGCTCGGTGACGCCGGCGAGGTGGTCGTCGCCCTCGTGGATGTAGGCGCCCTCCGGCGGGTAAGGCTTGGGCGGGGTGGGGCCGTCGCCGCCGCCGCCGGTGGGCTGGGGCGGCAGGGCGATCACCTCGTCGTACTTGAACTCCTCCTCGAAGTAGCGGCAGTTGGCGAAGAAGTCGAAGAGCTTGAACGTCAGCTTCTGGGGCTCGGCGATGGCCTCGGCCAGGTCCGGGTCCGTCACGTCCCTCCTGAAGTCGTGCTTGCGCGTGCCCCGCCCCTTGATCTGGATGAAGTCGGTGGGCGAGAAGATGGGGCGGAAGAGCCCGAGGTTCAGCAGGTCGGTGCAGTCGTAGCCGGTGGTCATCAGGCCGACGGTGACGCAGACGCGGGCCCTGCTCGTGCTGTAGCCGGGGATGACGGCGCTCGTACCCATGAGCTTGTTGTAGGCGAAGTCGGTGGTGAACTTCGGCGCGTCCGGTACGAGCGAGGTGACCTGGACGGCGAAGTCGGAGCGGTAGAGGCCCGGGAACGCAACGTCGGCCATCTGGTTCAGGATCTGGGTGAGCTTGGTGGCGTGTGGCTGGCTGACGGCGAAGATGATGGACTTGCCGATCTCGCCGCTCACGGGGTCGCGGAGCGCGTGCTTCATGAAGGTCTTGCAGAAGAGCTTGTTCGTGGCGTCGGAGAAGAAGCGCTTCTCGAAGTCGCTCTTGCCGTAGGCGGTCTCGGCGTCGTCGCCCGTCTCCTCGGAAACGGGGATGATGTAGCCCTGCTGGGAGAGGAGCGCGGTGGTCACGTCGGTCCGTGCGTCGATCACCGTGGGGTTCACGAGGTACCCGTCCCGGACGCCGTCGAGCAGCGAGTAGCGGAAGGTCGGCTCGTTGCTCTCGCAGCCGAAGGTGCGGTAGGTGTCGAGGAGGATGCGCTGCTCGAGGTCGCGCGGGTCGGTCCCGGCGCCGTCGGAGCGGACCGATCGCTTGAGGTAGTCGCGCGGGGTGGCGGTGAGGCCCAGCTTGTACCCGATGAAGTGGTCGAAGACCGCCCGCGCGTCGCCCCCTATGGAGCGGTGGGCCTCGTCCGAGATGACCAGGTCGAAGTCGGTGGGCGAGAAGAGGCGCCGGTACTTCTCGCCCACGAGCAGCGACTGGACGGTGGTAACGACGATCTCGGCGTGGCTCCAGTCGTCGCGGTTCTGCTTGTAGATGACGGTCTTGAAGTCGTTTCGCAGGAGCGCCTTGAAGCTGCGCTCGGCCTGCATCTCCAGCTCGACGCGGTCGACGAGGAAGAGGACGCGGCGGGCGTTGGCGGTGCGGAGGAAGAGCTTGATGACGGCGGCCGCGGTGAGCGTCTTGCCGGTGCCGGTCGCCATCTCGAAGAGGAAGCGGTCGGCCTGGTCCCGCACGGCGCTCTGCACCGCGTGGACGGCCCGCATCTGGTAGGGCCGCAGGAAGCGCAGCTTGTTGGCCTCGATGAACCCGGGCCGCTCCGCATCGTTGGTCCAGGCGGCCGCGGCGCGGTAGCCTGGCATCTGGGTGAGGGCGATGTAGTCATCGCCGACGGGCTCGTCGACGAGCTTGCGCGGGTCGGGGGCGCTCTTGCTGTACCCCACGACGGACTCCGGCCGCGGGAAGGCGGTGATGGGGTGCGGGTTACCGTGCCTGAGGTCCCAGAAGTAGTGCAGGTTGCCGTTGGAGAGGATGACGAAGGGGCAGTTCTGGGAGCGCGCGTACTTCCGGGCCTGCTCCTTGCCGTTGAGCGGGTTGATGTGCTGGGCCTTGGCCTCCAGCACGACGAGCGGGAAGCCGCGGCTGTCCATCAACAGGAAGTCGACGAAGCCCTTGGCGCTCTTCTCAAACTCCTCGCCGAGGGCGTCGAGGTCGGTGGTCTTGAGGGTGACGCCCACCTCGAGCCGCACATTGGCGGGCCCGTCGGCGCCGTCAAAGAAGCGCCAGCCGGCCTCCTCCAGCCGCTGGTTGATCCGAATCCGGGCGCTCGCCTCTTTGTCTGCCACTCTGCCTCCCGCGACGGCTTATTAACGATAAGCATACAACGCGATCAGAACGCTCCGATCAGTCCAAGCGGCTTGTCTTCCCGCCGGCCGCGGCGCACATCCTACTCCTCTTGCTCGCCCTCTACCTCCACGCCGTGCGCGGCCGCGAAGCGCGCCAGATCGCCGGGTGTGATGTCGCCCGCCAGCGCCAACGTCGCCAGGAAGGCCCCGTCGCAGTCGAAGAGGCTGACGACGCGGTAGGTTCGGTCGCCCAGCGCCTCGGTTCCGGTGGCGAGGAGCCCGATCCGGTTCCAGTCCCAGAACTGGATTCGCCACCCGACGCCGAAGAAACGGTTGTTGTTGATCCCCTTGTCGGAGACGATCACGATCGATGGTGCCACGAAGGAGAGGATGGCGGGAAGGCCATACGCGGCAAACAGCGCGACGCCTGCCGCCAGCCCCGCCATGGGACCCCAGGCCAAGGGATGCGCATCCGGGCTCGGCCTCAGTCCTGCAATGAACCGGAGCCCGAGCATGATCGCGAACGCGCCGGCGGCGAACCTGGCGGAATCGGCCGGACGCGCCCGCTCGTTGGCGTAGTAGACGGCTCGCCGGTAGGCCTTGGGCTCGTGCCACAGCTTCTGGCTCAAGGGGGTTTCCTTCGTGCTACCTGGCCCGCACCTCCGACACCACCGGCCAGGTGGCGCGGTCCGGGCTCTTGTAGAGGCCGATCCTGCCGAACGGAACCTGCTGGATGCCCGCCTTCAACGCCGGCGATTCGGGCTTCAGCGCGAAGCCCGCCGGAGGCGCCACCGCGAAGAGCGGGTCGATGCCGACGAGGTTCGCCTCCTCCTTCAGGCCCTTGCGGGCCGCGTCTTCCACCCAGCCCCATGGGCCGCCCCAGCAGAGATTGCGCGCCAGCACGTTGCCCTTGGGCGCCAGCGGCTGATCCTCCAGGATGCCCACCAACTCCGGGTACTTCACGGACCAGGGCGGCTGCTTGTAGTTGAGGTCGTGCAGTTCCTTCGTCGCGAAGTCGCCCACGCTCTTGGCCCAGCCGAGACCCCGGGCGTCGATGCTGAAGGCCCGGCCGCACTTCACGAAGAGGTTGTTCGTCATGGTGTTGTCGCGGCCGCCGCCGATGAGGATGGGCGTGGCGACGTCGTAGAAGATGTTGCCCGAGATATCCGCGCTGGAGAAGCAGTCATCCAGGTAGACGCCCAGGCATCCCTTCCCCTCGAACCCGTGGATGTGGTGCAGGTAGTTGTAGCGGATCTTGTGGCCCCGCATGGACCAGGTCTCGTCCGGCGGCGACGTGTAGACCGCCCCGGCGTCGTTGGACTGGAAGACGGAGCTGTGGATCTCGTTGTACTCGATGGTCTGCTCGTTGCCGCTGAAGCCGATGGCCACGTGCGGAACGTTGTCGATGAGGTTGTGCGTGGCCCGGTTGCCCACGCCGAACAGCGTGATGCCCTGCTGGTAGACCGGGTCCCACCGCGCGGTGTGGTGGACGTGGTTGTTGTCGGCCACGTGGCCCGCCGGGGTCAGCGTCTTGCGGTCGCCGCCCTCCATGTGGATGCCGCCTTGCCCGGTCTGGGTCACGTCGCAGCCGACCACGGAGTGCCCCTTGCCGCCCAGCACGCGCGCACCCCAGTTGCCGATATTGCGCAGCGTGCACGCCACCACGCGCACGCCGTCGCCGCCCTTGACCACGACGGCGCTGCCGCGGCCCTGCTCGATGGTGAAGCCGCGCAGCGTGACGTGCGAACAGCCGTCGAGCCTCACCATGTCGCGGACGGTGGAGACCACGGCCTCGGACGCCGCCGGCGGCGAGGGAGGCCAGAAGATCAGGCGGCCAGAGGGACGATCAAGGTACCACTCGCCGGGCGCATCCAGCTCGCGCAGCAGGTTCTGCGCGTAGAACCACTGGCCCTTCTTCATTCCGTAGCCGTGGTTCGGCTTGCCCAGGGTCAGGCGGCCGCCGGCGGGGTCGATGCTGTCGAGGCGCTTGCGCTCGTCGGCCCAGTCCCACATCCAGAAGCCGTGGAGCCAGACCTCCGGCTCGTCGGCCCAGGCCATGGGCCGCTGGTCGTCGCAGGTGAAGACGCCGTCGCCCAGCGCCTCGGTGATGTGCAGGTAGCCCTGGTTCGGGTAGCGCGCCAGGGTCATGGGCTTGCCGCCGAAGAAGAGCTCCAAGCCCGGGTCCGACTGGTAGACCTGCGCGCTGTTGATGCCCTGCAGGTCGGTGACGCCCAGCGCGCTCAGGTCGGCCTGCATCACATGGCTGCGGGCCTCGGGCGCCAAGCGAGCCAGCAGGGCCTGGTCGGCCAGGGGCGCCCATCGGGAGACGACTTTGCCGCCCACCAGCCGAACCTGCGCGCCCCTGGCGGCCCGGTAGACCACCGGTGCGGCCGCCGTTCCCGAATCGCCCGGGCCAAAGGTGAGCGGCGCGGCCAGCTCATAGCGCCCCGCGGCTACCTCGACGGTCACCGCTCCGCGGATCCTGCCCGCCGCCCGTCCCGCCCGCACGGCGTCGCGTGCCCGCGCCGGCGTGGCGAAGGGCTTCGAGCGGGCGCCGGGGTTCGCGTCGCTGCCGTTAGGCGCGACGTAGAGCGTCACGCCGGCGGACGCGGCGGCGGCGGCGAACACGCACACCAGGGCTGAGAGCGAAGACATCGGTCGCATGGGGCGCCTCCTCGGGCACAGGCGTGGTGGCCCGGGCCGCAAGGTGAGTTTACCGCCCCGGCGGCGCGTTCCTACAAGCCCATGGCGAGGCGCAAGCCGCGCTCCACCGCGGCGAGCGCAGACGGCGGGATCGTGGCGACCCGGTCGACGAGGAGCTCCTGATCCAGCGTGATCACCTGGCTGACGTTCACCACGGAGTCCTTCGGTAGCCCGGCTCCGAGGCCCGCGCCTCCGGAAGGTCACCCCACGAAATCTCCCCGCGCCTCACCACTCCGAACCGGACAGCGCTCTGGGCTCCCTCTCAGCCGGCGTCGCGACTATCAGCGGGGTCGTGTCAGCCGGAGTGTTCCACTCGTTCCGTACTCCTGGCCTTTCCCGGGCGAACCTTCCGCTGGCCTTTCCGGTTTCGCCGTGCCGGCGGGAGTGTAGGGGTAGGCGTCCTGACATGGCGTCCGAGGAGGCGAGCAGCGATGGCTCAGAGCAATGGCGTTACCGCTATACGCGACGTGGCGATCACGGCCTACACGTCCGGCTTTGCGACGGTCAGCGAGACCAGGCCGATCCGGCTGGAGGCAGGCCGCAACCAGGTGGCCCTGCCCGGCCTTCCGTCCAGCATCCACAGTGACACCCTCCGGTGCCGGATCGCCGGCGAGGGGGGCATCAGAGCTCTCGGCGTCGATGTCCCGAGCTTCGGCCTGTCGGCGAACGTGCTTCTGGCCGCGGCCGTGGGCCGGGCCGTCTGGCTGGCGCCGCTGGACCGCACACTCACGGACCCGATGCCCGGCGTCCTGGTGGCCGCACCCGAGGAAGCGGACGAGGATCGTGGCTACCGTGAGCGTTCGCAGCGCCCCATGGCGGTCGTGGAGCTTGCCGACGGCACGCTGCACATGGCGGCTCCTGAGCGAATCTCGCTCCAGGCATGGCCGGAACGCCTCCCGAGGCAGCGACAGCCGTCCGTCCGCATCGCGAGCCCGGGGCCGTACTCCGGGGACATGGAGGTCCGCTACCTGACGGACGGCCTGAGTTGGTCCATAGCGTACAACGTCGAACTGGCGCCCGACGGGTCGACGTGCCGCCTGTCCGGCGTGGCGAGCATCAGCAACGAGACCGACACCAGCTTCGCCGACGCCACGCTGCACCTCGTCGCCGGAGAGGTGGAGGCGCCGGAGAACCGCGGCTCACGCTCGCCCCTGCACATGCGTGAGAGCATAGCGTACGGACCGCCGAGTGACGGGTGCGAGCCCACAGAGGTGGGGGACTGCTACCTGTACACCGTACCGGAACCGATGACGCTGCCCGCGGGCGCCACCGTGCAGGCCACCCTCTTCGGCAGCGACGCGGTACCCGTAAGCCGAAGCTACACCGTGGACCCACGAGGCGATCTGAGGCGCCGATGGAACGCCGACTACCGCCCCGGCGACGGCTGGGACACCGTAACGACCTGCCCGGTGCGCGGCTACGTCGCGTTCCGTAACGCGGCGCCGCACCTCGGGCTGCCGTTGCCGGGCGGTCAGGCGCTCGTCGATGCCGTCTCAGCCTCGGGCGCGGCCACCTATGTCGGCGTCTGCCCGGTGGAGCCCAAGTCGGCAGGCGAGTGGCTGCGGCTGGACCTGGGCGGCGCGTTCGATCTGGCCGCCACGCACCGGCGCACGGAGTTCCGAAGGAGCGGCAAGCAGAGAACCGACGAGCGGTTCGTCGTAACGCTCCGCAACTCCCGGCCGGTCGCCGCGACCGTGACGATCTTCGAGCGGATGTGCGCCGGCGGCGGCATCGAGGAGCCGTCGCACCCGTGCCGCAGCATCGACAGCTCCACCGTGGCGTTCGATGTGGAGGTCCCGGCGCACGGGGAACTGGATGTGACCTACCGGATCGTCACGGTGCGGTAGGCCAGGAGCAGTACCAGGCCCGCGTCCATGCCTCCCGGGTCAGTCGCGCTTGGCCGGACCCAGCAACGCCTTCAGCGCGGCCATGTCGACCGGGTGCGCCTCCTCGTGCGCTATGACCATGAGGCGCCTCGCCTCGAGCTTCGTGCGCAGGTTCCGGTCGCGCGTGGCCACGTAGATAGCGTCCTGCGACCGCTCGTCCGTGATCTCAACCCCCGCGACGGTAGCGGACCAGCGCGCGGGGTGGACGCCGTCGGCGTCGACGCGGAAGAGGTCGAGCGGCTTGCGGAGGCGGCTCGGGAGCGCGAACCGGAAGGAGGCGGTTCTGGGCGGCCCGAACCGGAAGACGTTGGCCTTTGGATCGGGGACGTAGCGGGTGTCCAGGGCGAAGAGCAGGGCGGCATCCGGGGCGGCGATGGAGGCCAGGTCCCAGTCCGGCGATCCGTCGGGCAGCGCCAGCCGCTCAAAGCGATAGGCGTCGCCGGTCAGGTAGAGGTCGTCGAGCATTCGAATCTCGCGGCCGATGCGGGTTATGGCGTCCCACGTATCGGGGAACGCCATGAGCGATTTGAGCGACAGGTTGAACCAGTAGATCGACGTGATGCGCGTGGACAGGGCGTGCATGGCCTGCGATCGGAGCTCCTCAGGCGTGGGGCTGCGCCGCGCCCGACCGTCGAAGCCGTCCCAGCCGTCGTGCGGCCCCTGGGACCAGTAGGCGCAGGGCGCGGGGCGGTTCAGTTCGCGGAGCGAGCGGCACATATCGCCGACGGTCTCCAGCGGAGCGCCCCAGCGGAGGCGCTTGCCGCCCCAGCGGTCATAGAGCCGCCACTGGTCCGCCGAGGGCGCCACGACCCTGTACGAGTCGTAGTGCGGGTAGTCGGATAGGCCCGCGTACCAGCCCCAGATTCGCTCCTCGCTGTGCGTCACCGTCGTGGCCAGCCGCGTCTGCCGGTAGGGAAGCAACTGGTCGAAGACGTCCTGCGGCGGCACCGGGCGTCCGCCGCCGTACTGCGGCTCGCCCAGCCACTCCACCGCGTGGATGTTGGGCAGCCAGGCGTCGCTGTCGAAGGTGGCGAGCGGGTCGAGCTTGTTGAACAGCTTGAGCGGGAAGCGGCGATAGAGATCGGGATTGTCCGTGTAGCCCGGCGTGGCGCCCAGGTGCCCCGTATTCACATGCAGGTGTGAGAGCAGTTGCAGGTAGGGCTCCTTGGTCACGTTGTCGCCCACCCAGCCTCCGCTAATATCGAACGCCTCGCGCTTGATCCGCAGGTGCGCCCAGAGCGGCCCCGCCGACGTGGTCAGCTCGACGGCGCAGTAGGTGAGCGGCACCCTGCCCAGGCGCTTCACCACCACGCCCTTGTCGCCTGCAGGCACCCGCAGGGCCAACGGCACGGGCTTCCGGGGCCAGAGCGTCTGCCACTCGCCGCCCGCCCTTGGCAACCAGAGACGCAATCCGGTGACCGTAACCGGGTCGGAACCCTCGTTGGCCACGTGGACGACGAGGGTGTCCGGGCTCACCGAACCGTCGGAGGCGAGGAAGGTGACGGCGGACATCCAGCGGAGCGGGGCGTCGATGCTGATGCGAGCGGAGGCCAGGCCCTCGCCCTCCACCTCGAACGACTGCCCCACGCCCCAACGTGCGCTCTTGCCGTTGAGCGTCCAGACGCTGAGGGCTCCCTCGGGGGCGCTGACAGCCGCGCCGGTATCGTGCCAGGCCCAGTCGCCCGACTTCAGCAGCTCAGCGGGGGACTTGTCCGCGAACCGGCCCGGCATCGCCGGGCCCTTGACGAAGAGCTGGACGCGCGCGGCCGGCCCACCCCCGCGCGAGCGGGAGTAGCGCATGCTGGGCGCGACGGCATGCGGCGTGACCGTTACGCCGACCACCTGCCCCGCCCCGGCCGCCACCGGCAGCAGCATGGCCAGGCCGGGAGCTATGATCGAAGGATACGCACGCGTCATCTTGGTCTCCCTTGCGCGACCGCTCGCGCACCCCAGAGGCCCGGCATCACGACCGATCGTACCCGATCGAACGGCCCCGACAAGTGCCAGCGCCTTCGCGGGCCTATGCGAAGTGCAACCAGTCTTGCATCTCGCGCCGCGAAATGCCATACTGCCTGCATGACGCAACGCGAGTGGTGGATGGAACGCATTGAGGCAGCGTGGCGGCGGCGCACCGTCGTCTGGCTCTCCGGCGTCCGCCGGGCCGGAAAGACGGTGTTGAGCCGCTCGCTCCCCGACGTGGAGTACCTGGACTGCGAGTTGCCCAGTGTTCGGCGGCTCCTCGCCGACCCGGAGTCCTTCCTGACCGCCGCACGCGGCAAGCGGGTGGTCCTTGATGAGGTGCAGCGGCTACCCAATCCCTCGGAGACGCTCAAGGTGGCGGCCGACCACTACCCGGAGGTACGCCTGCTGGCCACCGGCTCCAGCACGCTGCAGGCATCGACGCACTTCCGCGACACCCTGACGGGCCGGAAGGCCGATATCTGGCTTACGCCGATGAACCACGCCGACCTGGTCGCCTTCGACCGCCCGGACCTGCGGCGCCGGCTGCAACGCGGAGGCCTGCCGCCCTTCTTCCTGGATGCTGCCGGCCCCGACCGCGACTTTGCCGACTGGGTGGACACCTACTGGGCCCGCGACATCCAGGAGCTCTTCCGACTGGAGCGCCGCACCGGCTTCCAACGGATAGCGGAGTTGCTCTTCATGCAGAGCGGAGGGGTCTTCGAGGCCACGCGCATCGCGGCGCCCTGCGAGATCAGCCGCACGACGGCCGCGAACTACCTGGGCGTGCTCGAGGCCACCCGCGTGATGCACGTCGTGCGGCCCTTCTCAGAGCATCGGGCCACCGAGATCGTGGCGGCGCCGAAGGTCTACGGGTTTGACACTGGGTTCGTCTGCTACTTCCGCGGCTGGGGTCCGCTCCGGCACGAGGACCTGGGCCAACTGTGGGAGCATCTTGTGCTGAACGAGCTTCAGTCACACCTCCAACGGCCCGAGGTAGGTTACTGGCGCGACCGCAACGGTCACGAGGTCGACTTCGTGCTGCGCGGCGACAGGGGGCGAGTGACTGCGATCGAGTGCAAGTGGTCGGCCTCGACCGGCGCGTCCCGGAACCTGGCTGCCTTCCGGCGCAAGTACCCTGAGGGGGCGAACTGGCTGGTGACCGCCGACACGCCCGTGCCCTACGAGCGCCGTGTCGACGGCCTCACCGTCACCGTCACCGGCCTGCCGGGGCTTGAGGCGCTCATCGCCGCAGAGCGCCCCAGGGCCTGAGCCTGCAGGTCAGCCCCCGCCGAACTCCGTCGCTACTTGCCCTTCGGCGGCGCGATGAGGAGCGCCTCCAGAATCTTCCCGACGTCGGCGGGCGGCATCAGCTCCTGCAGGTAGCGGTGCTGTTTGGCGGGCGTGGGTATCCACTCGTTGACGCCGTGGCTCACCTTGGCGTGCATCAGGCAGAAGCCCTGCTCGGAGCGCTTCCAGAGGTTCCCGGCTCCGCGCACGGCGTAGAGTACCGCCGTCAGGTCCCACGCCTCGCGGTTGGTCAGGCCGTTGTAGTGCTGGTAGCACTGGCGCACGGGGTTGGCCTCGGGCGTTTCGCTGAGGCGCGCGCCCACCTTGATGGCCGCGCCGATGGCGAAGCCGCTGAAGACCACGGGCGTCGGCCAGTCGTTGATGGCACGCACCGAGGCGACGGTGTCATACATGAAGTTGTACTCGCCGGCCCCGCCGGGGAAGCTCCCCTCCGGGAAGACGCCGCCCATGCAGACCCACTCCTTCACCTTCTGCTTCACCAGCGCCTCGCCGTCCAGAGGGCTCACTTCGTCGGGGCGCGTGTCGAGCAGGGCGGCAAGGTTGGTGAGGAAGCCCACCGAGACGATGGTCACGCTGCCGTCGGGTTGCGCGGCCAGCAGCTTGCGGGCGAGGAGGGCGGCGTCGGGCGCATCGCTGCTCTTCTGCAGCTTGTGCGGGCAAGCCTTGGCCACCTTCTCCACGTAGTTCGACGGCGTCTCGTGCTGCGGGTCTTTGGCGTTCTTGTAGCCGAAGACGTGGCTGCGCTGGTAGCCGATGGGCACGTTCGGCCGACCGTACCAGGTGTTGATGGCATCGGCGCAAGGCGCGACCCACTCGTTCTTCGAGCAGACGAGCACGCCCAGAATCTCCGCCTCGCCCCGGTCGGCAAGGGCGTGGAGCACGGCCAGCGCACCGGCGTCGTCGACGTCCTCCGCCATATCCACATCCAGGATGATCTTGGCCGGCGCGGCCGGTTCCGCGGCGACAGCCGTAGCGGCCAGCGCGGCGCAGAGAGCCAGCGCGAGAACCATCGGAGCCATGTCATTCCTCCCAGTATGCGGGCCGCGTGGCGCCGCCCTTGCGCCGAGTCTACCCCGTTGTCCAGCCGACCACCCCCGACTCGCGGCATCGGGAGTACACTTGCTCCATCGCCGCTTGCCGGGAGGGCCGCCATGCATCGCAAGGGGATCGTCTGCCTTCTGTCCATCGCCGCGCTCTTTGTGGGCGGCTGCGCCGTGCGGTGCGACTTCTCGCCCGATGGCCGCCGCCTGCTCGTCCCCACCGACGCGGGGCTCCGCATGGTGGCTACGGCCGGGGGAAGCTCAACGCTCATCCCGGAGAGCAAGGGCTCCCTCGGCGGCGTCTGGTCGCCCAACGGACGCCGTGTGGCCTACAACGTCCAGGACGGGCCCAACCTGGGCGTCTGGGTCCACGATGTGGACCAGCGCCGCGCCCGGCGCATCGTGACCGCCAAGGCGTTCCCCGCGGCCTGGCGCGACGACGGCGCGCTGGTTGCGGTCTTGAACCTCAGCGGGGCCGGAGCGCTGGAGGCCTACGACGCGCTGGACGGCAGCCTGGCCTTTTCCTACGAGCTGCCCGGCAAGCCCGAAGGCGTGATGGACGTCGGCTTCGTCCCCGGCACCAACAACCTGCTGGCGCTGGTCTCCGTGGACGACGAGTCCGACCTCACGCTCTTCGAGGCCGGTGAGACGGTGCGCCTCACCTCCACCGGCGACGTGCTGGGCTACCGGCTCATGCCCGACGGCCATGTGCGGTGGGTGCGCCGCGCCAAGGACCCGCGCTTCGTGCTCGTCTCCACCTACCAGCAGACGCTGGCCCAGCGCTTCGCCGGGAAGCTCACCCAGGTCGAGCGAGCGGCCGCCATCAACCCCGGCCAGGCCAGGGCGCCGCGCAAGGTGGTCTACGCCGCCCTCTCGCCGGACGGCTCCCGCATCGCTCTGCTGGCCACCGTGGCCCGGCCCGACGCCAAGGGCGCGCCCCACGAGGTGGCCGTGGTCTACTGCCTGACCGCCGACGGCAAGGCGAGCGCCCTGCTCACCGCGCCGGACGAGAATGCGGCCGATGCGTGGGCGCCGACCTGGTCGCCCGACGGCCGCTGGGTCTGCATCACCGTCGAGTCGGCGCTGGGCCAGCGGGCGCTCCTCGTGTCGCCGGACGGCAAGACGCGCAAGCTCGCCGCGCAGGTGGCGCCGCCCAAGCCCGCCGCCCCGCCCGCGCCGTCGCCGCGCAAGAAGAGGAGCTGATCCATGACCAACGACTGGACCGACCGCTACGAGGTGCAGGGCGAGGAGCGAGCCGCCGCGCTGGCCGAGGCCGCCGCGATCATCGCAGGCTGGGGGCTCACCATGCCGCCCTGCGAGCCCATGCCGCTCCACTTCGGGCTGGGCGACTTCCGGCGGATCGGCGAGACCGAGTACTGGATCGTCAACGACACCGTCAACCACTACTGCGGCAAGTTCTTGTTCCTCTTCGAAGGCCAGCGTTGCCCCTGCCACCGGCACACGATGAAGGATGAGACCTTCTTTGTGGTGCGCGGAGCGTTCGAGTTCGAGATCGACGGCGTCCGCAGCCGACTGGAGCAGGGCCGGACGCTGAAGCTGGCGCCGGGCCACGCGCACACCTTTGCCGCGGTGGACGGCCCCGCGCTGGTACTGGAGGTGTCGCTCCCATCGATCCCCGGCGACAACGTCTTCGAGGACCGCGGCATCGGCTCGGACGGGGTGCTGTAGCCTCCATGCGGCCCTGCATCCTGGCGCTGGACCTTGGTACCACAGCGTTCAAGGCCGGGCCCGTGGCCTCCGGAAGGCTCGCCGCGCCGCCCGTCGTGGCCCCCTACCGGCTCGATCACCGTCCCGACGGAGCCGTGCAATGCGACCCGGCGCTCTACGCCCGCACCGCCCTGGCCGCCCTGGCCGGGGCCGCGGCCTCGGCGCGAGAGGCCGGGCTGGAGCCGCGCGCGGTGGCCGTCACCTCCCAGGCCCAGACCTTCGTGCCCATGGAGGCCGACGGCACGCCCGCGGGCCCGGCCGTCGTCTGGACCGACGCGCGAGCCGTGCCCGAGGCCGCCGAAGCCGCCGCGGCCCTGCCCGACTTCGCCGCCTCGGCCGGCTTCACGGAGCCCAGCCCGCTCCAGTTCCTCTGCAAGGTGGCGCGGATGGCCCGGGCCGACGGCCCCGCGGAACGCTACCTGCTGCTGAATGAGTGGATCATCCAGGCGCTGACGGGGCAGGCCTACGGTGACGACGTGAACCAGGGCATGGGCGGCTTCACGGACATCCGCGCCCGGAGCTGGAACCCGGCCGCCCTGGCCTTCGCGGGCATCCACGAGGGACAGCTGGCGCCCTGCGGACCCGCCGCCGCCCTCTCGGAGCCGCTGCTGGCAGCAGTGGCCCGGCAACTGGGCGTCGGGCGCATCCCGGTCTACTCCTGCGGCAACGACCAGAGCTGCGCCGCCATCGGCGCCGGAGCGTTGGACGAGGGGGCGGGCTTCCTCAACTTCGGCACGGCCATGGTGGCCTACCGCACGCTGACCGCGCCCGCCGCGCCGGCGGAGGCCTGGCAGATCGCGGGTATCAGCCCCCTGCCGGGGCGCTGGTTTCTGCTCGGCGTGGAGTCGGAGTTCGGCAACATGGTGGAGTGGCTGGCCGAGCTGCTCTGGCCCGCCGAGGGCGTGGGCGCCATGCTGGAGGCCTGCGCCGTTGGGGCAGCGTGGCCGGGCGCGCCGGACTTCGTCCCCACGGGCGGCGGCCGATGCTCGCTGCGCGGCGCGGGCCCCGGCACGGACCGTCTGGGCATGGGCCGCGCCGCGCTGGCCTACTACCTGGGCAGGGTGCGAGCCATGGCCGGTGCGCTCTGGCCTCTGGGGTTGCCCGCGCGGCTCACGGCGGCGGGCGGCATGTCCCGCAGCGACGCGTGGCTGGGCCTGGTGCAGGCCGAACTGGGCATCCGCCCCCACCGCGCAGACGCCGAGCACTCCGGCCTCATCGGCGCGGCCGGCGTGGTGGAGGCGGTCCGCCCCGTATCGTGACCTTGGCAGCTACTCCAGCACGGGCTTGGTGAGGCGGCCTCCCGCCTGCTGCAGCGCCTGCTGCTCGCGGTCGAAGGTGCCGTAGAAGATGGCGCCGGCGTCCATCCAGGTCGCCAGCCGCTCGATGTCGGCCGGGCTCGCCTTGACCCCGCCGTGGCCCGCCAGGACCAGCTTCATCACGCTGCTGCCGGTGGAGCCGTAGCGCCCGGGCCGGCTGACGGGCTCCGAGTTGTTCATGTCGGAGTAGGGCACGCGGGCCGACATGGCGTTATATGAGGCTGTGTAGTGGCCGTCGATCCTCCCCGTCAGCTCCACGCCGCCGCCCGGCTTGGGGCCGGAGTGGCACGAGACGCAGAGCTTGTCCAGCACCGGCTGCACGAGGATGGGATAGCTCATGGGCTTGGAGCCGTCGGGACCGGGAAGTATCCTCGACGGCGCGCGGCGGGAGGCCATGGGAGCCGCGGCAAGCGGGCCCGAGGTCCGGCGCTCGTGGCAGCCCGAACAGGAGGCCCGCTCGCCGGGCTGCACGTAGATGCCGCTCCGCATGATCTGCACGGCCATGCCCCGATGGTCCAGCGCCTGCAGGGCCACCTCGCGGCGGGCGGGCAGGCGGAAGTAGGCCGAGCCGTCGGCCTCCACGGGGACGGTGCCGAGCACCTGCTTGCCCGGCGAACCGCTGGGCACGCCCACCGCGGGCAAATCCTTGCCGGGAGTCGACTTGGGCAGAATCTGAACGATGCGCAGGGACTTCACGCTGCCCCGGGGAAGGGCGGGTGAGGCGTGGTAGACATCCTGCAGCAGCATGAGGCCCTCGTCACCCATGGACCTGGCCAGCGGCGACGAGATACGCCGGGGCATGGGCCGGGGCCGTAGCGGCATGGCCCAGACCGACGAGATGTTGGGGTCGCGGTAGAGCATCTCGCGGTTGCCGTAGGCGTCGCAGAGGTAGAGGCCGAACATACCCGGCGCGTTGCATCGCGGCTCGCCAAGCAGCTCGATATAGCTGAACGAGGCCAGGAAGAGGTCCTCGGCCAGCGGGAAGGGGCTCCGATAGGAGTGGCCGGGCCAGCGACGGCTCTCCACGGTCTCGAGCGGCGTTGTGCCGGGCATGGTGGCTCGCCAGTTGGGCGTCACCGTCGCCTCGCTCTCGGGGAAGGGCGTCTCGGGCGTCAGGCGGATGAGGGCCGACTTGCTGTCCGGTCCCTTGGTCGGGTCCACCAGGATGACGGAGCCGGCGGTCATGGCGTGGTGGGCCGCGGCGGTGGCCATGATGAGGTTCGACCCCGGAACGGCCTGCGGCTCCCAGATGCCCACCGGGTTGAAGGTGGCGTTGCCCGAGAGGATGGCCGCGCGGGTGCCGTCGGGATTGGTGGTCCAGAGGTGCTCGTAGAAGACCGGGTGGCGGTCCACATAGTCCCAGCGCGTGTAGACGATGCGACCGTCGTGCAGCACGGCGGGATCCCACTCCTGGGTCTCGTGGTAGGAGATGGGTACGGGCACGGCGCCCTCGCCGGCGGCCACGGCCAGGGTGTAGTTCTCGCAGCCCGGCGTGCCGCAGCGGTGCCATCCGCCGCGGCGGGTGGAGACGCAGACGTACTTGCCGTCGGGCAGCCAGCGGGGCGCGAAGTCGTCGTTGGGGCCGCTGGTGAGGCGCCGGAGGCCGGAGCCGTCGGCGTTCACCGCATAGAGGCTGTAGTAGCGTCCGTATTGGCCCCGCACGGTGTCGACCGGGTCGGAATCCGTGGCGCAGAAGGTGAAGAGAATGCGCTTGCCGTCCCATGAGACGTCGGGCTGCATGACGCTGCCCTTGCCCAGCGCGCCGGTGAGCGAGCGCACGGCCATGGCCTGGCCGGGGTTCGCCAGCGTGACGATGCCGCCGCCGGGCCGGGCGTAGCGGCCGTAGTACTGCGTGAGCTGGTGGCTGAAGACGCCGGGGGCCTGCTTGGCGAAGACGAGCGGCCGGATGCGGTCACCGGCCCGGGCCAGCAGGAGGCGGCGGGAGGCCCACCGCGCGCGGAGGTAGGCCGCCTCGTAGGCTTCGTCGGTCCCGCTACGCCTGGCGGCGGCCAGCGCGGCGCCGCAGGCCTGAAGGGCGGCTCGGGCTAGATTGGTGGCTCGGGCCTCCGTGCCCGAGTCATCCGCGCCCTTCGCCAGCCGCTCCAGCCTTGCCACCGCCTTCGCCGCCGCCGCAGCGGGCGTCACGGGCTCGTTGGGCGTGCCCAGGCCGTCCTGCTGCCGCCAGTCCCACTCGATGAGCGCGCGCTCGACGGCGGGTCGGTAGACCGGCGTTCGCGCCAGGTAGTTCGAACCGGGCGGCGGCGCCAGCGGCAGCGCCACGGTGAGAGCGCCCATGGTGGCCGACCAGCCGGAGAGCCTCGCCGAGACCGGGCCGCCCGCCGCACGCAGGACCACCCGCAGGGCGCCGGCGCCGGGCTCGCACCGGGCCGTCACACGGGCCGGACCTTCGGCGCCCTTGGCCTCCCAGAGCAGCTTGTTGCCCTGGTAGAGGGCCGCATCGACGCGTCCGCCACCGGCTTCGAGCTTGCCCGAAACGGTGAAGGCCTGCTCTGCGGCGGCCACGGGGATGCCCAGTTCGGCCGCGCCGGCGGCGGGCAGGTCGGCAAGGAAGGAGCCCGGCGTCGCCGCGGCCTGGGCGCCGCGGTCCGTTCCCGCCAGCGTCAGACCGCAGAAGGGGAGCGACCAGGCGGCATCGACGCCATCCAACCGGGCGGCGGGCGTGCCGAACGCCAGCGGACGCCGGGCCATGAACTCGACCTCGGCCAGGCCGCAGGTCTGGAAGTCGTTGTAGGAGGTGAGGACGACGATGCGGGCCCAGGGCGCCTTGAAGCTGACGGGCAACTCGGCGCGGGCCTCGTTGTCATCGGCCAGCGAGCCGGCGGCTACGCGCGACCAAGCCTTGCCGTCCTGCGAGGTCTCCAGCGCGAAGTCGCGGGTGTGGTACATGTTGCCGGTCCAGCGGGCCTGCCAGACCACGACGCGGCGGACCTCCTCGGCCTGGGCGAAGCGGAAGGTGAGGGCCACGGGGAGCTTGCTCTGGTCGCGCGAGTACCAGCAGCCGTTCCCCGACTCCATGCGCCCATCGGCGGCGTTGCTCCCGGCGTGGGCGGGGCTGAACTGGCTTTCCGCCTCCACGCGGGCGCCCGCCGATGTCAGGCCCACGTTGATGAGCCCCTCATCCGGCCCCGCTCCGGCCAGCACAGCCAGCCCCAAGGCGACGGCGGCGACCAACGCCGCGCCGGCAATTCCCGCAGATCGCTTCATGTCACACACCTCGCCACCGACCGGCAGTCCCGCCCGATCCGGTTCTCACGCATACGGTGTACCCTTCATTCCCGCATCGCCGGCCCGTTAGCCGGTTTTCGGGAAGGAACAGAGGCGGCCCCCGGCTAACTAGATGCCAGACACGCGCCGCGCGGAACTCTGGCGGCGCATCGTGAGGGACACCTATGATAGGACATTGCGTTCCCGCCGCACTGGCGATGTGCCTGGCGGCCCACCTGGCAGCCCTCTCGGTGCCGGCTGCCGCGCAGACAAGGAAAGGCATGAAGCTCTCGGAAGTACCGTTCACCCAGGTCAGCATCACGGATCGGTTCTGGAAGCCGCGGCGGGACACCAACCGCAAGGTCTCGCTCAAGCACAGCCTGGACCAGCTCGAGAAGACCAACAACCTGCGCAACTTCGACCTGGCGGCGCAGGGCAAGCGGGAGGGCTACTCCGGCCCCGTCTTCATGGATTCGGACCTCCACAAGACGCTGGAGGCCGTAGCCTACTCGCTGGCCACCGATCCCGACCCGGCGCTGGAGGCCCGCATCGACGGCATGATCGCCCGGATAGCCGCCGCCCAGAGGCCGAACGGATACCTGAACACCTGGTACGAGGTGAACGCACCGGACCAGACCTTCACCAACCTGCGCGACAACCATGAGCTCTACTGTGCCGGACACCTCTTCGAGGCGGCCGCGGCCCACTTCCAGGCCACCGGCAAGCGCACGCTGCTGACCATCGCCACCAAGTACGCCGACCACCTCGTCGCCACCTTCGGCGACGGGCCCGGCAAGCGCCCCGGCTACTGCGGCCACCCCGAGATCGAGCTTGCATTGGTGAAGCTGTGGCGTGCCACGGGCAACAAGGCCTACTTCGACCTGGCCCACTACTTCATCAACACGCGGGGCTCGCACTTCTTCGCGGTGGAGCATCGCACTCCCGATGAGGCGTACGACGGGACCTACTTCCAGGACGACGTGCCGATCCGCGAGCACAAGAACATCAAGGGCCACGCCGTGCGTGCCGCCTACCTCATGTCCGGCGTGGTGGACGTGGCGGCGGAGACCGGCGACCAGGGCCTGCTGGATATGGTGAACCGCGTCTGGCGCAACACCAGCCGCAAGAACACCTACATCACCGGCGGCATCGGGCCGTCGGCCTCCAACGAGGGCTTTACGGCCGACTACGACCTGCCCAACCTCACCGCCTACCAGGAGACCTGCGCCTCCGTGGCGCTGGCCCTCTGGAACCACCGCATGAACCTCCTAACCGGCGACGCCAAGTACGCCGATATCGTGGAGACATCGCTCTACAACGGCGTGCTGGACGGCGTTTCGGTGGACGGCAAGCGTTTCTTCTACGTGAACCCGCTGGAGAGCATGGGCACGCACCACCGATCGGACTGGTTCGGTTGCGCCTGCTGCCCGCCCAACGTGGCCAGGACCCTCTCGTCGCTGGGCGGCTACGCCTACGCCACCGACGGCGACGGCCTGACGGTGAACCTCTACATCCAGGGCGGCGTGAACACCAAGGTGGGCGCCGGCGCCGTGAAGGTGGACGTGAAGACCGAGTACCCCTGGGACGGCAAGGTGACCCTCGCCCTGAAGCCCGAGGCGCCCCGCACCTTCTCGCTGCGGCTGCGCATCCCGTCCTGGTGCGAGAAGTGGTCCATCTCGGCGGGCGCGCCAACCCGGTGGCCCATGGAGAACGGCTACGTGGTCGTTCGGCGGCAGTGGAAGCCCGGCGACGTAGTGACCCTGACGCTGGACATGCCCGCCCGCCGCGTGGAGGCCAACCCAAACGTGACGGCCAACCGCGGCCTGGCGGCCGTGCAGCGCGGCCCGCTGGTCTACTGCCTGGAGGCCGTCGACCAGAAGGCTCCTGTGACGGATCTCTACCTGCCCATGGAGGCCCAGTTGCAGCCCAAGGAGCGGCCTGACCTCTTCGGCGGCATCACGACGCTGGAGGGCACCGCCTACACCGCCGGCCAGTCGGAGTGGGGCGCCAAGCTGTACCAGTCCGCCCGCAAGCCCCATCCGACGCATGTGACCGCCATCCCCTACGCCTTCTGGGACAACCGCGAGGCCGGGGCCATGCGCGTCTGGCTGCCGCTGGCGCCCGGTGCGCCCACCGCAGGCGGACCCGAGACGGCGGCCAAGGTTACGCTCTCCTACGTCAGCGGCAACGCCCAGCCGCGCGGCATCAACGACGGCATCGAGCCCAAGTCATCCGGCGAGCAGCCTGCCGCGCTCTGCCACTGGTGGCCGCACAAGGGCGGCTCCGAGTGGGCTCAGTACACCTGGTCCAGCCCCGTGCGAGTGAATGGGATTCGGGTCTATTGGTTCGATGACACCGGCCGCGGCGAGTGCCGCATCCCGGCGAGCTGGCTAGTCGAAGCCCTGCAGCCGGACGGCACGTGGACCCTGGTTAAGGCCGCCGAGTTCCCGGTGGCCAAAGACCGCTGGGTGGAGGTCCGCTTCCCGACCGTCGCCACCAAGTCGCTGCGCCTAACCGTGAAGCAGCAGGAGGGCTGGGCCAGTGGCGTTCACGAGTGGAAGATACTGGAAGACGAAGATTGAGGCGCGGCGGCGACCCCGCCGCTGAAGGAGGCAATGACATGCTGCTGCCGTTGGTCGGCCTGACCATGACCGCCCTTGCCGCGCCGGCCCCGGCGCAGGACGGGGCGGGTGAGCCATGCACGCTGAAGAAGCGCATCGTGCGGACGCTCACCGCTCGCTACCTGCTCTTCCTGCCGAAGGGCTACAACGACGACAAGGCGAGGAAGTGGCCGCTCATGCTCTTCCTGCATGGCGCAGGCGAGCGCGGGAACGATCTGGAGAAGCTGAAGGTCCATGGCCCGCCAAAGCTGGCGACCGCGGGCAAGGAGCTACCTTTCATCCTCGTGGCGCCGCAGTGCCCCGAGAACGGCTGGTGGGAGACCGAGACCCTGGGCGCCCTGCTGGACGAGGTGCAGACCAAGCATCGCGTGGACCTGGACCGCGTCTACTGCACGGGGCTCAGCATGGGCGGCTACGGGACCTGGGCCATGGCGTTGGCCTACCCGAAGCGCTTCGCGGCGGTGGCGCCGATCTGCGGCGGTGGCCAGGCGCGGCTGGCCGGGTGGATGATGCGCTCCCCTGCGTGGGTGTTCCACGGCGCCAAGGACAACGTGGTGCCGCTTGCCGAGAGCGAGGCCATGGTGGCCGCGCTCAAGTCCGGCGGGATCGAGAATCGCTTCACCGTCTATCCCGAGGCGGGACACGACAGCTGGACCGAAGCCTACAACACGCCGGAGCTGTTCGATTGGCTGCTGAGCCACAAGCTTCCGCTGGCCGAACCGAAGCGATAGCCGGGCGCGGCCGCAACTGCGAAGAGCACGCGAGGCCCCGAATCCTGGTTGGGTTCGGGGCCCCGCCCTACAGGCCCAACTCCGCCGGCGAGCGAGCGTCGAGCAACTGAACGCCCAGCAGGCTCGCCTGTTCGCCGGTGAGGGCCGCGATCTTGCTCCGCTGGGATTCGGTCAGCGGACCGAACCGACGCTCCAGTTGCAGCGTGAGCAGCGCCTTGAACGCCTCCTGACGCCCCTCGTCGGCCCCGATCTGGCGACCCTCGTCAACACCCAGCCGTCGGCCTTCATCGACGCCCAGCCTGTGCCCCTCTCGCAGCAGGGCCTCTGCACCGGTCATGGTCATCTCGTTCACCTC
>JAPLCQ010000151.1 GCA_026392115.1 Armatimonadota bacterium | reverse complement strand
TGAACGCCATGGGCTCCAACGCCGAGTCGCTCTACGCGCGCAAGGCGCCGCACATGTACGGCTGGGACATCATGCCCCGAGCCGTCTCGGCGGGCATCTGGCGCTCGGTGTCGCTCCTGTCGCTGCCCTGCGAGCGGCTGGATGACCTCTTCATCGAGACCGTCGGGCTGGCCGAGGGCGCCTCCCGGTCGAGCATGATCCTCCACTGGCGCGGACGGATCGGCTCCGGCTACACGTCGCGCTACGAGCTGGAGGTGACGGGCGTCTGCGGCGAGCGGACCTTCACGCAGCGCCGCCGCATCCTCTTCGGCGTGGGTCAGTTCCGGTTCGACATCGAGAACCCGGCGCTCTGGTGGCCCCGCGGCAGCGGCGAGCAGAACCTCTACGACGTCACCGCGCGCCTGCTGAAGGACGGCGCGGAGATCGACTCGCTGGCGCTTACGCTGGGCGTCCGGACCATGAAGCTGGACCGCACGGACCTGACCGACGAGGCGGGCTCCGGCAAGTTCGAGTTCATCGTCAACGGTCGCCGCATCTTCATCCTCGGCTCCAACTGGGTTCCGCTCGACGCCTTCCACTGTCGCGACATCTCCCGCACCGAACCGGCGCTCGAGCTGGTGGAGGACATCGGCTGCAACATGGTGCGCTGCTGGGGCGGCAACGTCTACGAAAGCGACCTCTTCTTCGACCTCTGCGACCGTAAGGGGATCATGGTCTGGCAGGACTTCGCCATGGCCTGCGCCATCTACCCGCAGGAGCGCGACTTCCAGATCACCCTGGCTCACGAGGCCCGGGCCGTGGTGCGGCGCCTGCGGCAGCACGCCTCCATCGCGCTCTGGTCCGGCGATAATGAGTGCGACTACTCGTTCCTCTGGGGCGGCTCCGTGGCCGATCCCAACAACAACGTGCTGACACGCGTGGTGCTGCCTGAGATCGTTCGGCAGGAGGACCCGACGCGCCACTACCTGCCCAGCTCGCCCTACATCTCGCCGGCGGCCTTCCGGCAGGGCGTCCACCTTCTGCCCGAGGAGCACCTCTGGGGCCCGCGCGACTACTACAAGGGCCAGTTCTACACGTCGTCCATCTGCCACTTCGCCAGCGAGACCGGCTACCACGGGTGCCCCTCGCCGGAGAGCCTGGTCCGCTTCCTTTCGCCCGACAAGGTCTGGCCCTACCAGTACAACGACGAGTGGGTTCTCCATTGCACATCGCCGGTGCCGGGCGTCGACCTCTTCGACTACCGCGTCGAGCTGATGGCCAGCCAGGTGCGCACGCTCTTCGGCAGCGTGCCCGACAACGTGGCCGACTACGCCTTCGCCAGCCAGGTCTCGCAAGCCGAGGCCATGAAGTTCTTCATCGAGCGGTTCCGCACGGGCAAGTGGCGCCGCACGGGCATCATCTGGTGGAACATCCTCGATGGGTGGCCGCAGCTGAGCGACGCCGTGGTCGACTACTACTTCGGCAAGAAGCTGGCCTACCATGTCATCAAGGCCTCGCAGCAGCCCCTCTGCCTGGCGCTGCGCGAGGAGTGCGACGGCGCGCGGCAGCTCGTGGCCTGCAACGACACGCGGGAGGAGATCAACCTCGACTGGACCGTGACGGATGTCGATACCGGCGACGTCGTGGCCCAGGGCGCGGCCGTGGCCGAGGCCGACGCCGCCTGCGTGATCGGCCTCGTGCCCGCCGTGCCCGATGAGCAGCGGGTGCTCTCCATCGCCTGGGCCGCCGAGACGGGTGACGGTCGCAGCCACTACCTCGCGGGCAAGCCGCCCTTCGACCTGGCCTGGTGCCGCGCCGCGCTCGCCAAAGCCGGCGTCCTCGACGGGACGGTCTGGGAGGTCTCTTGACGATCATCTGGCCGGTGGCGCTCGCCGCTCACCTCGTTGCCTCCTCACCTCCCCGCCTCCCCGAGCCGGTGGCGCCCGCCTGCGTCTACGTCCCCGCCGACCGGATGGTGCGGGTGTCCGTGGGCGCGGGCCGCGCCTCGATCCTGCGCGTGACCGACCCGGTCTTCCTGGTGGGCGGCAAGGAGGCGCGGGCCTCCGAGGGGCGCGTGGCGCTCCTCCAGTCGGCGCGTGCCGCGGGCGGGATGCGGTACCGCTACCGGGCCACGTGGGACCGGGCCTCGGCCCAGTGGACCGTCGAGGTCTCGTCGTCGGGCGGCGCCCTGCGGCTGCGCGTCCGCGAGGCTAGCGCGCCCGTTGCGCGCGTCAGCGCCGGGAGCGTGGAGGCGGCGGGGCCATGGTTCCGCATCGGCTACACCCGCAATGCCGAGCCCTACGGCCAGCCCTTCTGGCCCCGCGTGGCGAGGCTCAAGGATCAGCGCCTCTACCTGACCGCCGGCTGGCGCATGGCGGCCTCCAACGGCTCCGCGTGGGACGCGCCGGACCAGCGGTTCACCGGATCGGGCGTCTTCGACGCGGGGATGAACGTGGTCTACTCGACCCGCGCCGACGGCTCGAGGCAGCCGCTGGACGAGACGCTGGAGGTTCGCGCATCGGGCAGCCTCTGGCAGGCCGCTCCGCCGCCGGAGACCGAGCCCAGCGAGTACGGCCGGGACCTGGCCACGATGCTCTACCTGGATGTCTGGGACGGGACCGCCACCGACACCGAGTACCTCCTCCGCCGCCTGGCCCTGCTCACCGGCGGCGCCACGCGGTTTCTCACCCTCTTCGAGAACTGGCAGGCGGGCGGGTTCGACAGTCTGCTGCCCGACAGCATCCGTATGCCCGACTACCCGCCCAATCCCGGCATCGGCAGCGTGGCCGAGTTCGCGCGGCTCAGCCAGCTGGCGCGGGGAATGGGTCGGTTCGGGCTACGGACCAACTATGTCTACCTGCGGCCCGGTTCGCCCAGCGTCCGCGAGGGCAAGGCGCGGCAGGCCGTCGGAGCTGACGGCAAGCCCGCCTGGTACACCCGCCCCGGCGACTGGCTCACCCTGGCCCGCCGGCAGGAGGCCGAGATCCAGGGCCTCTTCCGGTCGAACGCATCGTTCACCGACCAGATCACCAGCGCCGCCGCACCGTGGGGCTATGCCGACTACGACCCGGCCCAGCCCGCGTTCGCCTCCATGGGCCGTGTGCTGGCTCGGCAGCGGGAGCTGTGCCGGCTCATCAAGGCGACGCACCAGGGGCCGTTGGGCAGCGAGACGAACATCGACGAGCAGCTTCTGGGCAGGTACGTGGATACGGGCGACTTCGGCGTCTACGACGGCCACCATCGGCTCATGACGCCGGAGTTCAAGCTGCGCCGCCTCCACGGCCTCTCCACCTTCCACGGCATGGGGTTGATGTACCGCTTCTTCGAGATGCCGCCCTTCGCGAACTGGTCCGCAGGCAAGGCGACCTACCTCGCCGACCCGGCGCAGTACGACGACTACCGGTCCTGCGAGGCGCTCTACGGCAACGGCGCCTACCTCTTCTACTACCCCGGTATGCCGTGGGACTTCGTGCTCACCGAGTGCCTGGTGATGGGCTGCCTGCAGCGCCTCACCGCCATGCAGCCCGTGCGCGAAGTCCGCTACTGGAGCGCGGTGCGGGCGTGGACCCGCTACCCGTCTTCTGGAACCCGCAGCCCAGGGCCTTCGAGCGCATCCGAGTCCGCTACGCCAACGGGCTCACCGTGCTGGTGAACCGCGGAGCCGAAGCCTGCACGGCCGCCACGCCCGACGGCGCGGTGACGCTGGGCAAGTCGGCCTGGGCGGCGTGGAAGGCCGACGGCAGCTTCACGGCCTATTCAGCCTGCCCGCCGGGCTCGACGATGCGCGTCGACTTCGTGCGGGACCGCGCCGCATCGCTGAAGTACGTGAACCCGCGCGGCGCCACGGTCATGGGTTGCAGCAAGCCCACGGTCTGGGTGGCCGGCCGCAAGCGCGTGGAGATGGACCCGCGCACCGGCGACGCCGTGGTGGAGGGCAAGGCCCACCCGTGGCGACCGCCCTCGTCGGTGAAGCGGACGAGCGTGGACTTCCGGTTCGACACCTCGCTCCACGGCTGGACGGGCCTCTCGGACCTGGGACCCATGCGCCTTCAGGGCGGCAGGATGGTGGTCGACATCACCGGTCCCGACCCCTACATGGCCGCCCCGCCGCTCGACCTGCCGCCCGACACCGTGAAGACGCTGGTCATTCGGATGCGGGCCACCTGCGGCGAGTTCGGCCAGCTCTACTTCCGCGCCGAAGGCGTGCAGGCCGGGGCCGAGGAGACGTGCGTTCGCTTCCCGGTGGAGCCGGGCGCCCCCATGCGCGACATCCGCATCCCGGTGGGCGATCATCCGCTCTGGCGAGGCAGGCGCATCACCTACCTGCGCCTCGACCCCGAACACGGCGCCTCGCCGGGCCGACTCGAGATAGAGGCGATCCGGGGAGAGTAGGGCAGGGGCCCGGCGGCGGCGATGGGAGGAGGCAACGAATGGCGTTCGAACCCGGCGAGAAGGCGATGGAGACGGGCTTCGGTCTGTTCTGGAAGACCGTCCGTGAGGCCGCGACGGCGCGGTCGGGCAGCGACGTGGCTGTCCGCGCGCTGGCGGAGGCCGAGAAGTCCTTCGCCGCATCGGTCGAGGGCGCGGCCGCGGCATTCATCGCCGTGAAGGGCTCGACGCCGACGCGCGACAGGAATGCACTGGCACACATGCTGCACAGTCTGTTGGACCGCCCCGAGGTTGCCGTGCAGCTGGGCGCCCTGCTCCTGGACGGGAAGCCGATGGACCCCGCCGCGCTCTACGCAAGCTACCAGGCGGCTGGCTGGACCGACGCGTTCCTCAACCAGGCCGACCTTGCCATGCTGCTGGCGTTCCTGAACGGCATCCACTGCCCGAAGGCGCCGGGAGCCGATGTGCGCGAGCAACTGCAGTCGGTTCGCGAAGGGTTGAAGCAACTCACCGACCCACCCACCTACACCACCGCGCTCGGCACCTATCTCACCGTACTGCTCGACGAGACCGACACGCTGCCGCTGGCCGATAAGGAGGCGTCCGATGCCACCTCTTCGGCAGAGCCTGTGACGCTCACGGACGTGTACGTGGGCTTGCGGGCAACGCAGGCTGCCGAGAGGCGAACGGCCGACGCTATGGCGGAAGGCGCCGTCGCCTCACGGGCGGATCGGGAGCCCCATACGGCCCTGGAGCTGTTCGCCCAAACTCCCCACATGCTCCTCATCGGCGAGCCCGGTGCCGGAAAGACCACCTTCGCCAACCATCTGGCCAACACCATCGGTCGCAAGCTCCAGAAACCCGCGCTTGACCTGGGCGAGGCCATGGCAGCCATGCCGGCGGAGTGGACCACGCGCCTGCCCGTTCGCGTGGCGCTGCGGCAGTTGGCTGCGTGGATCGGGGTGTCCGAGTCGAAGTCTACGGAAGCCGGACTCCTGATGGACTACCTTGCCCACCAGATTCCCAAGAGGTGCCCCGGCGCCGTGGAGCTGGTGCAGAAGGCGATCAGAGAACAGAAGGCCATTCTCTTGCTGGACGGCTGGGACGAGGTCGCCTCAGACGATCCGGCCATGCCGACCATACGCCGGATGCTCAACTGCCTGCCCGGGACCTACCCGGCGCTACCCATGTTGGTTACCTGCCGCGTGCGGAGCTACGCAGAGGAGTACCGACTGGAGTCGCAGAAGGCCAACGAGGTCGGCCCGTGGCGGCTGAAGGAGCGGCTCTGGCAGCGAACCGACCTCCTGCTCTTTGACGACGGCCAGATCGACGCGTTCGTCAAGGCTTGGTACTCGACCCTGAAGACCCTCCGGAATCGGCCCGACGCAGATGACAAGGCGTCAAAGCTCCGGGACGCCGTGCGTCGCGCCGACCTGCGCGACATGGCCCGGTACCCGCTCCTCCTCACCATCATGGCCATCGACCATGCCGAGCAGGGCGAACTGCCCGATGCCCGGTCGCTGGTCTACGAGGACGTCACCGAGCTGTTCCTCTGGAAGTGGCGCAAGCCGGCGCAGGACAGCGAGGACGGCGCCGAGTCCCTTCGCGGCCTCCTGGAGGAAGCCGACAGGCAGAACGTCGACCTGCGGCGCGTGCTCCACGAGGTCGCCTACTACGCCCACGCCGGCGCCGAGGCCTCCGGCAAGACGTCAGGCGCGGCCGATATCCCCGAACACACGTTGCGGGATGCCTTTGTCACGTTGACGCCGGACGGCAGGGACCACACCTGGGCCGATAAGGTGATGCACCTTGTAAAGCTCCGCGCGGGCCTGCTCATTCCCGGCGCGGGCGGCTGCCTCACCTTCCCGCACCGAACGTTCCAGGAGTACCTGGCGGCATGCCACGTCTGTGCCATGCCCGATGTGACCGCGGAGCTGAATAGGCTGTCTCGCAAGGGGGCCGCCTGGCGCGAGGTGGTGCTACTGGCCGTGAATAAGCTCGTTTACCAGAACAAGGAGATCGGTCGGCCCATGTACCTGGTGGGCGGCCTCTGCCCTGTGGCGGAACCCGTGGCCGCAGAGGGGTGGCGAGCGGTGGCCATGGCGGGCGAGTGCCTGGCCGAGGTGGGAGCACGCCGCGTCGCCTCGGTCCACGACAAGGAGACGCTTGCCCGCGTCCGGGGCCGCCTCGTGCAAATCCTGGAGGATGTGCCCGAGCGTCTCCCGACCGGGGAGCGCATCGTCGCGGGAAACACACTGGCCGCCATCGGCGACCCACGCGACTTGCGGGAGACGGTCGAGGTGCCCGGCGGGCCCTTCCTCTATGGCCCGAACAGGGAGCAAGCCGATCTGCCGACGTTCAGAGTCCGCAAGTACCCCGTGACGGTCGGGGAGTACCGGGCCTACGTCGGGGCGAACCCCGGCGTTAAGATGCCGCCTCCACCGCCCTGGGGCTGGATCGACAACCACCCCGTGGTGAACGTGCGGTGGCACGACGCGAAGGCCTTCTGCGAGTGGGCCGGGTTGGCGCTGCCCACCGAGCGGCAGTGGGAGAAGGCGGCGCGTGGCATGGACGGTCGGGAATACCCCTGGGGTGACGACTGGCGCGACGGCCATTGCGCCTGTTCGGTGCGGCCCGCCGATCTGAACAGCACCGCGCCGGTAGGCGCTTTCACGGCCGGCGAGAGCCTGTGTCGCTGCTCAGACATGGCCGGCAACGTATGGGAGTGGTGCCAGGACTCCTTCGAGCGTGGGAGCCCCTACCGTGTCTTGCGGGGCGGCTCGTGGAACGTCGGC
Organism: Armatimonadota bacterium; assembly: GCA_026392115.1. GTDB lineage: Bacteria > Armatimonadota > Chthonomonadetes > Chthonomonadales > CAJBBX01 > CAJBBX01. The sequence continues at coordinate 53,882 of JAPLCQ010000151.1, read as the reverse complement.
AGTACGGTCAACTTCCGCGCGCACTATCGCGGCAGGGTCAACCATGACAATAGGTACAACAGTCGAGGGTTTCGGTGCGTCTCTCCCGAGGGCTCCTCGTAGCCCTTTGCGCTCTTGCCGTCTTGCCCTTTGGCCGTTGACGTTGCCGCCGCCGTGCCACCGGCGGCGGCGCTACACCGTCCTCCCCACCGCCTCCGCCACGGGTCTGCACTGCCGCACGAGGGTGTCGAACTGCTCGTGGGATAGGGCTTGGGCCGCGTCCTTGATGGCCTTGTCGGGGTGCTGGTGTACCTCGATCATCAGGGCGTCGGCTCCGCAGGCAACGGCGGCGCGGGACATGGCCGCCACCAGGCTCGACTTGCCCGTGCCGTGGCTCGGGTCGACCACCACGGGCAGGTGCGAGAGCTGCTTCACGGCCGCCACGGCGCTCAGGTCCAGCGTGTTGCGGGTGTGCGTCTCGAAGGTTCGGATGCCCCGCTCGCAGAGCATGATGTCGTGGTTGCCCTCGAGGTAGATGTACTCGGCCGCCTGCAGCCACTCCTCGATCTTGGCCCACATGCCGCGCTTGAGCATGACCGGCTTGCTGGCCTTGCCCACCTCGCGCAGCAGGTCGTAGTTCTGCATGTTGCGCGTGCCGATCTGCAGCATGTCGGTGTAGCCGCAGACCATCTCCACGTTGCGCGGGTCCATGATCTCGGTGATGACGGCCAGGCCGGTCTCGTCGGCGGCGGCGCGGAGTATCTTCAGCCCCTCCTCGCCGAGGCCCTGGAACGAGTAGGGCGACGTGCAGGGCTTATAGGCCCCGCCGCGCAGCACGGTGGCGCCGCAGGCCTTGATCGCCTGCGCCGTGGCCAGCGTCAGCGGGTAGTCCTCAACGGTGCATGGGCCAGCCATGAGGCAGATCCGCGGGCCGCCGATGGTGGCCGGGCCCACGGTGATGCTGGTGCTCTCGGGCTTCCAGTCGCGGCTGACGAACTTGTAGGGGCGGACGATGGCGATGACGCGCTCGACGCACTCGAGCCGCTCCAGCTGCTCGATGTACCGCTGCTTGTCCGTGTCCGGCACCCCCACGGCGCCGATGACCGTCCGCTCCGTGCCGTAGATGGGATGGACCCCGTAACCCCAGTCCGTAATCCGCTGCTCGACGTCGGCCACCTGCTCACGGGTGCTGTGAGCCGCCATTACGATGATCACTTGCCCAGCACCTCCCGGAGCGCCGTCACGCAACGCTCGTTCTGTTCGGCGGTCCCCACCGTGATCCGCATGTGCGTGTCGGCGCCGAAGATGTCGCCGGTGCGGAGGATCACGCCGCGCTTCAGCATCTCCTGGAAGACCGGGCGGCAGGGGGCGCCGATGTCCACCCAGACGAAGTTCGCATGGGTCTCGGTGACCGTCATGCCCATCTCCCCGAACGCCTTCGCCAGTTCGGCTTTGCCCGCCTCGTTGGTGGCCAACGAACGGCGCACGTGCTCGTCGCTCCCCAGAGCGGCGATGCCGGCGGCCTGCGCCAGGACGCTGACGTTGAAGGGCTCCCGCACCCGCTCCAACTCGGCGGCGATGTCGGCCCGCGCGATGCCGTAGCCCAGGCGGACGCCTGCCAGTCCGTGGATCTTGGAGAAGGTCCGCAGCCCCAGCACGTTCCGCCCCTCGCGGATGTAGTCCAGCGACGTGGGGTACTCGGGGTCGTCGACGTACTCGGCGTAGGCTTCGTCCAGCACGAGGATGGCGCGCTCGGGCAGCCGGTCCATGAAGCGCTCCAACTCGCGGCGCCGCACGATGGTCCCGGTGGGGTTGTTGGGATTGGCGATGAAGACGAGGCGCGTCCGCTCGGTGATCCGGTCGGCCATGGCCTCCAGGTCGAACGTCCAGTCGCGCAACGGGACCTCCACCAGCTCGCACCGGTTCAGGATCGCGCATGTGCGGTAGAGCACGAACGTCGGCGCGCCGGTAAGGACCTGGTCGCTCGGCGTCAGGAACGCCAGCCCGGCCACGTGGATCACCTCGTCGGAGCCGTTGCCGAAAGAGAGTTGCTCCCCGTCGACGCCCAGATGCGCGGCGACGGCCTTCCGCAGGTCGTGGCACGAGCCCTCGGGGTAGAGGTGGACCCCGGCGGCGGCCTGCCGGATCGCCTGGACGGCGGCCGGAGAGGGGCCGAGCGGGTTCTCGTTCGACGCCAGCTTGGTGACGGACGAGATGCCCAGTTCGCGCTTCACTTCCTCGATGGGCTTGCCGGGCTGGTAGGGGACCAGGCTGCGGATGTGCGCCGCGACCTCGATCCGTTGCCCGTTATCCTTACTCATTGGGGTCTCCTCGGATGGCTAGGGCAACTAGTGTACCTTGGCGCTCCGCGGCGGACCGGGAGCCGCCCGCCGCTCCTGGCCCTGTTGTGTAGCACAATATAGGGTCGAAAACCGGCCTGAGGCCGTAAGTGACAGGAGCGACACGCATGAACATCGCCGATGCCAGGGACCTGGTAGCGCAGGACGTGCTGGGGTTGAAGGGCACGGGTCTCCTCTCCATCCGGGATTGGAGCCGCCGGCAGGTTACGGCCGCGCTGGAGCTGGCCGACTGCTACGCCCGCAACAGGCGTTCCGTGGAGACCGTGGTGGACTGGCAGGGGCGTAGGGCCGTGGCGATGATCTTCGAGAAGGCCTCGCTGCGGACCCGCGTGACCTTCGACCTGGCGACCCGCGAGCTGGGCGGAATGGCCGTGGCCCTGGGGCCCGCCGAGGTGGGACTGGGCACCCGCGAGGAGCCCGGCGACGTGGCCCGCAACCTGGCCCGGTGGGTCGACGGCATCGTGGCGCGCGTCTATAGGCATGAGATGCTCGTGGCCATGCGCGACGCTTGCGGCGTCCCCATCGTCAATGCCCTGAGCGACCAGGAGCACCCGTGCCAGGCGCTGGCCGACGCCCTGACGCTGATCCAGCACAAGGGCTCCATGGAGGGCCTTACCGTGGCGTGGGTTGGCGACGGGAACAACGTGCTCCACTCGCTCATGCTCGTCTCCGTGCTGCTGGGCGCCCGCGTCCGCGCGGCTTGCCCCGCGGGCTACGAGCCGCACGAGTTCATCGTGGCCGCCGCCCAGGCCCTTGCGGGCAGGCCGGACGCCGTGACGGTGACCTCCGACCCGCTGGAGGCCGTGCAGGGCGCCGACGCCATCTACACCGATGTCTGGACCAGCATGGGCCAGGAGGCCGAGGCCGAGGTGCGGCGCGGCGTCTTCAGCCGCTACCAGGTGAACCAGCGCCTCATGGATGCCGCAGGGCCGCAGGCGCTCTTCATGCACTGCATGCCCGCGCACCGCGGCGACGAGGTGACTTCGGAGGTGCTGGACGGCCCTGCTTCCGTGGCGCTGGACCAGGCCGAGAACCGCCTGCACGCCCAGAAGGCCGTGCTGAGCCTCCTCGTCGGCGCATAGGCGCCGGCGCCCTTCGGTTTGATTTGACCCGCGGTCTGCCGCGCCGGTTGGCGGGGGCCGCTCAGGAGAACGCAATGAGCACCGTCGTACTGATCTACTCGGGCGGTCTGGACACCTCCGTCTGCATCCCGCTGATGCGCGAGGAGTATGGCTTCACGCGCATCGTCACCGTTACCGTGGACGTGGGCCAGCCCGCGGCCGATATCCAGCAGGCCGAGGAGCGCGCCCGCACGCTGGGCACCGAGCACACCACCGTGGACGCCCGCGCCGAGTTCGTGGAGCACTACTGCTGGCCCTCGGTGAAGGCCAACGGCGACTACCAGGGCTACCCGATCTCCACCAGCATCGCCCGGCCGCTCATCGCTCTTAAGGCCGTGGACGCCGCGCGCGCCGTCGGCGCCGATGCCTACGCCCACGGATGTACCGGCAAGGGCAACGACCAGTTCCGCCTCGAGTACGTCATGCGCACCCTGACGCCCGAGATTCCCATCATCGCGCCCATGCGCCAGGGCAAGCTGCTCCCCGGCGGCGGCCGCGAGCCCTGGACCCGCACCGAGGAGATCGACTACGCCGCGGCGCACGGCGTCTCCATCGGCCAGTCCAAGGACAAGATCTGGAGCATCGACGAGAACCTCTGGGGCCGCTCCATCGAGGGCGGACACCTGGAGGAGCCCAACTACTGCCCGCCGGAGGAAATCTTCCAGTGGACCAGGGGCCTTGCCGACACGCCGGACACCCCCGAGATCGTCGTCATCGGCTTTGAGAACGGCGTGCCCGTCTCCATCAACGGCGAGAGCCTCTCACCGCTGGAGATCGTCCTCCGCATGAACGTCATCTCCGGCCGCAACGGCGTGGGCCGCGTCGACGTGATGGAAGACCGCATGCTGGGCCTCAAGGTGCGCGAGAACTACGAGTGCCCCGCCGCCGTGGCGCTTCTTCAGGCCCACAAGGCGCTGGAGGCGCTGGTCTGCACGCAGTCCGAGCTCAAGTTCAAGGCGCACGTCGACCGCGAGTGGGGCGAACTGGCCTACAAGGGCCTCTGGTTCGACCCGCTGAAGGAGGACCTCGAGGCATTCACCAACCAGATCCAGCCCCGCGTCACCGGTACGGTCACGCTCCGCATGGCCAAGGGCTCCTCGGTCGTCATCGGCCGAGCCAGCAAGTGGGCCCTCTACAACGAGGATCTGGCATCGTTCGACAGCAAGACCTTCGACCAGGCCGACAGCGAGGGCATGGTGAAGACGCACGGCTTGCAGTCGCGGATGTACTGGCAGATCTGCGGCCGTGGCTGATCCCGCGGCTTCGGGCGCGCGCCTCTGGGGCGGGCGCTTCAGCGAGCGGACCGATGAGGCGGTGGACCGGCTGAACCGGTCCATCGCCTTCGACGGCCGCCTCTGGCCCTGGGACATCCGGGGCAGCATCGCCCACGCCACCATGCTGGGCGAGACGCGCATCATCGAGCAGTCCGACGCCGATGCCATTGTCGCTGGCCTGCGGGCGCTGGAGCAGGACCTCGCCGCGGGGGCCGCGCGCCTGGACCCAGCCGCCGAGGATGTCCATACCGCCGTGGAGGACCTCCTCCGTCAGCGCGTGGGGTCCGTGGCCGGTCGGCTCCACACCGCCCGCAGCCGCAACGACCAGGTTGCCACCGACGTGCGGCTCTACCTCCGCGAGGCGGCGGCCGACCTGCTGGGCGGCATCCGTGAGCTTCAGCGCGCCTTCGTCGAGGCCGCCGAGCGCGAGTTCGGCGTGGTCCTCCCCGGCTGCACGCACCTGCAGCACGCCCAGCCCGTGCTGCTGAGCCACCACCTGCTGGCCTACTTCTGGATGCTCCAGCGCGACGCCGAGCGGCTCTCCGAGTGCGCCCGCCGCGCCAACCGCCTGCCGCTGGGCGCCGGGGCCCTGGCCGGCACCGGGTTCCCGATCAACCGCCGCCGCGTGGCGGAGTTGCTGGGCTTCGACGGCGTCTGCGAGAACAGCATGGACGCCGTCTCCGACCGCGACTTCGTGGTGGAGTTCGTGGGTTGTGCGGCGCTCCTGATGACGCACCTTTCGCGCTTCGCCGAGGAGCTCATCCTCTGGAGCACGCCCGAGTTCGGCTACGTGCGCCTCTCCGACGCCGTGACGACCGGCAGCAGCATCATGCCGCAGAAGAAGAACCCCGACGTCGCCGAACTGGTGCGCGGCAAGACCGGGCGCGTCTGCGGGCACGTCACCGGCCTGCTCATGGTCATCAAGGGCCAGCCGCTCGCTTACAACAAGGATATGCAGGAGGACAAGGAGCCCCTGTTCGACACGGTGGACACGCTGCATGCCGTGTTGCCGGCCTTCATCCGCATGCTGGCCACGGCCGAGTTCTGCCGGGACCGCATGGCCGCCTCGCTCACCCGCGACTTCAGCACGGCCACCGATGTGGCCGATTGGCTGGTGCGGCAGGGGATGCCCTTTCGCGAGGCGCACGGCGTGGTCGGACGCATGGTCCGCCACTGCGAGGAGCGCGGGATCGGCCTGGAGGACCTGAAGCAGGCCGACCTGGAGCCTTTCTCGGACCTCTTCCGCGCAGGCTTCGCGGGCCTCGACCCCGAGAGCAGCGCGCGGTCACGCACCTCTGAGGGCGGCACGGGGCACGACGCCGTGCGCATCCAACTGGACCGCGCCCTGGAGCTTCTCTCCGGCGCGCCCGCCTGAGAGCCGTCACCGGCCCGCATGCGTAAGACCGAGCCGATCATCCTGGGGGCGCTGCTGGCAGCCCTGGTGATCGGCTCAGCCCTCTTCACCCGGGACTCCATCGCCCAGCGGCAGATGGACCGCCCCACCACGTTCAGCACCGGCCCCGGCGGCCTCCGCGCCTGCCTCGAGCTGCTGCAGCGGCAGCGCGTGCCGGCGGCGAGGCTCCACTCGGGCTACGAGGCGCTGGGCGACCGAACGCTCCTCGTCATCGCCATGCCGCTGGCGGAGAAGCCCGAGTCGCCCGAGGAACGCGCCCTCACGGCGTGGATCGAAGGCGGCGGCGCGGCCCTCGTGCTCTGGGACGGCTCGGCCTGGCCGGCGCTGCTGGAGGGCCTGACGCCGACCTCGGACCGCAAACCCGCCGAGCCGATCGCGCCCGACGCCGGACCTCTGGGCGGCCTCCGGTTCGCACCGCCTGCGCCGGGCCGAGGCATCTGCGCCCGGCCGCCGTGGCGCGTGCTGGCCGGCGGAGGGAATGCCGCAGTGGCAGCGCGGCGCAGGTTGGGCAAGGGGACCGTGACCGTCCTGTCGCAGGCGTTGGGCCTGCGGAACCGGGACCTTCGGAACCCGTCCGACGCCCCGGTGGCCTTCGTTCGGCTCGCGCGCGACGGCCTGGCGCCGGGCGGCCGGGTCCTGTTCGACGAGGTGCACCACGGCTTCGGCGAGACGCGCCCGCCCGGCGCCGCCCTCTGGACCGCCCTCGGCCCAGGGCCGCACGCCTTCGCCTGGGCGCTGTTGGGTCTGGTGGCGGCGCTGATCTGGAACGGCAATCGCCGCCTGGGCGCCCCGCTGCGGCTCGAACCCGGCAAGCGAACCAGCACGCTGGACTACGTCACCTCCATGGCGGGCCTCTACGGCCGTGCGCAGGCCGCGCCGGTGGCCGTTGAACTGCTGGGCGCCTCGTTCCGGCGGCGCATGGCCCGCCGCTTCGGCGTATCGGCCGACGCGCCCGCCGCGGAGTTGGCTGTGTTGACGCCGGATGCCGTCGACCGACCGGAGCTTGAGAAGCTGCTGTGCCGCTGCGATGACATCTCAGCCGGCGGAGACGCCGGAGAGAGCGACTTGATGGAGATCGCCCGGGGCCTCGACGCCTGGGCAAGGAGGCTGCGTCTCGATGACTGACCCAAACCCACCGCTCACCGAAGCTCCAGGCCCGGCCGACCGGATCGCCGCATTCGCCGAGGCGCTGGCCGTCGAGGCCGGCAAGGTCATCGTCGGGCAGCCGGCCATGCTGGAGCAGCTCACCGTGGCGCTCCTCGCCGGCGGGCATGTACTGCTCGAGGGCGTCCCCGGCACCGCCAAGACGCTCACCGTCCGGGTGCTGGCCCGCCTCTGCCGCGTGAGCTTCAGCCGCATCCAGTTCACGCCGGACCTCATGCCCAGCGACGTCCTGGGCACCAACGTCTTCAGCCCCAAGGACGGCACCTTCACCGTACGCCAGGGGCCCATCTTCGCCGCGCTGGTGCTGGCCGACGAGATCAACCGGACGCCGCCCAAGACCCAGTCCGCCCTTCTGGAGGCCATGGAGGAGCGGCAGGCGACCATCGACGGCGTCCCCTTCGCCCTCCCGCGCCCCTTCATGGTCTGCGCCACGCAGAACCCGGTCGAGTTCGAGGGCACCTACCCGTTGCCCGAGGCGCAGTTGGACCGCTTCTCCCTGCGCATCGACGTGGGCTACCCCGGCCTGGCCGAGGAAGAGGCGATCCTGGCGCGCTACGAGGCAGGCTTTCGCGCGGTGGATCTGGACGCCGCCGACCTGCGGCCCGTGGCCGACGCCGAAGCGCTGGCGAGCCTGCAGGCCGACGTGGCCGCCATCTCCGTGACGGAACCCGTGCGGGCCTACATCGTCGCCGTGACGCGCGCGGCCCGGGAGCATCGCCACGTGGTGCTCGGCCCCTCGCCGCGAGCCGCCGTGACGCTGCTCTTGACCGCCAAGGCCCTTGCCGGCGTCCGCGGAAGGCCCTTCGTGACGCCGGACGACGTGAAGGACCTGGCCCTCCCGGTCTTCCGGCACCGCATCCTGCTGAAGCCCGACAGTGAGATCGAGGGAGAGACACCCGACCGCGTGCTGAAGGCGATCCTCGCCACCGTGCCGGTTCCGCGCTAGAATCCGCGCCCTTCGCGCGCGCCGGTAAGGTAAACTTGCGCGGCTGAAGGACAGAGTGATTCAGGCACAGCGCCAGGTCCGGCACCTCATGGCCGGCCGCCGCGCATGGGAGCATGAAACGGTGTCTCGGCGCCTCTCGTGGTTTGCCACGCTGACGGTGAGCGAACGCCTGCAACCCCGACGATATCGGTGGGGTGCAGCGGCCGCGTTCCGGTGCGAAGCGCCGGTCTGCGGGAGTCGCCATGCGTAACATGACGCGTCTGCTCGCCGAGGTTCAGCGGTACTGGAAGGTCCTCGTTGTCATCTGCCTCCTGACGCTGACGAGCGCAGGCCTCGGGCTCCCCGGCCCGCTCATCATCCGCTACCTCGTCGACAAGCTGGTGGCCCGGCAACCCTTCAACATCGCCGGGGTCTTCTTCCTTCTCGTTGGAGTGGCGGCGGCCAGCGGCATCGTGGGCTATGCGCTCACCATGTGTGTCACGTACCTGGGCCAGCGGTTCAAGTACGATATGCGGCGCAAGCTCTACGCGCACCTGCAGACCCTCCCGCTCGGCTACTTCGAGAAGAGCCAGACCGGCAAGCTGATGTCCACGATCACCAACGATGTGGCCACGCTGGACCAGCTCATCAGCGGCGGGTTCGTCACGCTCATCTCCGACGTCGTCACGCTGATCTTCGTCCTCTTCATCGTCTTCAACATGAACTGGTACCTCGCGGTATGGGGCCTCTGCGTCTTCCCGCTCTATTTCGCGAACTACTTCTTCCATATCGGAAAAATCAAGCGCACGGCGGATGAAATCCGCGAAGAGCGCGACGTCATGTTGGGCGACCTGCAGGAGAAGCTGGCCGGCGCCCTCGTGGTGAAGTCCTACGCCAAGGAGCGCTTCGAGGTCCGTCAGTTCGTGGGCCAGAACCGCAACCTGCTGGACCTGAACGTGGGGCAGGGGATGCTGGGCACGCGCCTCTGGACCATCGCCGAGTTCATCGGAAGCGGCATGGGCGTGGCCATCATCATGTTCGTGGGCGGCAAGCAGGTCATGGCCGGCCACCTCACCGCGGGCTCGCTCATCGCCTTCGTCTCGTTCATGACGGGCTACATGTACGGCCCCATCCTTCGCCTGATCCAGATCAACGACCAGATCGCCCGCACCAACGCCGCGCTGAACCGCATCTTCGGAATGCTCGATACGGAGCCGAACATCAAGGACGCTCCCGGCGCGGAGGCGCTGGCCAAGATTCAGGGAGCGGTGCGCTACGAGGATGTCTGGTTCGAGTACGAGCCGGGGCAACCCGTCATCAAGGGCGTGAACCTGGACGTGAAGGCCGGGCAGATGGTCGCCTTCGTCGGCCAGTCCGGCTCCGGCAAGACCACGATGATCAACCTGCTCTCGCGCCACTACGATGTCACCGGCGGAGCCATCACCATCGACGGCAAGGACCTCCGCGGCGTTACCGTGGAGTCGCTGCGGCGGCAGGTGGGTGTCGTCATCCAGGAGACGATCCTCTTCAACACGACCATCCGCGAGAACATCCGGTACGGTCGCTTGGAGGCCACCGACGCCGAGGTCGAGGGCGCCGCCGAGGCCGCCAACATCCACCATGTGATCGCGGCTCTGCCCAAGGGCTACGAGACGCGCATCGGCGAAGAGGGCATCAAGCTCTCCGGCGGCGAGAAGCAGCGCATCGCCATCGCCCGGGCCATCCTCTCCGACCCGCGCATCCTCGTGCTGGACGAAGCCACGTCGGCGCTGGATTCGGAGACGGAGACGCTCATCCAGGGCGCGCTGGACAAGCTCATGGAGGGCCGAACCAGCTTCTGCATCGCGCACCGGCTCTCCACCATCGTCAAGGCGGACCTCATCGTCGTCATGGAGCGCGGCGTCGTCCGCGAGGCGGGGAGCCACCATGACCTGCTGGCGTCCGGCGGCATCTACGCCGGGCTCTACAACCAGCAGTTCAAGGTCGCGCTGGAGGCGCTGCCGCAATGAGCAACTTCGGCCGCCTCCTGGGCTACCTGAAGCCCTATCGGTACCGCGTGCTGCTGGCCGTCTTCCTCATGATGCTGGTGACGCTCTCGGCGCTGCCCATGCCGCGCGTCACGCAGTTCATGATCGACACCGTGTTGCCGCAGAAGCGCTACGGGTCGCTCTGGACCGTGCTCTGGATCATCCTGGGCCTCTACGCCTTCCGCGGCATTGTCTCGTTCGCGCTGAACTATCTGATCGGCTGGCTGGGCCAGCGCGTGGTCTTCGACCTGCGCTACCAGTCCTACCGCCACCTCAACCGGCTCTCGCTCTCCTACTACGACAAGCGGCAGACCGGCAAGATCATGGCGCGGGTCATCGACGACATCAACGTCATCCAGTACATGATCACCGGCGGCATCGTCACGCTGATCACGGACATCCTGACGCTGCTGGTGGTGATCCCCGTCATCTTCACCATGAGCTGGCAGCTCGGGTGCATCGCCATCGCCGTGGTGCCGATCTACGTCGTCTCGTATAAGCTCTTCCTCAAGCGCATCCGGGCCATCAGCGTCGAGTTGCGCGAGAAGTGGGACGCCCTCATCGGCGGACTGCAGGAGAAGCTGGCCGGCATCACGGTCGTCAAGGCCTTCGTTCGCGAGGAGTTCGAGACCCAGCACTTCATGCAGACGGTGCAGGACAACTTCACCCTGGGCATGGTGCAGGCGAAGCTGAACCGCAGCCTCGGCCTCGTGGCCACGGTCATCCGCGCCGTGGGCACCGGCTTCATCTACTGGATGGGCGCCAAGATGGTCCTGGGCCGAGCCATGCAGCCCGGCGAGCTTCTGGCCTTCACGGGCTACATCGGCTACCTCTACGATCCCTCCGTCCGCCTGGTGGACTTCAACATCCAGGCGCAGTGGGCCGGAGCCGCCATGGACCGCGTCTTCGAGACGCTGGACACGCGCCCCGAGATCGTGGACGCGCCCGACGCCGTCTCCATCGGGAGCATCAAGGGCAGCGTCGAGTTCCGCAATGTAACCTTCGGATACGATCCCGAGAACCCGGTGGTCCACGACCTGAACCTCTCCGTCGAGCCAGGCGAGGTCATCGCCATCGTCGGCCCGTCCGGCGCAGGCAAGACCACGCTCGTGAACCTGGTGGCGCGCTTCTATGACGTGACCAGCGGCTCCGTCCTCATCGACGGCCACGACGTGCGCCAGATTCGCCTCGAAACGGTGCGTCGGCAGATCGGCTACGTCAGCCAGGAGTCGCTGCTCTTCTCGGTGACCCTCCGCGAGAACATCGCCTACGGCAACCACGACGCCACCCCGGACCAGATCGAGCAGGCGAGCCGCAACGCCGACCTGCACGACGTGGTGAAGGAGCTACCGGACGGCTACGACACCAAGATCGGCGAGGACGGCGTCAAGCTCTCGGTGGGCCAGAAGCAGCGCCTCGCCATCGCCCGGGCCACGCTCACGGACCCGCGCATCCTCATTCTGGACGACGCCACCAGCGCGCTGGACAGCAAGACCGAGGCCAACGTGCAGGACGCCCTGGAGCGCGTGATGAAGGGGCGGACCAACTTCGTGATCGCCCACCGGCTCTCCACCATCATGGGCGCAGACCGGATCGTTGTTATGGACGGCGGCCGCATCGTCGACGTAGGACCGCACTCCGAGCTGGTCCACCGCCCCGGCGTCTACAAGAACCTCTACGACGAGCAGTTCAAGAGCGCCCAGGAAGAGGCGCTGGCCGCCTACCTGGGCTAACCCCGCCGCCAGACGGCCATGACCGGCGGGCGCCTCCTCTCACAACGGGTCCGGCCCCGTCAACCACATGAAGCCGCGGACGTCGCGCCGCCACACCCGCGCCAGTACGCTCGTCCGCCGATATATATGGACCTGTTTCCGGTTTCGGCCCACCGCCGATAGTGTACTGGTACCCGAGCCGCGACGGCCGGCCCGCGAGGCATCGGTCGGCGGCGGACAGGGCAAAGGAGCGGTGGCCCATGGGCACAGCACAGGATGAAGACGGACGCGGCCCGGACGTGGTGCGGCATCCCGACTCCGCGCGCCTGACGGAGGCATGCGAACTCCTGCATTCGGAACTGGTCTCGCTGCTGGTCGAGCGCGAGCATCTGGTTCATCTGGTGCGGCACAGCCTGGAGGCGCTCTATATAGCCAACTTCGGCCCGCTCAAGCATGAGTTGCTGACGCTGCAGGTCACCAACCGGCGCATGGTGCGCAGGCTCGAGCTCATGCGGGCCGCCCTGAACCGGGGCGCCCTGCCCGATCTCGAGGGGGTCGACCGTGTCCTGGACGCCGAGTTCCTTGAGTGGGAGGCGCGGCTCCGCGTGGAGCGGGCGAAGGTCGACACGGCGCTCGAGATGCTATCGCAGACGGTCACCCCGGAAGAGGAGCGCGCCCTGCGGAGCCTGTTCCGCACCCTCGCGCTGAAGCTGCACCCCGACGTGAACCCCGGCCAGACGACCAGGGCAGCTCAGGTCTGGCTGGCCATCCAGGATGCCTACCGGCGCGGCGACCTGGGCCGAATGAAGGCGCTGGCGCTCCTGGCCGAGGGGCATGGGCTCCCGCCGCCGGCGCTGGACAGCCTGGAGGCGCTGCGGGCGCGCCGCCGGGAGTTGCAGGCGCAGGTCGGCGGCGTGGTGGCGAGGTTGGCCGAGATCAAGGCCATGTGGCCCTTCACGATGATGGAGTCCATCGAGGATGAGACGTGGGTGGAGGAGCGGCGCGCCGTGATCGGCGCGGCCATCGATGTCGAGAAGGAGCGTCGGGTGGACCTGATGCTGGCGCTGGCCGGCATCGAGAGCGAGGCAACCAGTGGGCGCTGACTTGGTGATCGTTGGCGGCGGGCACGTGGGGCTGGTGGTCGGACCCGACCGCGAAGGTGGCCTGGCGCTGCCCTACGGCCGCCGGGTGAAGCTGCTTCGGTGCCACGTGGCGGGCACGGGATATGCCGATCTCGAGGTAGAGGAGCCGAAGCTTCAGAGCGGCGAGTGCCTCGTCCTGCTGCGCGAGCCGGCGAACAGGCACGACCCCATGGCCATCCGGGTGCTCAGTTCCCGGCGCCGGAAGCTCGGTTACGTGCCCGCCGACCGCAACGAGGCCCTCGCCCGCCTGATGGACGCAGGCAAACGCCTTACCGCCGCACTCGTGAGCAAGGAGTGGGACGGCGCATGGCTGCACCTGGAGATGGAGATATCCCTCGAGGAGGTTTGAGGTCGGTTGGCCACTTTGTCGGTGAACTGCCGGTGGCGTTGCAGTGTGCACCCGTGCCGCATGATCAGGCGCCAACGCGCCGCGCAAGTGCAAGAAAGAGACCCGGCCTCGCCGCGCTTCTCTCGGAGGCTGACGCAGGCCGGCACGCTCCTGCGTCCGGCTGAGCCCTCGTCGCAGGGCGACAGGCTGGACCGCCCCGCCGCCGCAGGCGTCTTCGCCACGGACGCCGACCAGCTCGTCCGTGCGGCGGATGCGCCGCCGACCCGACCCCTAACGCTCCGCCGGCCCCTTCACCCCATCAGCCCCTAACGCGCCGCGGGCCCGCCGCGCTGAGCACAGCCGTTACCGCGTCCAGCTTTGAGAGGCGCGGGAACTCCTCCAGCAGCTCCCTGACCTCGTCACGCACCCACTCCTCTGCCGCGTACCTGCGCCACAACTCCTCGTCGGTCCAGCGTCGATCGGTCTGCGTTCTTGTATCGGCGGCCCTACCCGGCATCCTCTCTTGTTGCATAGGCTCCGTCGCTCTAAGTGAGGGTTCCATATCCCGTCTCCGTCATGGGCTCACGTGGGCCGAGCGCGTGCCCGGCATATCATAGGAATACGCGGTCCAGGCGTTGGCACGCTCCCATGCAGCCCAATAATCCATCAAGTCAGACGCTTTCACCGCAAGAAACGCGCCATACATCGGTTCCACGCTGTCACCTCCTCACCTCCTCACCCCCTCAAGCACAGGCGTCTCGGCCATGGCTGGTAGACTGATGGCCTGAGCCACACACCTGACCCAAGCCGCGGCGCGAGGGAGTGCTATGAAGCTTGGCAGACGGGTGGCTGCGATCCTCATCTCTCTGGTCGGCGCGTTGGTGCTGCTGCTCTACGCCGCCGCCACCCTCGTGGTGCACCGCGCCTTCGAGGAGACCGAAGCCACGTACGCCCGCCACGATCTGGCGCGCGCCCGCGTCGCGCTGAACAATGTGGTGGACGACATCGACCGGTCGGTCGCCGACTGGTCCCACTTCGACGACGCCTACGCCTTCGCCCGCACCCGTAGCGACGCTTTCGTGAAGGCGAACCTCACGCCGTCTGTCATGAACGCCCTCGATCTGGACGCCCTCGTGATCACCGACACCGCCGGGCGTCCGGTCTGGTCGGGCGAGTTCGGTCGGGCGCATATCAGGATCGATCCCGCGCCGACAGCCCTGGCCGATCTCGTCCGCCCCGGCGGCCCGCTGCACCGGTCCCGCGCAGGCGACCCCGCCGCCAAGGGCGTGGTGATGCTCAGGGGCGGAGCCATGGCCGTGGCGGCGCGTCCGCTTCTGACCAGCGCTGGAACCGGCCCGGCCCGGGGAGTGCTCGTCATGGGCCGGTACCTGGGCCCGGAACGGGTACGGCGCATCAGCGATGACCTCCAGGTCCGCGTCGTCCTCCACGAGCTCGATGCGCCATCGCTCGCGCCCGAGGCCCGTCGAGACCTTGCGGCGCTCGACGAGGCAGCCCGCGACGACGCGCCGATCTACGGCAGAGGCGCCGTGAGCGTCTGCGGTCGAGTGCGCGACGTCGCAGGCGTTCCTGCGCTCCTGCTGCAGGTGACCATGCCGCGCGACATCTCCCGGCAGGGCCAGAGGGCCACCGCCCTCTTCGGCCTCCTGCTGGTTGCATCGTGCCTGGCGTTCGCCTTTTCCTTCGCGTTTGTGCTCCGCCGCCACGTCATCAGTCGCCTGGAACGGCTGAGCGACGAGGTCGGCCGGGTCGACCTGAAGGCCGAGACGCTGCCGCAGGTGGCCGCGGGCGGTACGGACGAGATTTCGTCGCTGGCGGCCTGCATCAACGTCATGCTGGCGCGAGTGGCCGAGTCGCGGGGCTCCGCCGTGGAGAGCAGGCGGCAGTATGATGCCCTGTTCGGCGCCATGCCCGCCGGGTGCGCCCTGCACGAGATGGTCTACGACGACGACGGTCGCGCGATCGACTACCGCTTCCTCGCGGCGAATGCGGCTTTTGAGACGATCACCACCCTGAAAGTCGCCGACATCATCGGCCGGACGGCCACCGAGGTCCTTCCGGGCCTGGAGCCGGTCTGGGTCGCCGCTTACGCCGAAGTGGTTGCGACGGGCGTGCCGGCCCGGTTCACCGACTACTCGGCGGGCCTGGGACGGCACTTCGACGTGGTGGCCTTCCGCGCGGACCCGGGCCGCTTTGCCTGCGTCGTGACCGACGTGACGGACCAGAAGCGGGCCGACGCCGAACGAGAGGCCCTACAGGCGCAACTGGCCCAGGCCCAGAAAATGGAGGCCGTCGGTCGGCTGGCCGGAGGCGTCGCCCACGACTTCAACAACATGCTGATGGCCGTGCTCACGAACGCGGAACTGGCCCGCGACGAGCTGCCGTCCGGGCATGCGGCCGTCGAGCATCTGGATGAGATCGACGGTGTCGCCCGGCGGTCCGCCAACCTGACGCGGCAGCTGCTGGCGTTCGCACGACGGCAACCGAGTGCGCCCGTCGTCCTGGATGTCAACGCGGAAGTCGGCGCCATGCTGAAGATGCTTCGGCGGCTCATCGGCGAGGACATCGAGTTGGTCTGGAAGCCGGGCCCGGGGCTCTGGCTCGTGAAGGTCGACCCCTCGCAGATCGACCAACTGATGGTCAATGCCGGCGTCAACGCCCGCGACGCCATGCTCGGACCCGGCACGCTGACCGTTGAGACGGCGAACGTGACGCTCGACGGCGGCGACTATGTAATGCTGGCGGTGAGCGACACCGGCCACGGCATGGATGCCGAAACGCTGCAGCACGTCTTCGAGCCCTTCTACACCACCAAGGTCGTGGGCGAGGGGACGGGGCTGGGCCTGGCGACCGTGTTCGGGATCATGCAGCAGAACTCGGGCTTCGTGCGCGTGGAGAGCGAGCCGGGCCGGGGCGCCACGTTCCGGATGTATCTGCCGCGGTCGGGCGAAGAGGCGCCGGCCGATGCCGCGGTCGCGGTTTCGGCGCCGGAGGCCGCCCCGCCCCGCCGCGGCGGCGAGACGATCCTGCTCGTCGAGGATGAGCGGCCCATCCGGATATCGACCCAGCGGCTGCTGGAGCGGCTCGGGTACCGCGTCATGTCCGCGGAGTCGCCCGAGGAGGCCGTCGCCACTGCGGGAGCGTTCGAGGGCGAGATCGACCTGCTGCTGACGGATGTGGTGATGCCCCATATGAGCGGCGTGGAGCTGGCGCAGGCCCTGTGCGCGGCGCGACCGGGCCTCCGGTGCATCTATATGTCCGGCTACACCGCCAACGTCATCGCCGAGGAGGGCGTCCTTGGTGACGGCGTGCGCTTCCTCGCGAAGCCCTTCGCGCGCGAGACCCTTGCCGCCGCCATCCGCGAGGCGCTGGACCAGCCGCGGTAGTCGGATTCGCACGGCTTGGAGGCCCCGGAATCGACATCCGCCGACAAAGACCGAAGGGCGGCAGTTGACAATCGCCGCGCATCGTGATAGATTATCTGCCAGCAACCGGTGTATGCCCATGCGCGACCGGCTGCCCGTCTGGTGACGGATGCCCTGCGCTGGGCGGCGAAAGGAGGCGGATGGTCGAACGCCGGGCCTAAGAGTGTCCGGTTGGGTAGTCGGTCTTTCTACCGCTCAGGCCCAGGGCAAGAACCATGCGCCGGGTGGCCGGGCGATTCCTGTCAGGGAGGTCCCGATGCAGTACCGACCAAAAACGCGAGCGGGGTTCACGCTCATTGAGCTGCTAGTCGTCATCGCGATCATCGCGATTCTGGCCGCGATTCTCTTCCCTGTCTTCGCGCAGGCCCGGGAGAAGGCCCGTCAGTCCAGCTGCCTCAGCAACATGAAGCAGCTCGGGCTTGGTCTGCTCATGTACGTGCAGGACTACGACCAGCGCTCGCCCCACGGCTGGGCGGATGACTGCGGTTTCACCGTCCCCAGTGGCTGGCCGTATTGGAGCTGGGGCTGCGGTCCCGAAGTCTCCTGGCGCTGGATGATCTCGCCGTACGTCAAGAACGGCGGGCTGTACACCTGTCCCACCTACGAGCAGCCGGACGAGCCCCTGTGGCGCTACATCCGCGACGAAGTCCAGGGCAAGATTCACCGCAGCTACGCCCTGAACTACAGCATGGCCCACTGGTGGTGCCCCGGCAACAAGATGGACAACTGCATCCGCCCGGCGAGCTCCATCATGATCACCGAGAGCCGCGAGTGGAATGCCGACTGGGCGATGGGCATGGTATCCGGTCGAGCATGGTTCGACGGCTCCAAGGGTATCATGACCACGCACAGCGGCACCAGCAACTTCACCTTCTACGACGGCCACGCAAAGGCCATGCGGCTGAAGGCGACGTTCGGCAACCTGAACTACTGCGAGACCTGTGTGCCCGCCGACGACCAGCTGTGGGCATGGTGGAACGGTGGCGATTGGGAGCACCCGAGCTGGCTGCGCAACCAGATCGCCAACATGGCGCCTGAGTACCAGTAGGGAGTCCTATGAACCAAGAGATCAGCCCAAAAGTCGCGGCCATCATCTTCGCGTGCATCGCGGTCCTCGTTGCGGGCATCGCGTGGAAGGTGTTCTTCGCCAAGGCCAAGAGCGTCAAGCCCGGCACCGTCAAGTCCGGTCTCATCAACAGCACCGGCTTCTCGTCCGGCGGCCCCATGGGGTCCGGTGGCAATCGAGGCTTCATGTCCGGCGGGGCGCCGGCCGGAGCTCCCTCGAGCTCCAGCGGCGGCATGATGGGTTCCGGCGGCTACGGCCGCTAGGATGATCACGCGGCGAGGCGCTGTCGCACCGGCAGCGCCTCGCCTTCGTTGCCTCGCAGCGATCTCGCGCCTCCGATGACGCACCGAGAGCGGGTCATCGCCGCCCTCGACCACCAGTCGACCGACCGCATCCCCATCGCCCTTGTCTGCTCGGGCATCAACGCCCCGGCCATGCGCGAGCTTGAGCGCCACCTCGGCGCCCGCCGCGGCCTCACGGTCCAGCAGTACCTCGAACCCCTGATCGACATCCGCCACGTAGGCCCCGATTACGCGGGACCGAACCCGGCGGCGTGCGTCGACATCTGGGGCGTCGAGCGGAGCCCCGTCAGCTACGGGAGCGGCGCCTATGAGGAGATCGTCCGCCATCCCCTGGCCGACGTGCGCGACGCATCCGAACTGGACCGCTACCCCTGGCCAACGACCGACTGGTTCGATTACGACCGCTTCCGCGATGACCTTCGGGCGGCCTCGGAGGCCGACCACTGCCTCATGATCTCAGGCGGGAACCCCTTCGAGACGACGTGGTACATGCTGGGACTGGAACGCGCCCTGGAGGGCCTTGCCGTCGAGCCGGAGCTGGTGCGGGCGGTGCTGGACCGCGTCACGGCCTTCTACGTCGAGCACACTGTGCGGCAGCTGGAGGCCGCCGACGGCCTCGTCGACCTGGTGTTCACCGCCGATGACCTGGGCGGCCAGAGGGGCCTCCTGCTCTCGATCAAGCTCTGGGAGAGGCATATCAGGCCCTGCCACGAGGCGCTCAACCGGGCCATCCACCAGTTTGGGGCCCGCGTCGTCTACCACTCCGACGGCGCCATCGGTTCGATTGCCGAGCGTCTCGCCGACGCCGGCATCGACGTGCTGCAGGCGCTGCAGTTCGACGCCGGGGGCATGGACCCCGCAGACCTGAAGCGGCGCCTGGGGGACCGCATCGGGTTCGAGGGCGGCATCAGCGTTCAGAGCACGTTGCCCTTCGGCACTCCCGAAGACGTGCGGCGCGAGGTCCGTGACCGCATCGATGTGCTGGGAGCGGGCGGCGGCTACATCCTCGGGCCGTCGCACGCCATCCAGGCAGGCACGCCGCCCGAGAACATCGTTGCGATGTTCGACGAGGCCTCGCGGCCGTTCGCCCCGGCCTGACGCGCCGCGCGCCGCTATCGCGGGTCTTCTTGCAGTATAATCTGTAGGGTATCTGCCGCGGCAGCCATTCCGGGGTTGCGGCGCTCCCCCGACTTTTCCTCAGGACCTCACACGGTCTATCGACGCCGGTTGGCGCCACGACTCCAGGCGGTCGGCTGCAACTGCCGACCCCGCGCCGGCGCAAGGGAGTGCGTGCATGATGCAGGGCTACTGCCGTTGGCCGGCCGTTTGGCGCGACACCGTCGCCTTTGTCTGTGACGACGACCTCTGGTTGGCGCCTCTGGCGGGCGGCGTCGCCCGCCGCCTGACCTCGGGCGCCGGACCGGTGTCCCACCCGCGTTTCTCGCCTGATGGGCGCCACATCGCCTTCACGGGATGCACCGAGGGACCCACCGAGGTCTACCTCATGCCTGCCGAGGGCGGTCCCGCGACCCGCGTGACCTACCTCGGTTGCGCGACCGCGACGCTTGGATGGATGCCCGACGGCTCCGGCATCCTCTTCAGCACGACGAGCGGCCAGGCGTTCGACCACCTTGGCGTCCCCCATGTCATGGCCCCCGACGGCTCCGGCATGCGCATCTGGCCCGTGGGGCCCGCCGTGAGCCTCCATGTGGCGTCGGACGGCCGCTCCGTCATCGGCCGCTTCGGTGGCGATCCCGCCCGCTGGAAGCGCTACCGCGGCGGGACCGCCGGCCAGCTTTGGATCGACCGCGCCGGTGACGGTCGACTGAGCCTTCTCATCGACCTGCCGGGCAACCTGGCGAGGCCCATGTGGCTGGGAGGCCGCATCGTCTTCCTCTCCGACCACGAGGGGATCGGCAACCTCTACTCCTGCCGCGAGGACGGCTCGGACCTGCGCCGGCATACCGATCACGACGAGTACTATGCCCGCTACCCGGACACCGACGGCGAGACCATCGTCTACCATGCGGGCGGCGACCTCTGGGCGCTGGACCCCGGCGCCGAGGCGCCCCGCCGCGTGGAGGTCTCCGTGGCCGCGGGCCGAGCGCAGAGGCAGCGAAAGTACGCCGCCGCCACGGAGCACCTGCAGGGCGTCTCACTGCATCCGCAGGGCCATTCGGTGGCCCTCGTGGCGCGCGGGCGGGGCTTCGCCATGGGCGCCTGGGACGGCCCCGTGCGCTCCCTGTCGGCGGGACCCGGGGCGGTTCCGGAAGTACCGGTCCGTGTGCGCCTGAGCCGCTGGCTCCACGGAGGCGACCGGCTCGTGCAGGTCGTGGATACGGGTGACGCCGATGTGCTGGAGCTCGTACCCGCAGACGGCGGCGCTCCCGAGCGCCTCGACCTGGGCGACCTGGGCCGAGTGACCGCCCTTCATCCGTCGCCGACCGCCGACGAGCTGGCGCTGACCAATCACCGGAACGAGCTCCTCTTTGTGGACCTCGCTGATCGAACGCTCAAGGCCGTGGACCGCAGCGACCACCGGGCCATCGCCGGCGCCTGCTGGTCGGCCGACGGCGCCTGGGTGGCCTATGGCTTCGCCACATCGCCGGGGACCACGGGCCTGCGCCTCTGGTCGCGCGCCGATGGCGCCGTCCATCCCGCCACGGCCCCGCTCTTCAACGACCACTCGCCCAGCTTCGATCCGCAGGGCCGCTACCTCTACTTCATCTCTCAGCGCGACGTGGTGCCGGTCTACGACAGCCTCCACTTCGACCTCGGCTTCCCGCGCTCCGAGCGGCCGCACCTGCTCGTGCTCTCCAACGAGGCCCGCTCGCCCTTCTCGCCGCTGCCGGAGAAGGCGCCCGAGCCGCCCGCCGAGAAGGTCGACAAGAAGGCCCCCAAGCCGGTCCGGATCGACCTGGAGGGCCTGCAAGAGCGCGTGGTGGGCTTTCCGACGCCGGTGGGACGGTACGGGCAGGTGGTCGGCACGGAGGGCAAGGCGCTGTTCACGGCGTTCGGCATCCAGAACGCCGTGGCCGATCCCGGCAATCCCGACCCGCCGCCGGCGCAGGGCAAGCTGATCGCCTACGATTTCAAGACGCAGTCCGCCGAGACGCTCCTGGGCGGCATCAAGACCGTCGAACTGAGCGCCGACGGCTCCACCATGCTGACGGTCGGCGAGAAGAAGGTGCGTGTCGGCAAGGCGGGCGAGAAGCCTGACGAGAAACATGCGTCGGGCGGTCCCGGCCGGCTTTCCGGCGTGGTTGACATCAATCGGGCGCGCCTCTCCATCGACCCGCCCGGTGAGTGGCGCCAGATGGCGCGCGAGGCCTGGCGGCTGCAGCGCGAGTTCTTTTGGTGCGCCGATATGTCGGGCATCGACTGGAACCGCGTCTGGGAGCGCTATGCGCCGCTGGTGGACCGCGTCGCCACGCGCGGCGAGCTTTCCGACCTGCTTTGGGAAATCCAGGGCGAACTGGGCACCTCGCACGCCTACGAGGGCGGCGGCGACTACCCGTCGCGGCCCCAGTATGGCCAGGGATTCCTGGGCGCCGACCTGGCGTACGACGCCGAGGCCGGCGGCTGGACGGTGCGCTCCATCGTCCGCGGCGCCGCCGGCGAGCCGGATGCCTCGTCGCCGTTGCTGGCTCCCGGCGCTCGGGTCGTCGAAGGCGATCGGATTGCCGCGATCGACGGCGTCGCCCTGACAGCCGAGTTCGGCCCCAGCCATGCACTGGTGAACAAGGCGGGCGCCGAGGTGGCCCTTACCGTGGTGTCCGGCGACGCGGCTCCGCGCACCGTCTGCGTGCGCGCCCTGCGTTCGGAGTTCCCGGCACGCTACCGCTCGTGGGTTGAGGGCAACCGGCGCCGCGTCCGCGAGGCCGCGGGCGGGCGGTGCGGTTACCTCCACGTGCCGGACATGGGCGCCGGCGGCTATGCCGAGTTCCACCGCCTCTTCCTGGGCGAGGCGCACCGCGACGGGCTGATTGTGGACGTGCGGAACAACCGTGGCGGGCATGTCTCCGGCCTGCTGCTGGAGAAGCTGGCCCGGCGCCGTCTGGGTTATGACATGACGCGCTGGGGCTCGCCGGAGCCCTATCCGGCCGACGCTCCGTCCGGGCCCATCGTGATGCTCACCAACCAGCACGCCGGGTCCGACGGCGACATCGTGAGCCATGCGTTCAAGCTCATGGGCCTGGGACCGCTGATCGGCACCCGCACCTGGGGCGGTGTCATCGGCATCTGGCCCAGGAACCCGCTGGTCGACGGCTCGGTGACCACGCAGCCCGAGTTCTCGTTCTGGTTCAAGGATGTGGGCTGGGGCGTGGAGAACTACGGGACCGACCCCGACCTCGTGGTGGACATCCTCCCCCACGAAGCGGTCGCCGGCGAGGATCCGCAACTACAGGCCGGCATTGCCGAGGCCCTGAGGCTGCTGGAGCTGCAACCGCCCCTGAGGCCCACCTTCGAGGGGCGGCCCAGGCTGGAGCTGCCCACGGGCCTGCCGCCTCGGCCGGGCGGGGGGCGGTAGGCATGGGGCTTCTGGAACCGCTGCTCAAGATATCGCCCCTGACGCTGGCTGCCGTGCTCGTCTTCTCTCCGGCGCTGTTCGGCGTCGTCGTCTTCGCCGTGCGCACGAAGTGGTCGCGCAAGGGCGTCGTGACGGTGGCGGGCTGGGTGTTGACCCTGGCTGCCATCACGGTCTTTGCGATCGCTTTCGTCAGCCGCACGGCCCTTTCGGCAACACTGCCGGCCAAAGCCGCCCCCTGGTCGATGATCGTGGCCGGCGGCGATCTCGCCCTTCTGGCCGCCATCCTGGTGATCGCCGTGCGTTTCCGTTCGGCCATGGTGTTCGGTGTCGCCCTGGTGCAGTTGGCGGTGGTCCTCTATGCCGAGCTCACCGGAGGCCACGCGGCCGAGGCGGCGCCCTCGGTCTTCATCGACTGGCTATCCGTCGTCATGGTGATGATCGTCTCCGTCATCGGCAGCATCATCGCCGTCTACGGCCTGCCATACATGAAGGAGCACGAGCGCCACCTGGGGATCGACGAGGCCGGTAGCCACAGGCCAGGCTTCTTCCTGACCATGCTGGTCTTCCTGGGCGCCATGAACGGGCTCGTGATCTCCGACGACCTCCGCTGGGTCTTCTTCTTCTGGGAGGTGACGACGCTCTGCAGCTTCCTGCTGATCCGGCATGACGGCACCGACCTGGCCAACACCAACGCCCTCCGCGCGCTCTGGATGAACACCCTGGGCGGCGTGGGCTTCGCGGTTGCCATCGTGCTCTTCGGCGCGCACGCCCACACCTACTCGGTTCAGGCGCTCCTGCGCAGCCCCATGGGCGCCGCGGCATCGCTGCCCATCCTGGCGGCTCTGGCCTGCCTCATGTTCGCCGCGTTCACCAAGTCGGCGCAGATGCCCTTCCACTCATGGCTGCTGGGCGCCATGGTGGCGCCGACGCCGGTGTCGGCCCTGCTGCACTCCAGCACCATGGTGAAGGCCGGCGTCTACTTGCTGATGCGCTTCGCGCCGGCGTTCCACGGCACGCAGTTGAGCAACGTTCTGGCCATCGCCGGCGGGTTCACTTTTGTCGCGACGGCGTTCCTGGCCATCGGACAGACCAACGCCAAGAAGATCCTGGCCTACAGCACCATCAGCAACCTGGGGCTGATCATCGCCTGCACCGGGCTGAACAGGCCGCTGGCGTTGGCCGCCGCAGTCATGCTGCTGATATTCCACGCCCTCTCCAAGGGCCTCCTGTTCATGGCCTGCGGCGTGGTGGAACACGGAATCCACAGCCGCGATATCGAGGACATGCAGGGCCTGGTGAACCGCATGCCGTTGACGACGCTGATCATGGTCATCGGCATTCTATCCATGCTACTGCCTCCCTTCGGCGTGCTGATCGCCAAGCTCGCCGCCATCGAGGCCTCCGTACACCTGCCTCTCGCCATGGGCATGCTGGTGATCGGCAGCACGCTGACGGTCGCCTTCTGGACGAAGTGGACCGGCCGCCTTCTCGCATCCGAGCCCGGCGCGGTGCACCCGAAGATCGAGCACCTCCATGTGATGTACTTCGTGCCGCTTGTGTTGCTCACCGTCGGGGCCGTCGCCTTCAGCCTGGCCGTCTTCCCGTTGCTCACGGAGCTGGTTGAGCCGGCTGTCACGCAATACTACGCGCTGGTGCCCGGCGCCGCCGGCGGGGTGGACCTCTCGACCGACGTATTGGCGGTGCCCTGGCTGCTGGTCTTCGGGGTCATGGCCACCGCGGTGTTGGCGCCCGTGCTGGTGGCGCGCACCCGGCCCGACGAGGAGGTGGGTGCGTACATGTGCGGCGAGCAGATCGAAACGCCGAACGGCAGCGGCTTCATCACCGTCGCCGAGCAGAGCTGCTCATTGTCCATCCGGGGCCACTACTTCGAGCGCTACGTCGGCGAGGATAGGCACACGCTCTGGATGTCCCTCGTGGCGGCGTCGCTGATCGCCGGCATGTTCGGCTCGGTGGCTGTCCGATGATGGCCGAGTATCTCACGGCATTGGCCGCGGTGCTTGCCGCGCCGTTCCTCGGCGGCATCCTCATGGGCCTCGATCGTGTCGTCTCCGCCCGGCTGCAGAGCCGCCAGGGGCCGCCCCTCGTTCAGCCCTTCTACGACATCCTGAAGCTCTTCGCCAAGCGCCGCATGGCCGCCAACACATTCCAGATGATCAGCGTGTCGGTCTACCTGGCCTCCATGGTGCTGAGCCTTGCGCTCCTCGTCATGGGGCAAGACCTGCTGGTGCTTCTCTTCATCCTGGCGCTGGGGAACATCATGCTCATCCTGGGCGGCTTCAGCGTCAAGTCGCCCTACAGCCAGTTGGGCAGCCAGCGCGAGGTGATCGTGCTCCTCGCCTACGAGCCGTTGCTGGTCTGCATGGTGGTGGGGACGTACATCCTGACGGGTAGCTTCTCGGCCGCGAGCGTCTTCGGCCTTGAGCGCCCGCTGGCGCTGAGCATGCCGGCCTTCGTCATCACCCAGACCCTGGTGATGGCGATGAAGCTGCACAAGTCGCCCTTCGACGTCTCCGCGTCGCACCACGCCCATCAGGAGCTGGTGAGGGGGATCTATACCGAGTTCTCCGGCCCGCAGATGGCCGTCATCGAGTTGGCGCACCTCTATGAGCTGGTGCTGCTCCTCGGGTTCATCGTCCTGTTCTGGCACACCAACCTCGTCGTCGGCATCGTGCTGGCCCTGGCCTGCCATGCGGCGGTGATCGTGCTGGACAATGTCTCCGCCCGCATGACCACGCGGTGGATGTTCGGTTTCACATGGTCTGTCGGGCTGGCGCTGGCAGCCGCCAATCTGGCCGCGCTCTACGCGACCGGCCCGCTGCCCAGATAGGAGCGCTCGTTGGGCCTCATTGACATAGCGCGATCCAAGTCGCCGTGGATCCTCCACTTCGATGCCGGGGCCTGCAACGGCTGCGACATCGAGATACTCGCCTGCCTGACGCCCGTGTACGACGTGGAGCGTTTCGGCATCATCAATATCGGCAACCCCAAGCACGCCGATGTGCTGCTGGTGACGGGCACCGTCAACAAGCGGAGCGCCCGGGTCCTGCGCAACCTGTACGACCAGATGCCCGACCCCAAGGCCGTGGTGGCTATCGGAGCTTGCGCCCTCTCCGGCGGCGTGTTCCACGAGTGTTACAACGTCCTCGGCGGCGTCGACTCGGTCCTCCCTGTGGATGTCTACGTGCCGGGCTGCGCGCCGAAGCCCGAGGCCATCATCGAGGGCGTCGTCATGGCGCTGGGGAAGATGCAGGAGCGTGAGCACGCACGGAAGCGAGGCGCCGCATGACCGAGGCAGCCCGTCCGCCCATCGCGCCCGTCTGCGATGTGCAGCCCACTCGCCCGGTTTCGGTGGGTGACCTCGTCGCCGCGGTCGAGGCCATGGCCGCGCGGCGCCTGCGGTTCGTCACCGCCACCTGTCTGGACATGGGCGGGAGATTCGACATCTACTACCACTTCGCCGACGGCGTGAAGCTGGACAACCTGCTGGTGACGATCCCGCGCGAGGCCGAGCTGCCCAGCATCACGGCGGTCTATCTGGGCGCCTTCCTCGTCGAGAACGAGATGAAGGAGCTGTTCGGCATCAACGTTGTGGACATCGCCATCGACTACAAGGGCCGCCTCTTCATGACGGAGCTTGACCAGCCGCATCCCATGGCGAAGGTCCAATCCGGCGCAACGCCTGCCGGGCAAGGGGAGTAGCGGCCACATGGCACAGCGCACCGTCATCCCATTCGGCCCGCAGCATCCCGTCCTCCCAGAGCCGATCCAACTGAAGCTAACGCTGAAGGACGAGATCGTCGAGGAGGCGCTGCCCCATATCGGTTACGTCCACCGAGGCGTCGAGAAGGCGGCCGAGCGGATGGACTACACGCAGAATGTCTTCCTCGTGGAGCGCATCTGCGGCATCTGTAGCTTCATCCATGCCCTCTGCTACTGCCAGGGCCTCGAGCGCCTCATGGGCCTTGAGGTTCCTCGCCGAGCGGCGTATCTCCGCGTCATTTGGAGCGAGCTGCACCGCCTGCAGAGCCACCACCTCTGGCTGGGCCTCTATGCCGACGCGTTCGGCTTCGAGAGCCTCTTCATGGAGTTCTGGCGCTCGCGCGAGATGCTGATGGACATCTTCGAGAAGACGGCCGGGAGCCGGGTTATCATCTCCGCCTGCTGCATCGGCGGCGTGCGGCGCGACATCTCGGACCAGCATCTCCAGGAGACGCTGGAAACCCTCAAGACGCTTGAGGCCGCCTTCGACAAGTCGTCCGAGGTGATGCTCAACGACTACACCGTGAAGAAGCGCACCGTCGGCAAGGGCGTCCTCCAGGCCGACAAGGCGATCATGCTGGGCGCCGCCGGGCCGGTGCTTCGCGCAAGTGGCGTGGAGCAGGATGCCCGCCAGACCGGGTTCGCCGCGTACGACGAACTGCGTGTGGAGCCCGTCGTCGAGACCGCCGGCGACTGCTACGCCCGCGCCAAGGTCCGCATCCGCGAGGTCCGCCAGTCGCTGGACCTGGTGCGCCGGGCGATCGCGGGGCTGCCGGACACCGACATCGCAGTGCGTCCCAAGGGCAGGCCCAACGGTCGGACCATCTCGCGTGTCGAGCAGCCACGGGGCGAGCTCCTCTATTTCCTGGCCGCGAACGGGAGCCAGAAGCTGGAGCGGCTTCGCGTGCGGACGCCCACCTTCGCCAACGTGGCCCCGCTGGTCCACATGCTCCCCGGCAGCGAACTGGCGGACGTCCCGGTGATCGTGCTTTCCATCGACCCGTGCATCAGTTGCACGGAGCGCTAGGACATAACCCATGATGCTCAGCAGCGTGATCCGCAACCTCTTCAGCAAGCCGGCCACGCGCCCCTTTGCGCCGGCCGCGCGCACCGCGCCCCAGGGGTACCGGGGAGCCGTGGAGTTTGAGGAGGAGGTCTGCATCTACTGCGGCGCCTGCGCCACGCGCTGCCCCGCCAATGCCATCTGCGTCGACCGCGTGGCCAAGAGCCTGGAGTTCGACCCCTTCAAGTGCGTGCAGTGCGGCGCTTGCGCCGAGGCCTGCAAGAAGGGCTGTGTGCAGCTTCAGATCGACTACCAGCATCCGGTCGCGGTGCGCCATACGGTGGCCTTCCATGGCCCGCCCAAGCCGACAGTGGCGCCCTGACGGCCTGCGCCCGGTTGACGGTTGCACGGCTGACGTGTAGAATGCCACCGGGCGGGCCGCCGCCGGGAGGAACAAGACCCCTGTGACCGTAATGGGCATTAGGTGCATGGCATTGGTTCGCGACATGGATGCGGCCGTGCGCTTCTACCGCGACGTCGTGGGCCTCACGCTGGTGGCGGAGGAGGAGGACTGGGCGGCGTTCGCCGAGGGCTTCGGCCTGATGTCCGGCGCCGACGGCGTTCCCGGCGATGACCTGCGCATCAGCGCGGTGCAGGTCTGCTTCATGGTGGACAGCGTAGATGGGTGGTACGACCGGCTGGTTGGGCGCGGCGTGCCCTTCCTGGTCCTGCCTCGCGAGTTGGGCGAGGGCAGGCTGGCGGCGTTCAGGGATCCCGAGGGTCTGGTGATCCAGATCATGCAAGCGGACCGTGACGCTTGAGCGCGTCGCACCGGTTGTGCCGTGGCCGCATTGAGGTGTCGGCGCTCGCCGGCGTGCGCCGGGGAGCCGTAATCGCCGCAGTACCCCCGTGGGGAGGGGAATGGCAGTGACAACCATCTACGGCATGTTCCAGGACACCGTGAGTCGGTTCGCCGACCGTCGCGCCCTGGCGTACAAGGTTCGTGGCAACTACAGCCACGTCACCTACGGCGAGCTGAACGAGCGTGTGCGCGACTTCCGCCGGGGCCTGGCGGCGCTGGGCGTGAGCCGCGGCGACCGCGTGGCGGTTCTGTCGTACAACCGCGTCGAGTGGGCCGTCACCGACCTGTCCGTCCATGGGATCGGCGCGGTCCTGGTTCCCATCTACCACACGTTGCCGCCGGTGCAGGTGGAGCATTACCTGCGCGACTCCGGCGCGGGCATCGTCGTGGTGGAGGATGCCAAGCAGTACGCCAAGATCGCCGAGGTCCGCGACCGCATCCCGGCGCTGCGGCATGTGGTGCTGATGTCCGGCGACGCCATCGAGGGTGTCCTCTCCTGGCAGGATGCCGTCGACCTTGGGCGCGAGTCCGGCCTCGTGGATGCGGACCTCGACAAGGCCGCGGCAGCCATCGATCCCGCCGCCGTAGCCACGTTCATCTACACATCGGGAACCACCGGCGCGCCCAAGGGCGCCATGCTGTCGCATACCGCGCTGCTCAACACCTGGAAGGCCGCGGTGCAGATCGTCCGACTCGATGAGACCGACATCTTCCTCTCGTTCCTTCCTCTCTGCCATGTCGTTGAGCGAGTGGCGGGCCACTACCTGCCGCTGGCCATCGGCGCGCAGATCTACTACTCCGACGGCCCGTTCGGCGTGGCCAACGAGATCACGACCATCCGGCCCACGCTCTTCATCTGCGTTCCGCGGCTCTTCGAGGCGATCGAGGAGAAGGTGCGGGAGCATGGCGCCAAGCTTCCGCCGCTCCGGCGCAGGATATTCGACTGGGCCCTGAAGACCGGCGAGGAGTGCGCTGCGGCGCTGCGTGACGGCCGCGCCCTGGGTCCCATACAGACGGCCGCAAGGGCGCTGGCCGACAAGCTGGTCCTCTCCAAGGTGCGCGAGAAGGTGACCGGAGGGCGTGCGCGCTACTTCGTCTCCGGCGGGGCGCCGCTGGGCGTGGGGACCGCGTCGCTCTTCAGTGGAGTGGGCGTGCCTATGCTGGAGGGTTACGGGCTCACGGAGTCGCCGGTCCTGACGCTGAACCGGCCGGGCAAGGCGCGTTTGGGGACGGTCGGCACGCCGCTGCCGGGCATCGAGATCTCCATCGCGGCCGACGGCGAGGTGCTGGGCCGCGGCCCGTGCCTGATGGACGGCTACTACAACCAGCCCGAGGCCACCGCCGCCGCCATCGACGCGGACGGCTGGTTCCATACCGGCGACATCGGCGTCATCGACGAGCACGGCCACCTGCACATCACGGACCGCAAGAAGGACATCATCGTCCTGGCCAACGGCAAGAACGTGGCGCCGCAGCCCATCGAAGCGCGCATCAAGCGGAGCCCCTTCGTCTCGGAGGTGGTCCTCATCGGCGACCGCCAGAACGTGATCCACGCCCTGGTGGTGCCCACCTTCGACCGTGTGAGGATCTGGGCCGCCGAGCAGGGGATCGCCGCGACCGAGCCCGCCGACCTGGCCCGGGCGCCCGAGGTGATCAAGCTCATCAAAGGCGAGGTCGACCGCGTCTCGCAGGATCTGGCCGACTACGAGCGCATCCGTAAGATCGCCCTGCTGGACCACTCCTTCACCATCGAGGGCGGCGAACTGACGCCGACGCTCAAGGTGAAGCGCAGCGTCGTGAGCCAGAAGTATGGGTCGCTCCTGGGGGGCGGCTGACCGTCCCTTAGCCCGTGCCCGGCGCGTGACCGAAACGCTCCGGGCGGGCGCGCCGTAGTGTAGCCATCGCGCCGACACCCTCGGCGTCCGCCCGAATGGAGTGACGCGTCGCCCATGCCTATTGCCGCCACCGAAGGTCTCACGGTCCGCTACGGCGCCGCCGTGGCCGTGCGCGACCTCACGCTGGAGATACCTTCGGGCTGCACGGGCATCCTGGGGCCCAACGGTGCAGGCAAGACCACGCTGATCAAGACGCTTCTGGGCTTCATCCGTCCGTCATCGGGCTCCGCCAAGGTGATGGACCTCGATGTCGCCACACAGGAGCTGGAGATACGCGCCCGAGTGGGCCTTATGCCGGAGAGCGACTGCCATATTCCAGGCATGAACGCCGTTACCTTCGTGGCCTATGCCGGCGAGCTGGCGGGCATGCCTTCGCGGGCGGCTCTGCGGCGCGCCCACGAGGTGCTCGAGTACTGCGGCCTGGGCGAGGCCCGCTACCGCAACGTGGAGACCTACTCCACCGGCATGAAACAGCGCATCAAGCTCGCTCAGGCACTGGTGCACGGCCCGGGCATCCTCATCCTCGACGAGCCGACCAACGGCCTCGACCCCGCCGGGCGCGAGGAGATGCTGGCTCTGGTGCGCGACATCTCGCATGGCAAGGGCCTCTCCGTCATGGTCTCGTCGCACCTGCTGCCCGATATCGAGCGGACCTGCGACCAGGTGATCCTGATGCAGCAAGGCCGATTGGCCGCCCAGGGCGCCGTGGAGGATTTGCGCAAGACGGACGGTCGCCTCTACGAGGTCGAGGTCCAGATCGCCGTGCTGGCGTTTGAGCAGGCCCTGGAATGGCGGTCGCTGGAGGTTGTCTCGCAGGTGGGCGCCCGGTACCGTCTCGTCGCTCCGGCCGAGATGGCGGATGTGGCCCGCGCCGTCTTCGAGGCTGCTCGCGAGGCCGGAGCGCAGGTGCGCGGCATCATGCCGGCCCGCCGGAGCCTGGAGGAAGTCTTCATGGAGGCAGTGGATTGAGCGCCGACGTCACGCCGCCCCAGGCGGCTCCGGCAGCCACGGGCCCCATCGCCGACGTCAGCTACCGCGGCTACGACGGCCCGATCCGCGCCCGGCGCCTCCGCTGGGCGCCCATCGCGGTGGCGCTGGTGCGGGGCGCGCTGCGGAAGTGGTGGTTCTGGCTCGTCTTCCTGCTCTCCCTCGGCCCCTACTTCTTCTTTGCCTTCATGATGTACATCCAGGATCGCGTGGCCGGGCCCAACAACCCCATGGGCGGGATGCTGGTCTCGTCGGATCCTGCCACGCGCTTCCCCATGCTCTTTTACACGGTCCTGGACGCCCACCTCCTGGGGCTGATGGTGCTGGGCCTGCTGGTCGGCGCGTCCAGCATCGCCGACGACAACAAGACCAATGCCTTGCTCGTCTACCTCTCCAAACCCATCCGCAAGGCCGACTACGTGGCGGGGAAGTGGATGGGCGTCTTCGGCGTGGTCTTCCTGGCGGCCGCCATGCCCTCGCTGCTGCTCTACCTCTACTGCCTCTTCACGTATGTGGGTGTCGGCTTCCTCAAGAACGATCCGTGGTTGCTCTTCAAGTTGCTGGGAGCTTGCGCCGTCGTGGCGGCCGGCATGGCGAGCGTGATGGTGGGCATCAGCGCATGGTGCCGGTCGGCACTCATCGCGGGCGCCGCGCAGGCCGGGGCCTACGTCGGCTCTGGAGTGGTGTCGGGCATCCTCTGGCTGCTCCTCTACCATGGCGACCTCACGGTCAAGGGCTTCTGGCCCCCGGTGCTGCAGCATGCGTCCATCGGAGGCATCATCAGCGCCGCCATGTGGCGCGTGCTGGGCGCCACGGTGACGCAGACCACCATGCACCGCGGGCGCGGCATCGAACACGTCACCCTACAGCAGCCCAACTTGTGGCTGATGCTGGGAGCCTACGCGGCCCTGGTCGTGGCCGGAATCGTCGCGGCGCGCATGCGCATTCGAGCCGTCGAGGTGGTGCGAGGGTGATCGATCTGGCGCGGGCGTCGCGATGGTACGGCCAGGTGATCGGCATCAACGATATCACGTTCACGGTTGGCGCGGGCATCACCGCGCTGCTCGGACCCAACGGAGCGGGGAAGTCCACCGTGCTGAAGCTGGTGACGGGGCAGTTGCGCCCCTCCTCCGGCTCCGTGTCGGTCTTCGGCAAGCGGCCGTTCGCCAATCCCGGCGTGCTGCGGCAGGTCGGCTACTGCCCCGAGGTCGAGAACTGCTACGAGGATATGTCGGGCCGGGCCTTCATCGAGCTGATGGACGTCCTTGCCGGGTTGCCCCCGCACGGCCGGACCGAGCGTGTCAACTCCTCCATGGAGCGCACCGGCATCCTCTACGCCGCCGAGCGCAAGGTGGGCGGCTACTCCAAGGGAATGCGCCAGCGCCTGAAGGTCTCGCAGGCCATCCTGCACGATCCCGCCGTGCTGAGTCTGGACGAGCCGCTGAACGGCCTGGATCCCGTGGGGCGCCGCGAGATGTCGGTCCTCTTCCAGGGGTTGGCCGCCGAGGGCAAGTGCGTAGTGGTGAGCAGCCACATCCTCTACGAGGTGGAGCAGCTCACGCACAACATCCTGCTCATGCACCGCGGCCGTCTGCGCGCCCAGGGCGACATCTACGGCATCCGCTCGCTGATCGACCTGCACCCGCACCACGTCTTGATCCGCTGTGATCGCCCGCGCGACCTGGCCCGGGCCTTGCTGGCCGAGAGCTACGTGATCAGTGCCAAGGTGGACGAAGCCGCCGGCGGCTCGGTGGAGATCGAGACCCGGGCGCCGGATGCGCTCTACCGCGCGTTGCCGGATATCGTCATCGGCCTCGGCGTGGTGGTGGCGGCCTTCGAGTCGCCGGACAACAACCTGGAAGCCGTATTCCGGTACCTCGTCAATGAGTAAGAGCGCATCGCCGACCGCGAGCGGTTCGTACCCGGGGAGCGCCCATGGCTGACCTGTATATCCTGCGCAACGCGCTCCTCGACCTCGCCAGACCCGCGCGCCTGCTGGTCTGCGGGTTGCTGGTGCTTGCGCCCGCCGGCGTGGCCATGCTCATCCGAGGGGTGGGACGGGGTGACTTCGATGGCATCGCCACGTACGATACGCTGGCCGCGCTGCTGGTTTTCGGCTTCGTCCTGGTCATCCTCTCGGTGGTCTTCGGCACGGGCGTCATCACTCGAGAGATCGAGCAGAAGACCATCGTCTACCTGCTGACGCGCCCCATCGCCCGCTGGCGCATCCTGCTGATGAAGTATCTGGCCGCGGCGCTGGCAGTGACGGTGACCGTGGAGGTTTCGATCCTACTGCTGGCGGCCGCAACCACCGCTCCGCGCGAGGTCTCCGGCGCTGTTGAACTCCGCGTGGTCTCCCTGCGGGATAGGACGCAGTTCATCAAGGCCCTCCAGTTCCCCGCGGACCCGGTGGTGCAGTTCGTGCGCGACAGCCTGTCGGAGCAGACCCTGCGCGACGTCGATGGGTGGGACTCCGGCGGCATCCTGCGCCGGGGACTGGTGCGTGGCGTGCTGCGCGACGTGAACCGCCTCATCGATGGGCCCCTGATCTACACCGAGGCGACGTTCGGCAACGTCCCGTTGCAGCCGGACACGCGCCAGCTCATGGCGACCAGACCGCACGGTGCGGCCCTGCGCCGCGCCAACCGCTGGATCCTGGAGGACGGCCTGCCGGATCACCTCTATCGGAGCCGCACCACGGGCATGAGGCTGGGGCGCGACCTGCTGATCCTGCCCATCGGCGCGCTGGCCTACACGGCGCTCTTCCTGCTCCTGGCCGCGCTGATCCGGCGCGCCCTGGTGGCCGGGTTGCTCTTCGCCTTCGGCTGGGAGTCATGGGTGCCGATGGTGAACGGCAAGTTCCAGATGCTCTCCATCATGAGCTACCTCCGCACGCTGGCGCCGCACGCCAAGATCGACGCCGCCTCCGTCGACCTGACCTTCCTGCTCCAGGTGCTCACGCCGGAGGCCATCTCGGTTCGGGTGGCGTGGGGGGCGCTGGTCGGCATCATCGTCGTTGGGCTGGGCGCGGCCTTGCTGGTCTTCTCGCTGAAGGAGTACGTGCCCGTGGATGGTGACGGTTGAGCGATCGTCCCGTCGATCCCCGCGCCGGCATCGTGAAGGAGCTGGCCCAGACGCTGAAGACCGAGCGGGAGGCCCTTGCCGCTCAGGTTCGCGCCGGTGCGGGAGGTCTCGCCACCGCCGCCGCCTACAGCGACCTTGTCGACTCCGTCATCCGGCGCATGCTCGCCATCGCCATGGAGCGCGCGGGCAGTTCGCGCACGCCGGAGACGCTGCCCATGGCGGTCGTCGCCACCGGCGGATACGGGCGCCGCGAGGTCTGCCCCTACTCCGATGTGGACCTGACCTTCATCCCGCACCGCGACGGCGACCCCGACCTGGACGCCATCATCAAGGAGCTCTTCAGCCTGGTGATGCACGTCTTCATCGACGGCAACAAGGTCGAAGTGGGCTATGCCTACCGCCTGCTGGACGAC
Organism: Armatimonadota bacterium; assembly: GCA_026392115.1. GTDB lineage: Bacteria > Armatimonadota > Chthonomonadetes > Chthonomonadales > CAJBBX01 > CAJBBX01. Next base: position 19,070 of record JAPLCQ010000151.1, on the reverse strand, counting down.
TGCGCCGCCCTGGACCACCAGACCACATCGGGCCTGCTGGACGCCCGCCTCGTGGCCGGGAGCCAGCGGCTCTTCATCCAGTTCGAGGACGCCTTCTGGTCCTCGTTCAACGCCACCAGCTTCATCTTTGAGAAACTCGAGGAGCGCCGGGCGCAGCAGAGCGCCGAGGGCGGCACGCCCTGGACCGTGGAGCCGAACCTGAAGTCCGGCGTGGGCGGTCTGCGCGACCTGCACGCCGCCGTCTGGGTGTCACAGGCCAGCCAGGCCCTGGAGGCCGCCCGCGCGCGCGGCGATCGAGCTTGGGAGGTGCTGAGCCGCCTGGGCGGGATGCTGCCGGGTGAGGTGGACGATATTCGCGCCGCCAAGGAGTTCCTCTTTCGCACGCGCAACGCCCTGCACGTCCTCGCCGGGCGCGAACTGGACCAGCTCAACGTCGACCGCCAGGAGGACGTGGCCGCCATGCTCGGCTACGGCGACGAGCCCGTCGAAGGGGCCATGCCGCCGTTCCAGCGCTTCATGCGCGACCTCTACCGCCACATGTCCGCCGTCCATCGCATCGGCGCCGACGTGGCGTCGCACGTGGAGGGCGGCCGTCTCATGCTGGGTGTGGGACTGGACTGCGTCAGCCGGAAGGTGACGCCGGCGCCCGTCCTCCTGGGCGCCGTGGAGCCGGACTGGATGGTCATGGCCTTCGATCTCGCGCAGCGCTATGAACTCGGCTTCACCGCCGAACTGGACCGGGCCATCGTCGGCGCCATCGCCGACGAGCCGGTCTGCGCGGCGCCCGCGGTGGCCGGCGAGGCGTTTACCCGGATGCTCGCGTCTGGTCGGCCCTGCGACCGGGTCCTGCAGCATATGGCCGAGATCGGCCTGCTTGGCTGGCTGCTGCCCGAGTTCGGCGACGTGATGGGCCTGGTGCCCTTCGACTCCGCGCACGATTTCACCGTGGGACAGCACTCGCTCTACGTGGTCCGCTACCTCGACGAGCTGCTGGACAAGGGCGGGCCGGAGGCGTTGCGCGAATTGCGCCACATCTTCGGCGAGTTGCCGCACCGCGAGTGCCTCTACATGGCCGCCCTGCTGCACGACGTGGGCAAGATCGGCACCGACCGGCCCCATGCGGACAGCGGGGCCGACGCCGCGCGCCGCATCTGCGCCCGCCTGGGCTGGTCCGAGGAGGCCGGCGATACCGTAGCGTTCCTCGTGCGGCACCACCTCCGCATGGCCGAGCTGTCGGGCCTCCACGACCTGACGCTGGACAGCACGATCCAGCGCTTCGTGGGGATCGTCTCCGACGTCGACCGCCTCCAGATGCTCTATCTGCTCACCTACGCCGACACGCGGGCCGTGGGCGCGGGCGTCTGGACCGACGTAAAGGCCCGGTTCCTCCGCGACCTCTACCGGCGAGCCGATCAGGCGCTTGCCGGCGATTTGGCCGACGACATGGACGCGGCGGGCCTCATCCGGGCGCGCAAGCACCTGGTCCGTGAGCTGGCTGTTGACAATCTGCCGGCTCCCGAGGTGGAGGCCCATGTGGCGGGCCTGCCCGGCTCCTACATGCTCAACACCAGCTTCGAGGAGATCGCGCTCCATATCGGCCTGGCCCGCGGCGCGCGTCGTGGAGCGCCCGGCGTCGCATTCCACGACCCGCGCGGCGCCGGCTACACCGAGGTCACGGTCTGCGCGCTGGACGAACCGCAGCCGGGCCTCCTCGCCAAGATCGCCGGTGCGCTCTACGCCGCCGACCTGGCGGTCCACAGCGCCCAGGTCTTCACCCGCGTCTCCGGCGACGAGCGCATCGCCTTCGACACCCTGTTCGTGGACTTCCGAGGCCGGCAGCTCACCCCCGGTAAGCGCAAGGAGGTGTCGGACCACGTCACGGCGGTCCTCACCGGCACGGTGGCGGTGGCCGACCTGGTCTCGCGGAAGCGGCGCAAGGCCCATCCGTTCGTGGCCGACGAGACCACGGTGCAGCATATGCGGAGCGAAGGCTTCTCCATGGTGCAGGTGGCGTCGCAGGACCTGCAGGCCACGCTCTACCGCGTTGCCGAGGCGCTGGCCGCTCTTGGTTGGGACATCCTGAGCGCCCGAGTCTCGGTCTTCAAGAACAAGGCCCGGGGCAATTTCTATGTCAAGGACGTACTGGGCTTCGACCCCGGACAGGCTGCCGCCATGCTCCGGAGCGCCCTGCACGCCGACAAGGACGGCGACGCCGCCGCCGCGCCGGCAGAGGAGAGCTAAGACGTGTTGGATCTGAGCAGCCCCATCCGTGTCGCCGGCCTGACCTTCCGCAACCGCCTTGTGATGCCGCCCATGGTGCGCATGTCGCCCCTGATGCCGCCCGATGTGGTGGGTGTGGACGGCTCTGTAACCCCCGAGGTCGTTGAGCACTACCGGCTCCGCGCCGCCGCGGGCACGGGCCTGATCATCGTGGAGGCGACCTGTGTCGACCCGACCGGACGCGCCTGGAACAACGGCCTGAACCTCACCGACGACGGCCACACCGAGGGCATGGCGCGCATCGCGGAGGCCATCAGCGCCGAGGGGTGCGTGCCGGGCATCCAGCTTGTGCACGGCGGACCCCAGTGCGACCCGGCGGCCTGCGGCGGCGTCACGTACGGTCCCTCCCGGGTGGCTCCAAGCAAGGCCGCTCCGCGCCCGCGGGCCGTCACGCGGGAGGAGATCGGGGCCATCACGGACCGCTTCACGGCGGCGGCGGCGCGCGCCGTGGCGGCGGGCTACCGGCTCCTGGACGTCCACGGAGCCCACGGCTACCTGCTGGATAGCTTCCTCTCCCCGGTCCGCAATACGCGCGAGGACGAGTATGGCGGCACGCCCGAGAACCGCCGCCGCTTCATGTGCGACGTGGTGCGCCGCATGGCCTCCGCGGCCGGCGACGCGGCCCTCACGGCCTGCCGCATCAGCCTCTTCAACAAACTCGCCGACGGCTTCACGGTGGCCGACCTGCTCGCCCTCGCCGCCGCCCTGGTGGACGCCGGAGCGCAGGTCATCGACTTGAGCACCGACGGCGCCCTGAAGCCGCTGCCGGGCTCCGACCAGACCCTGGGCCAGGCGTTGCGTGCGCACGTTCCCGCGCCCGTGATCCTCGCCGGCGAACTCCAGGACCCGCAAAACGTCCAGGCCGCTCTGGCGGGCGGCCACGCCGACTTCGTGGCGGTCGGACGCGGCATGCTCTGGGACGCGGCATGGGCCTCAACGGCCCTGGCCTCCGCCACGCCTTCGCCGGACTGAGCAGGTCGCCTGGCCCCTGATCGCCTACGGCGGGGTGGCGCGCCGCCCGATCCTCCGCCGACGGAGGAGGAGTGCGCCGCCGCCGCATCGAACCTATCGGCAAGCACATCCCGCACCGGAGACGCATGCCATGCTTGATCCGATCAGTCAGAGCTTCGTCGCGAGCGTCATATTCAGGGGCTGTGAGCTCATCTATGCTGCGGTGAAGCGCAAGGCAGGCTCTACGCCGGAGACTGCCCAGGCCTTGGAGCATGCGCACGGCGCGTTGGGGCGCGCCATGGCCATGGCTTCGAGCGCCTATGCCGCCGACCTTTACGCCGCCGGCGCGCAGTCCCAGTCGCCTGCGCCGGTGACGGAAGAGGACCTGACCCGTATGTGGGGCAACCTCGCCGAGCGGCCCGGAGTTCAGGAGCAGATGGCCAGGTTCCTGCTGGGCGGACCTCAGGCGCACCTTGACCCCGATCTCCTGTACACGGAGTACCTGGCGGCGGGCTGGACGGCCGAGTACCTCGACAAGGACCAGTTCACTTTCCTGCTCAACCTCGTCAACAACATGTATGCCACCGTGACCGGTCGGTCCCGCATCAATGACAGTGCCCTGCTGCAGGAAGTCCTCTCGAAGCTGACGCTCGTCGCATCTGCGGTCGAAGCCACCGCGCAGGCCGCGGCGGCCCTCGCAGCCGGCGCCCGCGAGACCTACCTGCGCCTCCTCGTTACGGAGACCGGCACGCTGCCCCTCGCTGGCCCCGAGAAGTCGGGCGCCGACGCCACCAGCCAGGTCGCGCCGCCCTGCCTGAGCGATGTCTACATCGGCCTCCGCGCGGCTCGGTCGGGTAAGCAGCCCGAGTCCCGAGCCAAGACTGCGCTTGAGATGTTTGCGAACAACCCGCACCTGCTGCTCATCGGTGAACCGGGCGGCGGCAAGACCACGTTCCTCAACCACCTCGCCAACTGCGTCGGCCGCAAGCAACTCGGGGAGGAGATTGACCTGGGCAAGGCCCTGCCCGGCCTGCCGCCGCAGTGGGCCGAGCTCTTGCCGGTGCGTGTGATCCTGCGTCGCCTGGCCGTCTGGATCGGTGAGTCGGGCTCCAAGGCCACGAAGCTCGGCCTGCTGTCCGACTACCTCAAGGCCCAGATGGCCAATGAGTGCCCCGGCGCCGCCGATGCCGTGAACCAGGCCGTCGCATCGCAGAAGGCGCTCCTTCTGCTGGACGGCTGGGACGAGGTCGCCGATACCGATCCGGCCATGCACGTCATTCGCGAAATGCTGAACCATCTGCCGCAGGCCTACACCGGCATGCCCATGCTGGTCACCTGCCGCATCCGGAGCTACCTGGACCACGCGAAACTGGATCCAACCCAGAGGCCCTGGTTGCTGGACGAAAGCCGTTGGACCCGGGCCGACCTCCTCCTCTTCGATGAGGAGCAGATCGACGCGTTCGTGGCGGCGTGGTACAGGACACCGGCGGTGCAGCTGCGCTGGCCCGACTGGAAGGACCGCGCCGACAAGCTTCGTGTGGGCACGCGTCGTCCCGATCTTGCCGACATGGCCCGGACGCCGCTGCTGCTCACGATGATGGCGATCGACCACGCCGACAAAGGGGAGATTCCCGACGCACGCTCCGTGGTCTATGAGCATGTGGTGGAGTTGTTGCTCTGGACATGGCGCGAGGTCGACAAACGCCGCCAGGACGGCCGCGAATCGCTTCGTGACCTGCTTGCGCTGCAGGCGCAGAAGGATATCGACTTCCGCCGTGTCCTCTCGTTGGTGGCCTTCGAGGCCCATGAGGGCGCCGAGGCGGCAGGCGTCCGTGCTGCGGCCGACATTCCTGAGAGTACATTGCGCGAAGCGTTTGTGTGCCTTACGCCCGACGGCCAGGACTACACCTGGGCCAACAGCGTGCTGCGTCTGGTCAAGCTGCGGGCAGGGCTGCTCATACCGGCGAAGGGCGATTGCTGCACCTTCCCGCACCGGACCTTCCAGGAATACCTGGCTGCCTGCCATGTCTGCTCGAAGAGCGAGGTTGCCACCGAGTTGGACGGTCTGGCTCGCAAGGGGGCCTACTGGCGCGAAGTGGTGCTCCTTGCCGTGAACCGGCTTGTGTACCAGGGCGAGGTCGATCGTCCCATGCTCCTTGTGGGCAAGCTGTGTCCCCAATCCGTCCCTGCCGACGAGGCGGATTGGCGTGCGGTGGTCACTGCGGGCGAGTGCATGGCCGAGATCGGGGCGGGCCGTCTAGTGGCCGGACAGGACAAGGAGACGCTGCGTCGCGTCAGGTCTCGGCTGGTGGATATCCTGGAGCACGAGCGGCTGCCCGTGCCCGAGCGTCTGGCCGCGGGTGCGGCCCTGGCCGCCGTGGGCGACCGTCGGGACCTGACGGAGATGGTGAAGGTTCCGGGCGGCAAGTTCCTCTATGGAGACAAGAAGGAACCCCTCCACGAGGAGCCGTTCTGGATCCGGAAGTACCCCGTGACCGTAGGCGAGTACCGGCTCTTCTGCAAGGCGAGAGGGCGGGAGATGCCGCCTGCTCCCCCCTGGGGCTGGATCGACAACCATCCCATGGTGAACGTCTCGTGGCAAGACGCGCAGGTCTTCTGCGAGTGGGTTGCGGAGACAACGAAGCAGCCGTTCTCGCTTCCCACGGAGCGCCAGTGGGAGAAGGCGGCCCGCGGCACGGACGGACGCGTGTTCCCATGGGGCGATAAGTGGGACAACCGGAAGTGCGCAAACTCCCAGGGCGACATGGACCTGCGCAGCACGGCACCGGTGGGCGCGTTCCCCTCCGGCGAGAGCCCAACCAGGTGCCGCGACATGGTGGGCAACGTCTGGGAGTGGTCTGGGTATCCTGCTCTTGGGGAAGGCGAAACGAGGCAGACGGGCCGATCGCGAGTACTGCGCGGTGGCTCGTTCCGTCTGGGTCGCGAACTCCGGTTCCGTTGTGCCCTCCGCAGCGGCAATCGGAACCCGGACTACCGCAACATCGACCGCGGTTTCCGCGGCGCCAGGACTGCCTGATAACGGCTTGCGGTTTTGCTGGTTTGCCACTTAAGCCGCGCAACGCGCGGCTCGCCGTCGACGTGGCCGTTGGGCGGCGCGTAGCGCCCGCCCGCGGCGGTGCGAGGATGGTGAGTTGCAGCCGGGCGCTCCTGGCGGTTCGTACGGGTCCGCTCCGGCCTTGCCGCCCCCAATCCGGTATCCTCACATCGACGGTGCGCGGTACGGGAGGTGACGGCATGGCTCGACCTATAGCGAGGAGGCGGTTCATGGCAGAGGTGACGGCTGGGGCGGCGGCGCTGGCCGCGGGGGTGGAGGGTTCGGCGGTCGCCGCGCCGGAGGTGCGGCTGGAGCATCTGCGGCCGCGGGAGATCGAGGCGGCCATGAAGGCCTGCCCCACGCTCTACATGCCCATCGGCACCGTGGAGTGGCACGGCGTCCACAACGTCGTGGGTCTCGACGCCGTGAAGGCGCACCACCTCTGCGTGCGTGCCGCGCGGCAGGGCGGGGGACTGGTGGCGCCGGCGCTCTTCGGCGGCGTGGGCGGGCTGGATGAGCCGCACACCTTCGTCATGGAGCCCGAGAACGACATCCACTCGGTGCTGCTCCGCGCCTGGCTGGACCGCCTATGCCGCGAGGCCGCGCGCCAGGGCTTCAAAGCGATCATCATCCTCACCGGCCACTACGGCGCCGCCCAGCAGATGGTGGTGCGCGGCACGGCGGTGCAGGCCGGACGGGCGCTGGGTATCCCCGTGCTGGGCACGCCGGAGTACGTCCTTGCGCTGGACGCCGGCTACATGGGCGACCACGCTGCCTGGGGCGAGACCTCGCTGATGATGCACCTCGACCCCGCCTCGGTGGACCTGACCCGGCTGGGCGAGCCGCCGCACAAGGGCGTGGGCGGCCGCGACCCGCGCGAGGCCACCGCCGAGGAGGGCCGCCGCATCACCGAGGTCATCACGGGACGCCTGGCGCGCGTGGGCGCCGCGATGCCGAAGTGGGATGAGGCGACGCTGGAGGCCTTCCTCCGAGCCGAGGAGGCCATCGTCAACCGCCAGGTGTCGCTGGCCGCCTCGCAGAAGCAGGTCTGGGCCGCCTGGCGCAACCTCGGGTCAGGGGCCATGCGCGCCTACGGCAGCCTGCTGGCCGACGGCCGCTTCGAGGAGGTCCGCAAACTGGCGGAGGGGCTGTAGGCCGGCCTCGACGCCCGCGGCCAGCGCCTTCCGTTCCGCTTGGGTATGCTTACGCGATGGAGCCTGCCGCGCACGGAGCGGCGGCCTGGCCCACGTACCCGGCGCGAAAGGTGGCCTCGACATGAGACCCAGGATCGATCTGAACGAGCTCGCCCGGCGCGAGAGCGAGCAGACCGAATGGAACAGGAGGCCCTCGGCAATGTCCTCGCCCACCGCGACTATTGCCTGCCCGATCCCACGCGCATCACGGTCTTCGCCGATCGGATCGAGTTTCATTCGCCGGGCGCCCTGCCGACCGGCAGCACCCTGGCCGGTCTGCGCCGAGGCGATCTGGCGCCCCGCTGGCGGAACCAGACGCTGGCGTGGGTCTTCATGAAGCTCGGCCTGGCGCAGGGCGAAGGGCAGGGGCTTGCCACGATCCGCGAGCAGATGCGGCTCGCGGGGCGCCCACAACCCCGATACATCGCCGACGAGGTGAGCGTGACCTGCACGCTGAGGGCGCATCCCTTAACGTCCAAGGGCGCCCTCCCCTGACGGTACCCCGTCCCTCTACCGCACCGCCACCGTCCCCTCCACCCCATACAGCCGAAGTCCCTCGCCGCCGGGGATCTCGACCATGCCCTGCACCTCCCGGAACGCCTCGGTGGGCTTGCCCTCTTCATCCAGTCTGGCGACACGGTGGGCGCCGGGCCCCAGGGCGATGCGGCAGTCGTCAGCCGACTCGACCAGGATGCGCGTCCGCCCGTCGCCGCCGGGGTAGATGAAGGCGCGCCCGTTGACGGTGACACTCCCGACTGTCTGGCGTTGTGTCGTGCGCACGAAGAGACGGTCCGTCGTGCGGACCACCGTCACCGGCGAGCCGCCCACCAGCGTGCGCGACTGCGTGACGCCGGGCGCGGTCGCCACGAAGCCGTACGGCGCGAGGAGCGCGCCCGAGCCGGGCATCAGGTACGGGGCCTTCCCGTAGTTCACCGTGACGCGGCCGCCGCCTGAGAAGCGGGTCTCCTGCACCATGCCGTCCGGCGTCAGGAAGCGGTGCGAGGTCATCCTGGCGAAGCCGATCTGCTTGTGCAGGCTGGAAGCGAGCCAGTAGCTCTCCAGCAGACGCGCCCGGTGCCGGTCCCAGCCGTAGCCCAGGTGGTTCATCCAGTAGAGCGGCACGGCGCCGTACAGCATGGCGCTCAGGTCCTGGAACTCGTCCAGCTCAGGCGCGACGTCGGTGTAGTATCCGCTGCAGTCGCCCCAATACCAGGTGTTGACCATGCAGTCATGGAACGCCAGGTCCCAGAGCGGGATCCGGGCCGCCGGGTTGACGCCCCAGCGCAGGTAGTTGGGCTTGATGTCGGCGCGGGTCTTGGGCGCCTTCAGGTAGCCGGCGGGCATCTCCCACCAGAAGGGGCCGCTCAGCTTGCCCTCGGCGTAGTCCACCACCGGAAGGGACCAGGCCTTGGCGTGCTCGCCGCCCACCACCAGTCCCAACGAGCCAATGTAGCCGTAGAGCCGCAGGCGGTTGTGCAGGTCGCCGCGCTTGTCGTAGCCCTGAGTGGGGCTGTGGTCCTCCATCAGATCCACGGTGCAGGTGACATCCAGGAATCGAGCCGAGAAGGGCCGGCGCCTGAGCATGGCCGGAACGACCTCGCGCGCCACGCCGGTGACGACCGAGGTCGAGCGGCGGTACATCTGCGAGCCGTCTTCGTTGACCCATCCGGTGGCCTTGGCGCCGCCCTGGAGGCGGAGGGCGTGCTTCTCCACCGGGCCGGACGTGATGCCGATGGGTCCCTCGCGCACGTCGTCGTAGTTGTCGTACTCGCCGGTGAGGAAGCCCATGGCGTTGAGCGCGGGGACCGCCGCGTCGGGCACGTCCGTTGCCAGGTTCAGGAGGGCCGGGAAGAGCCCGTGGGCCTTCATCTGGGCGGCCATGCGAACGGCGGGGATGGGATCGCCCATGCCGCCGGGGAGGCCCCAGACGCTGGCAGAGCCGAGCAGCCCGCGGACGCGGGGACGGCTCGCGGCCTTCTGCGCCAGCGTCCTCGTGAGGCCCGTGGCGTCGGCGTAGCGCCGGTAGAGCCGCGCCTGGGCCGCGTAGCCGCCCGACGGCGTGAAGCGGTAGGAGGCAGCCCGGGTGTAGGCGAAGGCGCCTTTGGCGGGCGACCAGTGCGCCTGCGGCCACATGCGCCCGCGCGGGTCGCGCTCGAAGGAGACGAAGGCGTCGCAGGGCGTCTCGAGCAGCAGCATGGCGCCGTCGCCTCGCGCGCGGTCCACCACGCCCACCCAGGGCATATCGAGACCCAGGTTGCCGTAGCTCCCCAGCGCGGCCACCGGGTAGTCGGTGACGCCCTGGCCCACAAGTTGGCCGCAGGAGCGGTTGGTGAATACGAGCGCCCCGTCGGTCAGATCGGAGCGGAGCGCCGGCGGGAAGGAGAAGCGGCTGAATGCGCCGCGCGGCTCGGCGGCCTTCAGGGCGAACCGCACGGAGCCGTCGGCGGCGGCCTGAATGCGGCAGCCGGCGGCCAGGCCGGACGAGAGGTCGCGCAATCCGACCTGCATGGCCGATGCGCCGAGCTTCCGAGCCGACGTGACCGCCAGGCCGCGGAACCGGTCGGATCGCCAGAGGCGACGCGTGCGGGCATCGCGCACCGCGAGGGTTCGGCCGCGCGGATCCAGCGTCACGGAGATGGGGCCCGCAGCCACCGTGACCGGCTTCGCCGCGCCGCCCGAGCCTCCGGTCGGTTCGGCCACGCGCAGCGGCTCAACGGCGACCCAATCGAACTCGGCGGCGCCGGCTGCCTTGCCGGGGTCGATCCGGAGCTGGGTGATGACGCCGTCCACGTCCACGGGCACGGTGATCTCGCGCCACTGGTTGTCGTGCGCCACATCGAAGTAGACCACGGCGTTCTCGCCCCAGGCAGAGGAGACCAGCGATGGCTGCAGCACGGTCCAGTAGAGCCGGGCCTGCCCGGCCGTGGCGAAGCGCGCCCGCATCCGGATTTGCACGGGGCCTTGCACGCGCACGGCGGGTCCATGCATGAAGGGGTCGGGCCCGGTGGAGGTGACGCGCACCGAGCCGTCCGACGCGGCAAGGCTGCACTCGTGGCCCGACGTCCAGCCATCGGCGCCGGTACTGAAGTCCCAGCGGAGTGGCGGCGCCGCCGAGGCCCGCAGCCCCAGCCAGAGCGTCAGCACAAGTACGAGGGTGTGTGCGCGCATAGGACCTCCTAACGGCAGCAGGCATCGCCCTCCCGGGCGCAGGCCGCGAGCGAGCAGACTCAGTCTACGCGATGTCGGCGGGGCGCGGGACCATCGGCACACCCGGTATTACGGTCGGTCGTCGTATATACTGGTACACGAGTCAACCTGGCAGCCTGAGCCGAATTCGATGGAGCGCCACTCAAGCCCATGAACGACGAGCATCCGCACATACGCGAAGGCGTGCTGCGTGATCCGCGGTACCCGGTCAGCAGGATCGCCGACGACCTGCTGCCCTACCTCCGCGTCCTCGTTGAGCAGTTCTCCCCACACCAGGTGATTCTCTTCGGCTCGTATGCCTACGGCAACCCCGACCGTCACAGCGACGTGGACCTGCTCGTCGTGAAGGACCTCACCGCATCGCCGTGCCGAGAGGCGACACGCATCCGCAGGTCATGGCGACCTGTCCGGGCCACCGGAGCAAACCTTGGGGTCGACCTGTTGGTGGAGGGACCGGCCGGCCACGAGAAGCGTCTGGCCGATGGCGGGGCATATTACCGCGAGATCACATCGCGGGGGATACGGCTCGTATGAGGACAAGCGAGACCAATCCCGCCGACTGGTTCACGCTGGCCGATGACCGGCTGAAGGTCGCCGACGCGTCCTCCGCTACGAATGCGAGGCTTGCGAAACGGCATTGAGCCGTCACAACGGACAAGGAGCGACCATGGTCATGCTGGCGTTGAGCCTTCTCGCGGCGACGGCGATGGAGCCTCGAGCCGCCGGACCCGCGCTGTCGCGGTCGGATGTGGTGTTCATGTACCAGGCCGACCGGCAGACCTACGCCGACTACGGCGCAACCGTGCTGGCATGGGGCGGCAAGCCCGACGCCAGGGCGCTGGCCGAGGCCAAGGGCGTGCGGTGGCTCGGCAGCGTCGGCATGGTCACCGAGTTCAACCGCTACCATGACCGCTTCCCGGAGACCTACGCCGAGGCGCTCTGCCGGGACATCGACGGCAAGCCCGTCAAGGTGCCGTGGCTAACCGACCACCAGCACAAGGGCATACCCTACTGGTGGTGCTGCACCAACCAGCCGCGGTTCCGCACCTACCTCCGCGAGCGCGTCACCGAGACCATCAAGGCCGGAGCCGAGGGTCTCCACGTCGATGACCACATGGGCACGTCCGGCGGGCTCTGGCTGGGCGTCTGCTTCTGCGACCGGTGCGTGGAGGGCTTCCGCGGCTACCTCGCCGCGCAGCCGCCGGATCGCCGCGGCGCCCTCGCGAAGGCCGACGCCGCCGCGTTCGACTTCCGAGCCGATGTGCGGGCCTGGCTGGCCGCGGCGCCCGGCAGACAGCCCACGCAGCATCCCGCCTGGCCGGTCTGGACCGCGTACCAGTGCAAGGCGGCCGCCGCCCTCATGGCCGAGCTCCGCGCGACAGCCGAGGCGGTCGCCGGTAAGCCGGTGCCCGTCGGCGCCAACGCCGGGCTTCTCTGGCCGCTCCACCTGGCCGACTTCAAGGTGCTCGATCTCTTCAGCGCCGAGACCGACCACCATGCCGCCGGCCGCAAACCCAGTGACGCGCCAATCCTTGCCTACCGTCTGGCCGACGCGGTGGGCCGCCCCTATGCCGCCACGGCAAGCGGCCAAGACTGGGCCTACGTCCAGGAGAAGCAGCTACACGGTTTGGTGCGCCACTGGATCGCGCTGGGCTACGCGGCGGGCCATCGCCTGATGGCGCCGCACCGCCAGTGGTGCTACACGCCCGAGAAGGGCACCCACTGGTACCAGGGCCCGGCGGAGCGGTTCGCGCCGCTCTACCGGTTCGTGCGCGAGAACGCCGGGCTGTTCGACGGCTACGAGGCCTATGCCGACATGGACCTGCTCATGCCGCACCGCTCCTTCCGCAACGGTCCGCAGCCATGGATCGACGCGGCGTCCCGGCTGACCGCGGCCAACGTCGCGTTCCGGCTCGTGCTGGCGGGCGACGAGATCGTGGACAAGCCGTTGGTGGCCGCCGACCTATCATCGAGGCGTCCGCTGGTCGCACCGCACCGCGAGAAGCTCGACCCGGCGGACGGCCGCCTGCTGGAGCGTCGGGCGAGGCGCGGAGGGGTCTACGACGCGGTGGATGCCGCCATGGCCGCGCTGCATCCCGCAGCCAAGGCGGTCGCGCCGGGCCCCGTGCGAGCGTTCCCGAGGGTGAAGCGCGGGTCCGCCCTGGTGCACCTGGTGAGCTACGCATACGATGGCAAGGCCGACGATGTGACGCCCCAGGCCAACGTAACCCTCACGCTCGACCTGAAGGCGCTGGGAGTGCCGTCCGCCCGTGAGGCTCGGGTCTACGCGCCGGGATGCGAGCCGCAGATACTGCCGGTCCGCGACGGTCGCGTGGTCGTGCCCACCCTCGGGTTGTGGGCGATTGTGGCGCTGGGCGAGCCGTGAGGGGTTGACGATGGAGCGCACCACAAGGTGGAATACCTGATGACCCACGAACTCAGCCGCCGTGAACTGGCCGTTTCCGCCGTCGCTGCTGCGGCGGGGCTGTCGGGCTCGGCCGACGGCCTGGGCCATGCTCCGATGGAGCTGGGGCCTGGCCCGCAACTGCTGCTGGACGATGCGCTGATCGAGACCTCGCAGGGCCTTGAGCGCGTCGTGACGCCGCCGGATCGGTTGCCGGAGCCGGTGGTGACCGGGCCGGAGGATAAGTGCTTCCAGCCCTACGTCACCGTGCTGCGCGAGCCCGGCGGACGCTTCCGCATCTGGTACGGCGTACCCGAGAGCGCTTCGCAGTCGCATCTGGCCACCATGGCCTCGGACGACGGCGTCCATTGGGAGCGGCCACACCGCGTGCTGCCGGACCCGGGGCACATCCAGTTCGGCGTCAGTATCCTCGACGACGGCGCACGCGAGCGCGACCCGGCGCGGCGCTTCAAGTACGGCTACTGGGACGACGGCGGTCTACAGATCGCCACGTCGCCTGACAGCCTCAGCTGGACGCGCCTGCCGGCCGGCCCGGTGATCCGCCACGACCACGATATCAACAGCATCCACTGGGATCCCATCCGGAAGCGATACCTGGCCCTCGTCTCCAGCTACACGACCGGGCCCGCCTGGGCCGGGCAGCAGCGCATTCCCATGCAGAGCGTCAGTGATGACCTGGTCCATTGGCGCGAGCCGTGGCGCATCATCACCCCCGAGGCCGACGACCCCGGCGAGACGCAGTTCTACTGCATGTCCGGAGTGCTGGCGCGGGGCGGGCTCCTCATCGGCCTCGTCAAGGTGTTGCGCGACGACCTGAAGGTGGAGAACGCGCCGCCGGGCGGCTACGGGCTCGGCTATACCACGCTGGCATGGAGCCGCGACGGCGAACGCTGGACCCGCGACCGGACGCCCTTCATGGACCGCAACCCGCGCGTGGGCGCTTGGGACCATGCCATGGCATGGGGCGACTGCCAACTGCTCGTAGGCGACCGCACGTACATTTACTATGCGGGCTACGCCCGCGGGCACAAGGTCGAGCGCTTCACGGAGCGGCAGATCGGCCTGGCGCGAATGCCCCGAGACCGCTACGTGGCCCGGCGGGCCAGCGAAGACCCGGGTACGCTCCGAACGCCGCTGCTGCTGCCGTCCGGCACGTCCCTGACCGTCAACGCTGCTGTCGCGGGCGAACTCACCGTGTGCCTGCTGGACGCGGCGGGCAAGCCGATCCCCGGCTACACCCATTCGGAGTGCGTCGCGGTGCGAGGCGACGGCGTGGCCCTGCCCATCCGCTGGCGCCGCATGCCCCGCCTCCCGGCTGGCCAGCCGGTGCGGCTGGATCTCCGCCTCCGGCAGGGGAGCCTCTGGGCGCTGGACATGGCCTGAGGACCGGCCCAGCGCCCTTTGCTTGATGCTACGGCACGGTGACCCACACGCTGACCGGGCCGATCAGGCCCGACGGGCGGAGGTCGCCGTAGCTGTTGTTGGCCAGGTTGGCCACGCGGACCTCCAGCACGTTGGCGCCGGGGCGGGCGGCATCGGTGATGTCGACGGTGTGCGGGGCCCAGATGCGGGCGCCGCAGGGCTTGCCGTTCACCGTGACGGCCGCCGCGTGGTGTACCGTGCCCAGGTCCAGCGTCAGGCGCATGCCCGGCTGGGCATTGAGTATCACCGTGGTGCGGTAGGTGAGCACGCCGCTGAAGCGGGCCGACATCCAGCGTGACCAATCCTCCAGCGGCTTCTCCACCCCGGCGGCGAACTCGGCCGGCGCGGCCACGGGGTCATCGACCACGGGCTGCAGGCCGGGCTCACAGCGGACGGTCCACGGACCCGTCACCGGCACGACGCCTGCCACGCCCGCTCCACGCTCGGTGGCCACGGCCGCCCGCTTCGGGTCAAAGGCGAGCCAGAAGCCCTCGTAGGGGCCGAAGCGAAGCGTGACCCGGCTCCCGGTGGCGTCGCGTCTCGAGGCCACGAGCCGCGTGGCGCCGGTCTCGGCGTCCCATAGCTCGGCTGCCCCGCGGGCTCCGGCCAGGTGGAGGCGGCACTCCTGCGCCTT
Organism: Armatimonadota bacterium; assembly: GCA_026392115.1. Classification (GTDB taxonomy): domain Bacteria; phylum Armatimonadota; class Chthonomonadetes; order Chthonomonadales; family CAJBBX01; genus CAJBBX01. The sequence goes on along the minus strand of JAPLCQ010000151.1, from coordinate 3,903 downwards.
GCCGGTGTTGTTGGCCAGCCAGTAGAGATCGCGGCCGTCCACGTTCATGCGCCGCTGCAGCATGGCGAAGCCGCCCTGCTCGAAGCTGACCGGACTCGTCAGGCCGGGTGCGCCGGCGGCCAGGAGCGGCGCCAGCCCGAAGCCGCCGGAGCCCTCGACGATGGAGCCGGGGCCATACTCCCAGCGCGACCGGGTTGCGGCCGGCTCGGCGGGACATTGCGTGAAGGTGCGTGCGGCCGCCAGGCGGGCCATGAGCGCAGCCATCTCCGGGTCGGCCACCCCGCGCTCGGCCGAGGCGCGCGGCAGCTCGCCCAGCGCGTAGACCCGCCCGCCTGCCTCGGCGAAGGCCGCCAGCTTCCGGGCCACCGCCAGCGGCAACACCTCCAGCGGCGGCAGGGCCACGGCGCCGAACGCGAAGGGCCCGGTCACCAGCTTGCCGCCGCGGACCTGCATCCCGCCCAGGTAGTGGCGGTCGCCGATGAGGAACTCCACGCGGGCGTCGGTCAGGTCCTGCATGGCCTTGCTGTAGGCGCGGTCGATGGCGTTGGCGCGGCGCCCGTTGGCGTTGTCCTCGGGCCAGGTCCAGACCAGGCCCGGCAGGTTGCGCTGGGCATGGAGCAGGTTGTGGTCGGCCAGCGTCCAGAGGATCTCCAGCGGGTTGTAGAGCAGCACGTCGGGCACGGCATGGCAGTGGCTGTTGACGTAGCTGGTGCGCCGCACGAAGTCGTTCCAGACCCGCAGCCAGGGGAACATGGGGTTCGACTCGTAGAAGTCGGGCATCCAGGGGTTGCCGGTGAGCTTGCGCTGGGCGAAGACGGCATGGGGGATGACGTGCCCCATGCCCCACGCGGTGCAGGCGTTGATCGACTGCTTCAGGAACCCGGGGGTCATGACGCCCCAGCCGCCGGCGCCCATGAGCTCGGTGACCGCTCGCCGCCCGCCGAACTCGGCCACGGAGGCGACCTCCTTGAAGTCGTGCACCAGCACGGCCTTGGTCCCCAGGCAGTCCTGGCCCGGCATGGTGAGCGACCGGAGCAGCCGCATGTGGTCGCCCACGGCGTAGGCCTGGGCCGGCAGGCTCTCCTCCCAGACGTGCGCCGTGGTGTACATGCCCCGCTTCTCATGCCAGGCGGTGACCTGGGCGAACTGGCCCGAGTAGAGCTCCGAGACCAGGTCGTACCAGCGCCAGCGGAGCGCCGGATAGAAGCCCTCGGCGTCGACGTCGGCCATGAGGGGCAGCAGGGCCCGCAGGTCGGCGCCGTAACGGGACTTGTACCGGGCCGCCAGGGCGTCGGACCAGGCCAGCCTCCAACCGTACGCGCCCTCGTGGTCGATGAAGTCGCCCGGAATGCCCTTGCCCATCTTCCCGGCCATGCGCCGGGCGTAGGGCTCCAGGGCAATCTGGATGAAGGCCGGCGCCAGCTTCGGATCGAGGCAGTTCACCTGGCCGCCGTCCACGCCCGCATGGTCGTAGAGGGTGAACGCGTAGACGCGCCAATCGGAGCCCGCCGGCGCGGTCCAGCGGAAGGGCTTGCCGCCGCCGATGACGCGGAGCGAGGCCGACCGGATCGTCGCGGGCACGTGCAGATCGGCCGGCCCGGGCGAGAGGTTCCAGGGCGCCGCGCCCGCCTCGGCGATGACCGCCGCGCCGCGCCAGCCGCTGTCATCGAACCCCGGCTCCGACCAGCCCGGCGCCGCCTGCAGGCTGGTGCGCCAGCTGCCATCGGTGAGGATGAGCTGCGATCGACCGCCTCCGAAGTCCAGCAGCACCCCCGCGGTGAGGCCGAAGCCGCCGTCCACGTTCCGCGCCTCCACGGCCACCGTGTGCGGGCCCGGCGCCATGCGGGCGGTGATATCGACCTCCTGCACCACGTGCCAGTCGTCGGACGCCGCCGCCTCGCGGCCGTCGATGAAGAGGCGGAATGCGTTGTCGGCGGTGATGCGCACGGCGGCCCGGCGCAATGGACGGTCGGCCGGCACGTCCACGCGCTTGCGGAACCAGCAGCGATGCTCGATGGGCTGGGCCTCGGGGTGCCAGATCCAACGGCCGAGGCGGGTCTCGGCGGGTGTCTCGCCGGCGTCCGGCGCGGGCTCAAGCCGCTTGGCCGCGCTGACGAACAGGGAGGACGGGGCCGTGAGCGCGGCGCCGCCCTTCACGTCGTAGCACTTCCAGGCCAGCGACACGGCCTTCAGCCCGGGATGCTGGTTCAGCACGCGGCCGTTTGCCTGGAAGCTGGGCCACCAGTACTCGTCGCAGTAGCCCAGGTAGGCGCCGCGCTTCTCGGCCTCGCCCAGCGCCGCGCCGAAGGTCTTGAACCAGAGGTCGCCCAGCCACTGCTCGCCGGGCAGCGGCGGCGTGCCGACCATGGACATGCGGGCGTGCGCGTAGCCGGGGTTCATGCCCCCCTCGGCCATGCGGGCGGCCATGCGGGTCATCTTGGCGGCCTGGATGGGCTCATCCCAGAACCAGAAGGCGAAGGGCGCATAGAGCATGTCCGGCTGCGCGAAGCCGCCGCGGAGCGCCTCGAAGCTGATGGGCCGCTTGTATCCGGGGTTCGCGGGCCGGGCTGGGGCGGCCAGTGCGGCCATCGGTGCGGCAAGGGCCAGCACGGCCAGGGCCCTGTGTACGAGCGTCATGGGTGGCGATCCGCCTGCGTGGGGGATGGCCGCCGCTGGGCGGCCTCGGGGCAGAGAGTTCACCGCGGCGGGTCGCGCTTCCTGCCCCGCGCGGAGGCGCCTCGCCGGCGGGCGCCGCCGCTCTGAGCAACGCGAAGGGCCTCGACGCCGGCGCCGCGCCCATGCGCCCCGACGGACGATCTGCCCCGGCATTCACGCGGCCTCGGGGGGCAAGCTCGCGGAGCGCCCGATTTGCCCCTTGACAAGCCAGATGCAACCCGCTATCATGTGCGTGCGTCAAGTACTTAAAGTCTTCAGCAGGTCAGTGAGGGGCTGGTTCGTGGTTCTCGTGGGATGAGCAGAGATGCAAACGGCACGGTTAGTTCTCATGCCGGCGCTTGCCGGCGCGGCACAGTCAGGCGGATGCAGCCAACCGCCCTCCTCCACGCCTGCCTTCGCCACCCCCGCCCGCGCCGCCTTTGCCGTCGCCCTGAGCAACGCGAAGGGCCCCGACTCCATCGGCGCACCCATGCGCCCCGTCGCCTCGGCAGTCCGTGGACGTCCGTGTGCGTCCGTGTGTGTCCGTGGCGAAGTCCGGCTCCCACCGCACACGGACCCACCGGAGCGTCCGAAGCAGCACTAACAACAAGGGCCGCCCGGCCCCTCCCCTGCAAGAGCGATGAACCGGGCGGCCAACCCCTGAAGGGGTACGCCGGCATTGTACCGGCTACGCCTTCAGGCCGACCACCCTGAAGGAGGGAATGAATGAGCCGTTCCGTTCGCAGACTTCAGCGCTTCGCACGATGGCTGGCCGGGCCGCTCTCCGTCAGCCTGCTCCTCGGCTGTGTGCCGGCCGCGCCGGCGTCGGCCGAGGCCCAGCCGCTCGGGCAGGTTCGGTCGCCCGCCGCGCGGCGGGCCGTAGGCCCGCGCCTGGTTGCGCCCCGCCGGCCCCACGCGGCGCAGTCCCCTGCCGGCGCCGACGGGCCGGAGATCCGCCTCATGGGCGGCGGCGGCGGCGAGAACCACGTCATCTCCGTCGATCCCGCGCCCGGCACCACGTACTCCTGGGAAGGCACGTCCGCCGGGACCAACACCGGCAACGGCAACAAGCTCACCCGAATCCCGCTCGTGGGCTGGACCGCCTGCGGCGGCATGCCCGTGGAGTTCGCCCTCTACCACAACAGCCAGGGCACCCACAACAGCGAACTCGGGTACAAGTGGACCTTCTCCTACGACATCTACTCGGCCGTGGACGCCGGCGGCAACGTCACGGTCCACTGGGGTGAC
>JAPLCQ010000110.1 GCA_026392115.1 Armatimonadota bacterium | reverse complement strand
GCGAGCACCCACACCGTGGAACCGGCCAAGCCGAACGCCAACGTCGTCGGCGCCTGGCGCCGCGAGACCGCCTCGGCCTCCTGCATCCCGACGTTGATGGGCGGAACGGTGGAGGCCGTCTCGGCGAGCGCCGCTCCCAGCGCCGCGAGCAGCGCATCCGGCATGGGCAAGAGGCTGGTGGAGACCGGCGGCAGGCCGAAGGTCGCCAGCGGGTCGTCGGTGTCCATCGGGACCTGCAGCGACTGCTCCAGCACGGATCGGACGCGCTCCACATCCTTGGCGGGGCCCAGAATCCTCAGCCGCTCGGGCAGCAGGTCCGGCGCCCGTCCGCGCGCGTAGTACTGGAAGGAGCGCACCACCTCCTGGCGGAAGAGACCCATGCCGCCTCCGCCGTACGCCTGCGCGATGTCGGTCTCGGTGGCGGCGGGGTCCGTCGCCCCCCACACCGGCGCGGCGGCGGCTGTCGATGTGTCGACGTCGATGCCCGAGGCGCCGGCGATCTCTCGCATTCCGCTGGTGATGCGGCGAATGAAGCGCACCCCGGTTCCGTCGTGGAAGCAGAGGTCCGAATGCTCGGCAGAGGGCATCAGGTATGCGCAACGGCGCCCGGCGGCTGAGCCGCCCCCCGAGTGCCCGGATGCGTCCGACACCTGGTCCCCCACCGGCAAGGTGGCGGCCGCACGCATCAGCGAGAGCGACGATGCCTCCAAGCAGTGAACGGTGAGACCCGCCGCTCGCATGGCGTCGCGCATGCTGTCGATGGCCGCGTCGGGAGCCGAGCAGGCGAAGACGTCGGCATCGTGACGCTCGTCGTCACGCTGGGTCGCCGCCCAGAGGAAGTCCAGGCCGCCCTTGCCGTGCGGCAACGCGCCGATCTGCTCCAGTTCGCCGCGCACCAACATCCGCCGCTCGCGCTCGGGCACATCGGGCAGCTGGAGTGCGCGGAGGTCGACGGAGGAGGGCGACATGGCCACGGAGACGCTGGCCGTCTTGGCTCCCAGCGATCGACAGAGCTGCCGAACGGCGTGGCCCAGATGCGCTGGCTCGCGCACCATGCCGTCCGCGAAGATGCCGGGCGGCGTCATCACAGCGCCGACGGCGCGGATGCTCACTGAGCCCCTGGTGCTGCGGGCCAAGATCCCCGTGATGGCCTCCTCGGAAACGTAAATCCCGAGGGTTACGCCTCTGACATCGCTGGCCATGGTTCCGTCATCCTCGCTGCATCAGCGGAGCGGGGGCGTCAGCGCGGCGACGACCGCACACTCAGCCCGGAGACAGCACCCGCAGAGATGCCCCGGCATTGGTAGAAGTATAGACGTTTCCGCGCATCACCGTCAGACCCACGGTCACCTCGTTCGCCGCGGCGGGCGCCCCGTCCGTCAGGGTTCGGGCGCCGGCGCTGGTCACATAGTAGTGCCACATCACTCCGGTGACCCCTGTGAGCATGGCGAGGCCGGGAGCGGCATCGCCGCTGGTCTGCCTGTACAGTGTGCCCTGATAGACATGATAGCGGCAGAGCACTTCGGTGCCGTCGGATCGCGCCACGAGTACGACGAGCTGCGCCGCCGTGCTCGACTGCCCCGAGAGAGTTCCCATGGTTCCGTTGACCACCACTGACTTCGCCGCACGGATCACGCGGAGCGCCGGCCTGAGCGCCTGGCGCGTCTCGGTCTGTATCTGGCTGTAGTCGCGCCCCTGGGAAGCCTGGTAGTTGCCCACACGGAACAACTGGAAGGTCGCCACCACGATGAAGAGCATGATGCCCGACACCGCAAGAAGCTCCACGAGGGAGACGCCACGCATGCGCCGCGCGCGGCGAACGCCGGGGCCGGCCACGCTAGACCCCCCCGAAGCAGAGCAGCGTCGACACACTGGAGTACCGTCGGCTTCCCGCGGCGTCCCAAACCTCCACGCGCAACTCCTTGAGGTCCTCTTTGTCGGCCTTGCTGTTGCGGTTCACGACGACCACCACGCAGGAGCGCGCCTGATAGCGCCGCGAGGCCGCCACCGTGGTGACGGCGCCGTACTTGTCGTAGTAACGGACCACCTGCACGGGATTGCCGGAGCCGTCCAGCGCCGACGCCGTCAGGTTGGTGTACCCGGTGGCCTTTAGTCGCTCGATCTCCTGCACGCCGATCAGCGACGCCATCTCGGTGGCGCGCTTGTTGGCGGGCGCGCGGCTGACGAACGACCAGGTCGCCACGCCGCCGGCCGCCACGATCGCCAGGATCATGGCCGCCGCAAGCAGCTCCACGTAGGTCGTACCGGCGCGGCGGCGATGCCGCACGACCGGATTGACAGCCATCATCTCGACACCTCGCGCAGCCTCAAGGACGCCACGGACGACCGCGCCCGCCGCCGGCCGAGTGGCCTGCGGCGGGCGCGGCGAACAGATCGGCTCAGGCCGATTACAGCTCCTCAGGCGTCGGCGCGGCGAGAACCTTATCAAGGGCTGCATGCGCGACTGTGCTGCAGTGGATCGTGCACGCGCCGGTTCCGGCGACTGTCGCGGTATACGCGCCGCCGGACGGGCAGACCGGAGCCTCAGCCAGACCCTCAGAGGCTCCAACCAACGCATCCAAGGCGACGTAGGCGCCGCCACGAAGCGCCTTGGCTGTCTCAGCCGCGGCGATCGCAGCTATGTTGGCCTTGCAGGTTCGGAGCGAAGCGTTGGCCTGCGTGTTCAGGTAGAGGGGTACGGCGACGGCGGCGAGGACGGCAAGGATGAGTACGACGGCCAGGAGTTCGACGAGGCTGAAGCCGCGCCGGGTGTTGCGAGTGGACATGTCCTTCTCCTTAGGTAAGTACGATGACGACTAGGCACGACGACGAATGAGATGAGTGTGACGCCCGTCCGTTACCGGAGCATTAGACGGCCTATCCGGCGCCAAGGAACGCATTGCCCATGTTGAAGATGGGATAGTACATCGCCACGAGCAGAGCCCCGACGATACCGCCCACAAAAACAACCATGATCGGCTCAATCACCGAGAGGAGACGCTTGACCGCGTAGTCGACGTCCTCGATGTACCCATCGGCGATCTGCTTCAGCACCTCGGGCAAGGCTCCGACCTCCTCGGCCAGGGCGACCATCCGGGTCACCATGGGCGGGAACTGCCCCGAACGTTCCAGCTCCGACGACAACGGTCTTCCGATGATCAGGTTCTTGGCCGCGGCCCGCGCCGCCACCGACATCACCTCGTTGCCGCATACCTGAGCCGACGTCTCCAGCGCGTTCACCAGCGGAACGCCGCTCTCGAGCAGGCCGGCCAGGCAGTTCGTGAGGTTTGCGGAAGCCGACTTGCGAACCAGGCTGCCGAACACCGGTATCTTGAGCTTGGCCGCGTCCAGCCTGATACGTCCCTCGGGCGTCTTGTACCAACGCTTCAGCGCAAGCACCGTTGCGATAAGGACCAGTGTGAACAACCAGCCCCACCGCTTGACCAGATCGCTCAGCGCCACGAGGGCCAGGGTGGGCCCCGGCAGCTGGGCGTTCAGGCTCTTGTAGATATTGGCGAACGTCGGCACGATCCAGACGAGCATGGCCGTGACCACGCCGACCGTCAGGATCAGGGTGAAGATCGGGTACATGAGGGCGCTGACGAGCTTCTGCCGCACGTCGAGCTGGACCTCCAACTGACGCGAGGCCTCCGCCAGCGTCTCGGGCAGCCGACCGCCCTCCTCGCCCGCCGCCACCAGCATGATCACCACCTCAGGGAAGACGGCGGTGTGCGCGGAGAGGGCGCGGGAGAGCGTCTTGCCGGCGGCTACCTCGTTCGTGACGTCGGTGAGGGCCTGCCCCAAGCGCGCGCTGGTGGTCTGGCTGGCCATGGCGTCCAGAGCGGAGACGAGCGGCATTCCCGCGGAGACCATGGTGCGGAGGTGGCGGCAGAACGTGATCAGGTCCGCCAGTCCCACGCCTCCACCCGCGCGGCGCGCCTGACCCTTTCGCTCCGAGACCTCCAGAACGAACAGGTTGTTGGCGCGCAGGTGCTTGCGGAGGGCCTGCTCGTCAGAGTAGTTGACGAGCTGCACCACCTTCTGGCCGTTGGGATCACGCGCTGTATACTGAAATAATGGCATCTCTACACTACCTTGGCCGACTCAGCGGGCCGCATCTCCACGGGTGCAACTGATCCACCACACCGATTGTACAGCGAATCCCAGCACCCGAACGGGCCGGGATGAAAATCACCTCGCGATTTCCGGCGGAGCGCTCGGCGTCCATCAGGCGGCTACAGCACCTTGGCAAGGACCACGCGGCCCATCTCCTCGGGCGTCGTGATCCCTTGGCGCACATTGTAGAGCGCGGCCTCGCGCAGGGGCCGCATACCGCGCTCGACGGCGGCGGTCTCCATCTCGTCCTCGGCGGCGCCGGAGATGATGAGTCGCCGCATCTCCTCGTCGATGATCAGCACCTCGTAGATGCCGAGGCGGCCCGACAGGCCCCGACCGTGGCAAGCGCGGCACCCAACGCCGCGGACCACGCGGGCCCCCGCCAGCTCTTCGGCGCCGATCCCCAGCGCGCGGAGGGTCTCCGGCGTTGGGCGGTACTCCTCGGCGCACTGACTGCAGACCTTCGCCACAAGCCGCTGCGAGACGACGCCCGTGAGCGCCTGGCTGATGAGAAACTGGTCCAAACCCAGGTTGGCGAGCCGCGTGATGGTGCCAACGGCGCTGTTGGTATGCAGCGTGCTGAGCAGGAGGTGGCCGGTGAGGGCTGCCTGCACGGCCATCTCGGCGGTCTCCTGGTCGCGGATCTCGCCGACGAGGATCACGTCGGGGTCCTGGCGCACGAAGGTGCGCAGGCCGCTGGCGAAGGTGAGGCCGATCCTGGCATTGACCTGCACCTGGTTGATCCCCTCGACGTTGTATTCGACGGGGTCCTCCAGCGTCATGATGTTCGTCTTGGCGTCGTTCAGCGTGTTGAGGCCCGAGTAGAGCGTGGTGCTCTTGCCCGATCCGGTCGGACCGACGACCAGCACCATACCGTGAGGCTGCGTGATCATCGTCTCGAAGCGGCGTTGCTGATCGATCATGAAGCCCAGCCGCGCCAGCGGCACCAGCACGGCGGACTTTCGCAGAATCCGGAGCACGAGCTTCTCGCCGTGGACCACGCGGATCGACGAGACCCGGATATCGAACTGCTGGCCGTGGCTCTGGAAGCGCATCCGGCCGTCCTGCGGTCGCCGGGTCTCCGTGACGTCCATCCCCGACAAAACCTTGAGCCGGGCGGTGACGGAGGAGCGCTGGGAGGGGGGTATCTGCGCGTGGACGATCAGGACCCCGTCCACCCGGAACCGCACCGCCAGACCAGCCTCTCCGGCCTCAAAGTGGATGTCACTGGCCTGCATGGCCACGGCGGCATCCATGATCGAGTCGACCAGCCGGACGATGGGCGCGTCGGACGCGGAGTCCACGGCCGTCTGCCGCAGCGCGACGGGGTCGTCGTCGGGTTCGAGGGTCTCCAACTCCTGCAGGGCGCCCGTGGTGCGGCTCGCGGTGCTGAAGAGCTCGTTGACGACCGTGAGGAACTCACCGGCCATGCAGAGGGTGCTGACGACGCGCCTGCCGGTGACGTGGTGGATGCGGTCGCTGGCGCCGATGTCCAGCGGGTCGACCATGGCGACTCGAATGACATCGCCTTTGCCGAGCAACCGCATGGGCAGCGCGCGCGTGGCGCGGATGATGTTCTCCGGCACCAGCGCCAGGGCATCGGGGTCCGGCTGCGTCGCGGTGAGATCCTCGTACTCGACGCCCAGGCTGAGAGCCTCTTCGGGTCCCACCACCTTGGCGTCGGCGCCGGACTCGACGAGCGCCTGGGCCAGGGAGACGCCCGAGGTCGCGCTGAGGTTCTGGGCGTTGTCAAACTGCTCCTTGGTGATTCGGCCCGAACTGAACAACTGGAGGCCAAGGGAGCGGCCAGGCGCGTCCAAGATGCCGTAGCCCAGCCTGGGGTCGATACTGCCTCCTGTCGTCGGCGGACTCTTAACGAGCGTCATCGATCGTCCTTAGCGCTCCAACCACGGGGCGGCCATGCGTAACCCACGGCGTCGGCCCATAGCCGACACCCACACTTGAGATGATACACCTTACGACCTATGCGGTTACGCCGCCGAGCCGTCCCGAGCCCACCAGTCACTGAGCGCCACGGTACCGCCGAGCGGCGGGGAGCAGGCGCCCGACCGGCAGACGTAGGCCGTCGCCCGCCCACCGACGGGCGCCTTCCCGCGCAACACCGCGGGCGCACGCGGATCGGGCGCACCGGCCGATACCGAACAGCACCATGCGTTCGGTCCGCCGGCGCGTCGGGCCGCGCGCAACAGCGCGGGCGCGTCCGGGTCGCCCTCGACCGCGGCGACGACGACATAGGCGGGCGGCCGAACCGTCCGCAGCATGGCGCCGAGCCACCGGCCCGCGGCCAACGGCGCCCCTTCCGCCAGCGCGACGGCCTGACACATGGCCGCATCGGCCTCGGCCCGATAGACCGGTTCGCCGGTCAGGGCGTGCAGCTCCAGCAGCGCCTCCGCCATGAGCGCACCGCCGGACGGCACGGCGCTGTCGGCGAGTTCGCGCGGACGAACGATCAGCGACGGCGCGTCGTCAGGCGTGTCGAAGTAGCCGCCACGCTCCTTGTCACCGAAGCGCTCCCGCGCCGCGTCCACCAGATTCCGAGCCGCGGTGAACCAGGCGACATCTCCCGTCGCCTCGAAGAGACGTAGGAAGCCCACGGCCACGGCGGCATAGTCCTCCAACTGGCCTGCCGCGTCCGATGCGACGAACCGCCTCAGGCGCGTCGTCGGGTGGACCGGGTCCACCGCGTCCAGCGTCCGACCGCACCGGCGAAGGCGAAGCAACCCATCGGCATTCGGCTCGCGGTACACATGGTCGCCAAGCAACGCCTCGGCCGCGTTCACGGCGGCCTGGAGATAGTCGGCCCTGCCGAGGGCCGCACCCGCCCGCGCGAACGCGCCCAGCATCAGCCCGTTCCAGCCGGCGATGAGCTTCGTGTCGGTGGCCGGCCTGCCCCTGCGCGACCGCTCGACGTGCAGCTTCCCGAGGTCATCCGCGGTGGCCGGGCCGTCGCGTCCGGCCCGCAGGTGAGGCACCGACCGGCCCTCCACGTGCCCGCGAGCCGTCACGCCGTACCGGGCGCAGAAGGCCCCGGCGCCGCGGCCCAGCGCTTGCGCGACCTCAGACGGCGTCCACGTGTAGAAGAGCCCCTCTTCCCCATCGCTGTCCGCATCGATGGACGCCCAGAAGCCGCCCTCGGGTTCCATCATCTCGGCCCGCACAAAGTCAAGGGTACGCTCAACCACGGCCTGATACAGCGCCTCACCGTTCACCTGCCACGCCGTCAGGTAGGCGTCGGCCAACAGGGCGTTGTCGTAAAGCATCTTCTCAAAGTGCGGCACGAGCCACCGTTCATCCACGGTGTAGCGGTGGAAGCCCCCGCCGACCTGATCGTGGATGCCGCCCGCAGCCATGGCCCGGAGCGTGGCGAGCGCCATTTCGGCCGCCCCGGGCGCGCCGCACCGGAGCAGGAAGTCGAGGACCATGGGCTGCGGGAACCTGGGGGCGCCGCCGAAACCTGCCACGTCGGGCACAAAGGCCGTCCGGAGCCGGGTCACCGCCGCTTCGATCACGTCAGGGCCGGCCGCGCGCGACGGCTGGACGGCTCCCAGGGAACCTGCGATGTGCTCGGCCAGGGCGCGGCCGTGGCGCTCCAACCCAGGCCGATCGCTGCGCCACGCCTCGGCCACGGCCTCCAGCACCCGCTGAAACGAGGGCCGTCCATAGCCTTCCACAGGCGGCCAGTAGGTTCCACCGTAAAACGGCGTGAGAGCGGGCGTCAGGAAGAGGTTGAGCGGCCAGCCGCCCGCGCCGCCCATGGCCTGCAGGGCCTCCATGTAGACGCGGTCGACGTCGGGCCGCTCTTCGCGATCCACCTTGATGCAGACGAACTCGCGGTTCATGTAATCCGCGACGGCCGCGTCCTCGAAGCTCTCCCGCTCCATCACGTGGCACCAGTGGCACGCGGCGTAGCCTATGGAGAGAAGCACCGGGCGATCGCGAGCCGCCGCCTCGCGGAACGCGTCGTCACCCCATGGATGCCAGTCGACCGGGTTGTGGGCGTGCTGCAGCAGGTAGGGCGAGAGCTCCCGCGCCAGCCGGTTGGGCTGCGGCGCGCCGCGGCGCTGCGGATGGGCCATGGCTGTCCTCCGTGACCCTTATACGCAGCGAAATGACCCCGGCACGCCGCTCGGCGCAAAGACTCAGACGCCGGCCCGGTAGCAGGAGGCGACGGTGGCGGCCTGACCGGCCAGCGCCGGAATGGAGTCGACCTCGGCCTGGCTGAAGCCGAGCATGGCCAGCTTCTCGCGCTCGTAGTAGCGGTAGACGTCATAGGAGACGTAGCCCGGCACGCGGTGGTCGACGAAGGGGATAAAACCGCCGTCCTCGACCAGCGGCGCCAGCCGCTTCAGCTCGGCCAGGGCCTCCTCGCGGCTGTCCAGGCAGCGCTTGTTGACGCCGCCAAAGAGCAGGGCGTCGCGGCCCAGCTGATTGCGCAGCATGACGGGGTCGGAGCCGCCCGCCACCTCGCAGGGGAACATACCGTTGAGGCCGAGCTCCAGCCAGAGCGGCGCCAGGGCCTGGACGTTGCCGTCGCAGTCGGTCAGGATCACGTCCACGCCATGCCGCCGGAGGAGGCGCATGACGCGGCGCATGGGATCGGCCACGATGGACCGCCAGAGGTTGGGCCCCACCAGAGGGCCGTTGTTGAAGCAGATGTCCTCCCAACCCCACGCGAGATCGACCTCGATCTGCTTGAGGGCCGGCTCCAGGGTGGCGCAGAAGAGGTCGGCCAGCGTGTTGACCATTTCAGAGACGAGGTCGGGATCGTCGTAGAGCATGTACCCGAGGTTGGCGGCGCCGACCCAGTTCCGAATCCAACCCATGAAGGAGCCGCATCCGATGCTCACGGGCAGGTCGGACTTGTTGAGCGTCTCACCCAGGGCGACGTAGTCCCACTGGCTGCGAACCGGGTCTTCGGGGTTGAGCATCTCCTTGTAGCGCTTCCAGTCATCGCGGGTTTTGAGCCCGTTCTCGATGATGTGCGGGATGGTGTGCTCGCCCTCCTGGATCTCCTCGACGATGTTTCCCTCGTAGTCGCGGCTAACCACCGTGCGATCGCGAACCTCGATCACCTCGTGCGGGAAGCCGGGGTGGAGGCCCTGGTGGCACGGGACCCAGTGCGTGGGGTCTTTCCCGAAGTAGGCGCTGATGCGGCCCATGCGGTCGCCGTCGCCTCCTCCGACTTCGGCGGGCAGGCCCTCGGACACCCAGCGGTCCATGGCCTCCGTCAGGTATCCGAAATCCCAGTGGATGCCGCGATCCACGGTCTGGTAATGCATGAGCCGCCTGAACCGTTCGCGATGCGTCATGGTATGCCGCTTCCCTTTCGTGACGAGGTGTTCCCAGCCGCCCCAAGGTTGGACGCCGGACCGCGGGACTCCTTCCGGGCCGGTTGTGACTGTTTCAGAGCGGATACGTTGACGGGTTTGCGCCGGCAGTGCTAGACTTCGAGTAAGACTTCGCCTATAGTTGTCGACATCCGTACACGCCGGAACCTCAGGGAGCGCCTCATTGGGCGATGTAGCCGCCAGAATCGAAGCCGTCCGGCAGCGCATCGCCGCCGCGGAGAGCCGTGCCGGGCGGGTTGCCGGCTCGGTGACGCTCGTTGGCGTCTCGAAGCGGATCGAGGCGTCGCTCATCGCCGAGGCCGTCGACGCGGGCCTGCGGGACCTGGGCGAGAACTACGTGCAGGAAGCCCTGCCCAAGCTGGCTCTGACGCCCGCCGGTGTGCGCTGGCACTTCATCGGGCGCCTGCAGACGAACAAGGCTCGCAGCGTGGCGGGCAGATTCGCGTTGGTTCAGAGCGTGGACAGCGAGCGACTGGCCGCGGAGCTGGCGCGGAGGGCGCTGGACGCGGGGACGACGCAGCCCATCCTGCTGGAGGTGAACCTGGACCCTGCAGGCGCCAAGAGCGGCGCGGCTCCGGCCCATGTGCCGGCCCTTGCGGAAGCCATGGCAGCCATGCCGGGCCTGCGTTTGGACGGTCTCATGGGGATGCCGCCGGCGTTCGAGGACGCCGAGTGCGTGCGCCCCTTCTTTGAGGTGCTGCGGCGCCTCTACGAGATGCTGCCGGCGGAGAACAGGCGCGTCCTGTCGATGGGCATGAGCGGCGACTATGAGGTCGCCGTGGAAGAAGGTTCGACCATGGTCCGAGTGGGCACGGCAATCTTCGGCCCGCGCAAGGAGATCGCATGATGTACAACACGGAACCCTACGAAGACCAACAGGAGCCAGGAGTATGGACCTGGATCAAGCGGCGATTCGGAGCGGGCCCGTCTGAGACCCACGAGGACGAGGCCGAAGAGGCAATGTCCATGCAACGCCGGCGTCCGAATATCCGAGTGGACGCCGTGCGAGGGGTCCAGGTCACCGTGCGCAAGAACGCCACGGTGCTCAACGACGCCCGGCCCGTCGCCGACGGGCTGAAGAACGGCCAGCAGCAGGTGGTCAACCTGGAGCGCGCCACGCAGGATCAGGCGGCGCGCATCCTGGACTTCCTCAGCGGGGTCACCTATGCGCTGGACGGCTCGGTGGAGAAGGTCGGCGACCGGGTCTACCTCTTCGCTCCGGCCAACGTGCGCGTCCACACCGAAGACGACTCCGAGCGCCCGTAGCGAGGCGCCGCCGCCCGCCGCCACTGTCTCAGCCTGGAAGGAACCCATGGAACAGATCGTCTACATCAACGGCTCCCTGCTGCCGCGCGCCCAGGCGCACGCCAACATCTATGACCACGGCCTGCTGTACGGCGACGGCGCCTTCGAGGGGATTCGGGTCTACAACGGCTTGATCTTCCGCCTCAAGGAACACATCGACCGCCTCTTCCGCTCGGCCAAGGCGCTTGCCATCGACCTGGGTATGACCCCGGTCGAGATGGTCGATGCCGTCGTGCGGACCGTCCGGGCCAACGAGCATAGGACCGGGTACATCCGGGTGACGGTCTCCCGCGGGGTCGGGCTGGGGCTGGACCCGTCGCATATTCCGGCGGGCGCCACGGTGATCATCTCCACCGAGCAGCTCAGCCTGTATCCGCCCTCGATGTACGAGAACGGGCTCGAGGTGGTGACCGCCTCCACGCGAGTGCCGCCGTCGTGCTGCATCGATCCGCAGATCAAGAGCCTCGGGCGCTACATCAACAATATCCAAGCCAAGATGGAGGCGAACCGCGTGGGCGCCGGCGAGGCGCTGATGCTCAACATGGAGGGCTACGTCGCCGAGGCGACCGGTGACAACCTCTTCCTGGTCATGGGCGGCGAGCTGATCACGCCTCCGACGTCGCAGGGAGCGCTCACGGGCATCACGCGGGCCACAGTCATCGAGTGCGCGAAGGAGTCGGGCATCCCGGTGCGCGAGGCGGCCGTTACGCTCTACGACTGCTACACCTGCGACGAGGCGTTCCTCACCGGAACCGCCGCCGAAGTGATCGCCATGGTGCGGCTCGACGGTCGGGACGTGGGCTCCGGCAAACCGGGACGCGTCACACAGCAGCTGACCGAGGCGTTCCACGCACGGACGCGGACCGACGGCGTCCGCGCCCTCGACTAGCCACTCCCCGGAAGCGACGCGGGGCCTTGCCCACTCCCGAGTGCCGCCGTTGTGGCTCACCCCACCCCGTGGCGCTGCGTTGCGCTCTGCCAGAAGGCCCCGAGGCCCTCTGCGCCGCCTGCCTGAGAGCCGCGGCGCAGCTCGGCGGCGGGTTGGCCGAGCGGCTCTTCCTGGCGTTGGCCGACCTCCCCGAGCATCCATCCACAGTGGCGGCCGAGGAGCCGGGGGTGCGGGCCTGCCCTGCGTGCGGTTTGGGCCCAACAGAGATGCTCGACGCCGCCATGGCCGGATGCCCGGAATGCTACCGGTGGTTCGCCCACGTTCTGCTGCCCCAGCCGGGAGCGGTCGGCGGTCAGGCGCCCGCGTGACATCCCTTCGACGCGCCCTGGAGGGCATGGGCCTGCCCTACCCCGCCTGGGCCTCGGAGACGGGGCCGAGCCACGACGTGGCGGTCTCTACCCGGTGCCGCGCCGCCCGGAACCTGCCCGGCCTACCGTTCCCATGGCGCTGCTCACCCCACCAGCTGGCCGAGGCGCAGCATCGCGTGCGGTCTGCCGTGGAGGCCCAAGCGCCCTACCTCATGGCGGGAGGATGGCTGCCCCGGGCCCGGGCGCTCGGCCATCAGGCCTCCACCTTGCTGGAAGCGCGCTACGCGAGCCTAGCGTGGGCGAGCCGGGAGGAGTACGGCGCGCTGGCGGTCGATGCTGACGGCTCGTTGGGGATCATGGCGCAGGAGGAGGACCACCTCCGCATCCAGAGCATCCTTCCGGGGCTTCAGGTACAATCTGCGAGAGCGAAAGTGACGCGAGCCGCACTCGATTTGGCCGCGCACACGCCGTTCGCGTGGTTGCCTGGTTTGGGATTCCTGACCGCCTCGCCCGCCAATGTTGGGGCCGCCGAGAGGACCAGCGCCCTGCTGCACCTGCCGGGTCTGGCGAGCTTGGAGCGGCTTGACGGCGCCATCGGGGCCGCGCGGTGCATCGGCTGCTCGGTCCGCGGTCTCTTCGGCGAAGGCACGCTGGCCGTGGGTGCGCTCTACCAGGTGTCCAACCTGCCGGTGGACGCCGCCGCGGCCGCGGCCGCGGCCGACCGGGTCCATGCGGCGGCCACGCATCTCGCGGAGGCCGAGCGCGACGCGCGGCGCGAGTTGTACAGCACGGCCAACGCCCGGCACGCGCTGGCGGCGCGGGCGGAAGAGGCGGCCGACGCCGCGCAGAGCCGCACATTGAGCGCCGCCGAAGCGCTGGAAGTGGTCTCGCTGCGACGCCTCGCCATCGCTGAAGAGGTGGTGGATGGCAGCCTGCCGGAGACCGGCGCATGGGTATCGACGCTGGGACTGGTCTGCGCCGTCGCGCCCGACGCCGCTCCCGTGTGGGAGCGCTACCAGGCGGTGCGTCACACGGCACTTCTGCGGGATATCCTGCGTAAGCCGACGTAAGGCATGGCGATGGCCATTCGGCTGACACGCGATCGCGGATGACGGAGCGGCAAATGCCACCATCGGTCCCTCGCATCGGGATTCATAGGAAGTAAGAGAGGTGCACGCCATGTGGCAGCGGTTCACGGAACGGGCGCGTCGCGTCGTGTTCTACGCGCAGGAAGAAGCGGGTCGCCTCGGTGAGAACTACGTTTCCACCGAACATCTACTCCTCGGTCTCGCCCGCGAGAACGACAGCGTAGCCGCGCGCATCCTTGACCGCATGGGGGTCACGCTGGGCCGCATCAAGAGCGAGATCGAGCGCCAGGTCTCCCGCGGCGAAGGCCACACCGGTCGCGAGATGCAGTTGACGCCCAGGGCGAAGCGCGTCATCGACCTGGCCTACGACGAAGCCCGCCAGATCAATGACAACTACATCGGTACCGAGCACCTGCTGCTGGGTCTCATCCGCGAGGGCGAGGGCCTGGCCGGCCGCGTGCTGCAGAAGCTGAGCGTCGATATCGACCGCGCCCGCAAGGAAGTCGCGCGTCGTGCAGGTGCTCTCGCGGCGAACCAAGAACAACCCCTGCCTCCTGGGCGAGCCCGGCGTGGGCACGACGGCCATCGCCGAGGGGCTGGCCCAGCGCATCGTCATGGACGACATCCCGGAGACGCTCCGAGATCGGCGCCTCGTCGCGCTGGACATGGCAGGCATGGTTGCCGGGACCAAGTACCGAGGCGAGTTCGAAGAGCGCATGAAGCGTATGATCGAGGAAGTGCGCAAGGCCAACGGGGAGATCATCCTCTTCGTCGACGAGCTGCACACCCTGGTCGGCGCAGGCGCGGCCGAGGGCGCCATCGACGCCAGCAACATCATGAAGCCCGCACTGGCCCGGGGCGAGCTGCAGTGCGTCGGCGCCACCACGCTGGACGAGTTCCGCAAGTACATCGAGCGCGATTCCGCGCTCCAGCGCCGCTTCCAGCCCGTGAAGGTGGCGGAGCCCACCGAGGAGGAGTGCGTCGACATCCTCCGCGGCCTGCGCGACCGCTACGAGCAGCACCACCAGGTGAAGATCACCGACGATGCGCTGGTCTCCGCCGCCCGGCTCGCCTCACGGTACATCACCGACCGCTTCCTGCCCGACAAGGCCATCGACCTGATCGACGAGGCTTCGTCGAGGGTGCGGCTGCAGCACGCGCTGGCGCCCGCCGAACTGCGGCAGGCCCGCGCCGAGCTCATGACCGTTGAGAAGCAACTCCAGCAGGTGGCCGACGACAACCAGTACGGCGTCGCGTACGACCTGGAGACCCGGCGGCGGCAGTTGAGCCAGACCATCGAAGAGTCCGACGGCGAATGGCGCACCCAGCGCGAGACCGCCTCCCGCGTCGTAACCGAGGACGAGGTGGCCGACATCGTCCAGTCCTGGACGGGCATTCCGGTGGTGCGCCTGGTCGAGGCGGAGACGCAGAAGCTGCTCCGCATGGAGGATGAGCTTCACAAGCGCATCGTAGGCCAGCAGGAGGCCATCGTAGCCGTGGCCAAGGCGGTCCGGCGTGCGCGGTCCGGCATGAAGGACCCCAAGCGGCCCATGGGCGCCTTCATCTTCCTGGGTCCCACCGGCGTGGGCAAGACCGAGCTTGCGCGGGCGCTGGCGGCGTTCCTCTTCTCCAACGAGAACAACCCGCCGCAACCCCTACTAGGTGGTGCTGCTCGACGAGATCGAGAAGGCCCATCCCGAGGTCTTCAACATCCTCTTGCAGGTGGCCGAGGACGGGCGCCTGACCGACAGCCAGGGCCGCGTGGTCGACTTCCGCAACACCGTGATCATCATGACCTCCAACGTGGGCGCCCGGTCGATCAACCGTGAACCGAACATCGGACTGCGCTCGCTGCAGAAGATGGATGAGGACGCCCGCGCCTACGAGAGCATGAAGGGCAAGGTCATGGACGAGCTGAAGAAGACCTTCCGCCCCGAGTTCCTCAACCGCGTGGACGAGGTGATCGTCTTCCATGCGCTGAGCAGCGCGGAGATTCTTCAGATCGTCGACCTGATGCTCGACCGCGTCAACACGCAGGTGAAGGCGCAGGGCATGGAGCTGGAGGTCTCGGACGCCGCCAAGCAGTTGCTCGCCACCGAGGGCTACGATCCAACCATGGGGGCGAGGCCCCTGCGTCGCGCCGTTCAGAAGCTCGTCGAGGACCCGCTGGCCGAGGCCATGCTGGCGGGCTCGTTCACACACGGCGACGTGATCTGCGCCGACGTGGAGAACGGCAAGATCAGCTTCATCAAGCGCATGGCGCCGGACACGCTGCCTCCGCTGGAGGAAGCCGCCGCGCTGATCTCGGGCGAGTAGCCCCCCCCCCCAACGCCGACTGCCTGACCGCGGGCCCGCAGCCACCACGGCGGCGGGCCCGTCGGCTTGTCGGCCGATCCGTCACGATTTCGCAGCCGGGACTCGTCATTGTGTTGAGAGGAGCCTTCGCCCGGTGAGGTTACCGACGCCGCTGCCTTCCGGCGGCCGACAGAGCGAACTGGATGACCCGGAGGTCTTCGCGCGCGAGTGCGAGGAGGCCCGTGCGCGCCTCTGGCGGGTCGTGGCCTCGGCGGCGGGAAGGGCGGAAGCCGACGACCTGGCGCAGGAGGCCGTGGCGCGGGCCTACGCGGCGCGGCGCACCTACCGAGGCGACGCCCCGTTCGCGGCGTGGCTCTGCCGCATCGCGCTGAACTGCGCCCACGACCATCGGCGATCGGCCTGGGCACGAAGGGTCGTCCCACTCGACGACGGCCTCCCGTTCGAGGCCGAGGCGCCGTCGACGGAAAGCGAAGCGGAGACGCGCCTGGCCCGCCGGCGGGTCCGCGCCGAGGTCCTGCGCCTGCCCGCGCCGTTGCGGGACCCGATCTGGCTGCACTACTTCGAGCAGTACTCGGTGGCCGAGATCGCCCGTCTCGAGGGCGCTCCGGACAGCACGATCCGCAGCCGCATCAGGAAGGGCCTGCAGAGGCTTGCCCCGCTCCTTGCCGAGCTGGAGCCCGATCCGTCCGCGTCGCGGTGCGGCGCCGTTGAGTTGAGGTAGAGCCATGCGACAGCTGAGACCCGCAACCGAGGAGCGCGTAGAGCGGATGCTCCGCGATGCCGCCCTCGACCCGCCCGCCGGCGAGCCGGCCCCGGGCTTCGCCGCGGACGCACTCCGGCGCAGGCAGGAACGCCGCCGGCGGCCGGGCTTCGCGGTCCGCCTGGCAGCCGCGGGCGCCGCGCTGGCGGGACTCTGGTTCGCCGTGCGGCAGCCCGACCAGCCGACGGTCCCGCCCACAAGGCCGCCGGCGGCGGCCATCCGGCCAGCCCCGGGAACGCCCTACCGACAGGCGGTCGGTCGTCGCGCGCCGGTCAGGGTCGCCGGAACGGACAAGGGTCCCCGAATGCGCCTGGTCCGAGCCGACCAGCGGCCACGGAAGACCGCCGCCGCCACCGTTCGACCGGGCGGGTCCGCTGCGCCGTCGTGGAAATCGGAGGAACTCCCCGTCTATGAGGCGGGGATGATCACACCGGCGGTAGTGGCGGAGCGCGACGAAGAGACCGGCCGGGTGGTGTTCCATCCCGCGCTGATGAACATACCCATTGGTACAGACAGGCAGGGCCGCATGATGGGCGTCTCCGGGACGCCGTCGGTGATGCCTGTGAGCTACTCGGAGGAGACGAGATGAACGTACGACATGCGATGATCGGCGCCGTACTGCTGGGCTGCGTGGCTCCGGCCATGGCCCAGGGCGGGGCCACCGTGACGCAGAACGACGCCGGGGCCATCGAGGTCCGTATCCAGGAGATGGCCGGACAGGCCGCCGCGGAGGCCCAGGGGTCTCTGGAGAAGGCGATGCAGCTCTTCGTGACCGCCTCGTCGTCAGGCGAAGGGCTGCCGGATGCGCGCATCACGATCCACTTCGACAACACGCCGGCCCGCGACGCCCTGCGGAGGGTGTGCGAAGCGGCCAAGGTGGAGTGCGTCGTGGGCGAGTCCGTGCCTAAGGAGGCGCGGGTTCCGAAGATGTCGTTCACCGACTGCCCCGCCGACGTGGTGATCCACGCGGTGGCTCGAGCCGCCGGCTCCTCGTGGAGCATCGCCAAGACGGTCGTCAACTGCAAGTCGTCGACGAAGCTCACCTTCCGCAAGGGCGCGGGCGCCACGTCGATCCCCATGGTGACGCTCGGGTCCGACCTGGATGCCATGGGCGGCGGCATCGCCCGCGTCGAGGGCATGCCCTGGAGGGTCTTAGCAGGAATGGAGCAGAAGCTCTCCATCGACTGCCCGGCCTGCGGCAAGAAGGTGACGGTCATGCAGAAGCGGCAGGAGGCCAAGTGCGCCAAGTGCGGCATGGCTCTGGAGCCGGACTGGAAGGTCTGCCCGCGCGACGGCGCCAGGCGGCCCGATTCGCCCTCGGGCCCGAAGTTCTGCCCCTACTGCGGCAAGGGCCTGCCACAGGGCCACGAGCGCGACGACCTCAGGCTGTGACCCTCCCGGCCCCGGCGCCCGTACCCCCTCGGGCGCCGGGGTCTTGCGCGGCGTGACCGCGTTACGGGCCGTTTGGGTGCAGAATATGGACGCCACTTCCGCCCCAGACCGCCCACGGAGGGATTCATGCCCGTACGCCTCGCCCTGTGCCTGTTGCTCGTCACCTCGGCCGTCGCCGCGCCCGCCCAGGATGCGCGCCTCGAGCCGCTCCTGACCAGCCTTGCCTGGCGCTCCATCGGACCCGCCACGGTTGGCGGCCGGATCAACGACGTGGCCGTGGTCGATAGCGATCCCACCACCGCCTACGTGGCCTCCGCCGCCGGCGGGGTATGGAAAACCACCAACGCGGGCACCACGTTCAAGCCCGTGGGCGACACGCTGCCGACCCTCTGCATCGGCGCCGTGGCCGTGGCCCCCAGCGACCCCAAGGTGGTCTGGGTCGGCACGGGTGAGGCGAACAACCGGCAGAGCTCCAGTTGGGGCGCCGGGGTCTTCCGCTCGACCGACGGCGGCGAGACCTGGACGGCCCTGGGCCTTGAGGCCACGCACCACATCCAGCGCATCGTGGTGGACCCGCGCAATGCCGATGTGGCCTATGTGGCGGCGGTCGGCAAGCTCTGGGGACCGAACCCCGAGCGCGGCCTCTACCGCACGGCCGACGGCGGGAAGAGCTGGACCCGGTCGCTCTACGTCGATGCCGACACGGGCTGCACGGAGGTCGTGCTCGATCCGTCCAACGCCAGTACGCTCTACGCCGCCATGTACCAGCGCCGCCGGGCCGCGTTCGGCTTCACGGGGGCGGGACCGGGCAGCGGCCTCTACAAGTCCACGGACGCCGGCGCCACATGGACGAAGCTGGAGGCGGGCCTCCCCACGGGCCCCCTGGGCCGCATGGGCCTTGCCGTGAGCCGAAAGGCGCCGCAGACGGTCTACGCGACCGTCGAGGCGAACGAGGGCGGCGTCTACCGGTCCGATGACGGCGGAGCCAACTGGACCCGCGCCTCCGAGACCAACCCGCGGCCCATGTATTTCAGCCAAATCCGCGTGGACCCGAACGATACCGAGAAGCTCTGGCTGGCCGGCGTGTCGTTCGCCAGCTCCAGCGACGGCGGCAAGACGTGGCGAAGCGAGTCCAGCGCACGTATCAACGCCGACATCCACGCGATCTGGATCGATCCGCGCGACTCCCGCCACCTGCTCGTCGGCTGCGACGGCGGCCTCCAGTGGAGCCACGACGGCGGCAAGACGTACGACATGGTCGCCACGCTGCCCCTGGCGCAGTTCTACGGCGTCGCGTTCGATTTCAGCAAACCCTACATGGTGGCGGGCGGCCTGCAGGACAACGGGTCGTGGATCGGACCCAGTTCGTCGCGCAACGGCGCCGGCATCGGCAACGCCGACTGGCGCAACCTCAACGGGGGCGACGGCTTCCAGGCGGCGATCGACCCCGGGGACCCGTCCATCGTATACGTCGAGTCGCAGAACGGGGCGGTGGTGCGCGCGAACCCGTTCACCGGCGAGAGCCGCTCGCTGCAGCCTCGCCCCGAGGGCGGCGAGACCCTCCGGTTCGACTGGAACACGCCGATCCTCGTCTCGCCGAACAACCCGCGGCGGCTCTACATCGGCGGGAACCGGCTCTTCATCTCCGACGACCGGGGCGCGTCCTGGCGGCGCACGGATGACCTCTCGAACAAGCCCGACCTGAAGAAGATGCCGCTGATGGGCCAGACCTACGGGACCAGGGGCTACCCGTTCCAGGACATCCCGTCGGACTACGGGCAGATCGTCACCATCACCGAGTCGCCTTGCGAGCGCGGCGTCATCTACGTAGGCACGGACGACGGCAACCTGCAGGTCTCCCGTGACGACGGCAAGACCTGGGCGAATGTCGCCTCTCGCGTCCCGGGGCTGCGGACCGGGGCCTACGTCAGCAAGGTCCATGCGTCGCCGCACGCCCGGGGCCGCGTCTACGCGGCATTCGACAACCACCGATCCAGTGACTTCACGTCCTACGCCTACGTCAGCGAGGACTACGGCGCCACCTGGCGTTCCATCGGAGCCGGGCTCACGCCGGACACCACGGTGAACGTGATCCGCGACCATCCCCGGAACCCCGACGTGCTCTTCATGGGTACCGAGCGCGGCGCATGGGTCTCCATCGACCGGGGCACCCGATGGACGCGGTTCCCCGCCCCGCTGCCCGCGCTCCGCGTGGATGACCTGCAGGTCCATCCGCGTGAGAACGACCTGATCCTCGCCACCCACGCCCGCGGCATGTGGATCCTGGACGACATCGGCGCCATCGAGCAGGCCGCCCTCGCCGCAACGGCGCCGGTCTTCAAGCTCATCCCGCCGAAGCCGGCCATCAGCTACCGGATGTCCTTCAGCCAGTTCGGCGCCGGCAACCGCACCTTCGCCGGGCCCAACGCGCCGCAGGCGGGGATCATTCGCTACGTCATCGCCAAGGGCTATGACGGCAAGGGGCCGGAGGAGATGCGCATCACCACCCGGAAGGGCGAACTGGTGCGCAATATGACCCTGATCCCCACCGAGGCGGGCCTCAACCGCGTGACCTGGGACCTGCGCTGGGCGGCCGCGTCAGTCACCGGCGCGGCCCGACCGGCAGCTCCGGCCCGGGCGACCGCACCGACGCCTGCCGT
>JAPLCQ010000092.1 GCA_026392115.1 Armatimonadota bacterium | reverse complement strand
TACCCGCAGTCCCATCAACCGGTCGGGCTTCGACTGGTGCTCCACCAGGAGGTAGACCCAGACTTCCGACTTCCCGGTGCGGAACGGCACGCGGTAGAGCAGGTCGGCCTCCTGCTTGTGCAGGTCGGCGGGGACGAACGAGCGATTCACGCGCTCCGCCCGCGCGAAGTCGAGCGAATCGGCCACCTCCCGGGCGGCCATGGCCACCAGGTCGCGGAGGTTGGAAGTCGACTCCAACAGCCAGAGCGTGCCCCTGTCGGCGAACTCGCGAATCGGCGGGTCATCGGTATCGTGCATATCGGCGGAAGCCCCCTCACACCATGATAGCCGACACGGGCGGGCAAGCTGAACACCTGGGCGACGTTCACGGATCGCATTGCGGCGGCGCCTGTACGAGAGGCGATGGCCGCCGTTGAACCCCTTCGCGCGACGAAGGCCCGGCGTTCGAATGCTCCGTCACGGCCTCTGACCCCGCCCCCGACGCCCAGACGTGCCGAGGGGCCGGGCATCATACGGTGCTCGGCCCCTCGGTTCGTGTTGAGCAGGCTGCCGGCTACTGCGGAGGCCGGTTGCCTCCGCCGCCGGGGCCGCCGCCGCCAGGACCACCGGGACCGCCAGGGCCACCCATTCCGCCGCCCATCATACCCGGGCCGCCCATGCCGAAGCCGCCCATGCCGCCTCGACCGCCGCCCATACCACCCATGCCGCCCATGCTCATGTTGATGCCGATACCGGTGGCCAGGAAGACGCCGTCATCTGCCTCGCCGCCCATGGCCATGATACGATCGCCCACCTTGAGGCTTGCCAGCGTCACGGTGGTGATCTTGGTGATCTTGGCCTCGGGCGCGAGCTTGATGATGACCGACACGTCCTTGCTGACGGCGATGGTCAGCGGAGAGGTGGCGGAGACCTTGCCCGTCACCGATCCAAAGGCCATCGCGGGCGGCTGCGGCTGCTGGCCGCGGTTGCCCTGTCCCTGCGCCGCCTGACCGGGCTGGCCGCCCTGCCCCGGTCCACCTGGCCCGGGACCGCCCTGGCCCGGCTGACCGCCGGGGCCGCGGCCCATGTTCATGCGCAGGAAGTCGGGCATCTGGCCCGCGTTGATCGAGTTGGCCGTGAGCCCGGTGGGCATGCCCTGAATCTGGACCTGATCATCGACCTTGAGGTCGGAGACCTGGATGGTCACCTGCCCCGCCACCTTGGTCTGGGTGTTGACCCGTACAGCGGTCTCGCCGCCGCCGAAGGGCGAGTTCACCATGATGGTGCTCGTGGCGCGGTCGATGGAGGCGACCGTGCCCATCACGAACGGCATCCGGCCCATCTGCCCGGGGCCGCCCATGCCCGGTCCGGGTCCCATGCCGGGTCCCTGCGCCGAGGCCGCGCAAGCGGTTGCGCCCAGGGCCAGAACGGCCAGCCAACGTCTGCTTCGCATATCGGGTATCCGTCCTTTCTGCCGACCGGCTTCAGCCGGCGTCACGACTTACCGGGGACCTTGGCGCCATCCTTCAGGGGCTCGAGCTTGGCCGGGGCGCTCTTCTCCGTCGTCGGAGGTTCGCCCTGCCGTGTGCTGAGCACCTTCTCCAGTGTCTTGGGCTGCAGCTGCCCTTCCACCCGCTCCCGCAGTGCGCGGGCGTCGGCCTCGTCCCTCACCACCTTCGGGCTGAGGAAGACGAGAAGCTCGGTCTTGGACTTGATCTGGCTGGTTGACCGGAAGGCGGCGCCCAGCAGCGGGAGGTCGCCCAGGATCGGAATCTTGTTCACCGTGGAGGAGAGGCTGCCCTTGATGATGCCGCCCAGCACCACGGTCTCGCCGTCGCGTACACTGACCGTGGTCTGCGCCTCGCGTTGGTTGACGACCGGGGCGTTGAAGTCGGTGTACCGAACGAAGTCGTTGGCGGTCTGGGTCACATCCATCGTCACGTAGCCGTTGGAGGTGATCCGCGGCGTGACGGTGAGGACGATGCCCACATCCATGAACGAGTAGCTGTAGGAGTAGTTGCCGTTCGAGTCCACCCGCTGGTTGGTTACGTAGGGCAGGCTCTGGCTGATGTTGATCTCGGCCTCGGAGTTGTTGCTGGTGAAGATGCGCGGCGTGCTGAGCACCTCGAACCGGTTGTCGGTCTTGAGGGCGCTCAGGAACCCGGAGTACTCCTTGGCGGTGAGGGTGTAGCGCATGCCCTGGGGCTGCGCCGTGTCGGCCGCCAGGCCGAAGGCCGACGTGATGGCCGAGCTGCCGCCCTTGAAGTTCCACTCCACGCCCAGCTTGTTGGTGGCGTCCAGGCTGGCCTCGACGATGAGGGTCTCGATCATCACCTGCTCGGGGATTCGGTCCAGCTGATCCAGGATCTTCTGCAGAATCTCGCGGTTCTGCGGGGAGGTGACGATGATGACGCTGTTCGTGTTCGTGTCCGCGATGGCGGAGACGGTGCCTGAGAGGTTCTGGTAGGTGACCACGCGGCCGTAGCTGTCATAGCTTACGGCGTTCTGCGTTGAGGACTGCGAGGAGCGGTTGCCGCCGCCGCCGCCGCCCATGATCTGCGAGATCATGCCTCCGAAGCCGCCCATGCCCTGCGCCCGGGCCGCCGCCAGAGCCTGCGGGTCGTCGCCGCGGCGCACCGCGTCCACGATCTCCTCATCGGTCAACACCTCGGTCGGCACGACGTCGGCCGCCCTGGCCGGGGCGTTCAGGCTCGGCAGGCCGCCGGTGCTCCGGTTGTTGGTGGTGCGGCTGGTGCTCGTGTTGGTTCGGGTCGATCCGGTGCCCGTGCGGTTGGCCGTCGTGCCCGCGCGGCCTCCGCCGAACGAGCTGTTGATCAACGAGGCCACCGTGTCTGCGCGTGCGTTCTTGAGGCTGATGACGAAAGCGCCGGTCTCGAACTTGATCGGCTTGTCCAGCTCCTTGATCACCTGCTGCACGACTTCCTGATTGTCCGGCACCGTGGTGACGATGAGCGAGTTGGTGCGCGTCTCGGCCGCCACCGTGCCCACGCCGCTGGAGGCGGCGCTGCCGCCCATGCGGTTGCCGCCGAACATCTGGCCGAACATACCTCCGCCGCCGCCCGTGTTCTGCTGGCCGGTGTAGCCGCGACCCCGGCTGGCATTGGCGTTGAGCACGTTCATGATGATGGACGTGAGATCGGTGGCTGTGGCGTACTCCAGCGGGTAGACCTTCGAGATCTGCGCCTTGTCGGCCTCTTTGTCGATCTCGGCGATCAGCTTGGCGATCTGCTCGTGGTCGGTCGACGACGCGTTGACGATCACCGTGTTGCTGTAGTCGTCGGACGATGCGCGCACCGTGGACGACTGGCTGGAGCCGCCGCCACCGCGCCGACCGAACTGACCCATGCCTCCGCCGAACATACCGCCGCCACCGCCGCTGAACATGCCGCCGCCACCGCCAAACATGCCGCCGCCGCGCTGGGCGACCAGTTCGAGGTTCGAGCCGCCGTCGGCGCCCCGCGTCTGGTTCACGGCCGGGACGATCCGACCGCTATCGGCGCGCGGGCCAGGCGTCGGCGTGGTCGACGGCGCGCCGCCCGGAGTGGCCGGAGCCCCGCCCGGGCCGCCGCCGCCGGGGCCACCACCTCCGGGGCCGCCGCCGGGCATTCCCGGCATGCCGCCCGGCATCCCCGGCATGCCCATCATTCCGGGCATGCCGAACATGCCGAAGCCCTGGTTGGCCGTGAGGGCGAAGACGTCGTTGATGACCCTGGCGACCTGGCTGGCGCTGGCGTACTTAATGTTGTAGACCTTGAGAACGGTGCTCGTCTGCTGGCTTGAGCCAAACATGGACGCCATGGCGGACATGTCGAACCCGCTCGTCCCCGACGATCCGCCCCGGCCGCCGCTGCCGCCCCGCTGCTGCTTCTGCTTGACGACCATCATGGCGCCGTCGCGCTTCAGCTCGTAGCCGCGAAGCCCCAGGGCGACGCTGAGCATCGAGAACGCGTCGCGGAGCGTCTGCTGCTTGGGGCTCTGCAGCGTGATCGGCTGCGTGAGCGACGGATCCTTGACGATGGGGATCCCGCTGGCCCGGCTCAGCACCTGGAGCACGGCGTCGACGCTGGCATTGCGGAAGTCCAGCGTGACCTTGACCTTGGGGTTCAGCCTGTGCGTCGACCAGAGCGTCTCGTCCTCACCGAAGAGGTCCATCTGCGCAGGCGACGGCGCTATGCTCAACAGGAGCCACGCGGCTCCTGCCAGGAGTGTGAGCGATCTCATTTCAGTTCGCCTTCCTTTCAATCGTCATGCCTCGCCCCCGCAGTGCGGAGAGGTCGATGCGCAGAGGCTGCGCACCCGTCGCCGCCGGGATCGGCCGCACGGGCTCGTTCTTGATATCGCCGCCGACCGTTTCGGCCGGATCGGGGAAGCTCAGCCGGGTCACATGATTCCTACGATCTCGCAGGGCAACCGCAACAGCGTCTATGGACTGGACCAGCAGACCGTCCCACTTCTGCCCCGATTGGAGCTCCATGGCCTCTTTGGTGGCGTCATTCTCCACGATGGCGATGCGGGCGCCGTTGACCACGCTGATGCCGGTCAGGCGCCAGGTGCCGCCGCTGCCCACTACGCCGGGGCGGCCGCCGTAGGCCGCCGTGCGGCCGGAGACCACCTGCGGGTCGAAGGCGTTGCGGCCCGTGCCCGCGTAACGGGCGAACTTGGCCGACGCGACATCGGCGGTGGCCGCGGTCTTGCCCGACCGGTTGGCCGCCACGACGCCGCTCTGCGACGGCTTCTGCGGGGTCGTGACCAGTACCGCGGCGATGATCACCACGGCTCCGAGCACGATATAGAGCACGGGGCTCTTGCCCTTAGCCATTTCGCTTCACCCCCTTGGCAACCTGCACGGGCGCGATGACCGACCGGACGAAGGCCGATACGCCCAGCGTGGCGCTCACCGTGTCCGTGGCGGCGTCGGCGGACGCCAACTGCGCCGATCGGAGGAGGATGCGGGTGCCCGGCTTGTCGAGCATGGCCAGGAACGCGCGGACCGACGGGTAGGGGCCCACCACCTGCACCGAGAAGGGGAGCTCCGTGATGCCCTGATAGTCCACCACGCGCTGGGCTCGGAAGCCGGCCATCTTCAGTTCGCGGGCGTCGGCCTCTCGTGTGAGGCCGGCCATGAGAGCCGAGGTGACGGCGTCGGAGTCGCCCGGCCAGATGCGCTTGGCGGCGGCCGCGTCGGTCGACCGGGCGTCGCGCTTGGACTGGTCGCGCGTGGCGATGAGCTTCGCCACCGTCTTGCGGTGGGCATTCCGTGCGGCCTCGGGATCGGGCCTGGGCGCCACGGTGATCGAAGCCACGGAGGCGGCGATCACGAGCAGCGACAGGACCAAGATCGTGATGGAGACCATGCGGCCATGGCCGGCATCCTTCATTGCGCACCTCCGGCCGAGCCTGCGGCCTGCCCCGCCTTGCGGATGGGCTTGGCGGCCTTCTTCGGCGGCGTGGGCATGGCCGGATTGCCTGCCGCCGCCGCCGATACGCTGAACTGCACCACCGGCACCATGCCGATGCGGCTGGTGTTGGCCGAAACGAGCCGCGCGTCCGCAACGCGGGGCGTGCCGCCCAGTCGGTCGAGGATGCCCGCCACCTGCGTGGGGGTGCCCGCGGTGCCGCGAACCTGGATGGGCTTGCCGCGCTCCACGCTGAGGCCCGTGATCCAGACCTCCGGCGGAAGGCTGTCCGCCACGACGTTCACGAGATCGCTGATCGGCTGGCCCGGCTCGAAGGCGTCCTTGAGGGTGGCCTGCACGGTGGCAGACTGCTTGGATCGGTTGCTCGCCGACTGCGATGCCGACCGAAGCCGGCCGGTTTCGCGGCTCAAGGCGGCGGTCACGCGGGCAGCATCGGCCATAGCCGCCCCGCGGTCGCGCCATGCGGTCACGCCCAGGGCCAGGGCCACACAGGCGGCCAGGGCGGCTGATCGCGCCAGGATGGCCGAGCCGCGCGTCTCCTGCCTGACCCTCTCCTCGGGAAGGACGAAGTCGAAGAGCGGCGCGTCGGGCAGCAGGTCCACCGTGTGGCCTTCGAGGGCCTCGGCGCCGGAGACGTCGACGGGGCCGACGCAGAGCACCGGTAGGCCGTCGGCCTCGGCGGCGGCGGCGGTGCGGCGCACCTCGGTGGCGTCGTCGCCGGCGACCGTCAGGCGGGCCAGCACCGGCAGGCCGTCGCGGACGACATCCACGGCCAACCCGGCAGCGGTGACCTCGGCCACCACGGCGTCGTGATGCCCGGCGGCGACGGCCAACGCGGCTGCGCCGAAGGAGGCCGGCAGGATGCGCAACGGCACGAGGCCGGCGGACTTGGCGGCCGACAGCAGCTCGCGCAGGTCTGCCACCCGCATGGCCGCAACCAGCGTGGCGCAACCCTCGGAGCCCTTGCCCGGGGACTGCACAACGTCGAAGACGATCTCGTCGGGCGGCATCGGGAAGTGAGTGGCGATCTGCGCGCCCACGATCTTCCGCAGGTCGGCTCGGGCCGCGCGCGGCAACGTCAGCACCCGCAGGAACACATGGCTGCGCTCCACGCCGATGACCACCTTGCGGCCGCGCCCGAGGAGCGGGGTCAACTCATCCAGCCTGGAGCCGGCCAGACGGCCCCCCGTGGCGGGATGGACCGCCCTGACCGACCCTGGCGACCAGACGACCGCCGGAAGAGCGTGATGTCCGTGTTTCATGTGGATCCTACCGTTGTCGAGTATGTAGCGTCTTGATTCCAGCCCCACCACGCCGGCGCCGCGGAGCCGGGCGCCCTCTGCCAGGTGATCACCCGGACCCGATCGCTGTCCTTGCGAACCACCACCTCCACCGCCTGGCCCTGGCCGCCGCTGGACCCGTACGCCCGGATGATCCAGACATCGCTGCCCACCACCAGCCGATCCGCGATCTCGCCGAGCAGGCTACCCTCCAGGCCGGGGATGGTGGCCAACTCGCCCAGCGAAGCAAGCCCCGCGGACTGGCGCGAGACGATATTGGCGGCGATATCGGACGTCATGTTCGGCAGCGTCATGAGTACGGCTTGCGAGGCGGTGTTGGCATTCATCTTTCCGTGTAGACGTGTGCTGTTGGTGAAGGTGACCGAGTCGAGCAACTGCTGGGCCATGTCGGTGCTGACGCCGGGCGTCGAAAGGAGCTGCTGGAAGCTGGAGTAGGGCCCGGCCTGGGCCAGGCGCTGGGCCAGCATGGGGTCCGCGCCCATCTGCATGAAGAACGCCGGGCTCAGCTGGCCGGAGCCCACGTTGCTGCGCGTGGTGCCGTCGGCGCGGGTGTTCGGCGCGCCGCTATCCGTTGTGAAGACGCGGGCCAGCGGGATGGCGTTGCCGCTGTCGTCGTCCAAGGAGACACCCGTGCGGACGTCTTCGTCAAGGGTCGTGTAGAGGCGCCGCGCGGTCCAGCCCTTCACCAGGAGCAGTTCGTCGATGGTCTGGATGGTCCCCCGGCGCGCATTGTAGGGCGGCGTGAGGGAGTTGTAGTAGCCGTCCTTGGCGCCGGAGGCGCGTGGCAGGGAGTCTCCCTCGCGCCAGTCGAGCAGGCAGTCGCGCATCTCGTCGTCGATGGGCAGGAGGTTCAGCTGCTCCTCGGGGGCATAGTTCACATCGATCATGGCCCCGGCGTCGACGATCTCGAGGCGGAAGGTGGCGTTGCCCACGGTGTACTGGGCATTGCCGAGATCGCCCAGCGTGGCCCAGGTGTCGGCCAGCGTGACCAGATTGGAGTCGGCCTCCTCCAGGGTGGCGACGGCAAGGGCGACGGCGGACCGCGCCGCGAAGTCGGCCCGCTCCCGCCGCAGCCGGCTCTGCGCGGCCTGCATGGACTCGCGCTGGTCCGCGGCCAGCATGGCCATGAGCGCCACGAGGCAGGCCACCAGGACCAGCACCTCGACGAGCACGAAGGCTCCCTTGCCGCGCCTCATTCGATGGTCCCCGTCACGGTGTTGTTGGCGTCCACGTCGCTGGAGGGCACGGCCACCACGAACGAATGGACGCTCTGGGTGGAGTCATCCGCGAGCACATAGCTCACAAGGATGGCGCCCGGCAGGCGGCGCTCGGTGGC
The DNA here is from genome assembly GCA_026392115.1 of Armatimonadota bacterium. GTDB lineage: Bacteria > Armatimonadota > Chthonomonadetes > Chthonomonadales > CAJBBX01 > CAJBBX01. Next base: position 146,171 of record JAPLCQ010000092.1, on the reverse strand, counting down.
GGTATCCCAGGTATCGTCCCATGACGCGCCGTTCCAGAACCGGAAGCCGATGCTCTCCACATGGGTGGAGAGGACGCGCTGCGTTCCGCCCTGGGTGTAGTCGCCGTCGGAGGGGCGCTGTATACGCACGAGCAGGCCCGAAACGCTCTCGGTGCGCCCCTGAAGCTGCCCGCCGATCTGTACCTCGGTGACGCCACCGGCCGGCCCCTGGGCGGTGTACTGCGTTTCGTAGTCGTCCTCGCTCAGCAGCGGGCCGAAGTCCGGCGCCCCTGCCGTGGTGGTGAAGACGAGCGTGTCGCAACCCAGCGTGCCGGTGTCGCCGGTGGCATCGGCCATGCCGACCATGTAGGTGGTGGTATCCGCGGCGTCCTCGGTGAGCTTGGCGCCCTCGATGAGCCGCGTGATCTCGCGCTCCAGGGCGGCCACCGGGTTCGTGTCCGCCTGGCGGGCGACGTGACTGCGTTGCTGGTCGAGCCCGGCCATGAAGCCGTAACCGATGGCGCCGGTCAGCGTGGCCGTGAGGGCCAGCACCAGGACCAACTCGATGAGCGTCAGGCCCGCGCGGAGCCGCATTCGGGCCCTCATTGGGCCACCGCGGTCTGCGGCCGCACATACTGGAGGAACGTGAGGGCCTGCTCGTCGTCGCCCATCGTGGCCGCCACGGTCACCTGGTCCACGTTCGTGGCTCCGCTGGTCTGGACGTCGATGGTCCACGAGACGTCGGGGTAGCCCGCGTCGGTGAAATCGCCGCCGTCGCCGAACGATGACGGATCCGTGGAGGCGAGCACCTCGTTGGACTTGGCGGTGACGAGCCGCTGGAGGAGCTGATTGCGGGCGGACTTCACGTCGGCCTGGCCCAGCGCCCGGAGGCCGCCCATGACGGCCGTAACCGCCACGGCCACCAGCAGGGCCGCCATGAGCACTTCGACCAGTGTGAAGCCCCTGCGTCTACTCACGGACCTCGATCTCCCCCGCGGTCCACTCGGTCTCGCCCTTCTCCGCCGGTTCGCCCCGCAGCCAGTAGGCGCGCCCCTCCTTGGTGAGGGTCAGCGTCCGCACATCGGCGCCGTCGACGAACGTGAGCGATGCCTCGGCGGCCCTGCCGTCCGGATAGGCCCACCACTCCCACTGGCCCTGGTCGATCTGGCTGCCCGCCTGCTGCTGTGAATCAAGCGTGAACCAGTTGGCGAACGAGACCCGCGAGACCTCCTGCGCCTCGCCGCCGATGGGCATCTGCTCCACGACCAGGGCATCCTCCGCCACCGTCATGCGGACGGGGTCGCCGGAGGTCTGGGCGGTGTTCAGCGCCGCAAGCGGCGCGCGGGCCAGCTTCGCCATGACGTCGTCGCGCTCACGGGAGCGGCGGATCATCACCAGGTTGGGCACAACGATGGCCGTGGCAAGCAGCAGCACCGCCACCACCGCGTTCATCTCGATGATGGTGAAGCCACACTGCCCTGCCGCCCTGCGCCTCATGTCGGTACCCCTGTCGCTCGCTCTACTGGCTCGTGATGTCGGCGTTCTCGGCCGAGCCGCCCGACGCGCCGTCGGCGCCATAGGAGGTGATCGAGAAGTCCTCACCGTTGGCGCCCGGCGACTCGTACACGTAGGGATTGCCCCACGGGTCCAGCGGTATTTCCCGGCTGGTGTAGGGGCCGCGCCAGTTGGTGGCGTCGGCCGGCTGCACACGGAGGGCGTTGAGCCCCTCGTCGCTGGTCGGGAAGGCGTCGTTGTCCACTCGGTACTGCTGCAGGACGCTCCCCAGCGTGGCGATGTCGGAGGCGGCCTTGGCGATCTTGGCGTCCTCGGTGCGGCCCACCACGCGCGGCACCACCAGAGATGCCAGGATGCCCAGGATCAAGATCACCACAAGCAGCTCGATGAGCGTAAAGGCTCCCCGTCGGCGATCCACACGGAGCTGCCTCAGCGTAGGCCCGATCATGGCTCTCCTCCTCACTTCACCAGCGCCTGCGCCTGGAAGATGGGCAGCAGCACGGAAACGACCACGTAACCCACGAAGACGCCCATGGAGAGCACGATGACCGGCTCCACCAGGGCCACAAGCCGCCGCATGCCCGTGTCCACCTCGAAGTCGAGGCTGTCGGAGACGCGGCTGAGCATGAGCGGCAGGTCGCCGGTCTCTTCGCCGATGGCCACCATGTGCGTCAGCACCGGCGGGAAGGCGCCCGCGTCGGCCATGGCCTCGGCGATGGGACGCCCCTCGCGAACGTCGGACTCCACCTGCTTGGCGCTGACCGCGAAGAGGCGGTTGCCCGCCGCAAGCCCGCTGATGTCGATGGCCTCCAGGATGGGCACTCCGCCATAGACGAGCGTGCCCAGGATGCGGGCGAATCGCGATACGGTGGCCTTGGTGATGACCGGGCCCACCACGGGGAGGTTCAGCAGCGCCTTGTCGCGGGCGAAGGCGCCGCCGGGCGTGCCGAGCCAGACCCGCAGGCCCACCACGACGGCCGCGATGGAGCAGACCACCACCACCCAGTTCTCCACGATGAAGACGGCGACGGCGATGAGGATGCGCGTGGGCGCGGGCAGTTCGCCGCCCAGGTCCTTGAAGACGCCGGAGAGCTTCGGGATGACGAAGGTCATGAGGAAGGTGATCACCGCCAGCGCCGTCATGGAGAGGATCGCCGGGTAGACCAGGGCGCTGACGATCTGGCTGCGCCGGGAGACCTCCTTCTCCTGGAGGTCCGCCAGCCGCGCGGCCACCTCGCCGAACTGCCCGCTGGCCTCGCCGGCGCGGAGCGTCTGCGTGTAGACCTGCGCGAAGAGCCTCGGGTGCTTGGCCAGCGCCTGGCTCACCGGGAGGCCGCCGCGCACATCCTCCAGAGCCTGCTCGCAGACGGCCTGGAGCACGGGGCTCTCGGACTGCTCGCCCACCACATGGAGGACGCGGTCCAGCGGCAGCCCCGCCCGCGCCAGGTCGGCCAGGCGACGGGTGAAGACCGCCATGTCCTGCGCGGCCACCTTGCCGTGGATGTCGTGCCCCGAGTGGCGCTTGCCGCTGGAGCCCGCCTGGGATATGTCGGTGACGAACCGCCCCTCGGTGGCCAGGCGGGCGATGGCAGCCTCGCGGGTCTCCGCCTCCACCACGCCGGTGCGCTTGGCGCCGGAGCTGTCAAGCGCCGTGTAGTTGAAGGTGACGGCGGGCATCAGAGGGCCTCTCTCTGGCAGACCCTGAGCACCTCTTCGGGCGACGTCTTGCCGTCGAGCACGGCGAGGCGGCCATCACCCAGGAGGGTGCGCATGCCCTGTCGGCGGATCGCGTGGTCGCGCATATCGTTGGAGCTGGCGCGGTCCACCGTGAGCCGCCGGATGGGCTCGTCGACGATGAAGAGCTCAAAGAGCGCGTGGCGGCCCTTGTACCCGGTCTGCTGGCATCGGTCGCAACCGGCGCCCCGCATGAGCGTGCCTCCGGGCAGGTCGGAGCCCTCGATACCGATGGCGTCCAGAGCCTCGGCGCGCGGCTCGTAGGGCTGGGCGCAGTTGGCGCAGATGCGGCGCACCAGGCGCTGGGCCACGGTGGCCACCAGCGACGAGGCCACCAGGTAGGGCTCCACGCCCATGTCCAGCAGGCGGGTCACGGCGCCGGCGGCGTCGTTGGTGTGCAGGGTGCTGAAGACGAGGTGGCCTGTGAGGGCCGCGTGGATGGAGATGTCGGCCGTCTCATGGTCTCGGATTTCACCGACCATGATGACGTCGGGGTCCTGCCGCACGATGCTTCGCAGGCCGTTGGCGAAGGTCAGGCCGATCTGCGGGCGCACCTGGATCTGACTGATGCCGGGCACCTGGTACTCCACGGGGTCCTCGATGGTGAGGATGTTGGTGGTGGAGGACCAGATCTCCTGAAGCGACGCATAGAGCGTGGTCGACTTGCCGGAGCCGGTGGGGCCGGTGGAGAGGATCACGCCGTGGGGCACGCGGATGATGGTTCGGAACCGGGCCAGCGCGTCCTGCCGCATGCCCAGCTCTTCCAGCCCCAGCATGGCGGTCGTCTTGTCCAGGATGCGCATCACGGCCCGCTCACCGTAGACGGTGGGGACGATGCTCACGCGGACGTCGATGGCGCGGCCCGCGATGGTGATCTTGATGCGGCCGTCCTGCGGGAGGCGCCGCTCGGCGATGTTCATCTCGCCCAGAATCTTGATGCGCGAGACGATGGCGGCGTGCATTCGGCGGGGCGGCTGGAGCGCGTCGCGGAGCATGCCGTCCACGCGGAACCGGACCTTCACCTGCCGCTCGTAGGGCTCCACATGGATGTCGCTGGCCCCGTCGCGCACGGCCTGGGCGAAGATGAGGTTCACCATCTGCACCACGGCGGCCTCGCCGGCCATCTTCTGCAGGTCGGCCAGGTCCGTGGTATCGTCGATCTCGGCGCCGGCCTGATCGTCGGCCTTACCGGGCAGGCCGGAGAGGATGCGCTCGATGAAGATCTCTTCGATGAGAGCCCGGATGAACGACGGCGCGGCCAGCACGGCCCGGGTTGGGTACCCGACCAGCTTACCGACCTCGTCGGCCGCGGCCAGTGCGGTGGGGGCGCCGATCGCCACGGTCAGCACGCCGTCGCGGAGCTCCACGGGCAGGACCTGATGCCGCAGGGCCAGTTCGGGCGGCGTCAGTCGGACGGCCTCCTCGGACGGCTTGACGACTTCCAGGTCTATCCACTCGAAGCCCTGCCGACTACTCGGCGTCTCCAAGGCCCCTATCGTATCGCTCACTGGCTGCTTCCCCCAGGGTTCGGCCGGCTGCGCCCATTGGGCGGCTCTACATAGTGACGCGCCGGGTATGAACGAATCATGAAAGACCCGGCGGATCGGGTCTCACGGGCGGCCTTCATCGACTTTTCATCTCCATGGCCTATCCTACAGACAGGGTTGCGGCGAACAGGTATCGGGCCGGACCCCGGGGAGCGCCATGAGACTGCTCATTGTAGAAGATGATCCGGACATCGCGGAGGTCGTGCGGCGGGGTCTTGCGGCCGGCGGCTTCGATGTCGACGTCGCGGCGGACGGCGAGACGGGTCTCCGGGCCGCGCAAGAGCACGAGTACGCCGCGGTGCTTCTCGACATCATGCTGCCCGGGCTCAACGGGTGGGAGGTCTGCCGACGCCTTCGATCCGGCCGGCGCGCCACCCCGATCCTCATGCTCACGGCCCGGGACGCCGTCGAGGACCGGGTGAAGGGCCTCGACCTGGGCGCCGACGACTACCTCCCGAAGCCCTTCGAGCTGCAGGAGTTGCTGGCCCGAGTCCGGGCGCTGGTTCGCCGCGACCGCGTCCACCGCACGCGGGTGATCCAGGTCGGCGACGTGGCGATCGACACCGGCGCCCGGCAGGTGACCGTGGGCGGCCGCGAGGTGCACCTCACCACCCGCGAGTACACGCTGCTGGAGGCGCTGGCCTCCCACGAAGGGCGGCCGTTGACCCGCGAGTACATTCTTGAGCGCGTCTGGAGCGACGACGAGAGCTACAGCAACACCGTGGATGTCTACATCGGCCAGCTCCGGCGCAAGATCGACGGCGGCCGCAAGCCGAGCCTGATCCAGACGCTGCACGGCGTCGGCTACGTCCTCAAAGCCGGCAACGAGGAAGAGCCATGACGCCGGCGACGTGGCGCGTCACATCCATCCGGGCGCGCCTCACGCTCTGGAACGTGGCGGCGCTGGCGCTCATCCTGCTCGTCCTGGGCGCGGCCCTGCGCTGGAGCGTGGAGCGCAATCTCATCGCCTCGGTGGACGGCGACCTGCGCCTCCGCATCGCGCGGCACCAGGAGTTCTGGCACAACCCGCCGCCGGAGTTCCGCATCTACGGCCCGGTGAACACCAAGGCCATGGGCGACACGTGGCTCCCGGACCGCGGCCGGCCGCCGGGCCCGCCTCCGCAGGGCGCACGCCCGGACGGCCGGGACAGGACGAAGCTCGAGCCCGGGCCGCCGCGGCAGGGCGGCGCGTTCGCCGGACCCGGGCCCTGGAAGCGGGGTGGGCGCCGTCCGCAGTGGACCGAGCGCGCGTCCGAGGCGGGATACGACCTGGCCGGACGCGCCATGTTCCCCATGGGCGCCGGCAAGGCGTGGCTGTCGTCGGGGTTCGATCGGGCGGCAAAGGGCAAGCAGACCTTTGCCACCATCCGGCGCGAAGGCACCGAGGTGCGCGTGGCCTACGCGCCCCTGCAGCGCGACGGCGCCGTGCTGGCCGTGGTGCAGGTCGCCTACTCGCTCGGCGACGTGGGCCTGGCGGTGGCCAACTTCAACCGGACGCTGCTCATGCTCGCCCCGGTCGGCCTCCTGATCGCGGCTCTGGGCGGTCTGCTGCTCACGGGGCGCATGGTCAGCCCCCTGCGGCGACTCACCTCCGAGGCCGCATCCATGGGCGCCGATGACCTCTCGCGCAGGTTGCCCGTGGCCGGCCGCGACGAGTTCGCCACACTGGCCGAGACGGTGAACGGCATGCTGGGGCGCATCGAGCATGCCTTCGAGCAGCAGCGGAGGTTCACCGCGGACGCCTCGCACGAGCTTCGCACGCCGCTCACGGTGATCAAGGCCAACGCGGGCCTGGCGCTGGCCGACGAGACACTGCCCGCCGAGCACCGCCGATCCGTGGCGAGCATCGACCGGGCCGCCGGGCGCATGCACCAGACGATCCAGGACCTGCTCCTGCTGGCACGCTCCGACGCGGGAGAGCTGACGCCCAACTTGCGCCCCACGCCCCTGGCCGGAACGCTGGAGGACGCCGCCGAGTGCGCCTTCCCGCACGGGGACGCCAGGCTGAGCCTGGAGTGCGGCGACCTGATGGTGACGGCCGACGCGGGGCAGCTGACGCGCCTCTTCACCAACCTGTTCGACAACGCGGGCCGCCACACTCCGCCCGACGGTCGGATCGTCGCCGAGGCGCGGCGTGAAGGGGGCAAGGTGGTCGTTACGCTGCGCGACACCGGCGCCGGCATCGATCCCGAGCACCTGCCGCACGTCTGCGAGCGCTTCTACCGGGTCGACAAGGCCCGGGCCAGGCAGCACGGCGGCACGGGCCTCGGCCTCGCCATCTGCAGGAGCATCGTGCAAGCCCATGGGGGGTCCATGCGCCTGGATAGCCGCCCCGGCGAGGGCGTCACGGTGACGGTGGAGCTACCGGCGGCGTAGGAGCAACGGCTGAGGCGACGGCACCCGCCTCAGCCGTGATGCGGAAAGACACGAAGCGCGGCTACGGCGTAGCTGCGTGTGGCGCAGCCGCGCTACGGGTGGCCGCCGCCGTCTCCGCCGTATTGACAGCGGTGTCAGCCGTACAGCGGACCAGTTGCCCCATGCCGCAGATCAGTACGCCGCCTACCCAGAAAAGGAACCCCTGCAGGCCGCCGCCCACGAGGTAGAGCAGCATGACCACGCCACTTGCCATGGCGCCGTCAGAGCTGTATCGTGACACCTCGTTCAGCTTGGAAGAGATGACGATTCCCGCGATGCAGATGATGGCCGCAAGCAGGTAGCCGACGACCTTGACGATGACACCAATGACCTCCAGGCTACCTGCGATGCGGTACGCATCTGTGTACCTATTTCTGTCACTCATACCGGCTCGGTCCTTTCGCATGAGACGGGCCGCTGCTCGCCTGCGGCGGCGCCGCCCGGGCGGCGACGATCATCGGAGACCCCTGCCGCCGAGCAGGTACTCAGCGTCTCATATCGCGACGGACTGATGCGTGACCAGACCGTGACCGCACTGGCCGCGCCGTGGCAGGTAATCGCGCCGGAACCGGGACGCAGGCCGCCCTACGGCGCCTCCGTGAACGTGACGGCGTCGAAGAGGCAGCGGGCGCGGCGGGCGCCGAGGATGATGATCGCCGAGGCCGCGTCGTCCGGCGCGGTGAAGACGCCGCCGTGCGCCGCGTAGTCGCGGGGCCTGTCGGCGCCCATCCAGTCGTTGGCGTAGGCAATGTGCCTGGACGCGGCGTCGAGCCACTCCAGCGTCACCTTGTAGTCGCCATCGCCTGCAAGCTGGCGGACCATGGCGGACAGTCGGTACCGCACCGAGGGCTTCACACCGAAGCGCGCCGAGGTGGCCTGGGCCTCGGTCCCGGCGCCCAGGCCGTCGCTCAACAGGGCGTTCCGGCCCTCGTAGGCGACCCCGTCGGCGACCACCCGCGCGCCCGGCTCCAGGGCCCAGCCCTCGGCGCCGGACTCGAAGCCGCCATTGCGTAGCTCGGCCTTCAGTTGCGCCGTGCGGTAAGGAGCCGCGACGCAGCCGTCGAGGAGCAGGTCTCCCTCCTCCTGCGCGAAGGTGACCCGGAAGCAGACCGCGCCCTCGACCGCGCCCGTCCACCAGCCGTCGCCCTTGGCCGGGGCGAACTCCAACCGGGGCAGCGGCCGTCCCTGCCATGTCACCGAGTACGGAGGGGTGATGCCGTAGAGGACGCCTCCAGCCGAGGCCCCGGCGCACTGCCGCAGGCGCAGCCGGACGTCTCCGCTGCGGGCCGCCGCCTCCAGCGGCAGCGCGAAGGCGACCCCGCGCAACGCGCCGCCGGGCAGCGGAGCCGAAACGATGGACGGTTCGAAGGGCAGGCGCATCTTGCCCAGCAGGTTGCCCACGATGCCGGTGGGCGCCAGGCACCACTCGTAGGAGTCGGAGCCGGTGAGGAGCGAGTAGGAGTCGGGGTAGAGGCCCGCATGGCCGCACAGAGCCCCCTCGGGCTTCTGCTGTTTCTCCGCCGAAGCGAGAATCAGGTCCGCCACGGCCGCCCAGTCGAAGCCGGGATCGTAGCGGGCCAGTTCGCGGCGGGCTCCCAGAGGCAGACGAAGGCGAGCCCCGCCATGGCCCAGCGATGCGCCGATGCCAGGTGTGCGGGGTCTTGGGTGATCTGGTAGCCGCGGAGGAAGCAGCGCGCGGCCAGCGCGGCGGCGCGGAGGTTGGGGCAGGTGAAGGGCACCTCCCAGCTTTCGGCGCCCGCGGGCTTGGCGAAGCGGTCCAGGCGCTCCAGGCCCCGCAGTCCCGCTCGCACCGCCGCCGGGTCGCCCGTGGCGGCGGCGTAGGTCAGCACGGTCTCCAGCGCCGTGGCGCAGGAGCCGAGCTCCACGTCGTCGGGCTCGGCCAGCGTGGCCCGCGGCCCCTGTGCGCCGAAGACGTGGCGGAAGGCCCAGCCGCCGTCGGGGAGTTGCTGCGCCATCCGACCGTACGCCGCACCGCGCAGGGCCTCCATGGAGCGCTCGGGATCGCCGACGAGCAGGTGGGTCGCCGGGCCGCCGGGCCCGCCCACTGCGTCCATGGCCTGGCGGGTCACGTTGGTGGCCGACAGGGCCGCGTCACCTGGTTCCATGGCCGCGCCCAACTGCCGCACCCGCGCGGCCAGGTCGTCGGCATAGCCGGGCTTCAGGCCCACGGCGGTGTACCAGCCCTGGACGCCCGGCACCCAACAGGTCTGAGCGAACGCACGGGCGCAGAGGGCCATTTCCGCCGGATCGGATCGGGGATGGCGAAGCGCGGGCATGGGGTGCGCCGCGGACCAGGCTGCCACGGCGTCGGGGACGGTCGAGCCGCCCGGCAAAACCAGCAGCTCGCAGTTCAGGCTGACCGCCATGCCGGCCGCTCCCGGCGGCGGGGCGGGCAGGCGGTTCTCCGGCAGGCCGCGACGGAAGCCGGGCGCGGAGAGGCCCATGGCCAGGTTGTCGGCGCCGTCGGGGCTTGGCGCCTCGAACCGGGCCAGGGGGAGCGGGTTACGGCCGTCCCAGCGCTGGTTCGGGTCCCATGCGAGGCCGCAGAGCCCCTGCTCGCCTGCCGCCACCATGAGCGGCACGGTGATCTTGTAGGGGTGCGGGATGCGCCTGTCGCGTATCTTCCACGCCACGCCGCGGTCGCTGGAGGAGGCCTCCCCCGGCGCCAGATACTCCAGCCCCGGGAAGAGCGCACCGGCGTGCCTACTGCCGAAGGCGCCGTCGCCGGCCCGGAGCAGAGGGGCGTAGAGGCAGGCCACCGACTTGCCGGGTGGCGGCGTGACCGTTACATGCAGCGCCACCATGGGGCTGTCCGGCGAGACCGTGAAGCGGGCGACGACGGCGGCGCCGCCCTCCGAGCCGCGCAGCACCGCCTCGGCCCGGCCGTCGCGCACCGTGATGGCCGGCGGGCCGAAGCGCACGTCGACGCCCGGAATCGGCGACACGGCGGGCGCGCCGGAGCCCAACGACAGCCGCGCCGGCGAGGGGATCGACCCCACCCGCGTCCAGCCGATGCCCGACCTCGTGTATAGGATCACCGGCCCGTAGGCGGACCCGGCAGACGGGAAGAGGAGCGCCACCCGGCCGTTGACGAGGGCGCCGCAGCGACCGAGCATACGGCCGTAGGGACGAGGCGAGGAGTTGATCGGCGGGCTGGGCAGCGGATCGACCACGACCGGCTCGGCGACGCCGGCGAGGATACCGGCGCGAGCCTCCAAGCGGACGGGGCCTGTGCGTCCGAAGGCCAGGGCGTAGCCGCCGCCGGGCAAGGCATGCGCCGCGGCGGCGCCGCTCCAGCGCACGGGCGGGGCCGGCGCCGCGCAGACATTGCCCCACCGATCCAGCGCCTCGACGCGAGCCCCCACGGACTTGCCCGCCTCGACGACGCTGGGGCAGACCACGCGGAGGCGCACCGGACGGTCCGGCGCGACGTCGAAGCGGCCGCCCTCGGTGCGGGCCAGATCCAGAGCGTCGCCATCCGCCTTGCAGTCGGAGCCGACCACCCAGCGAGCGGCCTGGACGGCCGTGCGCTGGGCTCTCAGGCCCGGCCCGCCGCCGGATTGATCGCCGATAGTGATCTCAACGGCCTGCCCCGGCTGCAGGGCGGGCCAGACAAGGCGCACCAGGAGCATCCCGGCCTGTCCGCGCTCCACCTGGAAATCGGACCCCTGCGGACCGCGAACGCGCACGTACCCCGGCGCCTTTGGATCGATGCCCTGCGGGTCCGACCAGTCCAGCGAGGTGGGCATTCGGCGCAGGGCGATGAGGCCGCCCACAGGCAGGCCGCTGGGTCCGCAGGTGTAGGTGGCATGCCATGTGGCGTAGGCGCCGGCGGTCACCCGGTCGGGACCGGTGACGACGGCGGAGCCGTCGCCGTTGCGCCGCGGACGGGCGGCGATGGGCTCGGCGGGACCGGCGTCGGCGAGGCTGACGTCGTCGAACAGGCAGCAGGAGCGGGGCTGCACGCCCAGGATGAGCACCACCCGCGACGCGCCCTCGGGAGCCACGAAGACGCCGCCGTGGCGGGCGAAGGGGCCGGGTTCGCCTCGGCCGCGCCAGTCGTTGTCATACTTGAGGTGCTTGCCCGACGCGTCCTGCCAGTCCAGCGTCACCTTGTAGTCGCTCTTCGGCGACAGGGCGCGCACCCACGCTTCGAGGCGCCAACCCCGGCCGGCCACCACGGGCACGGGCGCGGAGTAGGCGTCCACCTCGGCCGAGCGGCCGCGCGCATCCAGTTGCAGGGCTGCCGAGCCGGCGCGGCCGAAGCCCTTCGCCACGCGGGCGGCCTGGGCGGAGCCCTGCGCCGGGCGGCCATAGGGCCCGGCGGTCAGCGTCCAGCCCGCGGAGCCCCGCTCGAAGCCGCCGTTGGCGGGCGTCTCGGCGCCGGATGCAGCCGTTGCGGCGAAGGCCGCCAGCAGGAGCGCGGCGAGAGTTCGCTGGATCATGGAAGCCTCCTTGCGTGCGTGCCGTCGCGGTAATCCGCCAGAGCGCGGCCACGCCACCAGACCAGGCCCGCCACGAGGACGCAGGCCAGGCCGCCGGATGCGATCGAGAAAGGGACCCCCCAGAGGCCCGCCACCAGCCCGGCCTCGAGGTTGCCCAACTGCGGGCCGCCCATGACGAAGAGCATGTTCACCGCCGTCATGCGACCGCGCAGACGGTCGGGCGTCACCATCTGCCGGAGCGTCTGCCGCAGGATGGTGCTCACCGTATCGCCCGCGCCGAGCAGGGCCAACGCGGCGAATGCCGCCCACATGGTACGAGACAGGCCGAACAGGGCGGTGGCAACGCCGTAGAGCGTCACGGCCGCCAGGATCGCCCGTCCGGTCCGGCGAGGCGGCCGCAGCATCGCCATGACGGAGCCCGAGGCCAGCGAGCCCATCCCCTCCGCCGCGGCCAGCAGGCCGTAGCCCTCGGCGCCGACCTTCAGCACGTCGGTGGCAAAGATGGGCAGCAGGGACGAGGCCGTGGAGAAGAACGTGGCGGTGAAGTCGAGGCCCATGGTCCAGACGAGGATCGGCGTACGGAAGACGAACCGCAGCCCCTCGGCCGCCGCCGCCAGGCCCATGCCGGGCCCCGGGCCCTCGGGCCGGGAGTCCTTCGGTCGGATGGCCAGCAGCGCCGCGATGACGGCCAGGAACGAGGCCGCGTTCACCCAGTAGACAGCCGCCATGCCCACGCGGGCGACCAGCAGGCCCGCGGCGGCCGGCCCGACGATGGCGGCGGTGTTGGACGCGATGGAGTTGAGAGAGACGGCGTTGCCGAAGTCCTCGCGTGGCACCAGGTTGGGCATGAGGGCCTGCCGGGCCGGGTTGCCGAAGGCCTGGGTGGCCGCGTTGACGGCGGTGATGCCGTAGAGCAGCGCGGCCGTGGCATGTCCCGCGCCGGTGGCGGCTGCCAGCGCGGCGGCCGAGAAGCCCAGCAGGACCTGCGTGACGATGAGCACCCGGCGCCGGTCGGCCGAATCGGCCATGGCCCCGCCGGCGATGGAGAGGGCGACCATGGGCAGCGCGCGATAGAGCCCCATGAGGCCCAGCGCCACGGGCGAGTGCGTCAGCGCGTTGAGATGCCACAACAGTGCCGCCGACTGCATCTGGGTGCCCGCCACGGAGATCGTCTGGCCGATCCAGATCAGCCTGAAGTCGCGGTGCGCCAGCGCCGGGAAGCGTGCTGCGCGGCGGGCATCCTTGGGTGGTTGCTGCATTCGGCGGGGCTCTCCTGCGGGCAGTCTACCCCGCGTCCGTGAGCGGCCTCGCGGGTATCCTTGCTCGGCGCGCCGCAGCGGCGGCGCCCGTTTGGAGGAAGCGCCATGATCTGCCGCCGTCTCGTGCCCCTGCTGGCCGCCGCAAGCGCCCTGCTCGCCGTGCCTGCCCGCCCCGACGACCTGGAGCGCGGCTTCCGCAATCCGCCGGTCTCGGCCTGGCCGCAGGTCTGGTGGCACTGGCTGGCGGGCAATGTGTCGCGCCCCGGCATCACGGCCGACCTCGAAGCCATGAAGCGCGTGGGGATCGGCGGAGGCACCATCGCCAACATCCCGTTTGCGGCCGACGGTCCCGCGCCGTTCATGACTCCCGCCTGGCGCGAGATGACCAGGCACGCCGTCCGCGAAGCCGACAGGCTCGGGCTGGAGGTGGGCTTCTTCAACTGCGAGGGCTGGAGCAGCAGCGGCGGGCCCTGGGTGAAGCCCGCCGAAGCCATGCAGGCATTGGTCTGGACCGAGGCGCAGGTGCGGGGCGGAGGCCCCGTCGCCGCCCGCCTGCCCCAGCCCACGACACGTCTGGGGTACTACCGCGACGTGGCGCTGCTGGCCTTCCCCACCCCGGAGCCCGAGCATACCCGGCCCGTACACGACCTTCGGCCTGCCGCATCGACCGGTTCGGGAACGCCCGTGGACGGCGCGAGCCTCTGCGACGGCGACCCCGGCACCTTCATCACCACGCCCTTCGACGGCCGGCGCGACGGACATCTCGACCTCACCTTCGATCGCCCCGTCAGCGCCTGCGGCTTCCGCCTGACGCCGGGACCGCAGTGGACCCGGGACGACGTGGAGCTACTGGTCTCCGACGACGGCGCCGCCTTCCGCAGCGTGGGCCGCTACCCCATGCCGCAGTCATTCCTGGACATCGGCGTCGAGTGGCGGACGACAGCGAGCTTCGCGCAGGTCACGGCTCGGGTCTTCCGGTTCGCGTTCCATCTGAGCCAGGGGCGCACGTTCCAGGCGGACGCAACGGCGAACACGGTGGCGGAAGTCGAACTGGTAACCGAGCCGGGGCCTCGGCTCATACCGGACAACTCGGTCGTCGACCTCACTGTCCGCATGGGCGCCGACGGCTCCGTGCAGTGGGACGCGCCAGCCGGCGATTGGACGCTCCTGCGGCTGGGCCACACGCCCATCGGCAAGAAGAACCATCCCGTGACCAAGTGGGGCGAGGGCCTGGAGTGCGACAAGCTGAGCCGCGAGGCCGTCGAGAGCCACTGCCGCAGCTTCGTCAACAAGGTGATAGCCGATGCGGGGCCGCTGGCCGGCAAGACGCTGGCCTACAGCCTCATCGACAGCTACGAGTGCGGCGACCAGAACTGGACCCCGGCGCTGCCCGACGAGTTTCATCGGCTCCGCGGCTACGAACTGAGGAGCTGGCTCCCGGCCCTCACCGGCAGGGCGCTCGGCGACGAAGCGACCACCAAGCGCTTCATGGATGACTTCCGCCGAACCGTGGCCGACCTCTGGAACGAGAACTACTACGCGGCATTCACCCGCATCGTCCGGCGGCAGGGGCTGAAGAGCTCCGCCGAGGCTTACGGCAACGGCGGGTTCGACGCGCTGCGGGCGAGCGGCGTCAGCGACATGCCTATGAGCGAGTTCTGGTTCGGCAACCTGGACGACGGCGGCATCTCGCGCATGGCCGCATCGGCGGCGCACGTCTACGGGAGGCCTATCGTCGGGGCCGAGGCCTTCACATCGGGCGATCTCTGGAACTTCGACCCGTGGAGCATGAAGACGCAGGGCGACTGGATCTACGCGCAGGGCGTGAACCGGTACTACTTCCACAGCTATGCCGGGCAGCGCTGGACCGACGACCGGAAGCCGGGTTGGGCCTGGGGCAACGGCATCCACCTGACGCGGAACCTGACCTGGTGGGAGCAGGGCAAGGCCTACTTCGGCTATTTGGGCCGGTGCCAGTACCTGCTGCAGGCGGGCAAGCCGGTTGCCGACATCCTGTCGTATGCCGGCGAGGACGGCTACTCCTTCAACAGCGAAGGCCGGGCGCTGCGAACCGCACCGGAGGGGTACGCGCTCGACGGCGTCGATCGCGATATGCTGCTGCAGGGCCTGCGCGTGGTCGGCGGGCGCATCGTGGCTCCGAGCGGGGCCGCCTACCGGATGCTCGTCCTGCCCAACGAGCCCGCCATGTCTCCCCGTGTGCTGCGCCGCATCGCCGATCTGGTGCGCCGGGGCGCGGTGGTATTCGGCCCGCGGCCCAGCCGCGCCTTCGGCCTCGCCGGGCTCCCCCACACCGACGACGAGGTGATCGGCCTGGCGGCGAAGCTCTGGGACGGCGTGGACGGCAAGGCGACGATCTGCAACCGGGTCGGCAAAGGGCGCATCTACTGGACCGGTGATCCGGTCCGTGTGCAACCCGTGCTGGATGACCTGCGGTTGCGGCCCGATTGCGCGGTCCGCACCGACGACACCACGCGCATGCTCTGGCTTCACCGCCGCGTGGGCGGGGCGGAGGTCTACTTCATCACCAACCAGGAGCCGCTCTCGGCGCGGGCCACCTGCACCTTCCGGGTGGCGGGCCTGCTGCCCGAAGTATGGGACGCCGAGACGGGCGCCGTGCGGGCCGCGCCGGTCTGGCGCACCGAGCCCGGCGGGCTCACTGCGGTTGACCTGCGCTTCGGGCCGGGGCAGGCGCTCTTCGTGGTCTTCCGCAAGCGCCCTCGGGCCGGCGACCGGCTGGTCCGGCTGGACTGGCGGCCGGCATCGCCCGAGGCGGCGAACCGACACACGCTGGAGATCCGCCGCGCGCTCTACGTGGCCACGGATGGCTTCGGCATCCCGCAGGACCTGACGGCCCGCGTGGCGGCGCAGGTGCGCGGCGGGGCGATCAAGCTCGACGCCACCAACACGCTGGCAGGCGGCGACCCGGCGCCCTTCCATGTGAAGGAGCTACGTGTGGAGTACGCCTACGACGGTCGTCCCGGCTCCGTCACCGTGCGGGAGAACGGCGTGCTGCGCATCCCGGCCGTGCAGGCCGACGCCGAGCCGCCCACCTACGACGTGGCCGGCGGCCCCATGCCCCTGCTGACCTCGTGGCAGCCGGCGGAGGTCACCGCCGCCTACGCATCCGGCAAGGTGGTGCGCCGCGCTCTCCCCGGAGCGGAGACCGCCCAGGTGGCGGGGCCGTGGAGGGTCACCTTCGCCGCGCGTTGGGGCGGCCCGGGCCGTGTGGCTTTCGACACACTCACCGACTGGACGACGCGCCCGGAGGAGGGCATCCGCCACTTCTCCGGCACCGCGGTCTACGAGACCACCTTCCAGGCGTCGGCGGCCTGGGTGGCGGGCAAGAAGGCGGTGACGCTGGACCTGGGTTCGTTGAAGAATCTGGCCGAGGTGAGCCTCAACGGCCACGCGCTGGGCGTGATCTGGCGGCCGCCGTGGCGCGTCGATGTCTCGTCGGCGCTGAGGCCGGGCGCCAATCGGCTGACCGTGCGGGTGACCAACCTGTGGCAGAACCGTCTGATCGGCGACGCGGCCCTGCCGGAGGCGAAGCGCGTGGCCACGGTGACGCACAACCCGTACCGGTCCGATTCGCCGTTGGCTGAGTCGGGGCTGCTGGGGCCGGTGTCGCTGCGCGCCGCGTCACCGACGCCTCTGCGGTAGCCGTCGACTACGGCATGGCGACCAGCCTGCCGTCCACCTCGATGGCGGACACCTTGCCGTCGGAGCCCGTCATCACGAAGGCGCAGGCTCCGGCGGGCATCTGCAGGTTGGCCGTCATGCCGGGGAGGCGGACGGGCAGGGCCTGCTCGCCCGTGTCGGTGCGGGCCAGCATGGTCAGCCGCCCGCCGCGCCGATCCGGGATGGTGAGGCAGCGGACCGTGCCGCCGGGCGCCCGCACGGTGTTCGGATGGACCCCGGCCCGATGCAGGGCCACGGCGTAGAGGGCCTCGTCGGTATCGTGCGGTCGCAGCTCCAGCGGGTAGGGCGCGAAGAGCACTCGGCCCTTGCCGGCCTTGGCCTCCATGGGCGGCTCGCTCCAGACGTCGTCGGACACGTCGAAGGGAGAGACATCCTGACGCCTGGCCAGGCCCAGCATGGCGTACCGCGCCTCCTGCGTGGGCCGACGGGCGCCGTCGAACCCGATGCCGCCGCTGAAGTAGAGCGTGCCTCCCGCCACGACCCACCGCGCCACCACCTCGAAGGCCGCGTCGGACGGGCAGTAGGGCAAGGGCCAGAAGATGGCGCGGGCGCCTTCGGGGACCGCGGCGAGGTCCTCCTCGTTGAGCACGCCGAAGTTGACGTGCTGGCTCAGCAGCAGCTCGACCGAGCGCTGGAGGGCCGAGTGGATGGCATCGAACCGCGGGCCGACCCGGTGCGCATCGGGCAGGAGCAGGTAGACCTTGGGGCGCTCGTAGACCGGCTCAAAGTCCTTCAGGAAGGCGCCCAGGCCGGAGTAGGTCCTCATCCAGGGCTTGGCCACAGGCGTTCCCCGGTGCCAGAGGCCCCAGGGGAAGACCATCTCGTCCATGTCCTTCCAGCACCAAGCGGCCGCGAAGGCGCCGCCCATGCCAACCGCGTGGTGGACCGTCCAGCTGAACCGGCGCTTGCTCTCGGCGTCCGGCGCGCCGATGGCGCCGGCGTTGCGGGCCTGGTGCGCCTCCTGGGCTCCGAACTCGCCGATGCTCATGCCCTTGCCGTAGGCCCTGCGGTCGATGAGGCTGAACTCCAGCGGCAACCCGCGCAGGTCGCCGTAATAGTGCATGTTGGAGAAGTCGGTATGCCGGACGCCCAGCACCTTGTCGGCCGGCGGCATGGAGGGGAGGTAGCCGACGCATACCGGCGCCCGGGGATTGCCGCGCTTCACGCCCTCGACGTTCGCCTGGACCCACCGGTTCAGCACCTCGGCCTCGAAGCGCTTGCGGTCGGCGGCGCGCACGTCGTCCCATCGGTCGGATCCGCCCTTCAGCGGCACGTTGGGCAGGGCGGCCTCGGGCGGGGTGACGTGCCAGGCGGACCTCAGCGCGGCGTCGGAGCCGTACTTGCGAGCCAGCCACCCGTTCCAGAGGGCAACCATGTCGGGCCGGTCCGGGATCGATACGGACGGCTCGTTCTGGATGTCGAAGAAGACGCCGGGCGCATCCTTGTACCGGTCGGCCCAGAATGCGTTCCAGTCGGCCTGCGCGCGAAGCTCCTCGTCGGTGAGGGCCACGTCGAGCCAGTCGTGGAGCGTCAGGAAGATGGCCACTCGGCGCTTCATCGCCAGATGCACGATGGCGTCCATCTGGCGGCAGAGCCGCTCGGGCCGGTTGGCCAGGTCCAGCGAGTTGTGCGACGCCTGCCCCTCGTAGCCCGCCTTGGCGAAGGGCGAGAAGTGGAGGATGCGGAGGATGCGCACGTTGCTCGCGGCCATGCGGAGCAGGTCGTCGTTCCAGACGGCGGGGTCTTCGTGATCCGAGTAGAACATGAAGCCGGTCTGGTTGGCCCCGAGCAGGAAGCGCGGAACGCCGTCGACCGTCAGGTAGTTGTCCTTCCACGCCACCTTGGGGCCGACGGCCACGGAGGCGGCCTTGCGGACCACCAGGCCCGCGCTGACTGCATCGGCATGGGCGATCCCCACCGTCAGGTTGGCCGAAAGGCGCACCAGCGAGGGCAGCGATTCGTCGATGGCCAGCCGCATGCGCACCATGACGCCGGAGTGCGGCTCCACCTTGATCTTGGTGGACGAGACCGACCGCGCCTCCGCGTATACCGACAGCGTCCCGGTCTTGGCGGCGTCGGAATCGTTGCGCACCCGGATTTCAAGCACCGCGGTCTCGCCCGGCGAGTAGGAGGCGTACTCGGAGCGGAGGCTTCGGAGCCAGAGGTTGCCGGCGCACGCATCGGCGGCGAGGGCCAGCAGCTTCTCCTCTCCCTGGCCGCCCAGCACGACCTTCTGGCCGATGACGCCGCTGAACGCCCAGGTCGAACCCGCGTAAGGCCCCGAGTGGTTCCGCATAAGGCTCAGCGCCGAACCGCGGGCGACACCGTGGGAGTCGGTCAGTTCCAGCATGGGCGCCCACCGCCGGTACACTGGCGGGAAGACCGGATTGTTGTCTCCGAGCAGGCCGGAGGCCGAGAACCCCTCGGCCGGCTGCGTCAGCGCCGCGGCGAGGCGGCTTCCTGCCGTCGGCCAGATGGAGAGGAGCCAGTCGGAGGGCTTGGTGTAGGTGGCGTCCTTGAGCTGGAACTCCGGATCGAAGATGGCGATCTGCTCGGGCGAGAAGGTCATGGCGTCGCCGGAGCGGCCGAACCGCGTGGTCATGCCCTCGGCGGACGGGAGCGGAGCGGACATCGCTTCGGCTGTGACGCCGCTGCCCGCCTCGACCCACGCTTTGCCGTTCCACTCGACCAGCTTCTCGAAGGCATACCCGCCCAGCGCGATGAAGCCGCCGCCCTCGCGCAGGTAGGCGAGGAAGGGCTCGCGCAGCGCCGCCGGGAAGTAGGGCGCGCTGGGCAGCACCAGCGCCTGCATCTTGCGCCTGGTCAGGAGGCCGCAGGCCGGCAGGTCGCCCGCCTGCAACACGGGCGCGCAGTAGCCCCTGTTGGTCAGCGCGTCGGCGAGTTGCGCGGGCTTGTGCGCCGGCACGAAGCCGTCGGGCAAGCCGGCGCCCATGTCCAGGATGCCGATGACGCCTCTTTCGCCCGGATTGATGCTGAGCCCCGGCGTCACCGGAAGCTCAGCCCGAGTAGATCCCTCGTCGATATCCCACTCCATGGAGTTCATCACGACCTCCAGGTCCGCAAAGTTGCACCCAATAAGCATACGGTCTACCGACGCCATACTGCGGGTACCTGCGCCCCTTGGCTCGAAATTGAACCTCGATACGGGGATTCTCAGCGTCCTCTTCCCGGCCTTCCACCGACCGAACGGCGCACCGTCCTCGGTGAGCGGCGCGACCCAGGCGTCCTGGTCGGGCTCCCAGAGCCAGACATGCATCGCCGCTCCGCCCGACGAGCGGACCTTGGTGAGCGTGACCACCAGGGCCCGGGCACGAGTCGGCGCCGTGCAGGGAGCAGTCAGGTTACCCCAGTGTGGCGCAGCATCACGGTACGTGATACGCATTCCACCCGGCGCGGCGGCCACGCTCGGCGCCAGGCCGCCGTCGTTCTGGTGCCGCCAGACGCTCGGATCGGTGAAACGGTGCAGGGGGATTCGGTCCGCCCTGACCGCCATCGGCACGGCCAGCAGCACCGCCATGGCCGGCATCGCAAACAGGTACCTGAACATCGCCGGCCTCCCTTGACCCCGTCATGCCTTCAGCAGAACACGGCCGCGCCCGATGCCGCTACAGCCCCAGGAGCCTTCGCTTGGCGGTCATGAGCCACGCCGCGTCCCGGGGGAACCGGTCATAGCCCCGCAACGGCGCCAGGAGCGGGTTATCGGCTGTGTAACCCAGCGTGCGAAGCAGCGCCTGGTCGCGTAGCCCGTCGGCGAAGACCTCCCACCGGATGCTGTCCAGCGGCCCCAGCGGCCCCGGATAGACGACGAACGGGTCGCCGTAGGGCCAGCCCGGCCACGCGCCGCCGGCCTGATCCGAGAAGGGATCGATCATCTGCCTCGACTGCGACCGGTACCAGTAGTTGTAGCCCCAGTGGAGGAAACCCCCGGCTTCGAAGCGGTGGAGCAGCCAGCCGATGGAGCGGATCTTCACCAACGGCGTGTCCATGAGGCGGTTCACGAACCGGCCGCGCGGCCCGCAGCAGAAGTAGGCCCAGGCCGGAATGCCCGCCTCGGCGAAGGCCTGCGACTCGGAGATGGAGGGGATCGGGATGTCCACAAGCCCCAGCTTGCCGAACTCCAGGTTGCTCAGCGCGTCGGACGACCGGAGCCAGGGCGCCAGATCGCGGAGCATGGCGCGGGCGCCGCGGTAGTTCTCCAGGTGGTCCAAGCCCGGCTCGTCCGAGACGTGGAAGAGCGACACGTCCAGCAGCTTGCGCTCGCTCAGGAATGCGTGGAACCGCGGCAGGAACTGCGCCAGGAAGCGACGGTAGACCGGTGAGACGGCGCCGGTGGAGGCGGGCCAGAGCAGCGAGGCCGGGTCGGCGTTGTCTCGGTAGACGCGGAGCGCGTGCTTCACGCCCCACTGGCTGAAGAGGTGCGTCCACTCGAAGTAGCTCGCGCCGGCCTTGCGGGCCGCGGCGACCCAGCGGTCCACATCGGTGAAGTCGAACTCGTACCGCCCCCGCGTCGGCTCCGACACGCGGAGGAGCTGGGTGGGGCGCTTGACGCCGTCGGTGGGCGGCGTGAAGATGGGCACGTACTGGCTGGAGCCGCCGTGGGAGGCGTGGTCCGCCATGTAGCGCCGGCAGATGGGCCAGAACGCCTCGGAGAAGGGCTCCACCCCGTACCAGTCGCAGAGGGCGTCGGCGTAGAACCAGTGCGTCACCCAGAAGGGCTTGCGGAGGTCGATCACCGGCTCGCCCACCAGCAGCGTTACGCGCATCTCGGCGAGCGGCTGACCCTCGACGCCTGTGCGGACCACCAGATCGTGGGCGCCGGGCGCCATGCTTCGAGCGGTGGCGAGGCTGACCCAGAACGCGACGGTCTCGCAAGGCCCCACCAACGCCGCCTGCTCCGGGTAGAGCGGGTCCGGCGCCAGTCCCGGCACATGCCCGATCCCCTCGCACTCGTCGGCCGGCGTGTCGGTGTTCAGGTGCGCCATGGCGACCAGGCCCACCCGGCGCACCACCGCCGCAATCCCCTCGCAGCCCGGCTCCACCGCGACCTCGGCGCGGACCGCGGAGGTCGCGCCGTTGCGGACGCAGACCTGGAACGAGGCCCGGTCGTTACGGGCGGCGCAGAGCGTGAGCGACGTGGCATCCCCGGCAGGCGATGCGGGGTAGACGCGGCGCAAGGATGACTCGAGCCAGGCGCAGGCGGACATGGTGGTTCCCTCCCGGTGACGGCGCGCCCGCGCCGCCGCGGCGTAGGTTCGGCGCGTGCCGGGCAGGTTCCTGCGGCGGGCGAGGCGGGCGCCGGCAGTCTGGTCAACACGATCATGCCCTTGCCGGCCGACCCACCCCGGCAGGACTTGCCGCACCGGCCGTGGAACTTGAGCGCGGCCGGCTGGAGTCGCCGGTCGACACCGGGAGGGCGGAATGCGCGAGTGCTTGCAGTGGGGCGGACCGGCATGGCAGATCATACTGGCGGCGGCGCTCGCCGTGGCGGCCTGCGCTTGCTCGGCGGGGCCGCAGATCGGCGACGGCGTGGTGCGGGACAAGACGCTGGTGGTCTGGGCCGCGGTGAGCGACCTGGGGCAGCAGGGCGGCAGCGCGCTGACGCTGGACGACGGCGGACCCATGTTCGACGGCATCGTCTTCGGCGAGTTGGCCAAGGCGCGATGGATGCCGGGCAGCGACGGCTGGAGCCGCACCCAGCGCGAGCAGGACCCGTGGCCCGCCGAGGCCGCCGGCCCCGACGAGTTCGTGCAGGTCGCCGTCAGCTACCGCGGCAAGGAGGTCTCCCTCTATCGCAACGGAGCGCTGGTGACCCGCTACGCCATGGGCGGCGAGCCGGTGAGCTTCGGTCCGGCGGCCGTGGTCATGTTCGGCAAGCGCCACACGCAGGCCGGCGCAAGCGACACCTTCGCCGGCCGCATCCGCGACGCGCGCGTCTATGCCTCCGCCCTGGACGCCGAGGCCATCGGTCGCCTCAAGCCGGGCTCGGTGGAGGGCGGACCGGCGCCCTGGGCCTGGTGGTCCTTTGCCGATGAGGGGCTCCGCGAGCGCACGGGCCGCTTCACCGAGATCAAACTCGTGGGCGATGTGAAGCTGCGCGACGGATGCCTGGAGCTGCCCGGCAAGGGCGCCACGGCCATCATGACCGCATCGGCGCAGGGCGCAGCTGCCGCCGTGCCGCAGCAATGGGGCTTCACGGGGCCGGTGCCCGATGCCGCGCTGCAGTCGTCGCGCCTCCTCCGCGAGCGCTTCTTGGCCGATCCCTGGCGGCCCGGCTACCACTTCTGTGTGCCCGAAGACATGGGCGAGCCCGGCGATCCCAACGGCGCCTTCTTCGCCGATGGCCGCTACCACCTGATGTACCTCTACAACCGGAGCGGCTCCGGCTTCTGCTGGGGGCACATCTCCAGCGTCGACCTGCTCCACTGGCGGCACCAGCCGGACGGCATCGGGCCCGGCGGAACCGACGAGGGCTGCTTCAGCGGCGGCGGCTTTGTGGATGACGACGGCGCGGCTTACCTCTCCTACTGGATGCTCTGGGGGCCCAAGGGCATCGGCGTGGCCCGCAGCGCCGGCCCGCCCTACGATGTCTGGCAGAAGTCCGAAGCCAACCCCGTGATCCGCAGCACCGAGTTCGGCCTCACCGAGACCACCGACGCGGCGGGCAAGCCCATCACCATCGGATCGGCCGACCCCTCCAACATCTGGAAGCACAACGGCAAGTACTACATGCTCACCGGCAGCCTGCTCGTGCTGAACAAGATTGGCCGAGCGCCCGACGCGCCTCTGAGCGAGCAGGGCGACCGGCTCTATCTCTTCGAGTCGACCGACCTGAAGAGCTGGACCTACCGCCACGTCTTCTACGAGCGCCGACCCGAGTGGACCGACCGGAGCGAGGACAACATGTGTCCGAGCTTCCTGCCGCTCCCGTCGAGCCCCGACGGCGGCAAGGCGAGCGGCAAGCACCTGCTCCTCTTCATCAGCCACAATATCGGCTGCCAGTACTACGTGGGCACATACAAGGACGACCGCTTCCTGCCGGACAACCACGGCCGCATGACCTGGGTTGACAACACCTTCTTCGCCCCCGAGGCGCTGGTCGACGGCAAGGGGCGGCAGATCATGTGGTCCTGGCTCACGGACAACCCCGGCGGCGACAAGGCCAAGGGCTGGTCGGGCGTCTTCGGGCTGCCGCGCACGCTCTGGGTCGGCTCCGATGGAACGCTGCGCATGCGCCCGGTGGCCGAGCTTGAGCGCCTGCGGCTGAACCCCAAGGCATGGCGCCCCACGACGCTGGCCGACGCCGCCAGGCCGCTGGAGGGCGTGAAGGGCGACTCCTGCGAGATCGCGCTCCAGATCGCCCCCGGCACGGCGCAGAAGGCCGGAGTGAAGGTCCGCGCCTCCGCCGGCGGCGAGGAAGAGACGCTGCTCTACTACGACGCCGCCAAGCGCGCCCTGGTGATGGACAGCACGCACAGCGGCGTTGCGGGCCGCAAGGGTGTCGAGAGCGCGCCGCTGGAGCTGAAGGCCGGCGAGCCGCTTCGGCTACGGGTCTTCGTGGACAAGTCGGTCGTCGAGGTCTACGCCAACGACCGCCAGGCGATCTGCCGCCGCGTCTACCCCGGTCGGCCCGACAGCCTGGGCGTGTCGCTCTACACCGAAGGCGGCGCGGCCAGGTTCAACGGCGTGAAGGCATGGGAGATGGCGGCGTCAAACCCGTATTGAGAGGGTGAGTGTTTGAGGCGGTGATGGGCCGGCGCGGGCTGGTCCGTGCCAGTCCGTGTTCGCTCGTGCCGCCCTACCCCCACTCCGCCACGAGCGGCAGGTGGTCGGATGCCGGCGAGGAGGCGGTCCAGGCCCTGGCCTCGCCCAGCTTCGGGCTGTGCAGGATGACGTCGATGCGGGAGTTGGGAGCGTCGGCCGGGTAGGTGGGCTGCGGGTTCGCCGATGCTGCGTCGGCCAGGCCCGATCGCCGCACGAGTCGCGCAACCTCCAGGCTGTCCGGCAGGGCGTTCAGGTCTCCACAGAGGATCAGGGGCTCGGGGCATCCGGAGGCCATCTCCGCAACGGTGGCTGACGAGATCAGGCGGTCCATGGCGTTGAGGCTCCAATGGGTAGTCATCACCCGGAGCGGGCCGCCCGGCGCATCCACCACCAACTCGAGCAGACCGCGGCTCTCCCAGCGCATGGCCGGGCGCTCGCGCTCGCGGTCGTTGGTCAGGCGGTGCATGCCGATGGAGACGATGGGCAGGCGCGTGGCGACGGCGTTGCCGAACCGAGCGACGCCCAGGCGGCTCACCGGGTGGAAGACGACGCGGAAACCGAGCAGCCGCTCCAGTTCGGCGGGCTGATCGGCGAAGCGGCTAACCGGCAGGAAGCGGTGGACCTCCTGCAGGCAGACCACGTCGGGCCGCAGGCCGCGGAGCGTGTCGGCCACGCGGGCGAGGCTCCGCACGCCGTCGCACCCGAGTCCGCCCCGTATGTTGTAGGTCACGATGCGCATCGGCGCTCACCACCCGTCCCGATGTTGGGTAGCATGGACGCAGCGGCGCGTCCTCGCGCCCGGTCACGCAACCCGAAAGGATAGGGCGACATGATATCCCCATGGCATCTGGTCTGTCTGGCCGCTGCGCTGGTAGCGGCCGCGGGAACCGCCGAAGCCGCACGGGTCACCGTCTGGCCCGCACCGGCCGGCGAGAAGCTCTCCAGCCTCTACAGCGTCCGGGTGAACGGCCAGGCCGTGCCGGTCCAGTTCTGCCGCGTCTCAGCCGTGCCGATCAACCAGGTCTGGCCCGGCTACCAGCGACCGATCGACCAGAGCGAGGAGGCGGCCTTCGCCACCTGGGGCATGGAGGGTCCCGTGACTGTGGAGGTGACCTCCGCCCGCCCGTTCACCTCCGCCGTGGTGCGGCCGCTCTCGCGGAAGGTCCGGGTCACCCGCAAGGGCGCCAAAGTCACCTTCACCATGGCCAAGCCGGGGCAGGTCACCATGGAGCTGGACGGCCGCCACCACGCGCTGCACCTCTTCGCCAACCCGCCCGAGGCCGCCGCACCCAAGCCCAACACGCCCAACGTGCGCTACTTCGGGCCGGGCGTCCACCGACCGGGGCGCATCGACATGAAGAGCGGCGAGACGCTCTATGTGGCGGGCGGCGCGGTGGTCCACGGCTCCGTGCAGGTGAACGGCGTCACCGGCGTTCGGATCCTGGGCCGGGGCGTCATCGACCTGAGCGAGTACGAGCGCGACAAGGGAGGCGGCTGCATCCGCCTGTCGAACAGCTCGGACGTGAAGATCGAGGGCGTGATCCTGCGCGACCCCGATGTCTGGTGCCTCTCCGCGTTCGGCTGCAGCCGCATGGAGATCGCCAACGTCAAGCTCGTGGGCCTCTGGCGCTACAACGCCGACGGCATCGACCTCTGCAACAGCCAGGACGTGGTCGTGCGCGACAGCTTCGTGCGGGCCTACGACGACGCCATCGTGCTCAAGGGCCTCAACTGGGGACCGACCGGCTTCAGCGACCGCCCCGTGCGCGGCATCCGGGTCCGCAACAACGTGATCTGGTGCGACTGGGGACGCGGGCTCGAGATCGGCGCGGAGACATCGGCGCCCGAGTTCACCGACATCGTCTTCTCCGACTGCGATATCATCCGCACCACGCACATCGCCATGGACATCCAGTGCGGCGACCGGGCCAGGGTGCACAACGTCCGGTACGAGGACATCCGGCTGGAGACCGACGACGTCTGCCCCTCGCCGAGGATGCAGGCCGCGCGCGACGAGAAGTACGTCGAGAACCCGAACGACGCTTACGCGCCGTTCCTGCTGGTGATCGTCATCGCCCAGAACCCCTACTCGCAGGACAAGGAGCGGGGCGTGGTGACGGGCATCACGTACAAGAAGCTCTCGGTGGCGGGCAAGCGCATCCCCAAGTCCTGGTTCCAGGGCCTCGACGCCGAACACACGGTGAGCAACGTGGCGCTCTCCGGCGTGACCTTCAACGGCAAGCCCGCAACCTCCGCGGAGGCCATGGGCCTGTCGCTGGGCGCCCACGTAAGCGGAGTGACCGTGGCGCCGTAGCCCGCGCCGCTACCATGCCGGTGGCTTCACCCAGTCGAGGCCGTTCTCGGCGTGGTAGATGGCCACCAGCTCGCGCAGGGCCTGCCGGGCCGCCTCGGTGCGTTGGCCGGGGTGGGCGTAGCGCTCGCGGTCGAGGAGCGCTCGGTCGTAGAGGATGCGCCACCGCCAGGCCTTGAGCGCGTGTGACGGCATGGTGGCGGCGGCGCGGTCGAGGTGCGTCAGGGCTTCCGCCGAGCCCGCGTCCTGCGGCGGGCGGGTATGGTTGCGCTCCAGGATCGCCACGGCGGCGAGGACGTCGTCCACCGCCTCCGGGCCGAACTCGTAGGCGGCGTACTCGCGCAGGATGGCTGCGGCCGGGCGGTTCTGCTGCCAGTAGAAACCGGCGTAGAGCGCCTTGTTCATATCCTCGTAGAGCCCCTCGGAATAGGGGAAGCCGCCCGCCAGCTTCGCCTTGGCGCTGTCGTAGAGCCCCTGGAACCGCCCCGGCAGCGGGTTCGCGCCGTAGCCGCCCCAGGGAGACACGCCCCACATGCTGATCTCGGGAAAGCTCACCAGCGGCAGGCCGCCGGGCACGCCCTTCTCCAGCGGATAGCGCGGGAAGGAGGTATGCGAGTCGGCCATGATCATGTCGAGCCAGCCGTGGTCGTTGCGCAGGGCCTCGGTGAGGCCGGCCCACTCGCCCTCGTCCTTGTGGGCGTCGAAGAGCCACGTGGAGAGGATCACCTTGATGCCGGGGTACATCGACCGGGCCAGCGCGGCGATGGGCCTGGCCATCCGCAGGAAGCCGTTCGAGCCGTACGGCGCGCACTCCTTGCAGCCGCAGCCGCCCTGGTCGTAGGGCCAGATGGAGATGCAGTCCAGGCCGATGTCGCGATAGGTCTCGAACGACCGGCGCATGGCCTCCAGCACCACTTCGCGGGCGCCGGGCTTGCTCGGGCAGAGCTCCACGCCGTACATTCCGCGCACCTCGATCTGCGTGGGCGGCGTCAGGCGGAGGGCGGAGGGGCTGTCGGCATAGCCCTCGTTGGCGAGCAGCGTGAGCCCCGCGCCCATGCCGATGCGTTTGGCGGCGGCCAGGATGGCGTGGAGGCGGGCGCGCATGGCCGCCGCAGCCGGATCGTCGTGCCCGTTGAAGTGGTGCATGTCGTACCAGACCACGAGGGTGTTGGTGCCCCAGAGGCCCAGCTCCTCGACGTAGCGCTCGACCTCGGCGATGGGAGCGTCGTGGTAGAAGTTGTGGAAGTGCGTGGCGAAGTAGATGGCCCTGAAGGGCTTGTCGGGCGCCGATACGCCCCGCCACGGGCCGGCCTGCACGCCATCCTCCGACCAGCGGGCGTCGCGAAGCCACTTGCCCGCGCCGAAGAGCAGTCCGCGGTCATCTCGAGCGGTGATGCGCACGGAGCCGCCCTTGCCGTCGGCGATGCGGAAGCTCTCAGGTCGCAGCCGCAGGTCGCGGGCGAACTCCAGTGTCAGATCGGCGCGGCCGCCGGCGACGACGCGGGCGCCGCACCTCTCCTCGATCTTGCGCTGAAGCAGGCCTCCGATGCGCTGAGCCACGGATCCCGGAGCCGTCACCTGGATTCGCACCGTTCGGACCATCGCCGCCCTCCCCTGCCCCGTGCCGCTCGGAGCCGCCACAACGCACACGCACACGCACATCGCCGCCCTGACCCACGCACTCATTGCCAAACAGACCTCCACGGGCGCACGACCGCCGTAAGCGCCATCAGCAAGGTACGCCGAGGCGGTGGCGCTTCCCTGCTCGGCCGGGGCCCACAAGCGCAAACGCCCCGCCTGCCGAAGCAAGCGGGGCGCTCGGGGTACGGCGCACGCCGACCGTAGCCGGCGATCCGGAGTCTAGTAGAGGCCCCAGAGGTTGTACTTGGCGGTCCAGGCCGGCGCAGCGGTGATGTAGAACGTGTTCACGCCGCTGCCGGAGCCGGGGTTGGTGCGCAGGGTTACGATGCCCGCGTTGTACTGGGCGGCGGTGGGGCACTGCGACAGGAAGTTGTTCACGTGCATCCACTTCGAATGGCCGTCGGCGAAGGAGAGGTTCAGGCCCTCGTTGTGCGGAGCGTTGCGGCGGTCGGTCACGCCGCCGGGCTTCAGGTAGGGCTCCCAGGACTCGCGCAGGGCGGCCGGGTAGAGGACGTTGCTGCCGTCGTTCACCAGATAGTTGTACGTGACCTGGTTGTACAGCTCCTGGATCAGGAACGTCTCGGCCACGGTCTGAACGCCGGAGAGCGAGCCGCCCAGGAACGAGGGGCGGTCCACCAGGCCGTTGCTGGCGCCGGTGACGGAGAGGTTCAGGGCGTAGGCGTTCTTCAGTTCGCCGTTCACGGCCCAGGCCTCGGCGTCCTTCTGGCGGCTGGGGCACTGCATGATCTGGACGTTCTTGATGTACGGCAGCACCCAGGACTCCCACTTGTAGTGGTTCACGCGGGTGGCGAACGAGCCGCTGGCGGCCGGGTTCAGCGGGCTGCCGGAGCCGGCGGGCAGGCTGTAGTCGGCGTGCGGGTACATCTCATCGTAGTCCGACACATACATGTAGATCGCGGTGCCGAGCTGCTTGATGTTGGAGAGGCAGGACACCTGTCGGGCCTTCTCTCGAGCCTGGGCGAAAACGGGGAACAAGATCGCGGCGAGGATTGCGATAATGGCGATCACTACGAGCAGTTCGATGAGGGTGAACGCCTGCCGGCGGCGCTGGTCCATGCTTGCTTTTCCCTTCCGATTGTGTGTTGGGGCGCCCGGCCGGCGGCGCCGCTGCCGCCCTGACCCGCACTCCTGCCTGAAATATACCACGCCGGTATGAAGCGGCTATGAAGAGGCCCCGGACATCACGGCGCCCCGCCGGTTGGTCCCGGCGGGGCGCGATGTGGAGGGGGCCATGCGGTCAGAGGGCCTACTCCGCCTGGATGGTCCAGTCGGCGGCGGTGGTGGCGCCCCAGCGGCGCCACTTGGCATGGCCGTCGCCGAACACGGCCTCGAAACCGCCGGAGTGGCGACGGGCCACCTTGGACGCGGTGGCATTCGAGAAGTGGTCGGTGCGGATCTCCTGCTGGATGCCGCGGATCGAGTTGCCGAGGTCGGCGGTGCGGGTCCAGGCGTCCATGATGTGGATGGTGCCCGCCGCGTCCTCAACGTCCGCCAGCGCCACGGAGAGCGTGGTGCCGGTGGTGACGAAACCGCTCTTGTTGC
Organism: Armatimonadota bacterium; assembly: GCA_026392115.1. Taxonomy (GTDB): domain Bacteria; phylum Armatimonadota; class Chthonomonadetes; order Chthonomonadales; family CAJBBX01; genus CAJBBX01. The sequence goes on along the minus strand of JAPLCQ010000092.1, from coordinate 116,239 downwards.
CGTTGTAGAAGCCCGCCGTCGCCCAGGAGGCGGCGGTGTTCGGGATCAGGTTGCGGCCGTAGGAGAGGCGGTTGACAAGCTGGCGGCCCAGGGTGCTGCCGTCGCCGCCGTTGCCGTACGGGTTGGGGTTCGCGTAGCTGCTGGTGATGCCCACGTAGGCGGAGGTGACGCCGTTGCCCAGGTCCTGCTGGACCGGGCTGGGCTCGCCGGAGGGGCAGACGAAGACGCCCTCGTTCTTGACGTAGCTGAAGAGCATGGTGGGCCAACTGACCGTGGGCGCGGTGGACGGCAGCTGGCTGGGCGGGTAAACCTCGTCGTAGTCCTGAGCGTACATCATCAACGCCGTCCCGATCTGCCGCATGTTGGACATGCAGGCGGCCTGCCGGGCCTTCTCCCTCGCTTGCGCGAACACCGGGAAGAGGATCGCCGCGAGGATGGCGATGATGGCGATGACGACTAGCAGTTCGATCAGGGTGAAACCGTGGTTCCGGCTTCGATGCATTGCTTGCAATCTCCCTTGTTGCGGATCGGCCCGAGTGTCGTGACTCTGCCGCGAGCGTGCGGCGGCCCCGAGTCCGTCCGTTGATTCACAATATACCCGCCGTGCGCCGGCGGCCGCCGAGCGCTTCCGCGCTCTGTTTGGGCGTAGAATGGAGGACGCAAACGCCCATCGCCACCGAAAGGTCACGCCCATGCCCGCCACACGGCAGCCCGACTTCAGCCAGTTCCTCAAGGTGCTCACCCGCACCGGGAAGCCCGACCACCTGCCCTGCTACGAGCATATCGCCAGCCCCGGGTTCGTCGATCGGCGCACGGGTAAGCCCTTCAGCCGCATGCCCTTCGGCTCGGAGGAGTACTGGCGCACCTACGTGGACTTCTGGATCGGCGTGGGCTACGACTGCATCCCCATGGAGATCACCCCGCGCCTGGTCCTGCCCCCGCGCGAGGCCCACGAGGGCGCGGTGAGCGTGGAGAGCGAGGCCACCGCCTGCATCCGCAATATGGCCGAGTTCGAGGCCTATCCCTGGCCCGACCCCGCCGACCCCATGGAGTTCAGCCACTTCGAGACCGTGGGCCGCCTGATGCCCGAGGGCGCACGCATCGTCGGCGGCGTCTGCGCCGGGCCCTACGAGTGGTCCACCTACCTCATGGGCGTGGTGGGGCTGTCCATGGCGATCTTCGACCAGCCCGAGCTGGTGGAGGCGCTCTACAGCCGGCTGAAGGCCATCTACGTCAGCGCGGTTCGGCAACTGGCCACGATGGACTGCATCGGGGCGCTGCGCCAGGGCGACGACCTGGGCTTCAAGACCTCCACCTTCCTCAAGCCCGCCGCCCTGCGCCGACTGATCTTCCCGATCTACAAGGGCATGGCCGCCGAGGCCCACGCCGCGGGCAAGCCCTTCATTCTTCACTCCTGCGGCAACCTGGCCAATGTCTACGAGGACCTCATCGACGACTGCAAGATCGATGCCAAGCACTCGTTCGAGGAGACCATCCTGCCCGTGGAGGAGTTCAAGGCCCAGTACGGCGCCCGCTGCACGCCGTTGGGCGGCCTGGACGTCGATATGATCTGCCGGGCCGACGAGGCCGCCCTCCGCGCCTACACCCGCGACAAGGTGGAGAAGTGCTTCGCCGATGGATACTGGGCGCTGGGCACCGGCAACAGCCTGACCGACTACATGCCCGTTGAGAACTACATGATCGTGCTGGACGAGGCCGCCAGCGTGGCCGCCACGCTGTAGGTCTGCCGGAAAGGAGCCGAACCGTGTTGACGCCCGAACGAGCCAAGCTCGAGAAGCAGATGATCAAGATCGCCAAGGCCGGAGACGCCATGGCGGTCCGCGAGATGGCAGAGACCGACGCGTCGCTGCTGGAGGCGCGCGACAAGGACGGCTGCACGCCGCTCCACTGCGCCGCCTGGCGTGGCGACACCCAGATGGCCGCGCTGCTGCTCGACCTGGGCGCCGACCTTGCCGCCCGGAACCAGAACGACCATTACGGCGATACCGCCCTCCATGCCGCCGCCCACGGCAACCACAAGGAAGTGGTGGCCCTCCTGCTGGAGCGAGGCGCCGACCGCGAGGCCGTGAGCGCCGCCGGTCGCACGCCGCTACAGGAGACCGAACAGCACCGGGCGACCGCCGCCGCCAAGCTCCTCAAGGCCTGACGCCGCACCCCGAAGGGAACGCACCCATGAACCTATCCGCCGTCCTCATCCTCGCGGCCATCGCGGTCGCCGGCACAGCGCTCTCAGCGCCCGACGAGAAGGCCGTCGTCTCGCTGGAGGCGGGCATCCCCGAGACGCTGGTGCGCAACAGCGTCACCGTGGAGCTGATCAAGGACGGCCCGCGGCAGGGACTGCAGGTGCGGTACGGCGTCACGGACTGGCCCAACGTGACCTTCCGCCCGGTGATCGGCGTCTGGGACTGGTCGGGCTGGACAGGCATTGCCGTAGACATCCTCAACCCCGAGGGCGAGGCCCAGGCCGTCTCCATGCGCGTTGACAACGCAGGCGCCGACGGCGTGACGGCATGCAACCAGCTCGGCGGCGCGGTGAAGGCCGGCGAATGGACCACCTTCCGCCTTCGCTTCAACAAGGGCGGCGACAAGGGGCTCTGGGGCATGCGCGGCCTCCCCGTCACCGGTCCCACAGGCGGCGGCGCGGTGCTGGAACTCTCAGAGATCACCGCGTTCCAGGTGTTCCTCGCCAAGCCCACGCGCGAGCATACGCTCATCCTCCGCAACTTTAGGCTCTACGGCAAGGGCGACGCCTCGGCCCAGGTGAAGTACCCCTTCGTGGACCGGTTCGGCCAGTACCGCAACGCCGAATGGCCCGGCAAGCTCCACTCCGAGACAGAGCTACGGCAGAGGCTCGCCGGGGAGGGCGCCGAGCTGAAGGCCGCGCCTCGGCCTGCCGACCGCGACGGCTACGGCGGCTGGGCGTCCGGTCCCAAGCGCCGGGCCACCGGCTGGTTCCGAACCGAGAAGGTCGATGGCCGCTGGTGGCTGGTGACGCCTGAGGGGCGTCTCTTCTTCTCCAACGGCGTGGACTGCGTGGGCCCTGGTGAGTACACCTTCATCGACGGCCGCGACCGCTGGTTCGAGTGGCTGCCCGAAGACACCGGCCCGTATGGGCAGTTCATCGCCCGTCAGGAGGGCGTCCACAGCATGGCCGAGGCCATCGGCGGCAAGGGGCGCACCTTCAGCTTCTACTGCGCCAACCTGATGCGGAAGCATGGGTCCGACTGGCGCAAGGAGTGGGAGAAGACCAGCGCGGCGCGGCTCAGGGCCTGGGGCTTCAACACGGTCGCCAACTGGTCCGACTGGGACCTCATGTCGCGGGCCCGCATCCCCTTCACCGCCAGCGGAGGCGTCAGCGGCACGTCGCGGCGCATCGAGGGCGGCGGCGGCTACTGGGCCAAGATGGTGGACGTCTTCGATCCCGGCTTCCCGGCGGCGGCCGAGGAGGGCCTCTCCGCCGTGGCCAAGCGCTACGCGAAGGACCCCTTCTGCATCGGCTACTTCGGCGACAACGAGATTTCATGGGATGCCGTGGAGCGCGGCCCTCTGGCCAGCCCGCCCGACCAGCCCTGCCGCGTGGCGCAGGTCGACGCGCTCAAGGCGAAGTACGGCTCGCTGGAGAAGCTGAACGCCGCGTGGGGCGCGTCGGCGGTCTCATGGGACGCCCTCCGCGCGCCCGAGAGCCCCAATGCGGCCTGCCGGAAGGACCTGGACGACTTCATCCACGCCTTCGCCGTGCGCTACTTCGAGGTCTGCAAGGCCGTCTTCCGCAAGCACGCGCCCAACCAGCTCTACCTGGGATGCCGCTTCGCCTGGGCGCCCCGCCCCGCCGTGCGCGCCTGCGCCGAGGTGGCCGACGTGGTGAGCTTCAACATCTATCAGGGGGCCGTCAACGGCGCCGATTTCACCGGCGCCAACGATCTGGGCAAGCCCATCGTCATCGGCGAATTCCACTTCGGCGCGCTGGATCGGGGCATGTTCCACGAGGGGCTTGGCCCGCGCACCAGCCAGCAGGAGCGCGCCGACGCCTACCTGACCTACGTGCGGAGCGTGGCGGACTGCCCGAGCTTCGTGGGCTGCCACTGGTTCCAGTACATCGACGAGCCTCTCACCGGCCGCTGGTTCGACGGCGAGAACTACAACATCGGCCTCGTGGACGTCACCGACACCCCCTACCCCGAGCTGATCGCCGCCGCCCGCAAGGCCCACGCCGAGGTCTACGCGCGGCACAGCAAGGCCAAGTAGGGGGACGGACCGGCTGTGGCCCAGGAGGAGAAGTCCATGCACAGGAACGGATGGTTCATCGCGTCAGTGGCCGCCATCATCGTGAGCGGCGGTTGTTCTGCGCCGGGCGGCGCGAAGCACGATCCCGCATCCGCGGCGCCGCAGGCCCCGTCCGACAAGCTGTACGAGGGGCGCTACCTCTCCACTTCGGAGGTCCGGGCGAAGCACGAGTGGGAGGCCGAGCGATCGATCCACTTCAGCAAGCTCGTGCGGGGCAATCCGAAGACCAAGCGGATCGCGCTCACCTTCGACGACGGACCGCATCCCGACTACACGCCCCAACTGCTGGACGAACTGAAGGCGGCCAAGGTGCGCGCCACCTTCTTCGTGATCGGCAAGATGGTCGACGCCCACCCGGAGCTCGCGGCGCGCGAGGCCGCCGAGGGACACGAGGTGGCGAACCATACCTACAACCACAGGCGGCTCCCGACGCTGACGGACGCGGGCATCGAGCAGGAGTTGACGCTCGGGGCCGACGCCATCCGACGGGCCATCGGCGCTCCGACCAAGCTCTACCGTCCGCCGGGCGGCGAGTATGACGACGACGTGATCAACGTCACCCGGAGGCTGGGCGACTGCATGGTGCTCTGGACGGACGACCCGGCGGACTACGCCAATCCCGGCCCCAACGTGATCGTGGAGCGCACCATGCGCGCCGTGTCCAACGGCGGCATCCTCCTGCTCCATGACGGCGCGAAGGAGAGCCTGGGCATCCTGCCGGAGCTGCTGGCGGGCCTCAAGGCGCGCGGCTTCACCTTCGTCACCTGCTCCGAGATGGCCCGGGAGAGGGGCATCATCACCACCGGAGGCCCCGACACGTGGAAGGCCGCCGCCGCGCCCGGCGCCAAGCGATAGCCTCCGCTCGCGCGCGACCCGGCTACAGCCGCAGGAAGATGCGCTTGCGATAGAGAACCAGAAGCGCCAGCCAGCAGATGCCGACGAACGTGATGGTATGCACCCATCCGCCGTCCGCCCGGCCGACGCGGGCCACGCAGTAGGATAGGAACCAGTCGGTCACCGACGCCCGCTTGCCCGGTCCGGCATCGAGCGTCCACGCCTGCAGGACCCATACCTTCAGGAGGATGGAGCCCACGTAGGCGGCGATGGCGTTGGCGCCGGCCGCCAGCAGCGGCGTGAACCAGCGGCGCCATCCCGTGCCGTCCACCACGATGTAGAGCAGGCAGAGGGCCAGCGAACCGAGCCCGCCGGCGAAGAGGATGTAGCTGGGGCTCCAGAGCGCCTTGCTGTAGGGCAGCCGCAGGTTCCAGAACGCGCCGAGGGCAATGAGCGCCAGACTGAACAGAACCAGCCGTCCGGCGGCCGGCAGGTTCGGCTCGCGCCGCCGCGCCAGGATCGAGCCCGCGATGGTCCCCAGCAGCACCAGCGCCGCCGTGGGAACAACCGACGGCAGCCCCGGCAGGCCGATGGGAGCCAGGTAGGTGTTGTTGAGGCTGGCGACCAGGTTCTCATGCTCGCCGGAGAGGCCCGAGCCGTACACGGGTATGGGAACGTAGACCAGCGCCGCCCCATAGCCCGCCAGGATGAGACCCGCCATCACCAGCCGGCGCGAGACCGGGACGTCGGCGACAAGCCCCGCCGCGAGGCCTGCCAGCGCGATCAGTTGCAGCACGCCCAGGGCCAGCACCGGCCGCCGCGCGATACTGCTCTCCACCAGGCAACCCAGGAGGAAGAGCATCGCCGCCCGCGTGAGGAGCTTAACGTCGTAGCGCCACGCCGGAAGCCCCTTCCGCCGGAACGACGCGGCGGAGAACGGCATGGCGACGCCGACGCAGAAGAGAAACCACGGGAACACCAGGTCGGCCAGATATATGCCGCCCTTCCATGGCGCGTGGGTGAGCTGCGTCGGCGTGAAGGTATCCAGCGAACAGTTGTTCACCAGCAACATCAGCAGCACGGTGATGCCTCGGAAGGCATCCAGCGAATGGAGCCGGACAGGCGAGCCCCCGGGGGCAGGCGCGGGGGCAGGCGGCGTCTCCGGCTCCGCAACGGCGACGAGTTCCGCAACGGCCGGGGCAGCCACCAGCACGGCGCCGGGGGAGGGTTCGCTCGGGACCGGCTCCGCGTCCGGCGTCTCCGATGGTGGGGCCTGTATGGGCTCCAACGGGTCGCCGCTGGGTGTGCTCGGTGGTGTGTCCATAGAGATCATTCGTTCTGCCGGAGGCCGGTGGTTCCGCACGCCGCCGAACGGCCCACGATCCATCGAGCGCAACCAGGCCCGCGGCGCTGAGCTCACAGGCGGCCAGGCAGGAGTCGGCGCGTCGGCGACCAATATGAGTGCCAAGCTCGCTGCGCCGCCAAGCCGATCAGGGCCATATCGGCAATCGCCGGAGTGAGGATGAGAGAGGAGCGCACCATGGTCGACACCATCTTCTGGATCGCGTTGTACATGATCGAGACCGTGCCGATCTACATGATCGCCCGGAAGTGCGGCCAACAGAACGCCTGGCTCGCCTTCGTGCCCATCGCCAACCTGTGGCTGCTCTGCGACATGGCCGAGATGGAGGCCTGGTTCCTCTTCATCCTGCTCGTGCCATACGTCAACATCGTCTTTCTGGGGTTCGTCTGGTGGCGCATTGCTGAGAACACCAATAAGCCCGGCTGGGTGGGCCTGCTCATGCTGATCCCGCTCGTGAACCTGGCGGCGGGCTGGTACATCGCCATGGCTGAGGGAGGACGTTTCGTGGCGTAGGCGGCGGGGGAGGAGGGCTGTGCGGCACGGCTCGCGGCGGGGTGGCCGCGATGTGCGATACTGTGTCCGGAGGGGACGCGATATGCCTGTCGTACTGGATATCCGCGATATTCCGGCGCGGATCAACGAGATGATCGGCCTCGTCCGCGATGGCGTCGAGGTCATCCTGACCGTGGACGGAGCGGCCTCGGCTCGAATAGTCGCGACCGGAACGAGCGACCAACCACGCCGCCCAGGCCTGCACCGAGGCGCCATGGCCATGCAGGATGGCTTCGACGAGCCGTTGCCGGATGCCTTCTGGCTGGGCGGCGCGTAGTCGGAGACGATGGCCCGGCTGAGCATCCCCTCAGTAGTACCGCCGCCCCTCGTCAACCAGTTCGCGGACAGTCAATCCGTCGAGCGCGAGCACGCCTCGGAGGCCTTGCATCGCGGCTACCGCCTCAGCGATGGCGGCAGCCGAACCCGATGGACCTGGCTGGGGCGTGATGGGCGCCTGCGCCACCGAAACGATATCACCGTCATCGCTCATAGGCCCCCTCCCAGCGCCTCCTCCGCTTCGGCCAGCGCTTGCGGGGTGCCTACGTCGGACCAGAGGCCCTGTAGCTTGTAGCCGCGGACGGGCTCGCCCCGGGCGATGAGCCAGGCGATGGCGTCGGTCAGCTCGTACTCGCCGCGCGGGGACAACTGCACCGAATCGAGGGCGGGCCAGATCGCGGGGCCGTAGACGGAGAGGCCGCTCTGGTTCCAGGGACCCATGGCCGTGCCGGCCGGCGGCTTCTCGATGATGCTGGTCATCCGCCGCCCATCCAGCGTGATGGCCGCGCCCACCGAGACGTCGCTGAGGTTGATGCCCACCAGCGCGGCGCAGGGCTCCTCCTCAAAGTCGCCCACGATGCCCTGGTAGTTGCCCACGTCGGTGAGGATATCGCCGTACCCGCCCACGATGGCGTCGTCGCCGGCGAACTCGCGGCCATGCTTCAGGGCCGCGGCGGTGCCGTGGATCTCGGTCTGCCAGACGTAGCAGAAGCGGGCGTCCCACCTCGAGCCGTCACCGAAGTAGTCCTCGATGACCTGACCGAAGTGGCCGATGACGAACTGGAACTGGTCGACCCCGGCGCCTCGCAGCCCGTTGACGATGCGCTCCAGCACGGGCGCGCCCGCCACCGGTACCATGGGCTTGGGCCTGTCCGCCGTCAGCGCGCCCAGCCGCTTGCCCTTGCCCGCCGCCATGAGGACTGCCTTTCGAACCTTCATTCGACCCCCCGTGATCTGAAGGGCTGGTGCGGACCCGCGCCGATCGACCCTTCACGAGCGATTAGCCTACCACTGATCGCACCGCGCGGCGCAGGAGCGCGTAGAGGCTCGGCCCCATGACCAGGCTCAGGATAGTGGAGTAGAGCAGGCCGCCGATGACGGTGATGGCCAGCGGCTGCTGCATCTGGGAGCCGGCGCCTATGCCCAGGCTCAACGGCGCCAGGCCCAGGATGGCGGTCAGCGTGGTCATCAGGATCGGCCTCAGCCGCTCGCGCCCGGCGGCGAGGACGGCCTCATCGGTCGGGACGCCCTCATGCTCGGCGCGGACGGCGCGGTCCAGAAGCAGGATTCCGTTCTTGACCACGATGCCCACCAGCATGATGGCGCCCATGAAGCTGGAGACGTTAAGTTGCGTGCCGGTGATGCTCAGCGCGGCGACGGCTCCGGCCAGCGAGAGGGGCATGATGGCCAGGATCACCGACGGCGCCGTGAAGGAGCCGAACTGGAAGAGCATCACCATGTAGACGGCCAGAATCGCCAGGCAGAGGACCAACAACAGGTTGCTGAATGCCTCCTGCTGGCTCAGGTACTGGCCGCCGAGCGTGTACGCGACGCCGGCGGGCAGGGCGGTCTTCTGCATCGCCCTCCGAACCCCCGCCACCGCCGAGCCGAGGTCGATCCCCTCCAGCCGGGCGGTGACCCCAACCATGCGCCGCTGGTCCTCGCGCGTGGTCAGCGTGGTTCCGGGACGCCTCTCGATGTTTCCGAGCGCCGACAGCGGATATGTGGGCCGGTTCTGGCCCCGGATGGGCACGGCCTCGGTGTACCGGGGCTCGTCGCGATAGACACTGGGCAGCCTCACGCGAACCGGTAGCTGCCGGTCGCCCTGGAGGATGGTGGTCGCCACGGCGCCGTAGAGCGCGGCGTCGGCCTGCGAAGCGACGTCCTCCGTGGTCAGGCCGATGCGCCCGATCCGCGACGGGTCGGGCCGGAGCGCCAGTTCCGGGCCGGACTCGATGGCGCTGGACTTGACGTCCACCAGCCCCTTCACTTCGCCCAGCCGGGTCTCAAGGCCCTTGGCCAACTCAACCAACTCGTCCTGGTTCTCGCCGAAGAGCCGAACCTCGATGGGCTCCGGGTTGCCCGCCAGGTCGCCCACCAAATCCTGCAGCACCTGGATGAACTCAACCTCCAGCCCGGGGACCTCTGCGGCGATGCGCTTGCGAAGCCCGTCGCACACCTCGTCGGTTGACAGCTTGTGGTCGGGCTTCGGCATCACGGCGTAGTCGCCGCGGTTTCCCTCGGTGATCGCGAAACCCATCTCGGCGCCGAGACGGCGGGAGAACGTGAGCACCTCGGGCGTCTCCTTGAGGATGGCGTCCACTTTGGAGAGCAGCCGATCGGTCTCCGTCAGCGAGGAGCCGGGCGCGGAGTTGAAGTCCAGCACGAACGAACCCTCGTCCAGCGCCGGCATGAAGCCGGTCTCCAGCCTGGGCGCAAGGACGATGATCAGGGCCACCGACACGACCGCCAGGAGCGCGGGCGCCCACCAGTGGCGCACCGAAAGCCGGAGGACGGCCTCGTAGCCTCGCAGAAGCCCGGAGAACACGCGCCCCTCGCCGTGCCCGCCGTCGTGGGCCTTGAGGAACGCGGCGCAGAGCGTGGGGCTGAGGAACAGCGCGAGGCCCAGCGAGACCATGAGCGCGATCACCAGCGTAACGGCCAGCGCCATGAAGAAGGCGCCCGAGACGCCCTTCAGGAGGACCAGCGGAAGGAACACGACGACGGTGGTCAGCGTGGAGCTCACCATGGGCGCCGTGATGTCCCTGCCCGCGCGCCTCACCGCCTCGGCCACCGTGACCCCGTCCGTCTGAAGGCGCCGGAACACGCACTCTACGACCACGATGGCATCGTCGATGACCAGTCCGATCGCCACGGCCAGAGCGCCGAGCGTCATGAGGTTCAGCGTCAGGCCCGCGATCCGCATCACCATGAAGGTTATCAGCACCGTGACGGGGATGATGGCGGAGGTGAGGGCGGTGGCCCGGACGTTGCCCAGGAAGAGCAACAGCACCACCACCGCGAGCGCCGCCCCGATCAGCACCGCATCGCGGACGTTGGCGACCGCCTCGGTGACGAGCACGCTCTGGTCGTAGAAGACGCTCAGGTCGGCGCCCGGCGGCAGCGAAGGCCGAAGCGCGTTCACCTCGCGGTTGACCGCCGCCACCATGGCCACGGAGTTCGCGGTCGGCTGCCGCACGACGTTCAGCAGGACCGACTCGCGGCCATTGGCGCTGACGACCGTCGTCCTGTCGGCGGTGGAGCGAGAGAGCCGCGCGATCTGGCGCACCAGGATCGGCGTTCCGTCGCGCTGGGCGACCGCGATCTCCGCGACCTCGTCCATCGACGCGCTCTGGCCGTCGACCATCACCAGCATCTGCTGGAAGCTCCGCTCGATGAGCCCGATGCTGCGAACCGCGTTGGCCTTCGCGATGGCGGCCACGACGTCGTCCGTGGAGAGGTGGTACGTGGCCAGCGCCCTTGGGTCGACCTCCACCGCGATCTCCGGCGCCCGGCCGCCTTGAACCACCACGCGGGCGACCCCTTCCACGCGGGCGAGGCGCGGGCGCAGTGAGTACGTGGCGAGCCCCCAGAGCTCCGACTGCGTCATCGTGGCCGAGGCGAGGCTGAGTCCCATCACCGGGAATACCGTGGCGTTCATGCGCTCGACTTCGGTCCGGGTGTCGGCGGGAAGCTCGGGCCGAACCTGGTTCACCCGCCCGTTCACGAGTTGCTCCGCCACCACCATGTCGGCGCCGTCGGCGAAATCGACCGAAATCTCCGTGGAGCCGCGCTGCGTCTTGCTCCGAATCCGCTTCACATCGGGGAGCGTCGAGATGGCCTCCTCGATCGGGCGCGTCACCGTCACCTCCACCATGCGCGTGGGACGTTCCCCGGCCTCGGCGATGACGACCACGCGCGGGAAGGTGACATCCGGCAGGATGGAGACGGGGAAGGAGAGGTACAGCGCCCCTCCCACGACCGACAGGAGCAGCGCCGTGAAGACGATGGGCTTGACGAGGCGCGGAGTGGCGTCCGCCAGGCTCACCGCCCCACCACTTTGACCTTGGCGCCGTCCGAGAGCTCGTACTGGCCGAGCTTGATGACCTGGTCGCCGGGCTTCAGACCGGTTTCCACCGCCACGTATCCGCCGTCATCGCTGCCCAGGCGCACCGGACGAGCCTTCGCGGTATCTCCTTCGCGCACGTAGACCGTCTTGGCGCCGTCTCGGTCCACCACGCAGGCCCGCGGTATGGCGAGGGCGGCGGGCGCCAGTCGGGCGATCACCTGCGCCGATCCGTAGACGCCGGCACGGAGCGATGGGCCGGGGCTCGGGCAGTGCAGCCGCACCGCGATCAGACCCGTCTCTGCGTCCGCCTGGCCGATGCTGGCCACCATGGCCTCGACACGGCCGGGCAGACCGTCGGCGGTGACTTCCGACGCCTGTCCAATCCGGATTTCGACCGCCTGGGCGGGCGGCGCCGATCCAACGAAGTCAATACCCGACGCGGCGCTCTGGATCACCAGCACGGGCGTGGCGGGGTCGGCCTGATCCCCGGGTCCGAGGAGGCGCTTGACCACCTTGCCGGCGATGGGCGCCCGGACCTCGCCGTACCCGACCTGCGCATCCGCCGCGGCCGCCTCTTGGCGCTTGGCCGCAACGCCCAACGCGCCCGACCTGGCGGCGCGCAGGGCCTGCTCCGCCTGCGCCACCCTCTTGGCTCCTGTGATCTCGGCGAAGGAGCAGGCCCGCTCCGCGGCGTGCGCGCGCTCCTCGGCCACGCGCAAATCCTCGCCGCGGGCGCCGGCCCGCACCAGGTCGAGGGCGACCTCGGCCGTCTTGACCGCCTCCTCGGCCAGGTCGTACGCCTGCTGCGCCGCATCGCGGTCCCTGCCTGAGACAAAGCCCTGCTCGTTCAGGCTCCTGGCGCGCCTCAGCTCCTTCGATGCCTGATCGCGGCCGATCCGCGCCTGGCGAAGCGCCGACTCGGCCTGTGCGATCTCCTGCGGCCGCGCTCCTGCCTTTAGCTTGGCCAGGTCGGCTCGGGCGATCTCCAGATCGGATTTGGCCTGCGAGAGAGCGCCGTCGCGCTCGGCTCGGGCGGTCTCCAGTTGCAGTTCGGCGGTCCGCAAGGCGGCCGCGTCCTCCGTAGCCGCGGCCCTCGCGGTTAGGCCGGCCTGGGCGGCCTGTGCGATCTGCACCCGAGTGTCCACAACGGCCAGCAGCTGCCCGGCGCGAACCGCGTCGCCCTCCCTGACGAGCACTCGCAGGAGCCGCCCGGCGGCCATGGGCGCAAGCCTGGCCTCGGCGCCCTCGGGCGCAACGAACCGGCCCTCCAGCAAAACCAGCGAGCGCATGGGCCGGACGGCGGCGGCAACCGCCTCCACCGAAACGACCGGCGCCGCGGCATCCTCGGGCGCGGCCGCGTCTTCCCGCACCGCCTTGCCCTTGCAGCCCGCCAGCGACGCTGTTGCGGCGAGGCAGGCGACGAACCCGATGATCGGCCTCAAAGCAGCACCCCTCTCGCCGCGAGCAGCTTGCCCGTCGCCGCCATCCTGGCCTTCATCGCGTCGACCCGCCCGCCCTCCGCCTCGCGCAGCGCGCGCAGGGCGTCCAGCACGTCCAGAAGCGTGGCGCCGCCCTGTGCGAAGCCGGCTCGGGTACGCGCCACGATGTCGTGGCAGGCCTCCACCAGCTTGTCGGCATCCGCAAGGGCCTCGACCGCACCCCCCAACTCCGCCGCCGCCGCCGCATCCTCCAGCGACGCCGCCCGCACGGCGTGCCTGAGCCGGAGCGCCGCGGCATCGAGCCTGCCGTCCGCTGCTTGGGCCTGCGCTCGGGCGGCGCCGAAGTCCAGCAGCGGCATGGAGAGCTGCAGCCGGGCCCCGAGGTCGCGCTCCTCGGCCGACCATGGGAACCGGCGCGCCTGCATCTCCAGCGTCGGCCGCGATTCGGCGCGGACCATCCGCGCTTCCGACCTGGCGGCATCCCGCGCCGCGGCCAGCGCCAGCAGGTCCGGCCGCGCCGACGCGGGATCGGCGACCGGCGGCACGGGGGGGCAACCCTCGAGCGTGAGCGTCTGCCCGACCTCCGAGCCAACGGCGCCGTTCAGCCGCAGACGGGCGGCTCGCGCCTCCGACTGCGCCGACGCCAGTTGGGCCCGCGCCCTGTCGACCTCCAGCGTGACCCGGACCAACTGGATCGCCGGAGCCGCCTCGGCCGCCAGAAGGGCCCGGGTGGCCCGAGCCAGCTCCTCGGCTTCGGCCAACTGCGACTGCGCCGCGGCGGCGGCGAGATCGGCCGACGCGGCTTCGACGTAGGCCTGCAGGACCTCCTGCTGCACGTCCATCTCGGCCTGTCTCAGGGCCGCGTCCGCTTGCGACAGGGCCGCCCTGGCGGACGCTCGTCCGGCGGCTTGCCGCCCGAACAGGTCCAGGGGCGCGTAGAGGGTCAGGTCCTCGCCGCCGCCGGGGTCTGGTCTGGTGGATGCGCCCGCGTCGAGCCGGATGGCGGGGTAGAGGGCGAGCGTATGCGCGGCGGCGGCGGCGGCGGATCGTTCCAGCTTGGCGGCGCGCGCGTCCAGGCGCGTCGCCCGGGCGCGCCCGACCGCCTGCGCGAGGGTCAGCGTCTCGGAGCCGGCAGGCTGTGCCGCGGATGGGCCGACGCAGAGCGCGACGAGCGCGCAGGCGCAGGCGAACGCGGCAACCGGAGGCATGCTGGTTCCTTTCTGCCGGAGAACGCGGGCGCCCTCGGCAAGTCCTACCTGTTAGATGGTTCGAGCACTCGAAGGTAACCGGCTCGACTCCACGCCATGCCCATCGCCCCTTTCGACTTTCCCCTTTCGACTTCCCCCTTGCCCCTTTCGACTTCCTCGCCCTATCCGGTCGCCAGCAGCTTCCGCACCAGCTGCAGCGTCATGCGGCAGTCCGCGATGGCCGAGTGGGCATCCAGGACCGGGATGCCCAGATGCCCGCAGGCGACGCCCAGCTTGTGCCACCGGAAGTCGCCGGGGCGGCGGCCCGGCTCGCCCTTGAACTCGGCGTAGGTGCGCATGGCGCAGAGCCAGGAGAGCGGCGTACGGGACCAGTCGATGAGCAGGCCGCGCATGTTGGTGGACGACTTGAGGATGCCCAGATCGTACTCGGCGTTGTAGACGACGCAGTGGCGATCCGTCAGCAGGGCGCGAAGCTCCTCGCAGACGTCGCTGATCTTCGGCGCGTCGGCCACCATGGCGTTGGTGATGCCGTGGATCGCCACCGCGTCCGGCGGGATGGGCCGCAGCGGCTGGACGAGCGTGTCCATCAGCACGTCGCCGTCAGACGAGAGCACGCCGATCTGCACCGCCTCGGCGCCCGGCCCGATGCCGGTGGTCTCGGTGTCCAGCACGACCCAGGGGTCCGACGCCAGCGCGGCTGTCAGCCTCTTCATGAACATGGTCGATCCTCTCTAGCCGACGATGCCGGCCACCTCGGCGAAGTCCTCGCGGAGGTGGGCGTAGAGCTTGCGATAAACGCCGTGGTACCGCTTGTAGGCGGCGTGGTTCACCGGGCAGACGTCGGACCCGGCGTCGGTGACGCGGATCACCTGCCAGCAGGCGGCCTCGACGCTGGGATAGACGCCCGCGCCCACGCCCGCCAGCAGGGCAACGCCCAGGGCCGGGCCCTCGTCCACGTTGGTCAAGACGTGGGGGTGGCCGGTGACGTCGGCCTGGATGGCGCGCCACAGCGGGCTGCGGGCGCCGCCGCCGGAGGCCCGGACCTGGCGGATGGGCAGTCCAATCTCCTCCATGATGCCGAAGCTGTCTGCCAGACCGTAGGCCACTCCCTCAAGCACGGCGCGGGCGAAGTGGGCCTTGCCGGTGCGGCGCGTGGCGCCGAAGAAGACGCCCCGGGCCGAGGGGTCGGGGTAGGGCGTCCGCTCGCCGGTGAGGTAGGGCAGGAAGAGGAGCCCCTCGGACGCGGCGGGCGCCTGGGCGGCCTCGGCGCAGATCAACTCGTAGGGATCGCGGCCGAGGGCGGCGGCCACGGACTTCTCCTCGGCGCAGAAGGTATCGCGGTACCACTGCAACGAGCCGCCTGCCGAGAGCATGACGCCCATGAGGTGCCACTTGCCGGGCACAGCATGGCAGAAGGTATGGAGCCGCAGGGCCGGATCGACGATGGGCCTGTCCGAGAAGGCGAAGACCACGCCCGAGGTGCCCACGGTGCTGCTGACGATGCCCGTCTCCACGATGCCGCTACCCACGGCGCCGGCGGCCTGATCGCCGCCGCCTCCGACCACGGGGGTGCCCGGGGCCAGACCGGTGAGGCCCGCGGCCTCGTCGGTGACCGTACCGGAGATCTCGGGCGACTCCCAGGCGCGGGGCATCCAGTCGCGGGGGATGCCGCAGCCGTCCAGCATGCCGTCGGCCCAGCGTCGGTTGGGCACGTCGAAGAGGGCGGTGCCGGAGGCGTCGGAGACCTCGGTGGCGAACTCGCCGGTGAGCTTCAGGCGGATATAGTCCTTGGGCAGCAGCACCTTGCGAACACGGGCATAGGCCTCGGGCTCGTGGTTGCGGAGCCAGACGATCTTGCCCGCCGTGAAGCCGGTGAGCACCGGGTTGGAGATCATCTCCACGACGCGGTCGCGGCCGATGGTCTCCGTAATCCAGTCGCACTCGGCCTGCGTCCGCTGGTCGTTCCAGAGGATGGCAGGGCGGATGACGCGGTTGGCCTCGTCGAGGAAGACCGCTCCGTGCATCTGCCCTGAGAGGCCCACGCCGAGCACCTCGCGGGGGTCGACACCCGAGGTTTCCAGCACCTGGCGCACGGTGGAACAGGCGGCCGACCACCAGTCGGCGGGGTCCTGCTCCGACCAGAGCGGGCGAGGACTGTAGAGCGGATACTCGGCCGTGGCGCGGGCGAGCGCGAGACCCGTCTCGTCGATGAGGATCGTCTTGGCGCCGCTGGTGCCGATGTCGATGCCGATCAGGTAGGCCACGGGTTACTCCTCCTCTTCGGCGGCCGGGCGCTCCTGCGCCTTGTCGGCCTCGCCGGCGTTCTTGGTGGCTGCGGCCCGGTCGGCCTCCATCTCCGCCACGCTCTTCGTGTGCAACCGCGCGGCGCCCTGGTAGCCCTCGCGCACGGGCAGCATCGGCCCCTTGGCCAGGCGCTTGCGGGCGGCGGCGATGGGCTTCTTGTACTGCGGGAGCCACCGGGCCTGCCCAACGAGGAGTTCGTCCACCATCTGCCAGACCTCGGGCGGGTTGCAGACCGCGCCGGTGAGCGGGTCCATCATCATGGCCTGGCGGAGGAGCGTGTCGTCGCCATGGACCGCGGCCTCGACGGCCATCCGCTGCACGGTGATGCTGGCGTTGCAGACGGCGGCGCAGCCCAGCGGCAGGTCGCCCACCTTGGGGATGCCCATGCCGTTGTAGTCGACATAGCCGGGGGTCTCGATGATGGCGTCATCGGGCAGGTTGGTGATGCAGCCCCGGTTCACCACGTTGAAGTGGCCCCGGTAGCAGCGGCCGGTCTCCAGCGACTCGATGATGTAGGAGCCGTGCTCGTGGCCGCGGCTGGCCGGCTTGTAGTCGATGGGCGGCGAGGCCATCCAGTTCGGGAAGTCGTGGTCGAACCAGTTGCGGCCCTCGACGCAGACGCGGAGGTAGCCGCCGGTCTCTCCGTTGATCCAGCTCCCCAGGTCGATCCAGTCGCGAATCTGGCCCTCGCGCTTGCGGTACCAGGGCAGGTACTCGCTCAGGTGGCCGTTGGACTCCGTGGAGTAGTAGCCGAAACGGCGCATCATGTCGATGCGGACCTTCTCGGTGCGGCTCAGCTCCGGATGGGCCTCAAAGGCGGCGAGGACCTTGTGCGTCAGGTCGCGGCCCTTGTGCTTGACGCTGATGTACCAGGTCTGGTGGTTGATGCCCGCGCAGATGATGTCGACCTCGTTCTGCGGCAGGCCCAGAGCCATGGCGATCTGCCAATGCCCGCCCTGCACTCCGTGGCAGAGGCCCACGGCCCGGACGCCCCCGTACTTGTTGATGGCCCACGTGTTCATGGCCATGGGGTTCGAGTAGTTGAGGAAGAGGCAGTCCGGCGCCGCCACCTCGCGGATATCCTTGCAGAAGTCCAGCAGCACGGGGATGGTGCGCTGACCGTACATGATGCCGCCGGGCGCCAACGTATCGCCCACGCACTGGTCCACGCCGTATCGCAAGGGGATGTCGATGTCGGTCTGGAAGGCCTCCAGACCGCCCACGCGGACAAAGGAGAAGACGTAGTCGGCCCCCTCCAGCGCCTCGCGGCGGTTGGCGGCGGCGGTCACCGTGGCGGCGATGCCGTTGGCCTCGATGTCCCGGGCGCAGAGCCGGTACACCATGTCCAGGTTGTGCTCGTTGATGTCGGTGAACGCGAACTGGGTGTCCTGAAGCTCGGGCACGCACAGGATGTCGCGAACGATGGCTCGGGTGAACCCGACGCTCCCGGCGCCGATGCATGCGACCTTGATGGGCATGGTGGTTGTCCTCTGGGTGGGTGTGATGGCGTGGCCCGGGCGTTACGGCTTCAGCGGCAGCTTGACCTTGGCCGGGCCGTAGACGCTGATGCTGGACAGCGATGTGAAGTCCGTCTCCTCGTCGCTGACGATACGCAGGTAGCGGGCATGGACGGGCCTCGCCCCGTATGTTACCCAACGCCGCTCCGGGTGCTGCGGGTCGATGTCGCGGTCGTTGGCCATGGCGTAGGCGAATGAGAGCGGTCCCTGCCGCGCGATCACGGTGGTGTCGCGGCGAAAGTCGGGATCATCGGAGACCTCGATGTGGAACCTCGGGAAGAAGCGGCCGTGGTGCTGCGACTGCTCGAGGCTCACGGCGGCAACCGCGACGGGCCGTCCGAGGTCCAGCCGCACCCACGAACCCGCCGCTGCGGGTCCTCCCGTCCATATGGAGCTGTGGACGCCGTCCACCAGGTGATCGACGCCCTCGGCGCTGAGCGAGGTGGTGGCGCGGCGCTGGTCGGCCAGGTCGTCGGACCAGTTCACCTCCGTCGGGACGATGTTGGTCTGCACCGGAAGCGCGTAGCGGGCGCGGTAGCCCTGCCAATAGGCCTTGTTGAAGTCGAACAGGCGGACGAACCGCCAGTCGGTCTGGCCGAGGGCCTCGATCTTCAGGAGGAGGACCACGTTGACGCCGACCACGTCGATGCGGCCGAAGGGATTGTGCCTGAGCAGCGTATGCCCGGTCGCCGTCGTCACGTCGGCGTTCTCGCCGCTCTCCTGCATCGGCAGGTCGAGCAGGCCGATGGCGTTGCCGGCGAGGCCCATGGCCACGAGACCCTTCTCGTCGATCCGGTTGTCGGAGCACTGCCAGATCGTGACCCTGGCGGTGGGCAGCCCCGAGCCGTCGGCCGCAAGGAGGCGCACGGCGCAGGAGCGCGGCAGGTCGTACTGCCACTCGCCGAAGAAGCCGTTGCGGTAGGGCGTGCCCGCGTTGAGCCCGCAGACCGTATGCGCCTCGTAGAGGCCCGTCCCCTCGGTGTAGGCCGGGTTGGGCCGGCAGTCGTCGCCTCCCATGAGGCCGGGGTAGGCGTACATGGCGCCGCGCGTGACGTAGGTGTCGCCCTGCTTCAGCTTCACCTTGCCGTTGGGCTCGCCGGGCATGGAGGGCTCCTGGTTGGACCAGTAGGCGTCGAACGCGCCCAGCGTCTGGTGGCTCAGTTCGTGGATGAGCGAGCCCTCCAGGAAGATTCGCGTGGCCCGCACGAAGTCCTTCAGCTCCTGCACCTTGGCCGGATCGGCCGCGTTGGGGCCTTCCAGCCATTCGGCGCCCCACTCGCCGTCGAAGTGGAAGTCGGGCTGGTCGGCCAGACGGTGGATCGGCCCGTGGAGCTTGCCGTCGGCGACGATCTCGATCTCGTCCAGCGTCACGCGCTGGCGGCAGCCGTCCGGGGCGAGGCCGTCGAACCGGGAACGGTCGAGGAAGGTCTCGTTCCAGATCTGCTCGTGCCACTTCAGGTAGTCCTCGAAGCTGTAGGAGCCGTAGGCCGAGAGGAACTTGCGGCCGTAGTCGTAGACCGAGCGCTCGACCCAGTGCTTCCAGGTGCGGGCCTTGATGTACTTGGTCTGGGCGTTGTTGTTCTTGGTGATCTCGGGGACCTTGCCCGCCGGGTCCACCTCCAGCATGAGCAGCTCGTCGCGGATGTCCGCCATACCGCCGCGCCATGCCAGCCGCACGCTGAGGCGCGCCTCGGCCTCGGGCGGCAGCCGGACGGCCGTTGTCCCGCCGGCGATCCGCTTGCCGTTGTAGGTCCAGACGTAGTCCAGCGGCCCGGCGTAGGGGTCGAAGCCGGTGTTCTTGATGTGCGCCGTGTAGGTGAGGAGTTGGCCCGGCTTCGGCCACTTCTGCGTGGCTGCGTTCAGCGGCCGGGTCATGATGCCGGGGTTGTCGGCTCGGAAGGGCTTGCGGGCGTAGGCGGTCTCGCCGTCGTCGTGGTAGCGAAGGTAGCGCGGCGTGCGTTCGATGTAGGTGACGTTCAGGTCCACGCCCCTGGCCTCGCCTTCGCCCTCGCTGGGCGCAAAGGTGATCTCCAGCGCGGGCCGCAGCCGCTTGTCCATGCACTCCGAGCTGTAGAAGGAGACGGGTTGCCGGCCGCCGATGGGGTCCACCATCTCCAGCACCCAGCCGTGGTTGCGGTACTGGCGCGCCAGCCAGCTCCGTACGTCTTCGGTGAGCCCGGAGCCCTGCAGGACCAGTGCGCCCGTGGCGGCCTCTACGCTGACCGAGGTGTCCCAGCTGCCCGTGGGGCGCAGGCGGCGATCCTCGCGGCCCGAGGCGCCCGGCAGGCGCCACGCCACGCGGTTGCCGCGCGGGCTGTGGAAGGCCGAGTCCCACGTGGAGGTCCAGTACTGCCCCTCGCCGTCGCCGCCGCCCTCGCGCCAGTCCGCCTCCATGCGGCTGAGCCGGAGCCGCACGTTGGGTCCGAAGCGCCCCGGAACCGGGTGGAGGATGAGCCGGGCGGAAAGCGCTTGCGAGCGACGCCAGACGGCGCGGTTCAGCTGCCCGAACTTCAGCAGGATCCGGTCCCGCCGCCCCGCGGCCAGCGTCAGGGCCTGCGCCGCGCCGAAGTTGGCGCTCGGACGCCCGGCGTCCAGCGTGGTGTCCTGCACGTCCACGTAGGTGTAGGACTTCTCCGCCCAGCGCACGGCCATGGCCCGGTACGGGTCGATGCGCTCCATGCGGCGAAGCAGCACCGTCTGTTCGGGCAGCGCCGCCGGGGCCGGTCCGGCGGCGGCGCACACCAGGGCCAACAGGGCAAACGTCCAGCGCATGGCGAAAGGCTCCCCCTCGACGATCTGCAACACTGATGCGGTTCACCAAACGGGCCGCTCTTTCCTGCGCGGCGCGGCGGCCTTCAGCGCGCCGGGCGGTACCGGATGCCGCCGGGCGCCGGCTGCAGCAGCAGCATGCCGCCCGGCTCCGACGCGACGGTCGCCCGCCCGATCTGTGCGCCGGATGCGTCATGAACCGTGAACGACGCGCCGCGGCCCAGCAGCGCGGCATCGGCTCGCAGCGGGCGGGGCGTGCCGAAGATCACCTCGGCGGCGCCGGGAGCCCCGCGCACCACCACCATGCCCGCGGTCGCCAGCTCGCCGAAGTCGCGCTCCTTGCCGCCGCCGTCGGCGAACCGGAGGGCGCCGTCGCGGACGAAGCCGATGCGCCGCCCTTCCGCTTCGGTGCAGTAGGTCAGAAACCCGTCCGGGCCGGTGGCGGCCCACGAGGAGGGCGTCAGCACGATGCCCTGTCCCGCGGGAACCTCCCAATTCTCGGCGTCCGAGCGGTTGACCCAGACCGTGAGCCCGTTCCGGTAGCGGACCCGCACCGTGCCGCGCCTGTTGGCGCCCGTGATCAGCGCCTCGGAGACCTGCTGGAACCGGGAGCCGTCCCAGTAGCCGATGTCGACGACCGGCTCCTGGATCATCCGCCGCTGCAGGGCGCCCATGAGATGGTAGTAGCGCAGCGAGTCGGCGGGATCGGAGACCGGGAAGTAGCCCGCGTGGCCGTAGGCGATGGTGGTGGCCATGGTGTGGTAGAGGCCCGCCGACCAGGCTTCGCCGGGAAGCATGGAGAGGTCGGCCCCCTGCGGATGGAGCCGCAGCAGGTCGAAGTCGAGCAGGAGCGGCTGCTTCGGCGGGTCGGGCAGTCCCATCTGGCCGTAGCTGCCGTCAATGAGCCCGGCGTAGAAGGCGTGGTGGCTCCCCTCGGAGAAGCAGGGCGTGCCGTAGGTGCGGCGCTGCATGGCGAGGATTCGCGCATAGGCCTCGAAGGTGGTGCGCAGCTTCCCCGCGCCGGGCAGGCCCGCCTGGTAGTCTACATAGACCCAGGGCGCCACCGCAGTATGCACGTCGCAGTAGGTGGCGTTCACGCCGAACTTGGCCACCTGCCGGGGACCGTAGAGCGCGGACATCTCCACCGCCTTGCTGGGCTTGATGCTGAAGGTGGGCGGCCACGCGCGCTGCCACTCGTTTTCGGGCGTCCGCGTCACGTAGGCCTCGTCCCACGACTTGCCAAGCGGCGAGTAGTCGCAGTAGTTGTTGTACGGGCCCACCCTGTAGCCCAGTGCTCGCATGGCGGTGTAATAGCGCCGGATGCCCGCGTCGCCGCCGGCGTCGGGCGGGCCCTCGGCGGTCATGGTGTACTCCTGCGGGCCCTGGCCCACGTCGGCGCCCTCGGTCCAGGAGTCCTCGTGCTGCGTGACGATGAGGTTGTCGATGCCGTAGGCCTTGTACTCGCGGAAGCGGGCCAGCCAGACCTCGAAACGGTTCGGAGCGGTGCCGCCCAGATGGGTGTACATGTGGGAACGCAACAGCGCGGTCATGGGGCTGGGCGGGTTCGGGATGGAGGGCAGCGCCTCCTCGAAGCGGGGCGAGACGGTGAGCACGCAGCGCTCGTTGAGCGGGACGCGCGTGCCGTCGGTGAGGGGGCGGTAGGTCACGGAACCCGCGTAGGCCACCTCCGCCGGCGTCTCCAGCAAGGCGCGCCCTTCGAACCAGGATGCGTTGGTGGCGTACCAGTCTGGCAGGTGCGTGGCGAATGCGCCGCCGTCGGCCACGGCGCCCGCCCCGCCCGGTCCCATGAACGAGTAGAAGGGGATCGGGATGTAGCGCCCCGCCGTGAGGCCCGAGGCGCGCCCGAGGCGCAGGCCGGCCATCTCCGGACGCGAGCAAGACCAGCTATGCGCCAGCGAGCGGCCCACGGCTCGCAGCGACAGGGACACCTCAACCGAGCGCGGCCCCAGCGACCAGCGCCAACGGGTGCGCAGCGTGTCGCCCGCCAGGACGGCCGAGAGGAGCGCCCGGCGTACGTCGCGGCGGTCGGGCTCGACGGCTTGGCCGTCTACCAGCCAGACAGGCCCACAACCCACAGCGGGCCGGAAGCGAGCCCTGCCGCACCGGACTTCCAGGTCATCCAGTGTGCCCGTGTCCGGCGTATAGGTGTAGGCGACCTCGCCGTGCGCGTTGGAGGAGGCGAAGACGAACGAGCGGTCGATCCGGCGAACGACCACCCGCACGGGACTCAGGGGCGCCGGCACGATGGTGTCGCGCCGCGTGGGGACCGGCAGGGGCGGCTGCGGCGCGAGAACGCGACGGAGTCGAGGTAGAGCGTGCGCGGGGCCTTGTTGCCGCAGTTCCGGATCTCGACGCCCACGAACGCCGCGGGGCCGTCCAACCGACCGTTGCGGTCGCCGCCCTGGTAGGAGCGGCCCGGATCTGCCTCGGGAGCCGCCGGTACGGTACGGTGCAGCAGGCCCCAGAACTTCCAGTTGACGCGGCCCGTGGGCAGGCGGTGCGTCTCGCCCGTCCGGTCGCGGACCAGCAGCACGATCTCCACCTGTGGCGTGGCGGGGTCGGGCATCCAATCCCAGTTATTGCCGAAAATCCACGCCTGCACGGCATTCCAGCGGGCGGGCAGCGCGATGGGCCGCGGAGGGGCCAGCACGACCTTTCCCGTGCCGTCGCTGGACGAGTAGGTCAGCTTGCCCGTGGGCTTGCCGAAGAGAGGCTCCTCGGGCGAGCGGACGAACCGCACGGACATCTCGCCGTAGGCCGTGGCGGTCCAGCCCGAGAGGTTGTCGAACGTGACCTGAGCCGGGTGCGCACGACGTCGGCCCACGAAGCCGCGCAGGGGAGGGCGGGTTGGGCCGGGGGCGGTCTCCACACCCGCAACCGTCTGCGTGCCGACTCGAGCCGCCACGTTAGTCGCCTCAAGAGCGTCCATGTGGAAGGTGAAGGGCCTGACGCTACCGGCGGCCTCGTGCTGTGCGACGAAGATCATGCGGCCGATGCGGGTCGTATCGAGCTTGCCGTCGGCGTCCACGGACCAATCAGGCTGGGTCCATTCGCGCAGCGGCGGTAGCTCCACCAGGCTCCAGCCGCGCCCCTGGTAGACGCTGCCGGGAATAGAGGCCATCCACTGTGCGTCGGTCCCGTCGGCAGCGCCGCCACTCTCGCGAAGGATGAGGCCGCCGTGCGCCGGGCCGCCCGCAGCGCTGCCCAGGATGCGAAACCGCAGGCGCGTCTCCGGGCTGAACCGCAGGTGGGAGACATCCATGCCCCAGGTTGCGCGCACCATATCGACCCGCTGGTTGCGAAGCGTCACCTCCAGCGACCAGCGGCCGTCGAACGCGACGGATCGGCTGCGTCGCACGGTGGGATCGGGCCCCAGCTCGGCCCCCCAGCCGCCGGAGTTGTCCTCGAAGCTGTCCAGCGCGGCGTATGCGCCGGGCCGCGCGGAGCCGTCAGCGGCCAGGGCCGGTCCGGCGGCGGCGCAACCCAGGACCAACAGCGCAAGCGTCCATCGCATAGTGTGGGGCTCCCCTCGGCGGCCATCGTCTCGGATTCGACCCGCCCTGCCTGACAACTCCGACGCCCGCGCGCCGCTACCCTCGCTGGTCCTGCACGTAGCGCCGATACTCGCGGTGCCAGGCCGCGGCGGTTGGACCCAGCGTTGGGCGGCCGAACTGGCAGTAGCCCCACGCCACCAGCCGCTCGCAGTACTCGGCGGCCAGCCGGAGCTTGCTCTGCAGGCGCGGAACCGGCGCCGCTCGCCAGGGGGCGTTTGCCACGGTGGAGTGGTGTACGCGGCCGTAGCGCTTCACGTACTCCTCGATGCCGGGGCACTCGAACTCCGCGGTCTCCACGTTGCCCCAGAGCCTGGCGCCGCCCGTCCTGCATGCCCGCCGCATGGCCTGGAAGAAGGGCCTGCGCTGGTCGTTGGTGACGTAGGAGAAGTGCTCGCCGCTGTCCTGCAGCATGATGATGTCGAACCCGCTGCGGCGGATCAGGCTGGCCCAGTAGGCGCCGTACTCCTCCGGCTCGGAGTACCGGAACGCGCCGAAGACCTGGTCGCGGTCCAGGATGAAGAAGGGCGACAGGGTCACGGGCTTGCCGGGCGCGGCCTTCTTGCAGTCGGCCACCAGCGCCGGATAGAGCTCATCCATATAGGCGCCCATGCGGTCCCAAGCCTGGTAGATCTCATGCGGGATGTACCACGCGTGGAACGCGGGGTGGCCGCCGTAGCGCCCGGCGATCTGCCGGATCGTCTCGCCCACGATCTTCCGCTCGGCCTTGGCGTCCAGCACGCCGTACCAATCGGGCGACGAGCCGATGTCCAGGATCACCTGCGTCTTGCGCTCGGCGCAGATGTCGAGGATGTCGCGCACCGGGTCGCCGCTCGATCCGTTCCATGCCGGCGCGATGTGCGAAAGCCAGAGCAGGTCGAAGCCGATGGCGCGCTCATCGTCGATCTCCCGCTCCCAGCCCGCGCGTCCCAGCCGCGAGGTGATGGATGGGTCATACGGGCGGAGGTTGCCGGAGATGACGGGGCGGCACCGCAGGGGCGCGGGACCGCGGGCCACGTCGCCCTCCAGGCGAAGGTCCAGATCGGGCTCGTGGCGCACGGTGTAGTCCATGGGGTGCTCCTCGGGCTTGTACTGCAGGTAGGCCGACGCAAGGACGCCCAGCCTGGTCGGCGTGACCTCCACGGCGCGGTCCAGCCGCACCACGCGGCGCGGGACCTTGCGGCGC
The DNA here is from genome assembly GCA_026392115.1 of Armatimonadota bacterium. Classification (GTDB taxonomy): domain Bacteria; phylum Armatimonadota; class Chthonomonadetes; order Chthonomonadales; family CAJBBX01; genus CAJBBX01. The sequence goes on along the minus strand of JAPLCQ010000092.1, from coordinate 90,845 downwards.
AGGTCGGTGGCCTGCAGCTCCGAGGCCAGCGCACGGGCCGCCTCGCCCCAGGGCGTGGGCGTCAGGTCCGCGTTGAGCCAGGCCATGCGGTGAGGCGTATCGGCTGTGGCGGCCCCGCCCGCGCCATCGGGGAACTGCAGGTACCAGGTGGTCCAGGCCGAGACATGGCCGAGTGTGCCGCGCACGAGCGCCTCCTGGGCGCGGGCGGTGCGGACCGGGTCCGGCGTGGCGTAGGTGAACTCCTCCAGGAAGAGGGGCATTCGGCGGCCTGCGCTGGAGAAGCGGGCCAGCACCTCGATCTCGCGAACCACCTGCTCGGGAGTGCGGTTGTTCGATATCTCGCCCTCGGCGTAGTTGGCGTGGAGGGTCATGTAGTCGATGTGGGGCGCCTCCTCGGCCGGGGTGTAGCCCAGGAAGTGCTTGGCCGCGCCCTCCCAGAGGTTCCACGAGCGCATATGGTTGCTGATGGTCACCATGTGGTTGGCGTCCACGGAGCGGATGGCCGCGATCTGCGGCCGGAAGTACCGCAGAGTGACCCACTCGCGGAAGTTCTGGTAGTCGAGCACCTTGGCCACGGGATCCCTGTATCGCTTGGCGACGCCGTCCCACCCGTAGTCGACGATGGGCACATCCTCTGGCGTCGAGTGCCGAGTGCCCCACACCTTGTTCAGTCGATCCATGGAGCCGTACTTGGCCAGGAGCCAGTGCCGCCAGTGCCATAGCGCCACGGGTCCCTGGACCAGCCCCGCCTCGGCGTCGGGCGGCGCCCAGGGCGGCGTCATGTTGCCGTTGGGCATGCTCCATTCGGCGCAGAGCGTGTAGGAGAAGACCTGCGGGTTGCGGCGCAGCCGGGTAGCCAGAACGCGCCAGAACTCGCAGAGGATGCCGATGGAGTCCACGCCGGGATCGGTGCGCCAGGGCCGCCGCCCGAAGTACTGGCCGCCCTCCTGCCACCAGCGGCAGCCGTGGACGCCCCACTCGGAGAGGCAGATCACGGCGCGTATGCCGTGGGTGCGGCAGAGGCCCAGGAAGTCGTCCAGGTTGTCGATGAAGCCCGCCGCGGGCCGGGCCTCGCAGGCCTGCTGAGGATCGGGCAGGAGCGAGCCGATGGGCAGGAACACCTTCAGCGTGTTCACTCCCTGTCGCGCGGCGGCCTCCAGGATGCGGCGGTAGCGATCCGACGCATAGCGCGGGCCGAAGCAGTCGAGGTCGGCCTTGTCGGTGAGGACGAGGTTCGCGCCGAAGGGCACGAAGCGGCGGCGCGAGCGGGCGGTCTCGAAGGTCCAGCGGTCCCGGGCCACGCGGATGAACTCATCGCGCGGGTCGGATGGCGCGGGCGCACGCTCGGCGCCGCCCGAGCTGGCCGCCAATGCGGCGGCTCCGGCCAGAGCGGCCAGTTCCCGCCTGCTCAGATCACGCTGCCCCATATCCGCACCCCCTTGCCGGAGACCCGCCCCGGCGCTTCTCTCCGCAAGCATACCGTACGGGCGGGAGCGCCGCGCAGCCGGGTAGAATCGCGGCGGAAGGCCCCGGTGCGCCAGGCGGCGGACCGGTGGGCAGCGGGACCATGAAGCGCCGACGTTTCTCGGATGTGTGCGCCACACTCGTCTTCACCGGGCCTGCCGTGCTGCTCTACGGCGGCTTCGTTGCGCTACCCGCCCTCATGGGGTTCGCCTACAGCCTGACGGACTGGACCGGCTGGAACTCCACGCCGGGCTTCGTGGGCCTGGCCAACTTCCGCGAGATCGCCGGCGACCAGCGCTTCTTCTCCGCGGCCCGGTTCACGCTCTTTGAGACGGGCCTCATCCTCGTCTTCTTCACCTTCGCCTCGCTGGCCCTTGCCGTGCTGCTGGACCGGCTGCGGAGCATGAAGGGGCTCATCCGCGGGCTCTTCTTCTATCCGTACGTGCTGAGCATCCTGGTAAGCGCGCTGCTCTTCCAGTACCTGGCCAACTACCGCGAAGGGGCCATCAACGGCGCGCTACGGGCGCTCGGTCTGGGCCACTGGGCGCAGGACTGGATGGGCGACCCGGCGCTGACGCCCTGGTTCGTCTTCGCGCTGGTGGCCTGGAGCGGCCTGGGCTTCTTCACGACGCTCTACCTGGCGAACCTGCAGACAATCCCGTCGGACCTCTACGAGGCGGCGCATATGGACGGCGCGGGTCCGCTCACCGTGTTCCGGCGCATCCAGTTGCCCATGCTGATGCCCACGCTGACGACCAATTCCGTGCTGGCCCTCATCACGGGCATCAATCTCTTCCCGCAGATCGTGGTGACCACGCAGGGCGGGCCCGGGTACCGGACCTTCACCATCGGCTACCACATCTACTGGCTGGGCGTGCTGAACAACCGGCAGGGCTACGCGGCGGCCGTCTCGTTCGTCGCCTTCGCGGCGCTGGTGGTGGTGGCGGGCCTGCAGGTGGCGCTGCTCCGGCGAAGGCAGGTGAACCTGTGAAGCGGCGGCTGCCCATGCTGGAGATCGCGATGCTGGTGAGCGGGCTGGCGTTCGTCTCGCCTTGCGCGCTGGCCCTGCTCAACTCCTTCAAGACGCTGCCGGAGATCATCCAGGCGCCGCTGGCCCTGCCCCGGTCGCTCAACCTGGAGAACTACGCCTACCTCTTCACCGGGGTTCGGATCGCCGGACCCATGCTGAACAGCCTGGCCATGTGCGTGGCGGTGATCGGCGGACTGGTGGCCGTGGCGCCCATGGCGGCCTACTCCATCACCCGGCGCACCACGCGGACCGGGCCGATCCTGCGCGTCTTCTTCCTGGCTGGCATCACGGTGCCGTTCCAGATCATCATGGTGCCGCTGCTGAAGCTCTTCCGCATGCTCGGCATCGAGTTCAGCTACTTCGCGCTCTGGCTCCACTACGTCTCCTGGGGCCTGCCGCTCTGCATCTTTATCTACAGCGGCTTCATGGCGACCATCCCGAAGGAGATCGAGGAGGCGGCCGCCATCGACGGCTGCAGCCCGCTGCGGACCTTCTGGCAGGTGGTCTTCCCGCTCCTCTCGCCCTGCACCGTGACGGTGGTGATCTTCTGGGGGCTCTGGATCTGGAACGACTTCATGCAGGCCTTCATCATCATGGGCGCCAGCCGAGGCGACCTGGCCTTCGTGCAGCTATGGCGGTTCCTCTCCGACAAGTACGTGAAGAACTGGAACACGATCTTCGCCGGCGTGGTGGTCCTCTCCGCGCCTGTGACGCTGCTCTACCTGGCCATGCAGCAGCGGTTCGTGAAGGGGTTAACGGCCGGGGCGGTGAAGTGAGGACGACCTACGGCGGCGGGATGAGGCGGAAGGTGGCGTCGAAGATCGCTTTGTCCTCGGGCTCCAGCCCGGCTCCAAGCTCCGCGGCGCTCCGGTAGCGCTCGGCGTAGAGCGCCTTCTCGCCGGCGGCGCGGGCGGCGTTGGCCAGCACGGCATGGGCGAAGGCGACCTCCCAGGCGGGGCGCTCATGCGCGGTCACCCAGTCGAACGTGCGGACCGCGTAGCGCATGGCGGGGGCGCCGTGCCCGAGAAGGGCGTGGACCTGCGCCACCAGCATCTCGCCCAGCGCGGCGTTCTCCTCCGCGCCCACCTGCCGCCAGTGGTGCAGCGACGCGTGCGCGACCGAGAGCATCTCGGCGTCCTCGGCCTCGGAGCGGTCGTCCGGGCCGCCGCAGCCACCTCCTGTGCGCCAAGTGCCCGGTCGTAGATGCGCACGTCGCGCAGTTCGCCCCGGAAGGTGACGCGCCCGGCGGCCTCCTCGCTGCTCCGAGAGCCGGCGATGCGGTAGTTCTTGGGCGAGAGGCGGCCCGCCTCGGCGCGATAGGTGCGCTGGGCGGCCTGTGCGCCGTCAACGAAGAGGCGGGCCGCGCGTCCATCAAAGGCAAGCGCCAGATGCCGCCACGCGCCGGGCTCCACGGCAACACCGGTGGCCCACTCGCCCACGCCGTCCAGCCGCGCCACGACCCGCCCCGCCCGGAGAGTGAGACCCGCGCCGTGCAGGCCGCCGTCGCGCTCGTCACGCGAGTCGATGACGGGCCCCTCGCCATCCTTCACCCAAACCGCCAGCGTCCGAGCCATGCCGTTGCGGATGCCCGTCTCGTCGTCGGCCGAGCCGTCGAAGCTCCGAGCCTGCGCGAGGAACCGCCCCAGCAGGTCGCCGCTCCGAAGCCGGTCGGCCTCGACCTCCTCGCCGCTGAGCGCCGCGTTGAAGAAGCGCACGTCGGCCACGGAGCCCGCGAAGAGCCTCCCGGCGCCGTCGCGGCCCACCAGGCTCAGCGAGGCCGAGGAGCCGTCGGCAGGGGCCACGAGGTCGTCGGGCCGCAGCGCACAGGCGGCCACGCCGGCCGGGCGGCCATCGACGAAGAGGCGGGCCAGGGCGCCGTCCAGGCTGACGGCCACATGATGCCACTGGCCGGCCTGGCCCGCCGGCGCAGCCAGCAGCAGCACGCCCTGCCGCCCCTGCCGGAGCCTCAGCGCGCCCGTGCGGCCATCGGCCTCCAACGCCAGCGTGGGTCCGCCGGAGCGGCCCAGATGCACCAGCGGGCCGCCGGACTGCGACGCAAACCAGAGCGAGAAGGTGAGCGCCTGCGCGTCGCACACCGCGCGGTCCAGCTCCATCCACTGGTCGCGACCGTTCAGCGTCAGGGCGCGGCCGCGGCGCCGGGGATCGGCGGCGCACTTCGGAACCCCAACCAGCACGGCTTCCAGCGCGCCGAACTCGTCCCAGCAGACGGCGCCGTCGGGCTGCTCCATGCGATACGACGCCACCAGCCCCCGCGGCTTGCGCAGCGTCTGCGCCCAGTAGGCCTCGAACCAGCCGCCCCAGGGCACGTGGTTGAAGTGGACGCCGTCGGAGAGCGGGAACGGCATGGAGTAGTCGAAGTCCAGGATGGCGTGGCCCGTGACGCGGCAGTCCCACGGCGTGGCGTTGCCGCGGGTGATCGCCAGATCGGTCATGGTCACGTTGGTCAGCGCGGCGTGGCCCTGCACGCGGGCGTCGCCGGAGAGGTCGCACTTCCCCTTCAGCGTGGCTCGGTCGGCGACGCGGGCGCGGTCGCGGACCACGGAGGAGCCGGTGACCCAGGCGTCGTCGGCCACCACGGCCTGGTCCCGCACGGTGGCCTCGTCGCAGACCACCGCACGGCCCAGCACACGCGCCGCCCCCAGCACACGGGCCGAACCCAGCACGCGCGCGCCAGCCGCCACGGTGGCGCCGGGATCGACCTGCGCCGTGGCCGCCACGAAGCCGCCGCCGTTGGGATGCCTGCGTCCGGCGGGCAGGGGCCACGATCGGCCCAGCGGCGCCGGGCTCGCCCCGGTGAGCCGAACCTCGTAGGGGTAGCGGAGGAAGGCCGGGTGGCGGTCCAGCGGGAAGCGATCCTGGAACCCGGCGGGAGATGCCTCGACCAGGTCCGGCGTCGCCACCACGACCAGGGCCAGTCGCGTCTCGCCGGGCTTCAGCGCGAAGCTGTGCGCGCCCGGCGCCCATGCCGGGCTGTAGCGCGGACGCCCGCCGGGCGCGCAGGCCGCCAGCGACCAGCGCCAATCCTCCCCCTTGCCGGGCGTGTCGAGGCCGCTGATCTCCACCGTGACCCTGCGCGAGGCGGCCTTGAGCGGGTGCGTCATGAAGGCGTACCGCATGGGCGCGCGGCCCTGAGGCACGCGCCACCAGCCCCGCCGGCCCGCCACGGGCTCCAGCTCCGAGCCGACGGCGCGGTCATACTCCTCGGCCGACCGGCCGGAGCCGCGCAGGGCCGCCCGGTATGCGGCGCCGTCCGCGAAGTCGAGCATGGCGAACCGGCGCAGGGCCAGGCAGGCCACCTCCTTCACCGAGCGGTCCTTCGGCAGCAGGCGCGCCACCTTGCCCCACGCGCTCATCTCCTTGGGTCCGTCGGTCCAGAGGCGCGTGGCGGGATGCGGGCCGAGGCCGACCGTGTCGCCCAGCTCATCCAGCGCCATGTGCATGCGGAAGTCGGCGTAGATGAAGCGCTGATGGTCCTGCAGTACGCAGCTCTGGCTAAGGATGCCCCGCTCCAGCGAGGTGCGGTAGCCGGGCAGGATCGCCCGGTAGTGGCGGTTGCGCAACTCGCGCAGGTAGTTGGCGTGCGACTCCCAAAAGGCCCCGCTGAGGAACCCCGGCTGCATCCCCTGCACGGCGTGCGCCAGCTCATGCGGCACAGGGCTGCCCCAGCCCTCGTCGCGCAGGCCCCAGCCGGGAATGTTGAAGTAGGTCCAGCCGTTCTGCCCTCCCATCCAGGTGCCGCCGTACCATGAGGTGATGTTCACCTTGCAGCGCCTCTGCGGCTCCTTGGCGGTGGGGTTCACAAACGGCTCCCGGTATCCCGCGAGCTTGCAGTAGACTTGCAGGCACTCCTCGGCCATCCGTAGCGCGCGGCGGGGCATGATGGCGGCGTCGAAGCCCTTGTCGGACACCAGGCTCATGGGCGACCACCAGAAGACGAAGTGCTTGGACTCCATCTTGCTCAGGTCCGCCCGCGCCTCGGCCTTGTGCTGGTCGTCGCCGACGAAGATGTTCAGGTCCTCGTTCACCGCCAGGACGTCGCCGGGCAGGTCGCCGACCTCGATGGTGTCGATGCGGCTTCCGGCGGGCGCCTCCACGCTCAGTCCGCGTAGGCGATCTCGCCAGAGAACCTCCAAGCCCAGGTCGAACCGGTAGGCGTGCATCCGGCCGTCACGCCGCACCCGCGACGCCGGGACCTCGAATGATCGCGGCCCAAGCCCTATCGCGGGCCCGGTGCGGTAGGTGATCCGGATGCCGCCCACGCTGCCGACGGGCGCCGATGCGCGAAACTGGAAGTAGTCGTTGAAGCCCAGGTCGAGGTCCGGGCCGGGGTCCTGCGCGGAGCACCGGAATGTGGTGCGGCCGCCCGCGCCGGCGTCCTGTGCCGGCCCTTCGGCGACCCAGGCCGTGGCCCCTGCCAGGCGGTCCGGGGGATCGACGGCGACCAGCCCGGCCCCGAGAGCCCCAACGGACTGCACCGCCAACAGGATCAGCCCCATCCAAGCCAAGCGCAACACGCCCATACCCACCTCCGCGGCCTCGCCCATCGGCCGCCCAAGATTGACACACGTTCGGCCCTCGGCTACACTCACCCATCGACGCCCGACGGCGCCGGCCCGCCATGGAGGCGCCAAACGCATGACACCGTTACTGCTCGCACCCGCCCTGCTCTGCTCCCTGCCCCTCGCGAGCCCGCCTGCCGCCGCGGACGCCGAGATGAAGGCGGGCCTGAGGCGCGCGGCCGACCAGATTCTGCTGCATCAGACGCCCGACGGCGCGCTGGCCATGTCGCCCGCCTCTGCCGCTACCAACGCCGTCGTGCCCTACTTCGCCAACGGGGCGGCCATCGGCCTGGCCGACGCCTACCGCGTCACGCGCGACGCCCGGTACCTGAACGCGGCGCGACGCTGGGCCGGCTGGTACGAGGCGCACATGAACGCCGACGGCACGGTCTACGACTATGACGGAAGCCCGCAGACATGGGCATCCACCGGCAAGTACGATTCTACCGACTCGTACGCCTCGACCTACATGGAGCTGATCGCGGCCCTGCATGCGGCTCGGCGCGACCCCGCGTGGCTGAAGGCCCGTGCGCCGCACCTCCGTCGTGCGATGTCCGCCATCCGGCTGACGCTCGATCCCCGCGGCCTCACCCGGGCGCATCCGAAGTGGGAGTGGATGTACTGCATGGACAACGTGGAAGTCGCTCGCGGCCTGCATGCGCTGGCCGCGACGGCGCCCGCGATCCCCGACGCGGCCCTGGCGAAGGAGGCCTCCGACCTGCGGAGCGGCATCCTGAAGGCCATCGACCGCGAGCTGTGGAATGAGCCGATGGGAGGCTACCGCGTCGGCGTCATGCCCAACGGCGCCGTCTCCGAGGGCCTGACCAAGTGGTACCCGGACCACATGGCGAACCTCATGGCCATCGCCTGGCTCCCGACCTCGAAGCGGAACGCCGAGCTCTACGGTCGCCTGAAGGCCGCCGCCGCCCCTCCGGCCACGGTGACGACGATGGACGACCTGGACCGGGCGGTCTGGTGGCTCTGGGCGGCCTACCCGGTCGGTGACGGCGCAACCCGACGCACGCTGGAGTCCGCCCTCGCCCGCCTCGACGCCGACCTGCTCTCCCGGTCCACGGTCGGCTACCCCGGCCACGTCTGCCGCCTGCTGGCCGCCGGCGTGAGCAGGTAGGCGGCCCGCGCCGCGCGTCCGGCCCTCTCCTCAAGGCTGGAAGAGGGCCGGGGCGGGGCACGACCCGCTGTCAGGCCCGGATGCTGGCCATGTCGATGCTGAAGCGGTACTTCACGTCGGAGCGGAGCATCCGCTCGTAGGCCTCGTTGATCTGCTGGATGGCGATGACCTCCACGTCGGCCGTGATCCCCTTCTCGCCGCAGAAGTCCAGCATCTCCTGCGTCTCGGCGATGCCGCCGATAAGCGAGCCGGAGAGGCTGTGGCGACCGAAGAGGAGGCCGAAGATGCCCACGGGCAGGGGCTTCTCGGGCGCGCCGACCATGGTCAGGTTGCCGTCCAGGCCCAGCAGGCGGATGTAGGCGTTCAGGTCGTGCTCGGCGGAGACGGCATCGAGGATAAAGTCGAAGGTGCCCGCGTGGCGCCCCATGGCAACCGCGTCGGTGGATAGCACGACCTCATCGGCGCCCAGCCGCAGGGCATCCTCGATCTTGGAGGCCGAGGTGGTGAAGACCACCACGTGGGCGCCCAGAGCGTCGCCGAACTTCACGCCCATGTGGCCCAATCCGCCGAGGCCCACCACGCCGACCTTCTTGCCGGGTCCCACGCCCCAGTGGCGCATGGGGGAGTAGGTGGTGATGCCGGCGCAGAGGAGCGGCGCGGCTCCCGCGGGGTCCAGGTTGCCCGGCACGCGAAGCACAAAGCGCTCGTCGACGACGATCTGCTCCGAGTAGCCGCCGTAGGTGACGCCGCCCAGGTGCCGATCCGGACCGTTGTAGGTGAAGACCGAGTTCGGGCAGAACTGCTCCAGGTTGGCGCGGCAGCTCGGGCAGTCGTGGTCCGAGTCGACCAGGCAGCCCACGCCCACCAGGTCGCCGACCTTGTGCTGCGTAACGCCCGAACCCACCTCGGTCACCCGCCCGATGATCTCGTGGCCGGGCACGCAGGGGTACGTGGTGGCGATCATGCTGCTCCACTCATTGCGGACCTGGTGCATGTCGGAGTGGCAGACGCCGCAGTAGAGGATGTCGATCCGGACGTCGCGGTCTGTGGTGTCGCGCCGGAGGATGGTCTCGGGAGCCAGCGGAGTGGTGGCTCCGGCGGCGGCGTAGGCTCTGGCTTTCGGCATGGACTTGCTCCTTCGCCCTCTACGGGCGCGTAATGCTGGACGGGCCGGGCCTTGCGGCCATCGGACCGCAGCGTGCCCGACCCTACTGATCGTACTGACAGGGCATTCGCAAGGCGCCCGTTCGGCGCCCGGCCTACATCCCCTTGCGGGCGGCGTCCCAGTCGTCGTCGAGCATCTTCAGCAGCTTGTCGACATCTTTGGTGCCGGAGACGATCTCCTGGACGACGGCTTGCGCCGACTGAACGAAGGACATGGGCGGCAAGTCGTCCAGCGCCAGGTGGTAGCCGGGCGTCAGGCGGTACTTGCGCATGTTGGCGTCCATGTTGTCGAACAGCTTCTGCGCGGGCGCCCAGGAGCTCTGGGGTTTGGTGGCGGCGACCTTGGTGGCCGTGCCGAACTGGCTCTCGCCGTTGAGGAAGAGCTGGAAGACCTGCGGGTCCCAGAAGAGCTCCAGCGCGTCGCGGGCCTTGGCCAGCTTCGGCCCCTTGGCGGTGGTGGTGATGGCCCAGCCGGACGGGATGCCGCTGGTCATGAGGTAGGCCGGCGCCTTGCCCGTCATGCTCGGGATGGGCCAGTACTCGATGTCGAAGTTCACCTTGTTGGCCTCGATATCGCCGCCCAGCCAGCAGCCCATGAGCCACGTGGCGCCCTTGCCGCCGTAGAAGTCGCGCTGCTCCTCGTTGTAGCCGTCGCTGCCCGCGCCCTTGTCGACGAACTCACCGACGAAGGCCACCACGTTCTCCATCACCTTGCGCATGGTGGGGTCGGTGGCGAACTTCGCCTTGCCCTGATCCCGCAGGATGGTCCAGGAGGGCTGCCCGGCCTTCGGCGGGTCGTAGAAGAGGTTCGTGGCGATGGCATAGCAGAGCGGCATACTGGCCGACCACTCCTTGGAGCCGAAGACGACCGGCCGCATCCCCTTGGCTTTGATGGCGCGCAGGTCGGCCACGAACTCGTCCCAGGTGGCGGGCGGCTGGGTGATCCCGGCCCTGGCCCACATGGCCTTGTTGACGGCGATGCCCTGAATCTGGGTGCCGCCCTGGCTGGTGTAGCGCTTGCCCTGGTAGGCGGTGGGAAGCGGCAGGCCGATGCGCGTGTAGTAGGCATCGTCCAGCGGCTGCAGCTTGCCCGCGTCGGCCAGCATCTTGGTGAGCTGCCAGGTCATGACGATCTCGGGCAGGTCGTCGGTGGCGATGCGCGACTTGTAGTACTCGGCGCCGTCGGCGTTGCCCAGGTCGGTGAGCTCCATCTTCCAGCCGGGGTTCTTCTTCTCGAAGGCCGCCTTCCATGCGTCCCAGTGCTTCTGGAAGCCCGCCCGCCCGCCGATGTTGCGGGTGACGTGGATCACCTGGTCGCCCGGCTTGCCCTCGCCTCCGCCCTTGCATCCGGGCAGCAGCGCCGCCGCCGCGCAGGCCGCAACCGCCAACGCCCATCGTCCGTTCCGCCATGCCGCCATGATGCCCCACCCCCTGTTTCGCTTCGCAGCCAAGGATACACAGGGTATGGTACACGCGATCCGCCGCATTCGGCAAGACCGCTTCCAGGAGGGGCGACCATGGACTCGCCATCGGTCGCTACTGAGGGTCGTATGGCAGAGTGCTGTAGGTAATGTCCGTAGCGCCGAGCCCGGCGGAGTCGAGAAGCCGACGAACGCCCTGTATGACGTGGTCTCGAAGGCGGTCAGATGGAGACAGCATGGCCAGCCGCCATCCTGGACCAAGCACGATGCGGTCGACCGGTAGAGAGGCCGCTCCAGGCAGGAAGTCGACGTAGGGAACCAGGCGGTCGCCCTGCGCTCGGTAGCGCACCGCCGAAAGGGCGGGGAACACGATGGCCCGGAACTCCCGCTCCGCCTTAAAGCCCTCATGTTTCATAAGGCTGGCCGCAGTCACCAAGACCTGCTCTATCAGATTGTCATCGGTCTGGTTGCGCAGTTCCCCGAGAACCTTGTAGGCAAACGCATGGCGCTTCTTAGGCTCGTAAACGATCCATCCCGCGACATGCACCGCCGCGTGCACGTCCCGGGGAGCGGTTACCACCGAACAGCCCATCCCGTTCGAAGCGTATCCACGCCACTGCCCAAGCTCGTCCGGATCACCGCTGAAGCTCATCAGGAATGCGTCCGTGTCGGCCCGCCCGCCGTCGGCCAGCAGGGACTCAAGTATGAGGCGGACTCGTCGCCCCGACTTCGGAGGCTGGTTGGCCACATCCCTCAGCGTCTCCAAGCCGAGAAGCAGCTCCGCACGGTCATTGAGAAACCGAACGGCCGACGCACGGGCTGACGTCCAGCCGATGTAAGGAGGCGGTGGCGGCACAGCCATCAGGTGTACAAGGGTGCTGATGGCGGTGTAATGTGCGATAGGCCTCTCGGTCAGAGGCTGGAGGTGGCGCTCGATGGCATCCCGATGGAACAGCACTAAAGCGACTCGCCCGGCGCCAGAGGAAACAAGATACCGACATTCAGGCCGCGGAGTCCGAGTAACTCCCGTACCCGTTCCGACACCAGCCGGTTGCGCTCCCGGTCCTCCTTGTCAGTGAACTCAGACGAGACGATGACGCCAAGCACACGGCTACCCTCTTGCCGGATGCGCGTCACGTCGGCGTCGGGGAAGGCTCTAAGTATGGCTTCCTGAACTTCGGTAAGCGTCGCTGGCATCGTTGGTTATTCCTGCCTGCTGTTCGTCATCATCAAGTGGCGGGACGGAGTGGCAAGCGCACCCGACCAGATTGTACCTAGCTCCCGTTGGGGCCGCCATGGCCTGCGGGCTGCGCTTGGCCTCATGCCCCACCCCCTGTTTCGCTTCGCAGCCAAGGATACACAGGGTATGGTACACGCGATCCGCCGCATTCGGCAAGACCGCCGCAAGGAGGGGCGACCATGGACTCGCCATTACGCAATCCCGACCTGCTCTTCCTGCCGGCCGACGCGCCCGACCCCGGCGGCGCCCACACGCGGCGCCTCGCGGGCGACGACATGGATGCGGCGTTGCGGCGCGGACTGACGGGCTTCGAGCGGCGTTCGGACGGCGGCCCCGTTCCCCTGCCCGGCGCGATCGGCGACGCGCGCCTGGCCGGACAGGCCATGACGCTCGCCATGCGCCTGGATCTGCCCGCCGATGGACCCATGGGCGCCCTCCTCTCGCAGGGAGACGAGCCCGTGCTGGAGCGCAAGCGCGACGCCGTCGTCTTCACGTTCCGCACCACGCCGCTGGCCGAGCGCGTGCAGCCCGACGCCGCCGACTGGGCGCGCCGACTGTCGGCCTCGGGGCAGCCCTGGTGCGACCTGGCGCAGGGGCGGCTGCGCGTATCGGCCCCCATGGAGCGCATCGGCGCGGGCCGACACGACCTGCTGGTCCGCTACGCCTCGCCGCACCTGCAGCTCTGGGTCGACGGCGTGCTGGTGGACGAGGAGTGGCCACACGGCGACCTGCTCAGCCTCCTGCCTCCGCTTCGGCTCGGAGCCGCGGCCGATGGCATGGAGTTCGTCGCGGTCTGGGCGAGGGCGCTGACCGACGACGAGGTCTCCCGCCTTGCCGGCGGCAAGCGCGCCGCGAACCGGCGCCGGCGCGAGATACTGGGCCCCGACCGACCCTTCCGCCAGTACTGGGCGCCGCGCGGGCACAACACGTCGGCCGGCGATTGCATGCCCTTCTTCGACGGCGAGCGCTTCCACCTCTTCTGGCTCTACGACCGCCGCCACCACGCCAGCCGCTGGACCCAGGGCGCGCACCAGTACGCCCACTTCAGCACCGTCGACCTGGTGCAATGGGACGAGCACCCCATGGCCGTGCCGCTCACGGCCCCCTGGGAGTGCGCCATGGGCACAGGCGACATCATCCGCCACGAGGGCGTAACGCATATCTTCTACACCGACTGCGGCTCGAGGTGCGAGTACCGCGACAAACCCGCCCGAGGCGCGTGGATCTACGCCGCCACCAGCCGCGACGGCGTCCACTTCGAGAAGGACCACCTGCCCATCGTCCCTGGCCACGACTGCGACGTCTTCCAGGACCCCGAGACCGGTCGGTTCCACCTGGTGCGCGGAGGCGGCAACCGGCTGGAGTCGGAGGACCTTCGGCACTGGACCGACGTGCCCGGCGACTTCGTGGAGCGCGGCCCGGACGTGAGCGAGGAGTGCCCGAACCACTTCAGTTGGGCCGGCAGGCACTACTTCATCCTGGGCCGATGCGCCGTCTGGACCTCGCGTCACGCCATCGGACCGTGGGAGCCCCTGGCGCCGGACCTCTACGACGGCCTCTACGTGCCCAAGGCCGCGCCCTACCGCGACGGCCGATGCCTGCTGGCGGGCTGGCTGGGCGGGCCGGGCTACGGATGGGGCGGCCACCTGGTGCTGCGCGAGTTGGTGCAGGGCCCCGATGGCTCGCTCGGCACGCGCTTCCTGCCCGAGCTGATGCCCGCGTGCGGCGCCGTGCGCAGACCCGGGCCGACGCCGATCTCCGGCGTGGTGCGGCGCCACGGCGACGGACTGCTGCTCCGCGGGGGTGAAGGGCAGGCCTGCGCCGTGCTGGAGGAGGTGGCGCCCCGGGCATTGCTGACGCTGACCGTGATCCCGCGCGGCGCCGCCGCCTTCGGGCTGGCCTTCGGCGGCTCCGGCGCGTGGGCCGACAACTGCGAGATCCGCTTCGACCCCGCCGCGGCCTCGGTGCAGTTCGGCACGCCCGCCGACGGAGGCCCGGCGCCCGACTCGCTCCGCCCGCCGCATGAGGGGTACGACTTCGCCATCCGCAACGTGACGGGCCTCGACCGCCCCTTCACGCTGGAAGTGATCCTCCGCGATGATCTGGTGGATGTCTGCATCGGAGGCCGCCGCACCATGATCTCACGCCGGGCGAGACCGCTCGGGCAGGGCCGGGCCTACCTCTTCGCGCGCGGCGGCAGCGTGGAGTTCCGCAACCTGGCCGTGAGGCGGCTAAAGTACTGATCCGGCGGTTACTGCCGGAAGGGGGTGACAGCAGTGACGACACGGGACGGCGAGGCGGACAAGCGGCTCAAGGCGCCGGGACGGCTGCGGTGCGAGTACCTGGCGGGCCCGCTGGGCATCGACGTGCTCCAACCCCGGCTCTCCTGGGAGGTACGCGACACCCGGCGCCGGGCGCGCCAGAACGCCTACCAGATCGTCGTCTCCTCCAGCCGCACGGCGCTGGGACGGCTCGACGGCGACCTCTGGGATACGGGCAAGGTCCACTCCCGCGATAGCTGCCACATCGTCTACGAGGGCCGCCCGCTGCAGTCGCGCGACACCTGCTGGTGGAAGGTCCGCACGTGGGACTCCCACGGCCTGCCCTCGCCCTGGAGCCGACCCGGCTTCTGGAGCATGGGCCTGCTCGAGCCCGCCGATTGGCAGGCCGGCTGGATCGGCAACCCCGTGCCGCCGCCGCCGGACAGCCGCGCGCACAACGGCTATCGGTGCCTGCCCGCGCCGGCCGCCGATTGCAGCCGGTCTGTGACGGTCGACCTGCGGGCGCAGCGATTCATCGATGGCGTCCGGCTGACCGGCGCCCGGCCGTTCGACATCATCCCGCCCGATGCGCCCGGATACCTATTCCCGATCCGCTTCCGCATCGACGTCGCGTCGGAGCCGTCGTTCGAGCCCTGCAGCACCGTGGTCGACCGCACCGAGCGGGATGTGGTGAACCCGGGTTGCCAGCCCTGGACGCTGCGGTTCGACCGAGTGGAGGCACGCTACGTCCGCCTCACCGTGACGCGGCTCCAGCAGTGCGCCGCCGACGGCTACGCCTTCGCCCTGGCCGAACTGGAGGCGCTGGACGGCGAGGAGAACCTGGCCCTCGGCGCCCCGGTGACCGCGCAGGAGCCGCTGGAGGACGCGACCTGGTCGGCTGACCGGCTCACCGACGGCGACATCTGGCCCCACCCGGCCGGCCCCGCCGTGCCGCTCCCCGCGCCCATGTTCCGCAGGGACTTCGGCATCGACGGCGAGGTGCGCCGGGCCACACTCACCGCCTCGGCGCTGGGCCTCTACGAGATGCGCATCAACGGCGCGCGGGTCGGCGACCACCTGCTGGCGCCGGGCTGGACCGACTACGACCGGCGCGTGCAGTACCAGACCTTCGACGTGACCGACCTGCTGCGCCCCGGCGCCAACGCCATTGGAGCCGTCGTGGGCGACGGCTGGTACGCGGGCCGCGTGGCCATGGCGCAGGTCTTCCGCGGCCGCCTCCGGGGCGTCTACGGACGGCAACCGCGCCTGCTGGCCCAGCTCGAGGTCGAGATGGCCGACGGCAGCTGGCAGGTGATCGCCACCGACGAGGGCTGGCACACCACGCTGGAGGGCCCCATCCGCTCGTCGGACATCTACGACGGCGAGGCCTTCGACGCCCGCAGGTCCATGCCCGGCTGGGACGAGCCCGGCTTCGACGCGGCGGGATGGGAACCCGCGCAGGTCGATGCCGGAGCGAACCCCGAGCGCGTCGCCGAGATGTGCCAACCCATCCGCGTGCGGAAGGAGCTGCCGCCGGTGGCCGTCACAGAGCCGGAGCCGGGCGTCTTCGTGTTCGATTTCGGCGAGTCCTTCGCCGGATGGGTGCGCCTCCGGTGCGCCGGGGCGGCGGGCGCGGTGGTCACGGTGCGGCATGGGCAGGCGCTCGACGCCGACGGCCGCGTCCACTTCGCCGACCTGCGCGGAGCGCTGCAGACGGACCGCTACACCCTCGGCGGCGACGCCGAGGGCGAGACGCTGGAGCCCCGCTTCACCTACCACGGCCTGCGCTACGCCGAGGTCACCGGCCCGGCCTCTGCGCCCGAGGCTCTGGGCGTGGCATTCGGCACGGACCTCCCCGGCGCGGGCATGTTCGAGTGCTCCGATCCCACGCTGACCGCGCTCTGGCAGGCCGTGGACCGCACGCTCCGCAGCAATACCATGAGCGTCCACACCGACTGCTGCGACCGCGACGAGCGCCTGCCGTGGGTGATCCCGGACATCAACCAGGCCGAGTTCTACGCCGCCGACATGGCCGCCTTCGCCACCCGCGCGGCCGCCGAGATACGCTCCGCGCAACTGGCCGACGGCGGCTTCCCCAACATGGCGCCCAACGCCCTGAAGATGATGGAGGCCGTCCCAGGCTGGG
Source organism: Armatimonadota bacterium (assembly GCA_026392115.1). Lineage (GTDB taxonomy): Bacteria > Armatimonadota > Chthonomonadetes > Chthonomonadales > CAJBBX01 > CAJBBX01. The sequence continues at coordinate 74,410 of JAPLCQ010000092.1, read as the reverse complement.
GCGAGGCGTCGGGCATCTGGATGATCTGGTCCCACTACCTGACCTACGGCGACCGCCGCCTGCTGGAGCGGCACTACCCGCCGGCGCGGCGGTGGGCCGAGGGCGTGGTGGAGGTCTGCCCTGATCACATCAGCCGCGGCTTCACCTTCGGCGACTGGCTCAACGGCGAGACGGTGCTGATGGAGGGCTGGGAGCGCCAAGGGTGCGCCGTCCCCATGGAGGTCATGGGCACCGCCTGCTTCGCCCACTCGGTCTCCATCGTCACCCGCATGGCCCGCACGCTGGGCGAGGAGGAGGACGCGGAGCGCTTCCAGGGGCTCTTCCGCCTGTTCGCCGAGGCCTTCGAGCGGGAGTTCATCGACGAGGAAGGCCGCGTGCAGGGCGACACGCAGGCCGGCTACGCCATCGCGTTGGCCTTCGGCGTCATGCCTGACCGTCTGCGCGCACGGGCCGTGGCGCACCTCGACGCCGCCATCGCCCGGTCGGGCGGCAGGCTCACCACGGGCAACATCACCTCGCACCTGCTGCTGCAGGAGCTGAGCCGGTCCGAACGGCACGAGACGGCGCTCCGGCTGGTGACGGGTCCGGAGTGCCCCTCGTGGGGCTATATGCTGCGGAACGGAGCCACGGCCATCTGGGAGCGGTGGGACGGCTACGCGCCCGAGCGGCAGGGGCCCGCGGAGCGGCTCCGGTGGCAAGCCGTTCATCCATGGGAGACCCACATCGTCGAGGGCCCCTTCCAGGACCCGGGCATGAACTCCTACAACCACCCCGGCTACATCCTGGTGGCTCAGTGGATGATGGAGACGATCCTCGGCATCGCGCCCAGCGCCGAGGGGCCGGGCTTCCGGCGCTTCACCATCCGCCCGCGCGTTGGCGCGCTTCGCCGGGCCAAGGGCTCCTACCGATCCATGTACGGGATCATCAGCGTGGCCTGGCAGGCGGACCCGAACCGGTTCACGCTGGCGGTGACGGTGCCTCCCGGCTCCACCGCGGTGGCCTATGTGCCCTGCCGCTCGCTGAACACCCTCAGCGAAGGCGGCGAGCCCATTGCCAAGTCGCACGGCGTGAAGGCGCTGGGCGAGGGCGCCGACACGGTCCGACTGGAGCTGGCGCCGGGCGCGTACAAGTTCGAGGCCGTACTTGGACGGCCGGGAGGGGTTCGATGATCATGGCCGCGTTGCCGGCCGTCTCCGCCATACTCTCCCTGGCGCCATCGGGTGCGCCGGCGCCCACAGTGACGATCAAGGTGGACCAGCCGCGCATCGGCATGGGCCGCGCCCTGGTCGTCGCGGCAGTGGCGAGGCAGGCGAACGGCAAGCCCGCCGCCGGGTGGGAGATGCTGCCCTACGTCAACGACAGGCGCTGGGGCCCGCACGAGTTCGCCGATGCCGCGGGCCGCGCCCTCTTCCGCATCCCCCTGCCGACCCCCGGCAAGGCCGCCATCCGGGTTCAGGCCCGTCCCAAGCCGGGCGAGCCGGACGACTACTGGATCTGGTCGAACCGCCAGAACGTGCCCGAGGCCATCTACCTGCAGCGCGTCTTCCGCCTCGATCAGCCGGCCCGGCGCGGCGCGCTATGGCTTGCGGTGGACGACGGCGCGATCGCCTACCTGAACGGCGCCAAGGTGGGCGAGAAGGTGGGCTGGAGCAACAACGCCGCCATCGCGCTGGACCCCGCCCTGTTCCTGGTCGGCCAGAACGTCCTGTCCGTCGACGCCACAAACGGCGGCGGCGCCTGTGGCCTCCTCGTCCGCCTCTCGGCCGACACCGCCGCCGGCCGCACGGAGGTGGTCACCAACACGGAGTGGCGGGTCTTCGACTCGAAGCCCGAAGGTTGGCCCTCCCGGGTCGGCGCCGGAGGCGAGGCGGCCACCGCCTGCGGGCGAGCCGATGCGGGCGCCACCATGCCGCGCCCCTGGCCCAGCATCGCCGCCGCCCAGCGCATCGCGGGCACGCCGTTGCCGTCGGATGCCGCCGTCTCGGCGCCGGTTAATGTGACGGTCCTCCGCCGTGCGCTGCACCGCCCGCCCACCGACCCCGACCGGCTGGTCGCCATGCAGTGGGAGCAGTGGTTCACGCCGCTCAACGCCTTCTGGCAGACCGCCCAGGCCGTGCCGCTCATGGGCTTCTACGACGCGCGCATGCCCGAGGTGGCTCGGCAGCACCTCATCTGGTTCATCGAGTCCGGGGTGGACTGCGTCATCGCCGACTGGTCCAACAACATCTGGTTCGCCAGGGAGTGGGCGCCCGGCGCAGGCGTCGCGGAGCTGATCGACGCCACCCGCGTCATGCTGGACGAGATGGCCCGCATGCGCGCCGAGGGCTACGCCGTGCCCAGGATGTCGCTGCTGACCGGCGTGGGGCACCTGCGCCCCGAAGGACCGGTGGTGGTGAACCGGCAGCTGGCATACATCTGGGACGCGTTGGTGCGGGAGCCCCGGTACAAGGGCCTATGGCAGGAGTTCGACGGCAAGCCGCTGGTGCTCTCGCTGGACCTGGGGGCGAGCTACCTGAAGGAGGGCTTCAAGCTGGACGACCGGTTCACGATCCGCTTCATGGGCGTGCAGCAGGACGTCAGCAAGACCGACGACCTGGGCCTCTGGTCCTGGATGGACTCGCAGACGCCGGAGCCCACCATGCGGGACGGCCGCGCCGAAGGGATGACCGTCTCGGTGGGCTGCTTCGGGGCCGCGGGCTGGCTCGGCAAGGACGCCCGAGGCCGGCGCAACGGCGCAACCCTGGTCGAGGACTGGCGCGCGGCGCTGAAACACCGCCCCCGGTTCCTGCAGGTGCACCAGTTCCAGGAGTTCGCGGGGCAGCTCGAGGGCAAGCCGGTGGCCCAGCCCAACGTCTACGTGGACAGCTACAGCGCGGAGCTGAGCGACGATATCGAGCCCACTTCGCTCACCACGCTGGCCTACCGCGGCGAGGGCGGATGGGGCTTCTACTACCTGAACCTGCTCCGGGCGCTGGTCGACCTCTACCGCCGGCCCGTGCCGACGACCACCGTGCTGACCATCTCCAGGCCGCTGAACCGGCAGGTCGTCACAGGAGAAGCGCTCACGGTGGAGTGGCTCTGGGTCGGGAAGCGACCCCGGTCGTTCCGAGTGCTGCTGGACGGCAAGCCCGTCGCCGCAACGGTTGCCGAGAAGGCCGCGGTCAGCCTCCGTGGGTTGCGCCCCGGCGCACATACCCTCCGCGTCGTGGCCGTGGGAAGCCAGGCCCGCTATCGTCTCTCGTGGACCGAGGACGCGCTGCCCCTGACGCGCCCCGAACCCGCCGCATCGGAAATCCGCTTCCGCCTGGGCGACGGCAAGGGCGGCGGCCGGTGACGGGAGAGGAGTGATGCCGCGCCTCTGGGTGATCGGCGGACCGAACGGGTCCGGCAAGACGACTTCGGCGTTCGCCCTGCTGCCGGATCGGCTCGGGTGCGATGAGTACGTCAACGCCGACGCCATCGCCGCCGGCCTCTCGCCCTTCCGGCCGGACGAGGTGGCCATGCAGGCCGGCCGGCTCATGCTGGCCCGCATCCGCGGGCTTATCGAGGCCGGGACGGACTTCGCGTTCGAGACGACCCTGGCATCGCACTCGCCGGCGGGCATCATTTCGGACGCCCGAGCCGCCGGGTACCGGATCACCGTCTTCTACCTGTGGCTTGGCACAGCCTCCCTGGCCGATGCACGCGTCCGTGCGCGCGTTGCGAAGGGCGGCCACGGGGTGCCGTCGCCCGTGGTGCATCGCAGGTATGACCGGGGAGTTCGCAACTTCGTCCGGCTCTACGCTGGGCTGGCCGACGAGTGGTTCTGCTACGATAACTCAGGGCGCGATCCGGCCCTCGTCGCCCATGGCGGTCAGGGGTTCGAGCCCGAGGTCCTACTACCGGAAGTCTGGCGCAGTGTCAACGAGGTCATCGCATGAGCCATCTTGAGCGAGGCGAGCTGTTCCGGCGCATCGATGCCGGCATCAAGGCGGGGGTGGCCAGGGCCATCGCCGAGCACAAGCGCGCCGGGCACAGCATCCCGATCCTGCGCGACAATGAGGTCGTCTGGCTCACGCCGGACGAGATACCCGACGAGCCCGAAGCCGTGGCCGTCCCGGCCGCACCCGGCACGCGACCACAACCGTGAAGCGAGGATTGGCATGAGAACCGCATCGATCGCCCGTTGGATGTTTGGGACCTTCGCGGCGCTGGCGGCCGGCCTTGCCGGCGCGGGCCCGCGCTCCATGGTCTCCCGGGCCCTGATCGTGGGAGGCGGACCCGATCTGGCCCACAACCAGGTGTCGATCGAGAGCAACGTTCGCTACGTGGACAGGCTCCTGCCGCGCAAGGCGTCCCGCACGGTGCTCTACGCCGACGGCGACGCCAAGGCCAGGTCGGTTCTGGCCGAGGTCTCCGCCGCGCCCGCATCCGACGACGAGAAGCTGCTCATAATGCTCCTGAACGGCCCGGGCGCCTCGGCTGCTCCCTCCACCACATACCGGATGCCGGAGATCGGCCGGATCGACGGCCCCTCGAGCACGGATGCGGTCACCAAGGCGTTCGCGGATCTGCGAGCCCAGAAGCCCTCGTCCGGCCCGCTGCTGCTCTACTTCACCGGTCACGGCAGCATGGACAAGGGCGGCAACCTGGACAACAACGTATACGACCTCTGGGGCGGCGCGGGCTACTCCGTGCAGCAGCTGGCCGCCGAGGTCGCGCAACTTCCGGCCAAGCAGCCCGTCGCGCTCGTCATGGTCCAGTGCTTCTCCGGCTCGTTCGGCAACCTCCTCTTCCAGGACGGGAAGCCCAAAGGCGCGCCGCTGGAGCGCGACATCGCCGGCTTCTTCGCATCGCTGCCCAACCTGCCCGCCGCGGGCTGCACGCCGGAGGTGAACGAGGCCGACTACCACGACTTCACCTCCTACTTCTTCGCCGCGCTGACGGGCATCGACCGGCTCGGCCGAAAGACCACGGGCGCCGACGCCAACCGCGACGGGCGCGTGGGCATGGATGAGGCCTTCTGCTACGCCCTGATCAACGACAAGTCCATCGACGTCCCGGTCTGCACATCGGACGTCTTCCTGCGGGCGAACACGACGGCGCCCGACGCCGACCTGCTGGCGCGCCCGTACCGCGACGCGCTCGCCTGGGCCACCCCCGCGCAGGCCGGAGCTCTGACCGAGTTGTCGGCGCAGCTCAAGCTGGACGGCGACGACCGCGGCACGGTGGCATTCGCCCGGTACCGGGATGCCCGATCGCCGGCGGGCATGGCCCGCGGCGGGCGCGGGTTCCGGTCGCTGGTTCTGGCGCTGCGCGCGGCCGGTAACGACCTCAAGCAGGTCCGGCCCGCGCTGGCCGACAGGAACAGCGCCGGCTTTCAGGCCGCCTATGCCGACGCGCTCAAGGCGATGCCCGCCGAGCGGGCGGCAGGCAGGTACGCGGCGGTCGAGGAGGCGCTCAAGGCCAACGCCGACGCGGGACGCCCGGGCCTGGATGCCGAGATACAGCAGTCCCGGCTTCTGCGGTTCGTGCGCCTCTTCAAGACCGTCGTCCTCACGCACGACATGGTCGAGAACGGCGATCCGGCGCTGCGGGCGCGATTCAAGCGCCTGATCCAGTCCGAGCAGCGCACGATCCTGCCCAGGGCCTGACCTTCACTCGTCCGCCGGCCTGCTCCTGCGCCGCAGGGCGCGCAGATTGAAGCCCGCGGGGTCGTTCTTGCGGCCCGGCGGTCGGGCGACCTCGGCGTGCGTCACGATGTTCTCGTCCGGGATATCGTAGATCTGCCTCATCCACCGGATCAGCGCCGCGGCGCTCCGCACCTGCGCCTCGGGGTACGGGTCGCGCCCGTCGTTCAGGTTCACCAGCTCGATGCCGACGCTGCGGCTGTTCACGTCGCGCATCCCATCCATCTCCGAGACGCCCGCGTGCCACGCCCGCCGCCCAAGGCCGACGAGCTGCACGATCTGGCCCTCTTTCCCGATGACGAAGTGCGATGAGACCTGCGACTCAGGGTTCCGCAGGTAGCGCACGTTCAGCCAGAGGCCGGAAGCCGCCGTGGAGTGGATCACCACCGTGTCCGGCCGCATGCCGCCCGCACGTTGGTCCCAGTTCGGCGAGGGCGCCAGACGCCAGGTCGCCTCGGGCATGGGCACGCTGGAGATGGCCAGCCCCGCGAACGCCGCCAGCCATGTTGCCGCCCGCCACGCCCGAGGCAAGCCCCGAGGCGTGGGCATGTGGTTGTGGCTGTTCCGGGTCGCGGCCATGCAATGGCATACGTCGCCGCGGACGCGCGGGGTTCGCGCGGCATTCCGCCGGGTGGGCAGTATAGTGTGGGAGGTTCCGGCACGGCGCCGGGGCATCGCCCGATGGGAGGACACATGTCGCTCGAAGTCATCGCCTCGGCCGCCGCCGGCCTCAGCCTCTGGGCGCTTCCCGCGCCGAGCACCCGCGTGGACGGCACGGCCCCGTTCCTCAACCAGTGGCTGGTGCTGGGCACGTTCGCCAACACGGCCGGCGCCGGGATGGACCAGCACCCCTTCAAGGTCGAGGCTGCTAGGCCCAGGCCCGGCGCCGTGATGGCGGAGGCAGGCTGGACGCCGTTCGATGACCGCTGCTTCTCCCGGAACTACGACGACTACGTCGACCTCTTCAGCTACTACCGCGCCCTGCTCGGCAAGCCCGCCGCAGGCGTCGCCGTCTACGCGGCCAACTGGATATGGTCGCCCGCAGCCCGCACGGCCACCCTCCGCGTGGGCGCCGACAGCATGTTCCGCGCCTTCTGGAACGGCGCGCCCGTCGGCGGCTCCGACGTGGGAAACCCGCACCGCGTCACCGACCCGCCGCCCATGCCGCAGGGCTTCCCGGACGGCTGGTTCCGCATCCAGCGCGACAACGCGGGCAAGGACATGTCGGCCATGCCCGTGAACGTGCGCCGGGGCTGGAACCTCCTCCTGCTGAAGGTCGGCAACCGCGGGGAGGGGATGCTCGGCTTCTACGCCCGCCTCTGCGACGAGAAGGGCGACGCCCTGCCAGGCCTCGTCGGCGCCGCATCGCCGGACGGCCCCCTGGCGGTGGCTTCCTCGCGGATGGAGGGGTGCGCCGAACGGCTGCCGGTCGCGTTCCGCGAGTGGCCCTACGTCAAGGCCGACCACCCGCTGGTCGCCAAGCTCGCCGCCCGGACGCCGGAGACACGCCAGCGCCTGAACCTGGCCCTGCAGGCGTCGGGCTACACGCTCCAGGCCGCCGGAGGCAAACCGCCCTACCGCTGGAGCCTGGCCGCGGGCAAGCTGCCCGCGGGGCTGGCGCTGGAGCCCACAGGCGGCATCATCGGGACCGTCGCGAGCGTCGCCCGTCTGGGCAAGCACGCCTTCACGCTCCGCGTGACCGACGCCGCCGGAAGCCGCGCCGAGGCCGCGCTCCAGATGACGGTGCGCGAGCGGCCCAACCGATGGTACGAGCGCGCCCGGCTCCACGGCCTGATCCACGCGCCCGAGCGGTTCGCCCCGGCCGACTGGCCCCGGTTGGCCAAGCTGATGAAGCGCCAGGGCTACACCACCGGCTTCCCCATCAGCTACGGGAACGGCGACTGGGTCTTCCGGTGGCCGTCGCGCTTCGAGCCGGACGCCGAGGGCGCCGCCACACTGGGGCGCGTCAAGGAGGCGCTGGAGGCCGAGGGGCTCAAGTTCGGCATCTACATCGGCAACACGTTCGCCGCCCCGCAGTTCGGCTACGAGCAGGTGATCCTCATGCTTGAGGATGTCTGCAAGCGCTTCAAGCCCGCGGCGATCTGGTTCGACTGGCTCGCCATCGACCACAGCTCGTTGGACGCCGTCTACAGCATGATGCGCACGCTGCTGCCGGACACCGTGATCGTCGTGAACGGTTTCGACCGCCCCACCCACGGCGACTGGGACATCTGCTGCGTGGAGGACTACTCCTTCGTCCCCGAAAAGCGCTGGGGGCGCTGGCCGGGCACGCTGGACCCGATCCTTCAGCGCGTGCTGGACACCTGGCCGAAGCGCCACGCGCTGGAGACCTGGCGGGTGATGCTCTGGCCCTACAACGGCCGCCGAGACCTGCTGCCCGACTGGCGGGACTACCTGCGCCTCACCATCTCGCTGGTCGGAGAGGGGCGCATCGCCAACCTGGACCACAGCCCGCAGACCGGAGCGTTCCCCAATACCGACAAGGAGACCACCACCTCCTACGCGACCTCGCACCTCCTCGACGCGCATCGGAGCATGGCCGACTGGGCCGCGCCGGAGGGCCGCCCGCCGCTCACGCCCTCCTATACCGACGTGGACCCCGCCGCCCTGAAGCCCGCCGCCTGGGGCTACGCCATGGTGTCGGCCTCCAACCCGCGCCGCGTCTACCTCCACGCGCTGAAGACCGAACGGGGAAAGACCGGCCTCCCCGCCGAGAAGCTCTCCGCCGGCCCCTTCCCCATGCGCGTGGAGCGCGTGGCCTGGCTGAACGCCGGCCGCGCCGTGCCCTTCCGGCAAGAGGGCGCCACGCTGACCATCGACACACGCGGCGTGACGGCCGATGCGGTCTCCACGATCTTCCAGGTTGATCTGGCCCGAGCCGTGCCGCGGGCCCGGCAGGCCCCGGTCCCCGCGGAGCTTCCCGCCGACCTGAAGGCTCCCGGCAACCTGGCCGAGGGCAAGCCCGCCCGTCTCCTCAGCCTGGACGGCGGCAAGGAACTGGTTCCCAGCAGCGGCACGGCGTGGGCCTCCAACGCCGTCGACGCCTGCGCGGGCACCGTGGCGCAGGGGGCGTACGAATGGGCATGGACGCTGGAGGTCGACCTGCAGAAGCCGACGACGTTGGGTCGGCTCAAGGTCCTCTTCGCCCGCACCTGGGCGACGCACTACCAGCTGGCCCTCCTCACCGAGGCCGGCGAGTGGGTGACCGTCGCAGACGGCGCGGGCGCGGCCGACGCCTGGCGGGAGCACAAGTTCGCCCCGGTGGCGGCGACCAAGATCCGTGTGCGCGGGATCAAGCCGGACGGCGAGAACCAGGAGGGCGGCCAGATGGGCGTGGCCGAGCTACAGGCCTTCGCCCGATGACCGCCGCCTCCGTCGTCACAGCCTGCCTGCTCGTCGCGGCCGTCCTGCCCGCGCGATGCCAGGCGCCGGGCCCGACTCCCACGCGCGCCTACCGGACCAGGAGCATGAGCGGCTTTCGCGTCCTGGTGAACCCGGAGGCGCTGGAACACCCGGAGGCATCCGATGCCCTGAAGCTGCTGGCCGTCAAGCTCAAGGAGATCACCAGGCTCGTCCCTCCCGACCGGTTGGCGGTCCTGCGCAAGGTGCGCCTCTGGGTGGAGTGGAACGCCAAGCCCAACGGCGCGGCCGAGTTCCACCCCTCCCGCCAGTGGCTGAGCGAAAACGGCTACAACACGGACAAGGCCGGGTGCGTGGAGATCAACAACCTGCGCAATTTCGTCTCCTGGAGCGCCGACCAGCCCATGATGGCGCTGCACGAACTGGCCCACGCCTACCACCACTTCGCCCTGGCCGGCAAGGACGACGCCGTCCGCGCCGCCTACGAAGCCGCCCGCGCGAAGGGCATCTACGACTCGGTGCCGCACGTGCGCGGCGACAAGAGGCGCGCCTACTGCCTCACCAACCCGATGGAGTACTTCGCCGAGATGACGGAGTGCTGGTTCGGCAAGAACGACTTCTACCCCTTCACGAGGTCGGAGCTGCAGGCCCACGACCCCGAAGGCTACGCCCTGATGGAGCAGGTCTGGGGGCGCGGTGAGGCCCGCCCCTGACCTCACTGACAATACTGTCAGCAATGTCAGTAAGGTCAAAGACAGGAGGTTCCAATGCCTGAGCTCTTCGACAAGCACGGCGGATTCCGGCGGCTGCCCGCCTTCACGCTCGCGACCCTGATCCACCTTGAGACGCTGAGCTACTGCCGACGCTTCCTCACCTGGGATCCCCGCGAGGCATCGGCCAGGTTCTGGGACCCGCAGGGGCGGCAGTACGACCAGATGACCCAGGCGGCGCGGAGCGGACGGCAGAACATCATCGAAGGCTCGGAGCGTTCGGCGACATCCAAGGACACCGAAATGCGCCTCACCGACGTGGCGCGAGCCAGCCTCGGGGAGTTGCGCGGCGACTACGAGATCGTCATCCTCGCGAAGGGGAGCCTGCCCTGGTCGGTCCATTCGCCCGAGGCGCAGGCGGTGAGCGCCGTCACGCTCGATACGGCGCCCTTCAGCGACGACCTCATCCACGAATCGGCCAAGCACGTGCTGGCCCAGCGGTCCAAGTACCGCCGGTGGCTCGACAGCGACGACGGGCTGGTGGTGGCCAACGCCATGCTGATCATCATCACGCGGGCGATGGCCATGCTGAAGCGGCTCATCGAAGCTCAGGGAGAAGCGTTCGAGCAGGGCGGCGGCTTCAGTGAGCGCCTCACCACCGTTCGCCTCGAAGCCCGCGAGACGCAGCGCGACGCCGGCCCGGAGTGCCCGCTCTGTGGCTGGCCCATGCGCCGCCGCAGATCGGCCAAGGGCGAGTTCTGGGGCTGCGGCGCCTACCCGGAATGCAAGGGCATCCGGCCGTTCGAAAAGGCCTGACCTCATTGACAATACTGTCAGCACTGTCAATAGTGTCAAAGGAGATCACAATGCTTTACTCAAAGCCGGCGTTCGCTCTGGCGCTTGCCGTCGCTGCCGCCGGGGCCATGGCCCAGCTGACGGCGCGGGTCTCCGTCGTCAACGGCGCGCCGCGGCTTCTGGTGAACGGCAAGCCCGTGCGCGCCCGGATGTTCTTCGGCGGGCCGGGCTCGAACCCCATCGACGCGGGTCCGCAGGCCCGCCGCGTTGAGTTCGACTTCGAGGCCGGGGCCGACTCCGAAGGGCAGGGCACGATGCACTTCCGCTTCGGCCAAAACCCCGGCGTCATCGATGTGGACGACATCCGCGTCACCGATGCCGAGACCGGCAGCGTGGTAGTGACCTCCAACTTCGACCAGGGCCCGGGCAGCTTCGGCGCACAATGGATACGCTTCCCCGAGGATGCCCGCAACACCGTGGGAACCGAAGGCGTTGAGCCCGGCGCGGGCGCAGGAGGCTCCGCCGCACTGCGCGTGCGGCTCAAGGCCCCGCCCTCCGGCGCATGGCCCGATTACCACGTCTACCACGCCGCCAATCTGGCGCTGGCGAAAGGCCGCAAGTACCACGTCTCGTTCTGGTGCAGGGCCGAGCCGGCGCGGCAGATATCGGTGGCCTTCTACAAGCCCGGTGAGGTCTTCCTGCACCTGGGCGGACCTCCCGGGCGCTTCGAGTCGCAGATCAAGCTCGCCGCCGCCGCGGGGGTCGACTTCGTCACCTTCATCGTGCCCACGCCCTGGCCCGAGCCGGGCAAGCCGGCGGACTGGGCGCCCGTGGACGCCGAAGTCGACCGCGTGCTGGCGGCCAATCCCCGCGCCCTCTGCATCCCCCGCTTCGGCATGGAGCCGCCCGCCTGGTGGGCCAAGGCGCACCCCGACGACATGATGGAGTGGGAGAACGGCCTGCGGCAGTACTGCGCCGTGCCCGCCTCGCCCACCTACCAGCGCGACGCCGCCGAGGCCGCCCGCGCGCTGGTGGAGCACCTGGAGGAACGCTATCCCGACCGCATGGCGGGCTACCACCCCTCCGGCCAGAACACCGGCGAGTGGTTCTACCTGGACACCTGGGAGAACCGTCTGAACGGCTACGCCCCCGCCGACCGCGACGCCTGGCGCGTCTGGCTGCGCCGCCGCTACGGGACCGATGCCGCACTGCGGGCCGCCTGGCGCGCCCCAGCGGCGACCCTCGATGCCGCCACCGTGCCGGACGCCGCAAGCCGCCGCGCCGCGCCCAACGGCGTCCTCCGCGTGCCCGGCGCCGAGCAGCGGCTCATCGACTTCACCGAACACCAGCAGGCCGCCATGGCGGACCTCGTCACACGCATCGCCGGCGCGTGCCGGAAGGCCTCCGGCGGGCGCAAGCTGGTGGTGGTCTTCTACGGCTACGCCTTCGAGTTCGGCGCGGTGGCACTGGGATCGGGCGCCAGCGGCCACTACGCCATGCGGCGCATCCTCGGCTGCCCGGACATCGACATCGTCTGCTCGCCCATCTCCTACGGCGACCGCGGGCTCGGCCAGACCGGTCCCACCATGTCCTGCGCCGAGAGCGTGGCCATCGCCGGCAAGATGTGGCTGCAAGAGGACGACACGCGCACCCACATGAGCCCCGACGGCCCGGACGCCATCGCCCGGACGTCCACGCCCGAGGCCAGTTACAACGTCCTGGCGCGAAACGTGGTGAACGAAGCCACCCGGAACTTCGGCACATGGTGGATGGACCTGGGCATGGCGGGATGGTACGACGACCCCGGCATGTGGCGCCTCAACAAGAAGCTCGCCGCCGTTGACCGGCCCTTCGTGCAGGCGCCGATCCCCTTCCGCCCGCAGGTGGCCGCCGTGCTCGACGATCGGTCGCAGATGCTGGCCGCTCCCTGGGCCATGGACGCCCTGAACCCCGCCGTCTACACGGCCCGCCACGCGCTGGGCCGCATGGGCGCGCCCTTCGGACAGTACCTCCTGGACGATGTGGCCGCCGGCAAGGTGAGGGCCCGGCTCTACGTGCTGCTCAATGCCTGGCGGCTCACCGCCAAGCAACGCGCCGACCTCGGCAAGGCCACCGCGGGCGCCCTGCGGCTCTGGTGCTACGCCCCCGGCGCGTTCGACGACGCCGGCCCTTCGCCCGAGACCATGCGGGCTCTCACGGGATTCCGGCTGGAGCCCTGCTCGCCCGAACAGGCCATGGCAACCCCCACCCTCGCGGGCAAGCGGCTGGGCCTGACGCAGCCGTTCGGCGTCGCCAAGGCCGTGAAGCCCCTCTTCCACGCCGCCGACGCGCGCCCCGGCGAAGCGCTGGCCACCTACCCCGATGGCTCCGTCGCCGTCGCCCTGCGACGTGACAAGGGAGGCGCCTCGCTCTTCTCCGGTGTGCCAGGCCTCTCCGCGGAGCTGCTCCGCCTGGCCGCACGGGCGGCGGGCGCCCACCTCTACACGGAGACGGACTGCCTCGTCACCGCCAACGGCCCGGTCGTGGGCCTCCACGCCACGCGGGACGGCCCCGTGCGCCTGCGCCTCCCGCGGGCGGCCTCCATGCGGGACGCCCTCACCGGAGCGCCCCTGGGCAAGGGCCCCGACCTGCGCCTCAACCTCAAGAAGGGCGACACCCGCCTGCTCCTACTCGGCGAGCCCCGGCGCAACTGGGCCGTCCCCCTGACAACCAGATCAACCCCGTCAACAACGTCACAGGCCCCTTGACCTCGTTGACCGCGTTGGCTCGGCTGTCGGCGGCCCTACCGGTACTGCCGCACCTTCTCCACCAGCGCCCGCGCCTTCTCGGCGGTGGCTTGTGCGGGCGAGGCGGCGATCACCCGCGCCAGCGGCTGCGTCAGCTTGGCGCTGCCGGGACCGTCGGCCAGGCCCGCCGCGATGGCGGTCACGGTGGCGCAGGCCTCTTCCTTCACTCCGGGGCTCTCCAGCAGCGGCAACGCCAGCTCCATCGCGGCCCAGGCCGCGATGCCCGCCAGCGCGCTGAGCAGCATCTGCCGCTCGGGGTCGCGCTGGATCAGCGGCGCGGCCTGGGCGCAGAGGGCCAGGCGGCGGTCCGCCGGTAGCTCGGCCACGCCCGCCAGCCGCAGGAGGCCCCGCAATGCCTTGGTCCGCTCGGCGGGAGCGCCCGCGCCCTGGGCCAGCGTGAGCATCTCCGGCGCGGCCGCCTCGCCGGGCCACGAGCAGAGCACATCCGCCGCCGCGGCTCGCGCTGCCGGGTCGGACCCGGCCAGCGTCGCCCGCACGGCCTGCAGCGCGCGGCCGCTGCCGATGCTGCCCAGCACGCGCAGCAGAGAAGCCCTGCCCGAAGCAGTGGCGTGCGACAGGGCGTCGGCGGGCGGAGCTGCCGCGGCCTCCAGGTCGCCGGCGCGGCCCGCGATGGCGGTCAGCGCCTGCTCCATGGCGTCGCAGTCCGGGCCGCCGCTCCCCGCCGCCAGCGCGGCGCACAGCGCCGGAGCCTGCCCGGGCATCCCCAACTCGGAGAGGGCGCGCGCGGCCGCCGTCCGTACCGTGGCGGATGGGTCGCGCAGGGCGCCGGCCAACGCCGGAGCCAGGGCCGCCAGCTTGAGCCGCTGGGCCAGCGCGGCGCCGTCGGCCCTCCGCGCGGGCTGCGCGTGGGTCAGCAGCCTCGCCGTGGCGGCGGACACTTCGCGGCCGGGCAGGCTCGCCAGCGCCTCCTGCGCGGCCTGGCGCACTTCGGGGGTCTTGTCGTCCATCAGCGCCACCAGCGCACCGGCCTCGGAAGCGCCGCCCAGCCGTGCGATGGCGCCCGCCGCGGCCACGCGCATCGGCGTCGATGCAGCGCCGGCGCAGGCGCGCAGGGCGGGCAGGGCGGCCGCGTCGCCGCGTCCCGCCAGCACGTCCAGCAGCCTGAGCTGGGTCGCCTCGGGCAGACCTGCCAGCGCCGAGGTCAGAGCGCGCGTGGTCTCGGCTCCGGGCAGGTCGTGCCGCGCGGCCCAGAGCGCCCCGTCGCGCAGGTCGTCGTCGGACCCGCGCAGCAGCTCCGCCAGCCGTGCGGCGGCCTGCTTGCCCCGGCAGAGGATCGAACCCCGCGCGGCCCCGGCCCGGAACTGCCGAGGCGCTCCCAGGGCGCACAGGCGGTCGTAGATCGGAGCGGCTGTGGCCGCGTTGCCTGCGGCCATCAGCCCGGCGGCGCACTCGAGGCTCGCCTCGGCCACGGAGGGCCGCAGCGCGACGGGAGCCCACGCCCACGCTCTCGTCAGTGCGGAGGCCGCCTCGGTCGACCCGATGCGCCCCAGCGCGGCGGCCGCCGCGGCGGCCACTGCGGCGTCGCCGGCCTTCAGGAGCTGGGCGAGCCTGGGAGCGGCCGCGTTGTCGCGCCGTACGCCCGCGGAGTTGATCACGCCCACCAGCCTCGGCCCGCTCAGGCGCCCCAGTGCGGCCCGGAAGGCCGCATCGACGGTCGGCGAGGGCAGACCCTCCATCGCGAACCGAGCCATGTGGGCCAGGTCGGCGTCGGCCAGCATCCGGCTCAGGGCGGGAACGCAGGCGGCGGAGCCCACGCGCGCCAGGCCCCGGCACGCCTGCTCCCGCACGGCCCGCGGCTTGCCCGGCGCCAGGTCGGCGATGAGCAGCGCCTCGCGCCGCATGGGCGTGAGCGACGTGGCCACCTCGAAGAGGAACGCGCGCCGGGGGTTGGGGGCGCCGTCGGTGTAGGCGCAGTCCGCCGTGTCGGCGGGCAGGTCGTCGCAGTAGAGGCCGATGGCGGTCAGGCCCGTGCGGTCGCTGATCTCCCAGTAGTAGGAGCCGGCGGGCAGCGAGCGGGTCAGCCGGACGGCGACCATCTCGTTGTCCCGCACGCCCGTCAGCACGCGCCGAGCCAGCGAGCGGCCGCGCGCGGGGCTGTCCCAGAGCGTGAGAGTGAGCCCGCCCTCGTTGTCGGACCAACTGGGCATGGAGACGTACACATCGGCCACGGGCAGCTTGGAGGTGAAGCGCTGGCCCAGGCGCGTATGCTCGTTCAGCTTCACCGGGAAGCGCTCCGCAGAGCAGCCGACGGCGGCCAGGCAGAGGAGCAGCGCGGCGAGGATGGTTCGCATGGGGGCCTCCTACAGCCGCCACGGCTCGCGCATGGCGCGCGAACAGAGACGGTTGGCCTCGGGATCGGCGGGGAAGACCTCGCGCACCGGGTCCCACTTCAGGCTCCGTTGGAGCTTGTACGCGATATGCGCCAGGTGCCCCAGCGAGGCCGAACGGTGCCCCAGCTCGCCGTCGGTCCGCGTTCGGTTCCGGGTGCGGATGCACTCCAGCCAGTTGCCGTGGTGGTCCTGCCCCCAGCCGGCCTCGTGGCGCGGCATCTCCATCTCCTCGAAGAGGCTCTCGGGCGCGCCCTCCAGCCGGCCGGAGCCGTACATCGAGGTGACCCAGCCGCGCTCGCCCACGTAGAGGGCGCCGAAGTTGCCCTCCAGCCGCGAGTCGGCGGGCACGGCGTTGTAGCTGTTCTTCACCATGCCCCAGTCCTCCACCAGGTGCAGCAGCGTGCCGTTCGCGTAGCGGAACGTGAGCGTGGGGAAGCGGTTGGACGAGGGGTGGATGATCTCCACCGGCCCCGTCTCCTCCACGCCCAGCGCGTACTGCGCCACGTCGGCCGCGTGGGAGTGGTGCCAGGTGATGGAGGCCACGCCGAAGTCCTCGCAGAAGGCCCAGGGCACCACGCCCGGCACGGGGTTGCGGTGGAAGCGGCTGTTGTAGGGCCGCCACGGGGCGGGGCCCACCCAGAGGTCCCAGTCCAGCCCGTCGGGCACGGGCTCCGCCGGCAGCGGGTAGCTCACCGGCGTGAAGGAGCCCTCGGTGCGCGACCAGAGCGTGAAGGCGTGCTTCACCTTGCCCAGCCCGCCGCGCCGCACGAAGCGCACCACGTTGCGGATGGTGGTGATGGATCGGTACTGCGTGCCGGTCTGGAAGACGCGGGCGTGCTCGCGCATGACGTTGACCAGGCGCCGCCCCTCGGCGATGTTCATGCTGATCGGCTTCTCGCAGTAGACGTCCTTGCCGGCCTGCGCCGCGTGGACCGAGATGGGCGTATGCCAATGGTCCGGCGTGGCGATGAGCACGGCGTCGATGTCCGACCGGGCGAGGATGTCGCGATAGTCGTTGTAGGGCTTCACGCTCGTGGCGCCCTGGGCCCCGTAGAAGGCCGCCACGGTCCGCATGCCGTCGTCGCGCCGCACGCGGTCCACGTCGCAGAGGGCCAGCAACTGCACCGAGCGGTCGCCGAGGCAGTAGGCCAGGTGGCCCGATCCCATGGCCCCGAGCCCGATGACGGCCACCGTGATGCGCGCGCTGGGCGCCGGGGCGCCTCGCGCGGCCCACGGGAGCAGCAGCGGACCCGCCGCCGCCGCCCGCAGCGCCAGATCGCGCCGCGTCAGGCCGCTCTCGCCGCTCACGGTTTGGCGGTCCGCAACGCCAGCCCGTCGAAGAAACGGATCGTCTGCGCGATCTCCGGCATGCTGGTGGTCCAGTTGTAGGCGTGCTCGATCCCGAACATGACCGGCTTCACGCCCAGCCGCCGCAGCTCCAGAATCAGCGCCTCGGACTTGCCCGCGCCGCTTCCCCAGGCCACGTCGTGGCCGTCGGGGGTGATCTCGTTCAGGTCGTGCATCTGGAGCGTGATCAGCCGGTCGCCCAGCTTCCGCACGCCGGCGATGCAGTCCAGCCCGCTGCGCATCCAGTAGCCCACGTCGGCGGCCGCGCCGATCATCTTGCTGCGTCCCTGGCAGGTCTTCAGGACCGCGTCGGCGCACCATGTGTTCGGGGAGGCCTTCTGGTCGTGGTTGTGGAGCCCCACCTTGATGCCGTACTCGTTGCAGAAGCGGTCGATGGTCGGCAGGGCCGCCAGGGCGGGCTCGGCCATGAAGACCTCGACGCCCATCTTCTTCCCGAACTCGAAGACCTTGCGGCAGCCGGCCTCGTCGCCGGGGATGTCCTGGATGTAGTAGGTGAGCATCCGTATGCCGGCGGCGTCCAGCTTCATTCGGACCTGCTGCAGCTCCTCGTCGCTGAGGCCCGGCTCGAAGTTCTTGTCGATGCCGCCGCCCACCTTCTGGACGCTGAGCCCGCCCATGTAGGGCAAGCCCAGCGCCGCGGTCTTCTCGATGGCCTCGAAGAGCGTGTAGCGGCTGAAGGTATAGGCCTCGACGCCCAGCCGCCAACCCAGCTTCTCCTGCGCCCGGATGGCCGGCGTCAGCTTGGCGCTGGGAACCGTCGGCGCGGGCAGGTCGCCCAGGGCGAACTGCGCGGCGGCCAGGTAGAACTTGAGCATGGCCGGGTCCCAGAAGACCTTGGGATTGTGCGCCATGGACGAGTAGAAGACGCGGCCCCGGCCGTAGTTGCGCACCCAGGCGACGGCGTAGTCCTCGTCTTCGCGGATTCTGGGCAGCCGGTCGATCCCCTGCAGGGCAGCCGACCGGGCGTTGTCCAGGCTCAGCAGCACGCGGACCCTCTCGCGGGAGTAGGGCGGGCTGAAGCGGAAGAACTCGTCGGCGGCGCGGAAGTCGTGGCCCAGCATGGCGGTCACCGGATGAAGCGGGTCCTCGTTGCGGACCAGCACGGCCTCGTCGGCGGCGCGGTGGTTGGCGCCCCGTCCGCCCAGCATGCATCCCCACTCGGGCCAGTCGTCGGCCGCGCCCTGGTCCCAACGGGTGAATCCCACGGTGGTGCCGTGGACGCCCATGAGCCCGCCGCCGCCCAGCACGAACTCCAGCAGGTTGCGCCGCAGCGTCGGGTCGGTGAACTGGTTGCCCACGGTGTTGTTGAAGAAGACGGCGTCGAACGTCTTCAGGCTCTCGGCGGAGAAGACGGCCGGGTCGCGGCTGACCACGGTCTCGAAGGCGCCCGTCTTCTTGCCCATGAGCGTGAAGGCGGTGTTGGCGGTGGGGATGGAGCCGTGCCCGCCGTAGATCACGTTGAGGTCGAAGATGAGCAGCCGCCGCGGCTTCAGCGGCCTGGCGGGCGCGTGGTCGGGCAGCGCGGCCTGGATGCGCGCCGTCTCCTCCGGACCGGCCATGGCCTGCGCGCCGGCCGCCCCCGGCAGCAGCGCCGGACCCAACGCGGCAACCGCCGCCCACCCGAGCAAGCCTCCAGCGAACACTCGCATCCCGCACCCCCTCCAAGAGATCACGGCAACCGCCGCCCCTACAGGTTCGGCATCGATGCGGTAATCCCTGCTTGGCGGGGAGCGGGCCTCTGTTAGTCGGCGGGCCGCTTGCGCTCCGCGACGTCGCGCACGAAACCCACCAGGCGCCCGGCGCCGAACTGATGGTACTGGAGGCTCACCTCCGCGTCGAACTCCGAGCCGTCCTTCCGCCTGCACCGCGTCTCGAACGTCGCGGCCTCGCCCAGCATCGCCCGCTGCACCATGGCGGCGCACGAGGCCCCGCAATCGTCGGCCCACAGATCGGCGGTGCGCATCCTGGCGAGTTCCGACCTCCCGTAGCCCGTCATGCGCTCGAGCGCCTGGTTCACGCTCACGAGCCGTCCGTCGCGGTCCGCCTGAAGGAACCCGTCCGGCGCGGCCTCCAGCACCGCCCGGTGCCACCGCTCGCCGTCGAGCAGGGCGTCCATGGCGGCGTGCTGCTCCGTCATGTCGGTGATCGCCATGTGGTAGCGAAGCCCGCCGGCGACGCCCTCGGCGCGAACGGTGTCGAGCCGCACCGGCCTTTGACCGCCGCCCACCGTGCGCAGCCGCAGTTCCGTGACGTGTTGCCGCATCCCGCCGTGGAACGCGCGGCGATGCTGGTGGAGCGCGTCCTGGTCGTCGGGCGTCACGAAGCTCGCAAACGGTCGGTCGATGAGGGTATCCCTGTCGATGCCCAGCATATCGGCCGCAACGCCGTTGGCCTCGCGGATCACCCACGTCGCATCGAAGCAGAGGTAGCCGATGGGGGCCGACTCGAAGAGGCCCTGGAACCGCGCTTGGACCTCTTCCACGCGCTCGAGGGCGGCCCGCAGCTCGTCGTTCTGCATCTCCAGCTCGATCCGATGGACCCGGAGTTCGTGCAGGAGCGCGGACTCAGCCTTCTCGTCATCGATGTGCGCGCTCGCGGCCTGCGCCTCGGCACGACTCCGCAGTTCGTCCCACAGCGGCGTGGCCACCTTGCCGTCGGCCTCCGTCATGTATCGAGTTTCCTTTCGGTGGAGGCCACGCCGTACACCTCCCCGTCGTCCTTCACCAGGGCCGTGGCCGTCACGAGGACGCGGATCGTGGAGCCGTCCTTGCAGAGCCGTTCCGCCGCGTAGGGGTCGAGCGCCTCGCCGCGGTTGAGTCCGCCCAGCGCCGCCAGCTCGCGCTGAACGGTGCCGGCGGAGATGCGGTCGGAGGCCTTGAGTTCCAGGGCCTCGGCCTCCGTCCAGCCGTACATCGAACAGGCGGCGGGGTTCCAGGCCAGCGCCTGGCCCGTCAGGTCCTGCAGGATCACGGGGTCGCGCGAGTCGATGATCGCGGGGGCCATTCGGCGCAGGATCTGCGTCTCCCGCAGCGCCTCGCGGGCCTTGCGCATCTCCGTGATCTCGTCGAAGGTGACGACGGCGCCCTCGATGGCGTTCTCCAGCGTGCGGTACGGCCGGATATGCATCAGGTACCAGGCGCCGTTCGCGGTCTGGACCTCGATATGCTTCGAAATGAGCGTGTCGAGCACCGACTGGATGTCGGCCTCGAGGCTCGAGTAGTCCATCAGCTTGGAGGCGATGTGACCGATGGGCCGGCCCACGTCCGCCGGGATCAGGTTGATCACCTTGGCGGCCGGCGGCGTGAAGCGCAGGATGCGCAGGTCGTGGTCGGTGAAGAGGGTGCCGATGCCCGTGCCGGCCAACAGGTTGTTCATGTCGTTGTTGGCGCGCGACAGCTCCACGATGCTCGAGTGGAGCTCGGCGTTGATGGTGGTCAGCTCCTCGTTCAGCGCCTGCAGCTCCTCCTTGGAGGTCTCCAGCTCCTCGTTCGTGGACTGCAGCTCCTCGTTCACCGACTGGAGCTCCTCGTTGGCCGATTGCAGCTCCTCGCACGAGGTCTCCATCTCCTCCTGCAGCGTCCGGATGCGGTCTTCCTTGGCCATCACGTCGCGGCGCAGGGCATCGACCCGCTCGTCCGTGGCCTGTGGGGTCGCCTGGCCGGCCGGGGCCTCGGCATCCGCTTGCGCCCCGGAGCCCGGCTTCGGGACCTCGTCGAAGGCCACCACGAACAGGTCCGCTCCGTGCGAGCCGATGCGCTCCTGCCGCACCGGGCGCACGGTGACGCGGACATCGGTCCACGAGCCGTTGGTGCCGACGCGCACGGGGTCGCGCGAAGCGATGTCCTGCGTGGCGGCCGCGGTCTCCAGGGCGCCCGCGAGGCTGGGGCGCAGGCCGTCCCTCGCCATCCTCAGGACGTTGAGGCCGGCGGCTCCCGCGGTGGGCTCCAGGAACTGGCCGGTCCGACCGTGCAGATAGAGGATATCGCCGCGGAGGTTCACCAGGACCCCCACCGGCGACGTGTGCCGAAGCAATTCACGCTCAATGATTTCGCGCAATGACGAGTCCACCTCGTGTTTTGGCCGTGTCGGTACTCGGGCGGGCGCGGGAGAGGATGACGGGCCGGAGACCCCGATGGGGCCGGCGGCTCGACCGGGCATGGGGCTGAGGTTGCGGCGATAGAGCCTGGCCTTGCGGTCGACGGCCGTGTACTCGTTGGCGAACTCGCCCACCGTCTCGGACATGCCGAGAAGCAGGAAGCCGTTGGGCTTCAGGGCGTAGTGGAACAGCGGGATCAGGCGCTTCTGCAGCTCGGCGCCCATGTAGATGAGCACGTTCCGGCAGGCGATGAGGTCGAGGCGGGAGAAGGGCGGGTCCCGCGTGACGTCCTGCTTGGAGAAGATCACCGAACTCCGAATGTTCTTGCTGATGCGGTAGGCGCCGCCGGGCTCCCGCGTGAAGTGCCGCGCCAGGCGTTCCGGCGAGACATCGGCGGTGATGCTGGCGGGATAGACGCCGGTCCTGGCGTGCAGGATGGCCCGCGAGTCGATGTCCGTGGCGAAGATGAGCATTCCCGGCCCGCGCCGCCGCTCCTCGAGCCGCTCCTGCACCAGGATGGCCAGCGAGTAGGCCTCCTCACCGGTGGCGCAGCCGGGAACCCAGATGCGGATCATTGAGTCCTCGCCGTGGCCGTCGAAGAGGGCGGGCAGCACATGCTCCTCCAGCGCGGCGAAGGCGGGGCCGTCGCGGAAGAAGCTCGTCACGCCGATGAGGAGGTCATAGAAGAGCGCGTCCAACTCGGACGGGGCGCCGCACAGGAAGCGGGCGTAGGCCTCCATCGTCTCGATCTGCAGGACCGCCATACGGCGGCGGACGCGGCGAACGATGGTGCTGGGCTTGTAGGGCGACAGGTCGTGCCCCGTGTGCGTCTTCACCAACGCGAGCACGGTCCGCAGGCCGCTCTCGTTGCCGGCTCCGGCCGGCGCGCCGGGCTGCGCCGCGTTCCACCAGGCGCGCTCGACATAGGCGAGCAACCGCGCCGGCATCTCGTTGGGGGCCACCACCATGTCCACCATGCCGGTGTCGATGGCGCTCTGCGGCATGCCGGTGAACTCGGTGCTGTCCGGGCTCTGGGCCAGCGTCAGGCCGCCCTCGCCCTTGATCGCCCGCGTGCCCAGCGTCCCGTCGCTGCCCGTCCCCGAGAGCACGATGGAGATGGCGCGCTCGTGCTGATCCTCGGCCAGCGAGCGGAAGAGGTAGTCGATGGGCAGCCGAACGCCGTGCTGCCGGTCCTGCTCCACCAGGTGGAGGGCGCCGCCGCGCACCGACATGTTGCGGTTCGGCGGGATGATATAGGCGCAGTCGGGCCGGATCGGCATGCCGTCCTCGACCTCCTGGACCCGCATCCGCGTGTAGCGGCTCACGAGGCTGGAGAGCATGCTCTTGTGGTCGGGCGCCAGGTGCTGCACCAGCACGAAGGCCATGCCCGTATCGGCGTCCGGCGGCATCCCGGAGAAGAAGGCCTCGAAAGCCGCCAGCCCGCCGGCCGAAGCCCCGATGCCCACGATCGGAAAGGTCTCCGGCCTGGGCGTCGCGACGTCCGGTGCGCCCGGGCTGCGATCAACGTTGTCGTTCTCGGATGTGGTCAAGCCGGCCTCCTGCGTGCACCGCCCAGGGTGCGGATCGGCGTCTGGGCCCTCGACGTCCGGCGCCATGCGACCCATGAGGCTAGGCGCCGTCGAAGCAACAGCCGGTCCCCGCCGGCCCGAACACATGGACTGCTTCGACCATCCCTCTAAACAGCATAATACCCCTGATCGCACCGACACATAGGACCCCACCCGCGCGCCTCCCGCCGAACGCCGTCAACACGGTCACTGAGGTCAACGCCGTCAACGCGGTCAACACGGTCGGCGACGTCGGGCCCTTGCCCTTACCTGCCGCACTCCCGCCGTGTCGGCCACAAGGTACCCTTGCATTGGGGCGCTGCCACAGCGGCCCACCGGGAGGTCCCACCATGCTCACCTGCTCGCTCCTGGCCCTGGCGGCCCTTACGCTCGCCCTGGCGCCCGCCGCCTCCGGCGCGCCGCACGCCATCGAGCTGAACGAGCGGCTCCTGACGCCCGAGGATGGGCTGCTGCTGGGCAACGGCGACCTCTCCGTCAGCGTCTACCAGACCGCCGACCGGATCGTCTGGCGGTTCGGCAAGGGCGACGTCTGGGATCGGCGCATCGACCGCTCCGACGACCCGAAGCCCGCACACATCGACGAGGTCGCCAAGGGAATCACCGACGAGGGCTGGAAGTGCCCGCCCTACGGCGGACCCGTGGAGGCCACGCGCGGCACGAAAAACCCCGCCCGCATGAAGGAGATCTGCCAGGCCGTTCCGCCCAGCTACCGCGAACGGCCCTACCCCTGCCCCAAGCCCGTGGGCGAGCTGGCCCTGCAACTCCCCGCAGACCAGCCGGGCCTCCGCATCCGGCAGCGGCTCGTCATCGAGGAGGGCCGCGTCGAGATCGACTGCACCTGGCGGAGCGGCGTGGCCCTGCGCCTCGACTGCTGCATCCCGCCGGCGGCCAACGTGCTGCTCGTGCGCTGGAAGGTGACCGGCTGGAAGCCCGAGGTGCGCACGGGCAACAACCTGCCGCCGATCTGGTTCTCGCTCTACCGGTGGGCCGATCCCACCATCCAGGAGTTCGGAGCGCGATTCATCGGCGAGTCGCGGCACGGCGCCTTCAGCGGCTTCCCGGCCGCCAGGTGCTCGCCCCTGCCGAAACCCGCGCTGCGCCTGGAGGAGGGGATGCGCATCGTCGACCAGCCCTTCCCCGCCGATCCCACCTACCCCAACGGCTTCCACTGCATGATGGCGCCGCTGGCGGCGGGCGTCGCCGTGGAGCCGGCCGATACCGCCGCATCCGGCGAAGCGCGACTGCACATCATGCCCGGCGTCGAGGCCGCCGCCGGCACGCTGGCCGTCGCCGTGGCCACCGGGGAGGAGAAGGCGGCGCTGGCATCGCTCAAGGCGATCCGCGCTACGGGCGCCGAGACGGAGAAGGCAGCTGCCGCCTGGGAGGCCGAGAACCGCACCGCATCGGCCGCCTTCTGGGCGAAATCCGGCATCACGGTGGCTGATCCGCTCATCGAGGGCCTCTGGTACGAGACGCTCCACGCCCGGCGCTGCACCAACCGGCCTGACTGCTACCCGCCTGGCCTCTTCCTGCCCAGCACGGTGCAGGACTACTCCCACTGGCACGGCGACTACCACACCAACTACAACCTGCAAGAGCCCTTCTGGGGCGACTACACGGCCAACCACCTGGAGGTCGGCGACGCCTACTTCGCGGCCATGAAGCCCATCCTCGACGTCGGCCGCAAGATCGCCAGGGACTACTACGGCGCGCGTGGCTCGTTCGTGCAGCTCACCGGCTACCCCGCCGTCATGGAGGACGATCCGCTGGGTTGCGTGCCCATGGGCCGCATGGCCTACATGACCGGCTGGGTGATCAGCCAGTACTGGTGGCGCTACCAGGTGACGCTGGACGAGGCGTGGCTCCGCACCACGGGGTACCCGGCCATCCGCGACTGCGCGCTCTTCTACACCGACTTCATGAAGAAGGGCGCCGACGGCCTCTACCACACCTTCCCCAGCAACCAGGGCGAGGACGGGTTCTCGGGCAACCCCAAGGACTTCACCGACCGGCCGCAGGTCATGGAGTTCGCGCGCCACTGCCTCCGCACCGCCATCCGTGCATCCGAGGCGCTGAAGGCCGACCCGGAGCTCCGCGCCGCGTGGCAGGATCGGCTGGACCACTGCGCCGGCGACGACGGCAACCCGCCCCGAGTGCTCACCGGCGAGGAGAAGCGCTGCTACGAGGCCAACGCGCCCGAGTTCGGCTTCGGCAGGCCCTACAAGCCCCAGCCGGCCACGCACGACGGCAAGCCATGGCCAAACGTGGGCGACGGCTCGCATAGCTGGTACTACGGGCAGTACCCGTGGGGCGTCATGGGGCGGCTCCGTGGCGGGGAGTTCATCGCCGACCGCGACTTCCCGGTCTTCCGCGCCCTGGCGGAACGGTGGCGCCACCCAAACGGCCTGCTCTGGGCCATGTCCGTGGGCAGCTACGGCCACTCCGGCGCGTGGACCGAGTCGCTGGGCGTTCTGGCTCCGCTGCAGGAGATGATGCTCCAGAGCTGGGACGGCGCCCTGCGCATCTTTCCCGCCTGGCCCCGCACGCTCGATGCCTCGTTCCGCACCCTGCGGGCCAACGGCGCGTTCCTGGTGAGCGCGACCTGGGCCAAGGGCGCCGTGACGACGGTGGAGGTCGTCAGCGAGAAGGGCGGCCCCTGCCGCGCCTACGCACCATGGCCCAAGGTCCGGGTAACGGACGGCGTGGGCAAGCCCATCCGGGCCACGCAGGCCGACGGCGTCGTCACCTTCGCCACCACGCCCGGCGGCCGCTACGCCATGGGGCCGGGCTAGCCGCGCCATCTGTCCTTGACGGAAGGACGGACTCGGAGTGATCTGTCCTTGGAGGAAGGACAGATGCGCGAAGTGGTACGGCAGAAGATCGCAGACTCGCTGGCTCGGGACGTCCCCGCGTTCACGCGGCGCGACCTCCGGGCGCCGAGCCTGCCGGGCAAGGCGGTCTCAGTCATCGGCATGCGCCGGAGCGGCAAGACGACCTACCTCTGGCAGCTCCTGGGGGACCGAATGGCGGCTGGCGCGGACCGGGCCGACCTGCTCTTCTTCGGCTTCGAGGATGAACGGCTCGTTGGCATGGCCGCCCGTGACCTAGACCTGATCGTCGACGAGTACTACAAGGCACGGCCGTCGGCGCGCGGGACCCGGATGGTCACGCTGTTCCTGGACGAGATACAGGTGGTGTCCGGCTGGGAGCTCTTCATCCGGCGGCTTCTCGACACCGAGCGCATGGCGATCATCGTGTCGGGTTCGTCGGCCAAGCTCCTGAGCCGCGAGGTGGCGACGTCGCTCCGAGGCCGGTCAATGGAGGCTGTGGTCTTCCCGTTCAGCTTCCGCGAGGCCCTTCGGCACGCCGGCGTCGAGCCCGCCGAGCCGCCGGAGCGCTGGACCAGCGCGGTGCATTCGCAACTCGGCGCGTCGCTGCGCGACTACCTTGTGGTTGGCGGCTTCCCGGAGGCGCAGGGACTGGATGCCGCCGACCGGTTCGAGCTCCTGCGCGGGTATGTGGACACCGTGCTGCTGCGCGACATCATTGAGCGGCACACCGTCAGCAGCCCGGTCGCGTTGCGGTGGATGGTCCGGCATCTGCTCTCCAATACCGCGTCCTCGTTCAGCATCCACAGACTCCACGGCGACCTGACGTCACAGGGGCTCAAGGTGGGCAAGGACAGCCTGCATGCGTACCTGGGCCATCTGGAGGACAGCTTCCTCCTTCGCCTGGTGAGCGTCGATACCGACTCCGAGCGTCGGAGGATGACCAACCCCAGGAAGGCCTACCCCGTGGACCCGGGCTTCATTCCCGTGTTCGATCGGTCGGGCAAGGCCAACGTCGGCCATGCGCTGGAGACCTGCGTGCTGGTTGAGTTGGAACGGCGCCGCGCCGAGGTGACCTACGCCAAGCTTGGAGACGGCTCGGAGATCGACTTCGTGGCGCGGTACCCCGACGGTCGGGTGGAGCTGATCCAGGTCTGCGCCGACATGGCTTCGCGCGCCACGGCGGAGCGCGAAACCGGCGCGCTGGCGGCCGCACGGGCCGAGTACCCCGACGCCGACCGGCTCGTGATCGTGGCCGAGCCGCCGCCGGCGCCCATCCGCGTACCGGGCATCCGCATCGCTACTGCTGAGGAGTGGCTGCTCAGAGCGGGCTAGGCAGGAGCGGCGATGGACGTCCGGGAGCGCCTCGGCGCCCTGACGACCTACACGAACCGGCGTCCGCCTCAGCCGAAGCTCGGCACCTCCACGGCCTCGCCGCCGCGCAGGAACTGCCGTACGCACTGGCGAACTGATATTGGGACACCGTCATCGTAAGGGGACCCTCTGTGACACGTAGGCGCGACTGTCCTCCAGATGCTGAGCGCTCAGCGCAAGGGGAATGAGTGACATGACTAGAGCCGAGATTGAGCAGATGACTAAGCCCGAGCGCTTGGCGGCGCTGCTCGCAGCCTGCAACACGTCCAAATGCATCGCTATTGGCACCATCAAGTCGCTCCCAGATCAGCCGACCTGGTTGCACAATCCGACGACGGCAGATGGCATTCCGATTGTGTTTTATACTACTGATACTAAGAATTCAATAGTTTATATGCCCACTAGACTTTTTGTGTCAGGAAGACATGAGGCATTGAATGGATGTACTGTACAAACTATAATAGAGATAGCGTCTGATTCGGAAATTCAAAAACAGGGCATTCCTGTAGTCTTGCGTGCTCGCGATCCGGTTGAGTTGAGTGAGATCGATCCGAACCTCGTAACCACACGGGACGATGGCGCCATCCTGCTTCCAGAAACAACAGTGAAATACTATGTAAGCAGAGAGACAACGACCATACGCGAAGAGATCGCAAGAGCTCAAGCAGAGGCGGCTGAGGAGACCCACAAGCTGCAGGAGGCCCAGGTCCGGCGCGACGCCTTGGTGGCCGAGAGCGCCGATGTGGAGGAGCAGATCGCCCAACGTGTGCGCGACAGGGCCACTCTGGAGTCCGAGGTGTCCGGGCTTCAGGACGCCAAGGCCGAGCTGGCGCGACGGGTAGACGAAGAGCAGGCCACAGCCCGCGTCCGACTCGACCGGCTGGTCGAGCTGGGCCTGCTCAGCAGCGAGCAAGCCGCGCTTCTGTTGCCCAATGAGGCGAGGGACGGAGCGGCAGGCGAACGTTCGGCCCTCGGGGGCTGCCCAGACTTCGATGGCGATCTTGGCGCCTTGCCCGGACTGATACAGGCCTATCTCCATCACAGCAGACGCATCCACTATCCGCGTAGCCTGCTTGACGACTTCCTGACGCTGATGCGAACCCACGACATTGTCCTCCTGGCAGGCCAACCCGGGTCCGGCAAGACGGAACTGGCCAGGTCCTTTGCTGATGCCATTGGAGGGGTGTCCCACATCATCCCTGTTAAGCCTAACTGGACCTCGCCGGACGACCTGATGGGATTCTTCAACCCCATGCATGGTTCATACGTCACCACTCCGTTCCTGGATGCCTTGCTCAACGCCCGAAGCGACCAGGGCAGGCTCCACCTGATATGCCTCGACGAGATGAACCTGGCCCGGATCGAGTACTACTTCGCGGATTTCCTGTCGGCGTTCGAAGAGCGACACCAACTGGCGAGGGTGCCGCTCTATGCGTCCGACGAGGAGCGTCGGGCTAGGCAGGAGTTCGGTGAAGTCGCGAGACTGCTGTGCGCCGACTTGTGTACTGAGCAGGCCACTCAAAGCTGGGATGGAGTAGAGCAATGCACGGCCGTTCGAGACGCACTATGGGCCACCGTGGGCTTAAGGAGTGACGCAGGCGGCTACGATGCGCGCCGACGCCTGCGCTGCCTGGCCGCCAGCATCGTAGTGCCCAGCACACTTGAGATTCCACCGAATGTGCGTATCATCGGAACGTTGAACGTCGATGAGACTGGACACTACCTCTCGCCAAAGGTGCTTGACCGCGTGCATGTGCTTCGAGTGCCGAGCCCGCTGGACCACCTTGACCAGATCAGGCAGGAAGTATCCGAAGCGACTACAGCGGCGGGGCACGACGGGCCGGTGATGGTCTCGCCGTCCGCCCTTCGCTGCGAGCGACGGCCCTATCCTGATGTCGATCTGAGCCACGGCGTCGGCAGGCGCCTGGACGAATGGAACAGGAACTACCTGGCCCCCCTTGGGCTTGAGCTCGGCATTCGCGTGATTCGGCAAGCCCAGCTATATGCCCTGCTGTTCGCCGAAGTGACGGCGGATGAAGACGCAAGCAGTGTCGAGGCCGTGGCAGTCAACAATCTGCTGCTGCACAAGGTGCTGCCTCGGTTCATGACAGTGAGC
This sequence comes from Armatimonadota bacterium, assembly GCA_026392115.1. Classification (GTDB taxonomy): domain Bacteria; phylum Armatimonadota; class Chthonomonadetes; order Chthonomonadales; family CAJBBX01; genus CAJBBX01. The sequence goes on along the minus strand of JAPLCQ010000092.1, from coordinate 45,347 downwards.
GCTACGTCAGCCGCGCACGACAGGCCCCAATCCGCCAAGCCGAAGCGGGACATCGCTGAAGAGCTGGCAACGGCGGTCACGAACTCGGTAGGCCGCGCTGTGTTACAGCGCTATCGGGCCATGCCTGCATCATCCACAGAGGAGCTACGTAGAATGGTGACAGCCTCAGATACAGATGGCATCCTAAACTACTGGGGCTAATTGCGTGAGTCGCACTGCCGTAGGTGCACCCTTTGAGGTCAGGTATATATCTGTTGAATGGTCTGAAGACCGGCAGGTCCGGTCGGTCACGGCTTCGCCTGAGCCCATCACGGTTGAACCAAGCCCGTCTGACGGATGGTGGGCAGAGGCGCTGAACTATGCTCGCACCTCGGGTGGCAGCGATGGCGGCAGCGACCACGGGGCAGCAGACCGCCGGTCGGAAGCGGAGCCGTCAGTTCCCGCTGGTCGGACGAGAAGAGCTCAACTGGCGATTCGCCATCAGCCCGGCATGGAGCCGCCTAGCATAGAGTATAGCGACGGCACCGCGGTCCAACTGGACCAGATTGTGGACCCGATCAGCAGGACGGTCTGGTGGGCTGAGAAGGGCAAGTGGCACCGGGAGCAGCGGTACTTCGACGCTGCCAGTTGCCGATACTCAGGCAGACTACGGTTGCTGATAGGTCCGCATACGTGTGATCTGCACCTTCACCCGCCAGGGTTTACTAGCGCGGAGCTGATCCGCCTCGTCGATGACTTCCAGGGCGGGCTGTACGGCCTGTTGCTTAAGGTTAAGAGCCCTACCACGGTAGAAGGATGGACAAACGTCCCGCTCCTCTCAGTGCGCGTGCTCGGACTGTGCGAATCTCTTATCGGGCATGCGACCTCGATAGCCAGAGCGCCTCACTGTGGACTGAAGCCAACTGAGGCGTCCCAGCCTGTCCATCGAGTACGCCCTTCGCGCAAGAGCATAGCCGGGATTTCGCGCCGACCCGACGCCACGCACGTAACCGCGCGTGGGCACGAGGAGACGGCTGACACCGCAGAGAACCGATACGTAGCATGGATGGTCGAGCACGTGCAGCAGATCGTCGATGGGCTACTGAAGTGCGCTGCGATGCACCAGAGCCGATGCGAGCAGAGGGTTGCCGCGCTGGCGGAGAGCCGGCGTGGCGTGGGACCATATGAGGGAGGCGAAGCTGCGGAAGATTGGGAGTTGGCCCTGATGGGCGAGCTGGCAGCCCTGCACCAGGACAGGCAGCAGTGGGATGAGCGGTGTGCCGCACTCGTGCCGGTGCGGCCAGTGGCCTCGGACCGCGGAGGAACCTTGCGTTTCACTATTACCGACGTGCCTGACAAAAGGTACTGGATTGACAGGCTATATCCAACGTTCTGGGTAACCTGGCACGACTGCTCAGGCAGCCCACCAGTGGTTCAATGCAAACGCATTGCATTGCAAGGTAATGATGAAATAGCCCAATTACTCGACAAGGATGGCATGTATGAACTAACAGTCGATAAGTGCATTATATATAAGGTTGACTTTCCTTATGTCATGTTGGCCGTCAGTGCGATCAGTGGCCTGAGGCGCCTCAGACTACCCGGCAACGAGCAATCGCGAGTTGATGCCTGCGTCTCGAGCCTAAGAAGCCTGCATGAGGCGCCATGTAACGAGGTGGGAACGCCTGAGCGGGACCATGTGGCATGCCAGCAGGAGTACGCCGCCCTCCAGCATGTAGCCAATACCGTGAAAGGACAGTGTACGCGGCTCCGAGCAATCCTCGATGGGCTCACGGCGGCTAGGCAGATGCTCTGCCAGCGTGGAATCCGAGCCAGACAGGGTGCACCAACGTCCATGCTGTTCGTTGGCCACGCTGGCTACCGAGCTATGTTGGTTGCCTACCGGAAGATCATCGATGCCGCCGGCCTGAGTTCGAGTACGGCCGACGCCTTATTGGCAATTGGGCGAGTCGGCGTGCTGGACATGCCAACGCTGTATGAGCGATGGTGTCTGCTGCAGGCCGTTTCGGTTCTGGTCGATGGTCTGGGATTCACTGTCAGTGACGGCGACTCGCTTCATCGTGCCGCTGCCAAGCTTGCTGCGGCCGCCAAGCCAGGGAGCGAGCCGATCGTCCTGCGGTTCGAGCACGCATCGGCGCCCGTTAGCGCCGAGCTCAGCTATCAGCCGCAGTTGGACGGGCTCCGCCCGGACTTCACCTTGCTGCTAGAGATGCACCCTCCGAGATCAGGGCTTAGCACATCTCCGCTGAGGCGGACTCTCGTGCTGGATTGCAAGTGCAAGACGTACGAGGCTGAAAGCGACAAGCTGCTTGGCGCTGACATCATGCAGATGGAGGCGAAGTACTCTGGTAAGGGCACACGACGGGTGTTCATCGTCCATCCCTCTTGCGGAGCCATCAGGATCCCGCGGACACCGCAGCGCTGGAACAGCGGCTCGTGCTATGGCGGGAGCCGGTTGTTCGGCTGGGAACCACGCACACCCAACCATGCGCATGGCGCCGTCCTGTTGCGGCCCGATGGTGACCGCGGCGCGGAAGCACTCGACAACCTCAGGCGTCTGATCGCGATGGAGTTGGAGGCGCTATCGCTCCGGAGTGGTGAATCCTGCAACTTCGGGTACGACGACCCGCTTGAGAACAGCAAGTCGGTACCCATACGCGGGCCGCTAGCCATCTGCATCGCCTGCGGCGGTACGACCATTGAGTGGCAGCAACAGGAGACCAAAACTGGCACTAAATGGCATGGGACATGCAGCACTTGTGGGCATTTTGTCGTTGTAACACATTGCTGTGAGTGTAAGCATCCGTTAGTGAAACATGGACCATACTGGACTTACCATGATATAGATGTGCTCAATGTCTATCATCTCAGGTGCCCTCGCTGTGGCGCCTGGTATGACCCCAATGCAACTAGATAAACGCATGAGGAGCGCGGTATCCGCCACGCTGTTCGTCGATGAGTCTGGCGACTTCGTCACGCCACGGGGCGAGTGGGTCGTGGCAGGGCTACTCGTACCCCTACCCCTTGCTGATGCCTGCAGAGCACTGGATGCCGCGCTGGCAGGACTGCCTCATAGGTGCTCTCTCTCCGGCATCGATGACTTCCATCTGAGCGAACTTCGGATGCGACTCGGCCCCGCGGCCGCACTCACCATCTGCGAACGACTGACAAGTGTTGTTGCCAGCGATCTGGCCGGCGCCCGGTTCCTCTCCTCGGTGGACTTCAGCAAGACCCGACTGACCGACCGAGAGCGTGTCTACCGTGTCATGCTCTTGGACACGATATCGATGGTAGAGACCGTGATGAGCCCCGACGTCACGCTTGCGCGACTCGACCTGGTCGTCGCAACCCGGACTGATCAGAACGGTCAGAGGATGACGACTGGTTCAGACATCCACGACCAGGTACTCCGCGAACTGGCGGGTGCCGTGGAAGCCGGCCTGGCATCGCGTGGCATCATGCGGGCAGCACTCTCGAACAACGTTGCCCTTCGCCTTGTGTATGCCAATGCGTACTGGGGCACTGTGGTCGCGGACTTCCTGGCTAACACGGTCTACCACCGCCGCGAGGCCGGTCCAGCCGGCATCCTCGAGAGTCTTCGGTCGCAGAGACGCTTGTCGGTCTACGAGTCCTTCGGAGGATATGAGGAGCGCCGGGCGCGTGTCGCGGAGCGCGAAGGCAACTGGGCGCAGGCACTGTCCATCTGGGCGCGCCACTCCGGCAATTCGGAGCAGGTCGCCGTTGAGCGGCGAGACGCGATATCACGCCTCTGGCAGGCGGTGGTGACCGGCGCAGGCACTGCCGGACCGAGGAGTTGCCTCGATACGGTCATAGAGTCTGTGCATCGGTCTGGTACGTCCGCCGGCCCAGAGCAGAAACTGGCTGCGCTTCAAGCTCTGGAGGCGGGCCTAAGCACTACCACGGGCAGGGATGTACCGTCCATGCTGTTCCGTCTGCGGAACTACATGCTGATGCTGGCCAACCAGAGCTCGCTGGCCTGCGAGACACGCCGGCTTGCAGCAGAGCAGGAGCAGACGATCGGTGCGCACGTCCTTCAGCCTGAGGACTTCCACTGGCTCCTAGATTACCGCCTAATGCTTGTCCAATCGACAGTTAATGACTTGGACTGGGGGCGTCTGAGCGTGCTGGCGACCACTCTCGAGGATCTACTCGACAACTACCGTACAGCATGGGCCCTACTTCAGGCCTCAGCCAATGAGGTCTCGGCGGCCGAGGCGGCATTCGACCAATCGCGCGTAAGCATCAGGCTTCGTTCAGCAGTGTGCCAGTGCAGGTCATTTCTGGCTGCTACGGGCAACTCGGGTGATCTGGCAACCACGGTCGCCCGGCTTGAGCTGCTTGAGGCGTTGGAGTTGCCTGCAATGGACCGGTCGAGGTTGTTTGGCCATCGCATTGCTGCTCTCCTGCGCGCCCTAAGGTTCGATGACGCGCTGACGCTGTCCGGCGATGCCTTGTTGCACGATCCATCAGATTGGGACATCTTCTGGATCGCCAGATCGGCTGGCGACTGGGTGCTCGCTCATCCCGGCGCAGAGAGCCGAGTCGCGGTGGATGTTTGCGCCGCAGTGGAGTCGGTCGCGACTGCTAACCCAGCGCAGCATGAGGGCCTACGGGGACTGATCGCCCGCGAGATCGGCATCCTCCGCATGACCGTGGGAAATGATCGCAAGCTGGCGCGCGAGTGGCTGCATGCGGGTGCGGCATCTGGCACGAGTGGCGACCGGTCAAGGCTGTCCTGCTGGCTTGCGTTCCTCGCACAGGCGCACATGGTTGCTCTGGACAACGGGGTGGGTGCTCGGCTCCGCGCCTCGATGGGTTCACCGAAGAGTTCACTCGTTCGTGAGGGTCCACAAATGGACGCCCAGGTTGAGCGCATTGACGCGGCGTCGAAGGCCTTGGGAGATGCAAGGCTAGGCGATAGTTGGCTGCTTGCAGCTCGACTGGCCAGTCCGTACTGAACGGCAGCATCGAACCGCCGACCACCTCCTTACGCCTGCTACCGGTGTCGTGCTTGCGTTCGGGGCCCCCTGACGACCTACACGAACCGGCGTCCGCCTCAGCCGAAGCTCGGCACCTCCACGGCCTCGCCGCCACGCATGGCTGAGGCGTGGGCGCAGATGCCTGCGGCGGTCCAGTCGGCGGCTCGGACCGCGTCGATGGCCGGGGGGCGCCGCTCCACGATGCTGCGGACGAACTCGTGGACCAGATGCGGGTGGGAGCCGTGGTGCGCTCCCCCGTGCAGCACGGAGCCGTGGAGGCTCTGCTGGTCCATCAGCACGCTGTGGTGGGTGAAGCGGTGGAGCTCGGGCGGTAGCAGGTCGTTGCGCGAGGGCGGCGCCACGCGCTCCACCGCGCAGGGGCGTCCCCAGCCGTCGGGCGTTCGGTCGCTGAGGCGGAAGACCACGGGCAGCTCGTTCTCCAGGTGCCACTCCAGCGAGGCCTTCCCGCCCAGCGCCGTGAAGCTCTCCACATAGTCGCGTGCCGTCTCGAAGAGCGAGCGTGTTACCTCGGCGGCGAGGCCGGGACGGCTCAGCTGGAAGATGGCGGTCTCCACCGGGAAGGGGTTGCCGTAGGGCGCGCGCAGCTCCTCGCGCATGGAGCCGGAGCCGAAGCAGTGGACCCGAACCGCGCGGGCGTCGGCCAGGGCGAGCAACGGCGCGACGGCGTGGGTGGCGTAGTGCATGGGCGGCAGGCCGGCCCAGTAGGGCGGCCATCCCTCCATGTCCTGGTAGTGGGCTCCGCGCAGGAACTGAAGGGCGCCCAGCTCGCCGGCATCGCGCATGGCGGCGGCCATCAGGTAGTGGTAGGTGTAGACCGCGGTCTCCATCATCATGTAGTTGCGGCCGCTCTCGCGCTGGGCGGCCACGAGGGCGCGCAGGTCGTCGAGGCTGGTGGCGGCGGGCACGGTGCATGCGCAGTGCTTGCCCGCCTGCAGCACGGCGACGGCCTGACGGGCGTGGAGTGGGATGGGCGTCACCAGGTGGACGGCGTCCCAGCGTCCGTCGGCCAGCAGGTCGTCAAGCCGGGCGTAGCGAGCGGCGAAGCCATGCTCGCCGGCGAAGGCGGCCAGACGCTCGGCGTTGGTATCGCAGAGGGCCACCTCGGCCACGTCCGGGTGCGCTCGGTAAATCTCCGGGAAGCTGCCCCCGAAGCCCAACCCCACCACCGCCACTCGCAAGCGTGCGCCGTTCTCCATGCCGTCGCTCCTCCGTGCCGTTTGCGGCAGCATACCCGGCGCACCTGGGCGACTCGGGCACGGAGGCCCGAGCCACCGGGGGGTAGGGCGGGGCGGGGGCCCGGCGACTGAAGTCGCGGGCAACGAGAGGCACGAAGCGCCCCTTCGGGCGCTCCCTGCCGCCGGACAGCCCGCCCGGACCTCGCCGGATGGGCTCCGCCGCTCCCGTCGTCCTATTATACGCGCCGTCCCGCCGCCTACCGCACCTCTACGTGCTCCGTGCTCACGGCGCAGTCGCGGTCGTCGAAGAGGTTCAGATAGTAGACCGTTACGCCGGGCGGGAGGGTGGCCGTGACCTTGCCACGGGCCAGGGTGGCGGGGAGGGCGTCCCACTTGCGGTCGGGCCAGAGGCCGAGGTCGCGGGTGATGTTCAGTTCCGCCCGGACGATGGTCCGTTTGGTCTGGTAGGTGGCCCAGACGGTCTCGCCGTCGCGGCCTTGCCCGGTGATGCGGGCCAGCGGGACGCCGTGCTTCAGAACGCTGTCGGCGTAGTCCCAGGTCTCCTTCGGCGCCTCGCCGGCGGGGCCGTGGCCGTGGGGCATGCGGAGGCGGATGGCCAGCGTGCGGGGCGTCTTCGGCAGGCGGTAGCTCTTCTGCAACGCATTGAAGGTGTAGGCGAAGTCGTTGCTGCCGGTCACCCAGAGCATGGGCATCTTGACCGCGCCGAGGTAGGCGGAGGGATCCCACCAGCGCATCCAGCGGTCGGCGCGCTCGGGACCGAGGCCCGTGACCGCCGAGGCGAAGGTGTGCTCGTTGGTGAAGCCGCAGCCGTAGACCGGGACGGCGAAGCGGAAGCGCGGGTCGACGCCGGCGATGATGCAGGTGAGGTAGCCGCCCCAGGAGATGCCGGTGAGGCCGATGCGGCGGGCGTCGACCTCGGGCTGCGCGCGGAGCAGCGAGTGGGCCAGAAGGGCCGACGCCACGGCGTGGTAGGTCCACTGGTCGGTTCGCGGCTGGTCGATCTGGTCGAAGCCGCCCCAGCCGTTGGGTCCCCCGTCGGGGTTACGCTCCCAGGCGCCGTTAGCGACCCTGGGCACTCCGCCGCAGGTGTCCATGGCGATGGCGGCATAGCCCCGCTCGGTCCAGAGGCGCACCCAGGAGGCGATGGCGGTGCCGCCGCCTCCGTGTACCAGCACCATGCCCGGCGCCTTCTTGCCAGGCTCTAGCTTGGGGAAGCCCATCCAGGCGAAGACGCGCGTGGGCTTGCCCCTGAAGGCCGGTCCCTCGAAGAAGAGCGCACGAACGCCGGGCTCGGAGAAGCCGGGCGCATCGAAGACGCGGGGCGCTCGGCTCAGCGCCTTGAGGTCCCACATGGGTCCGACCGGCTCGGAGGCTTGGCCCGACGCGCCCAGGGCGGCGGCGAGCAGAAGGGGCAGCAAGGCGATGGTGGTGCGGTTCATGGGGCTCTCCCGTCTGGAGTGGCCCCGGCCTGCGTTCGACCGGGGCCTGGCCCCACGATGTTACCGGATACCGGCGATTTGGCGCAGCCTCGCCACGCGCTCTTCGGTATGCGGATGCGTTCGGAAGAGGCCGCCGATGCCCCGCAGGATGTCGCCGCCCAGCGGATTGATGATGTACATGTGGCTGGCCGCGGCGTTCACGTTCATGGGCGCCCGGCGCGCCATGCCCTCCAGCCGCTGCAGGGCGGACGCAAGGGCCAGCGGGTTGCCGGTGATGCGCGCGGCGCCGGCGTCGGCCTCGAACTCGCGCGCCCGGGAGATGGCCAACTGGATCAGCACGGCGGCGATGGGAGCGATGATCATGGCCGCCAGCATGCCGAAGAGGCCGCCTCCATCGTCGTCCCGGCGGTCGCCCGGGCCAAAGAAGAAGATCATCCTGGGCAGCATGGAGATGGCGCCGGCAACGGTGGCCGCGATGCTGCTGATGAGGATGTCGCGGTGCTTGACGTGCGCCATCTCGTGCGCCAGCACGGCCTCCAGCTCTTCGCGGGACATGAGCTGCAGGAGGCCCGCGGTGACCGCCACGGCGGCATGCCCCGGATCGCGGCCGGTGGCGAAGGCGTTGGGCTGCTCCTGCGGGATCATGTAGACGCGGGGCATGGGCACGCCGGCCTGCCGGGCCACGGAGGCGACCATGCGGTGCAGGTCCGCGGCTTCGGTGGGCGAGACCTCCTGGGCGCCGCTCATCATGAGGGCGAGCTTGTCGCTAAACCAGTAGGCCGCCATATTGGTGACGGCGGCGAAGGTCAGGCCCATCATCATGCCGCGGGAGCCGGCGAGGGCTCCGCCGACGAACATAAAGAGACCCACCAGCAGCGCCATCAGCACCGTGGTTCTCATGGCGTTCATATTCGGTCATCCTCCAAGGGCGCACCCAAGTCCGCGGCCGACATCCGGCCCGACGCGCGCCAATGTTACTACGCCGAAGGGCCGTGCAGGGGTTTCGTCCGGGCTTCGGCGGGCGATGGGACGTATGGGACGAGTGGGACGGATGGGACCGGCGCGCCGACGGCGTCCGGTCAGAACTCGTCGTTCTTGAAGAACTCGACCACCTCGCCGTCGGGCCCGACCACGAATGAGATGCGGATTTTGAGCGCATGGTCGCCGGGGATGGTCATGTCGGTGGGCTTCATCTGGGACGCGGCGCCGGCGTCCATGGCCCTCTTGTAGGCGCCATAGGGGTCGCCGGAGCGCAGGGCGATGTGCAGGATGGGCGAGTCGATCGGAGCGGTGCGGGGCTTGCCGCCGGCGAAGACCTCGAAGTAGTTGCCGTCGCCCATGTCGAGCATGGCGCCGCGGCCGTCGCCCGTCCCCCAGCCGAAGACCTTCTTCATGCCCACGCCCTCCTGGTAGAAGCGGAGCGACTTGTCGAAGTCGGCGACCTTGATGGCGATGTGGTGGAGGCCCGGGCCATGGAGGCGCCTGGCCACGGGCTTGACGTTCTGCGGCGGCGCCGGCGTCTGGCGGCCCGGTTTGGCCGGAGCGGCGAGGGCGACGGCTGCGATGATCCCGGCGGCGGCGGCCAGGGCGGTGGCGGATCGGCGCGTCATGGTGTTTCTCTCACTTCCCGCCGGCCGCGGCGGCCAGCTTGGTCTTGGTGCGCATGCAGCGGTCCCAGTCGGCCACGAAGGCCCACCAGTTGGCGAGGGGCGCGCCGCGATAGGTGAGGCCGGAGCCGAGGCCGGGGATGGCCTGCATCCAGTAGACCTTCCACTTCAGGCCGTCGCCGCCCCAGCGGTCGCTGTTCATAAGCTGGGTCTTGCCGGGGGCGTCCGGCCGCCAGTCCTCAATATCGGTCTCCACCTGGCGCTTGTTGGCCCAGTCGTAATCGCCCTGGGAGTTGGGGGCGTAGTGGGTCCAGCCGCAGCGGGCGGGTTGGGTCACGATCTTGTGGCTGATGTCGCTGCCCACGAACTTGCCCCAAAAGAGGAGGTCGGGCCACTTGTCGCGCGGCGCGCCGTCGCGGCCGTCGACGGAGTTGAGGAGCGCCTCGATCTGGTGGGTGTGGTCCTCCACAGCCTCGCCGGTTCCGCGCTGATAGTTGTAATGGTAGACGGTGTAGGTGCGGTCGAGGACGGGCAGGTCGGCGCCGTCGCGATTGGAGTTGCTGACGTCGCCGGTGGGAGAGGCCATGTTGCTCTCCCAGAGGCCCACCTTGCCGCCGTGGTAGCCCCAGACCCAGACCTCCTTGACGCCCCTGGCCAGCAGGCCGCGGATGCCGATGCGCTTCATGATGGCGTTGTAGTCGGTCATGGGGGCGCCTTCGCCGGGCTTGAGCGGGCATGTGGGCAGCGGCTCGCGGAACTCGAACTCGGCTTCGACCCTATAGAGCAGGGCCGGCTTCGCCGACGGGCTCTTGTAGCCTCGGAAGCGGGAGCCCTCCTGCAGCGCCTGGATCGTCTCCCGGGTCATGCGGCGGCACTTGTCCCGGGTCTCCTCGTAGGGTGCGCCCCAGTCTCCGGTCACCGATATGTCGATACGGTCGCCCGCCGTGGGGAAGTAGCTCACCACCGCCACGGGGATGGTGAACTGCCGTTGCGTCCAGTCTGCCTGTGCCGGCTGCGGCGATGCCTGGGCGACGATGCCCGCCAGGGCGGCGCAGAGCTGCAAGACCATGGTCAATCCTCCTCCGGCCCGCTGGCGAACGTGCGCCGGGCGCGACCGATGCCCGGCAGCCGGATCTCCGACCCGCCAAGCCCGGCCTCAGGTTCGACGCCGACGGCGCGGCATCCTCCGCTCGCCGGGGCCGCCCCGCGCGGGCGGGTATCCTGTGTGTTCCCTCGCGCCCGCCTACGATGAGCCGGGCACAGGCGCCGGGATCGGGCGCGGACCGCGGAGGCGGTCCGGCAGGAGGATGCCGTGGGTCCGTACGTCGTGACGTGGATGCTGGCGGAGCCGGGCTCGGACCGGAAGGTGAAGCTGTACTTCGCCGGTCTGTCGGAGGGCATCGACATGTCGCCCAACGCGGCGGCGGCCGTCTGCGTGGACGCCGACGAAGCCCAGGCCATCATGCGGCAGGTGGCCGACCTGGGCATCGAGGGCCTCACCGACCTGCGGATGGAGAAGGCGCCGCCGCCCCTCAGTCCCGCAACGGCGCGGCTGGGCTACTCGGTGTCGGCCATGCTCCGGGAAGCGCACCGCAACGGTCTCTCGCAGAGCGATGACGACCTGCCGTGCCTGCAGGGCGCGGTCGAGCCCTTCGAGGCGACGCAGGCAGACATCCGCCGCACCGTGGCCACCCACCACTCCGGCGACCTGGACCGGCTGGTACGCCTGGCCTGCGAGTACCTGTGGGGGAAGTCGATCGAAGCCGCGCTGCTCTGGGCCCGCTCGGACGACGGCGAGATCGAGATCGAGTTCAGCATGGAGGACCTGCTCAGCGGGTCCATCAACCTGGCGCTCCCCGACGACCTCACCGGCGAGGTCGTTGAGTGCATGGATGCGATGGAGCCCTACTACGAGGCCTTCCAACTGGCCATCCTGGAGCGCCAGGAGGAGTTGAGCCCGGAAGAGATGGGCGCAGAGGTCAGCGCCACGCTCCAGCATCTGCCGCTCATCGGCATGGCCCACGCCGTCAGCCTGGGCATGCACGAACGGCGGTGGTAAGGGCGCCCGACGCCGCGCGGACGGACTGAGGGCGGGCGAACCGGCGCCGGCCCGGCCCGGGCGCCCCGACCCAGCGTTGAGCGCATCGCATGGAGTATCCTGAGGGGCAGCAGTCGTCGCCTGACCCGGGCCTGTGGCTCTCGTGCCGCCGGGCTCAGGCGTCCATTCCCGCGAGGTTCTCCACGATGAGCGACAAGCCGTCCAAGACCGTGTACATCACCACCCCGATCTACTACGTCAACGGCAGCCCCCACATCGGGTCGGCGCTGACGACGCTCTGCTGCGACGTGCTGGCCCGGTACCAGCGCATGCGCGGGCACGAGGTCTGGTTCCTTACGGGGACCGATGAGCAGGCTACCAAGTGCTTCGAGGCGGCCGCCGAGGCGGGCAAAGAGCCGCTGCAGTTCGTCACCGACCTGGCAGCCGAGTTCCGCGCCGCCTGGGACGGTATGGACTTCGCGTATGACGACTTCATCCGGACGACCGAGCCGCGCCATGTGAGCGTGGTGCAGGAGGTCTTCCGACGCCTGCGCGACTCCGGCGACATCTACAAGGGGACCTACGAGGGCTGGTACTGCGTCTCCGACGAGACCTTCTTCCGCGACACCGACGTGAAGCCGGACGGCCTCTGCCCCAACGCCGAGTGCCGCAAGCCGCTGCGCCGCGTGCAGGAGGAGAACTGGTTCTTCCGCCTCTCGGCCTACGGCGACAGGCTACTGGAGCAGATCGAGGCGAACCCCGGCTGGCTGCAGCCCGAGTTCCGCAAGAACGAGGTGATCGCCTTCATCAAGCAGGGGCTCCGCGACGCCAGCGTGACGCGCGGCAACAACGGCTGGGGCATCCCCGTGCCCGACGAGCCGGACAAGGTGGTCTACGTCTGGTTCGACGCCCTGATCAACTATCTTGCCGCCACCGGCTGGCCCACCGACATGGAGCGCTACGAACAGCTCTGGCCCGCCGACGCGCACCTGATGGCCAAGGAGATCTTCGTCCGCTTCCACGCCACCATGTGGCCCGCCATGCTGATGGCGCTGGGTCTGCCGCTGCCGAAGCAGGTCTACGCCCACGGCTGGTGGGTGGGCGCCACGGGGCAGAAGGAGGGCAAGCGCACCGGCGGCCTGCCGCACCCGCTGGCGCTGGCCGACGAACTGGCGGGGCTGACCGGCGCGGAGAAGTCCGTGGCGGTGGACGCCGTGCGCTACCTGCTCATCCGCGAGATGGTCTTCCACGGCGACAGCGAGTACAGCCACGAGGGCTTCCTGAAGCGCTACAACACGGACCTGGCCAACGATATCGGGAACCTCTGCAACCGCACGGTGACCATGGCCTCGCGCTACTTCGAAGGCGCCGCACCCACGCCGGCAGGGGTCGACGAGGAGGTCCGCGCGTTCGCCGCGCAGGCGGCCGCCGACTATGCCGCCGCGCTGGATGAGTACCGGTTCAACGGCGCGCTGGAGGCCGCGTGGCGGCTGGTGGCGCGCATGAACCGCTATATCGAGGAGAAGACGCCCTGGGCGCTGGCCAAGCGCGGCGAGCGCGGGGAGCTGGCGACGGTCCTCTACACCTGCCTCGAGGCCGTGCGCGTGGTCGCCTGCCTCGTCGCGCCGGTGATGCCCACCGCGTCGGCCGCGCTCTTCCGCCAGATCGGCATGGAGGGCGCGTCCGCCACGTGGGACGATGCCCGCGGCTGGGGATTGCTGCCCGCCGCCGCCGCGTTGCCCGCGCCCGCGCCGCTCTTCCCGCGCATCCAGGAGGCCCCCGCGGCCGCGGCGCAGCCCGCGGCCGTCAAGCCTGCCGCACAACCCAAGGAGAAGCCCGTGACCGAAGCACCCGCACCCGCACCGGCGCCCGAGGGGCCCGCGACCATCACGTACGACGACTTCGCCAAGGTGGAGCTTCGCGTGGCCCGCGTGCTCGCCGCCGAGCGCATCCCCAAGGCCGACAAGCTGCTCAAGCTGACGGTGGACCTGGGGACGGAGCAGCGGACCATCCTGGCCGGCATCGCCGAGATGTACGAGCCGGAGGAGGTCGCCGGCAAGCAGGTCGTCATCGTGGCCAACCTGGCCCCGAGGAAGATGCGCGGCATCGAGTCGCAGGGAATGATCCTGGCCGCCGACACCGAGGGCCAGGCGATCCTGCTGCAGCCGGAGACCGAAGTTCCCGCAGGGGCGCGCGTGCGCTGAGGCGCAGTGCGCCGGAGAGGGGCCAGCCCGTGACCGAGAGTGGCGACGGTGCGAAGCGACGCGGGCTGAGTCCCGTCGTGCGGGCGCTGGGGATCGTCAGCCTGTTGGCCGACGTCTCCAGCGAGATGGTCTATCCGCTGAATCCCATGTTCCTCACGCGGGTGCTGGGCGCGCCCGCGTGGGCCCTGGGCCTCATCGAGGGTGTGGCGGAGAGCACCGCCAGCCTCCTCAAGCTCTACTCGGGGTGGCTCTCCGACAAGATCGGCGCCCGGAAGCCGTTCGTGGTGGCGGGCTACGGCTTCGGCGCGCTGGGCAAGCCGCTGATCGCCCTGGCCGGCTCGTGGGGGCACGTGCTGGCGGCGCGCTTCGTGGACCGTCTGGGCAAGGGCCTCCGCACGGCGCCGCGCGACGCGCTGATCACCGAGAACTGCGACGCCGACCGGCGCGGCCAGGCCTTCGGCTTCCACCGGAGCATGGACACCATCGGCGCCGTGGGCGGGCCGCTGCTGGGTTACCTGCTGCTGAGCCGCTTCCTGCACGGCACCAACGCGCAGAACTGGCGCTCCCTCTACTGGGTGGCCTTCGTGCCGGGTCTGCTGGGCGTGCTGGTGCTGGCCGTGATGGTGAAGGAGAAGCGGACGCCCGCCGACCTGGTGCGCAAGGCCCTTCCGACGATCACCGGCCTGAGCCCGGCCTATAAGCGGTACCTGCTCATCTGCGCCCTCTTCGGGCTGGGAAACTCGTCGGATGCTTTCCTCATCCTGCGCGCCCAGGACGACATGGGCGTGCGGCCCGAGCAGGTCTTCCTCCTCTACGCCCTCTTCAACGTGGTCGAGGCGGCGCTGGGGTACCCGGTCGGGCGCCTCTCCGACCGCGTGGGCCGGAAGCCGCTCATCGCGTTGGGATGGCTCGTCTTCGCGTCGGTCTACCTCGGCTTCGCGCTGCTCAACGGCATGGCGGCGGTCTGCCTGCTCTTCGTGCTCTACGGCTTCTACTACACGCTCACCCAGGGCGTACAGCGGGCCATGGCAGCCGATCTGGCCCATGCGGACCGACGCGCCACGGAGATCGGCGCCTTTCACATGGTCGTCGGCCTGGCCGCGCTGCCGGCCAGCATCGGCGCGGGGTTCCTCTACGACTTGCACCGGTGGGCGCCCTTCGCGGTGGGAGCCTGCACCGCCGTGGTGGCCGCGTGCCTGATGCTCGCCGTGCGGCTTGACAAGCCGGAGTCGGCGCCGGTAAGCTAACCGATACTATGTCGCGCATGACCTCGCCCACCCCCGGCGAACACCGTGGGGCTTGCCTCAAGTCCTGCCTAGTCTGGAGCCTCCTGCTTCTGGCCTCCTTCGTCGTGGGCGCCGCCGTCATCGCACCGGGCGTCCGGCTCTTCCGGTCCAAGCAGCCCCGGCCGCAACCGGCGCTCGTCGCGCCGGCGCCGGTCCAGCCGACACCCAACCCCGCGCCCGCGGCCGATGTGACGCCGGACGCCTCGCCCACGCCGGCGCCGGCGGCGACGCGGCGACAGGCCGTGCCCATCCAGGTGCAGGTGACACCGGCGGGGGACGCATCCGATGACACCCCCGCGCCCGCGACGCGCAGGCGCCGATCGCGCCGGACCGATGGCGACGCGCCCGCCGCCCGCCCCGAGCCGCAGCAGAGCGAACCCGACCGCGCGACCACGGACGACGGGCCGGCCCCGGCCTCCGGCCGCACGCACACGCGCACCCGTCGCAACCGCGACGCCACCGATCAGACACCCGCCGCCGAGAGCGAGCGCCCGCGCGGCTCGACCAGGCGGTCGGGCGAACGCGAGCGTCCCGCCGCCGTCCGGCGCAACCGCGACACCGACGCCGATCCGCCGCGCACCGGCCCCGCGCGGACCGGCAACGGCACGCGCCGCCGAGGAGCCGACACGGACGCGCCCCGCGGCGTCCAGCCCAGCGGCTCCATCGACTAGCGCGGCCGGCCCGCCATGTCTCCGGATCACCAACGGCTCGGCGTCTACGGCGGAACGTTCGACCCGATCCACAACGGGCACCTGCACGTGGCCGCGGAGGCCCTGAGGGAGCTGGCGCTGGACCGGCTGCTGCTCGTGCCGAACGGGCGACCGGCGCATCGGTCCGGGGCCTGCCTGGCCGCTCCGGAACACCGCCTGGCCATGGCGCGGCTGGCGGCCGAGCCCTTCGAGGCCATGGAGGTCTCTGACACGGAGATTCGGCGCCGGGGCATCTCTTACACCGCCGATACCCTTCAGAGCCTGACGGACCAGCGCCCCGGTTGCCGCCTCTTCTTCATCACGGGGGTCGACGCGGTGGCCGAACTGCCCACGTGGCGCGCCCCGGAGCGCGTGCTCGCGCTGAGCAGCGTCGTCGCCGCCGCGCGCCCGGGCTTCACGCGGGAGTGGCTGGCCCGGCGGCTGCCCGCCGGCTGGATTGAACGAATCGCGATGCTGGAGACGACGCACAGCGACTTGTCGGCCACCGAGGTGCGCGGCAGGATCGCGGCAGGCGAGAGCGCCGACGGACTGGCGCCCGCGGCCGTGCTTCGGTACATCCGCACGCATGGGCTCTATCGCGGGGAGGAGGCCGGCGGCCCGCCGTCGAACTATCAGCAAGTCGCCACGCAAGACCCCGAACTGTGACACTCACACGCTAGGAGGCGTTCCATGGCCATAGTCTTCAACATGCCGATGCTGGGCAACACGATGGAGGAAGGCACCATCCTTCAGTGGTTCAAGAAGGAAGGAGACGCCGTGAAGGCCGGCGAACCGCTCCTCGAGGTGATGTCCGACAAGGCCAACTTCGAGGTCGAGGCGCCCGCCGACGGCACCGTCCTTCGGATCATCGAGGGGGCGGACGCGGTGGTCAATGTTCACGCGCCCATCGCCGTCATCGGCGCAGAGGGCGAGTCGGCCGATGTGCCCGCCGGCGACGCACCGGCCGCACCCGCAGCCGAGGCCCCCGCGGCCGGCGCTCCCGACGCGGCGCAAGCCGCCGCCGAATCCGCTCCCGCGGCCGCCGCGACCGCACCGGTCGCGATCTCGCCGCGCGCGCGCCGCCTGGCCGACGAACTGGGCATCGCCGCGTCCGCGCTGGCCGGCAAGGGCAGCGGCCCCGGCGGGCGCGTCATCGAAGAGGATGTAAAGGCCTACGCCGCCGCGATGGAGACGGTCGGCACGGTGAAGGCGACGCCGCTTGCGGCCAAGATCGCCGAAGCGCTGGGCGTGCCCGTGGGCTCCATCCCCTCGTCCGACGGCAAGGTCCGCGCCGACGACGTGCGCAAGTTCGCCGAGGGCACCGCAAGCCCGGCACCGGCTCCGGCGCCCGCGGCCGCTCCGGCCGCCCCCGCGGGCTCACCGGCCATCGCCGAGGTGATCCCCTTCAAGGGCCTGCGCAAGATGACGGCCGACGTGGTGACCAAGTCGCGCTTCACGGCGCCGCACATCACGTTGAACATGGAAGTCGACATGACGGAGTGCATCGCCCTGCGCGAGAAGCTCGTCCCGGTCATCCAGAAGACGCACGAGACCAAGGTCACCGTCACCGACGTGCTGGTGAAGGCCGTGGCCCGCGCCCTGAAGGACCATCCGCTCTGCAACGCCGCGCTGGTGGGCGATGAAATCCGGCTCTACGCCGACCGCAACATCGGCGTGGCGGTGGCGACGGCAACCGGCCTGGTGGTGCCCGTGATCCGCGGCGCCGAGAACCGGTCGCTTGGCGAGATCAGCCTGGACCTGAAGGCCCTGGTCGCCCGTGCCCGCGACGGCAAGCAGACGCAGGAGGACATGTCCGGCGGGACATTCACCATCACCAACATCGGCATGTTCGGCGTCGACTCGTTCGACCCGATCATCGTGCCGCCGCAGTCCTGCATCCTGGGCGTCTGCCGCACGGCCGAGAAGCCTGTCGTGCGCAACGGCCAGGTGGTGATCCGCTCCATGATGAACCTGAGTCTCTCGCTGGACCACCGCGTGCTCGACGGCGCGCCGGGGGCCAAGTTCCTCCTGACCCTGAAGGAGCTGCTGGAGAGCCCGCTCTCCATCCTGGCGTAAGCCGAGGGACGGCAGCCGGAAAGCGACGGGGCGGAGGCCATGGAGGCTTCCGCCCTGTTTGCGCGTCAGGTCATGCTTTGCGCACGGTCGAGTTCCGGGCGCCCCTGCGACTCGGGTGCGGAGGCCCGAGCCACCGCGGGGAAACGGCGCGGGCTACGGGTCCGGCGCCACGCCTGTGGGCGCGTCGGGAGACGCGCCGGCGCGGGGCCGGGTGAGCGCCAGCAGCGAGCAGCCGCCAAGCAGGCGCACGGCCATGTCCTGCCCGAGCAGGAGGGCCGCCAACCGGCGCGGAAGGGCTGAGAGCTTTGCGGCGATGCTCTTGGGCAGATCGATGCCGCCCATGGTGTAGGACCACCGGACGACCTCGTAGCCGCAGTCGGTCAGCGTGGCGAGGGCGGTGTCCTTGGTGAAGTAGTGCAGATGCCCGAGCACATTGCGGATGCCGACCTGCTGGTTGCGGGTGACGGACTGGGCCGACATGTCGAGCGGTATGTGAAACACTGTATAGCGCGCTTTCGGCTGCAGCTTTCGTAGAAATCCGATATAGTCCGCAACATGCTCAAACACATCGATGCACAACATGAGGTCATAGGCGCTGTCGGTCCGGGTGAGCAGGTCTTCGCAGTAGAAGGTCAGTCTGTCGGTCGCCTTGGCGCGGCAGGCCGCGATGGCATCGGGGGAGATGTCGAAGCCTGAGAACCGGGCGTCGTCGGGCATGCGGAGCTGGAGCTGCCTCAGCACCTCGCCGGCGCCGCAGCCGATCTCGCAGACGGTGGCCACCGGTATGTCCCGTCCCTCCAGCAGATTGGTGATCTGCCGCGCCTTCCAGGCCGAATCCTCCACATGGTAGGCGGGGAAACGACTGGCGTACTCGCCACTCGTGTAGATGTCATCACTCACAGTGCAGCCTCCACGTTCGGTGCGACTCGGGGCGATCAGCGCACGCGACCGGCGCGCCGCCACGCCTCGGCAGGGCGGTGATTGCAGTCGGGGTCAGCCGCGGTAAGGGAGCGGCTCCGGCGTCACGCAATCGACGCGTCGACGAGCGGGAGCCATCGTTGATCCATCATAGGATCGACCCGGCGATGGCACAAGGGGCTTGGGGCACTGCCAGACGGGGTTCGGAGGGACTACGGGGCCAACGGGAAGGGCGGGGGCCGTGGCGGCTCCCGCCCTGCTTGCGCGTCAGGCCCGGGGCTTGAGGAAGCGGTCCAGCCAGGCGAGGTTGCGGCGGAGGCGGTCGAGCCGCAGATCGGGCGGGCCGTTGCGCGACATCCCGTGGCTGGTCTCGGCCGGGTAGCGCACCATCTGCACCGTCTTCCGGCGCCAGCGGAGGGCGGCGAAGAGCTGCTCGGCCTGCTCGATCGGGCAGCGCAGGTCGCCGTCGGAGTGGATGATGAGCAGAGGCGTCTCGATCCTGTCGGCGGTGGCCAGCGGCGAGAGGCGCCATAGCGCGGCGGGGTTCCAGGCCGTGCCGGGGAACTCCTTGTCGGGCTCCCACGGGAAGTCGCAGGTGCCGGACATGCTGTGGAGGTTGGCCACCAGCCGGTCGGCGATGGCGCAGGCGAAGCGCGTGGTGTGGCCCACGGCCCAGGCGGTCATGTAGCCTCCGTAGGAGCCGCCCATGATGGCCATGCGGGCCGGGTCGACCTCGGGCAGGGCCGCGGCGTAGTCGGCGAGCCCCTGGATATCCACCCAGTCCTTGCCGCCCCACTCGCCCTGGATGGCCATGGTGTGGGCTTCGCCATAGCCCTTGCTGCCGCGCGGGTTGCCGAAGACCACCACGTAGCCCTGCGCGGCCAGCCACTGCAGTTCGTGGAAGGGCGTGCTCGCGCCGCCGTACTGGCCGGCGGGCCCGCCATGGACGTAGAGGACGCAGGGCGCGGCGCCCGCCTCGGCCCCCACCTGCCGCAACGCCCAGCCGTGCACGAAGCCGCCGTCGGACGTGGGCGCCGTCACCTCCTCGGGTATGGCGAAGGCCACATCGGCCATCAGGTCGCCGTTCGTGTGGCTCAGCTTGCGGCAACCGGAGCCGTCGGACACCCAGGCCTCGTGGGGCTCCACGGCGCTTCCCAGTTGCAGGCCGATGCGCGAGCCGTCCGCCGAGACGCTGAAGGAGCCCAGAGCGCGGCCCCCGGGCGATACGCGCGCCGGCTTCCCACCTGCGACGCCCATGCGGGCCAGGTAGGTCTCGCCCCGCTCGCTGACCGGGAAGAGGAGGTCGCGACCGTCGGGAGACCAGGCAAGCGGACGACCGCCGCCGGTCTCGTGCATATCGGACAGGGTGGCGTAGCCCACGGCGAGGTCCGCGGCGCCGGTAAGGTCCAGCGCCTCCGCCGCGCCTCCGGCCGGCAGGATAAGCACGCGCTCGTTGCGGCCTCCCCAGGTGTCGTCGACGTCGGTATGGCCGACATAGGCGATGCGGCCGCCGTCGGGCGAGTAGGCCGGCGCGGACTTGGGGCCGGGCGGCGCTTCGATTCGAACCGCTTCGCCACCGGTCGCGGGGACGGCCCAGAGGTCGTCGAGCGTGCCGGTGAGGTCGGCGTCGTCGCGGCGGTTGGCCACGAAGAGGAGGGTGGCGCCGTCGGGAGACCAAGCGGGCGCTCCACAGGGCCAGGGGCCGTCGGTGAGGGCCTCGGCCTCGCCGGTGGCGGTATCGGCGACCCAGACCTGCCGGTACGCGCCGTCGTGATAGCCCGCGCCGTCGAGCCGGTAGAAGACGCGGCCATGCACGCGCACGGGGTTGCTGAGGCCCTTCTTCTTGCGCTCCTCGGCGGCCTTCTCGGTGCGCTCCTCCGGCGTCCGGCGGAAGGTGAAGGCCAACCGCGCGCCGTCGGGCGATCACGCCGGCGAACCGGCGGAGCCTTCGGGCAGCGAGGTGAGTTTGCGCGCCTCGCCGCCGTCCGCCGCGATGAGGTAGAGCTGCGAGCCGGGGCCGTCGCGGTCGGAGACGAAGGCGATGGCGGCCCCGTCCGGCGACCAGCGCGGCGAACCGTCGCTGTGGCCCGCTCCGGTGAAGGGGCGCGAAGCGCCGTCGGCCACGTCGGCCATCCAGAGGGCGCACTCGGCCTTGTTCTTCTCGGCGTTGATGGTGCGGACCGTGTAGCAGAGCCGACGTCCGTCGGGGCTGATCTGCACGTCGCCCACCAGCTTCAGCCGGAGGAGGTCCTCCAGGGCTACGGGTCGCTTGTCCATGTGCGTCACTCCTTTGCGGGTGCGCCGGCGGGCCGCTGCGGCGGCATGGGCGCGGCGAACGTGTAGCGGCCGGAGGGGGCGCGGAAGACCGTGCAGCCCTCGCGCACGCCGACCCGCTCGGCCGGAGTCGCCGCCGCGTGGCGCACCTCGCGGGCATCGGCTCCCGGCGCCCAGATGGTGGCCACGGTGTTGGGCGGCACGGTGACATCCAGCGTCACCGTCTCGCGCTTGATCTCCCAGCGCGCGGCGATGGTCCCGTGCGGCGAGTTGTGCTGCGCCGCCACCCAGTCCAGCCGACGGTCGATGTACGGCCGCACGAGAAACGTGGAGAAGCCCGGTTGCGTGGGCCGGATGCCGGCAAGCCAGCCGTAGAACCACTCGTCGGCGTGGCCCAGCATGAAGTGGTTCTGCGACCAGCCCCGCGTCGGCCCGTCCCACGCCTCGGTGAGCGACGTGGCGCCGTGGTCGATCTGATAGCCGTAGCTCGGGTGCTCGCGCTTGAGGAGCATGTCCAGCACCAGGTCGGAACGCCCGGCCTGCGCCAGCGCCAGCAGCTCATAGCGGAAGCCGATGTCGCCGGCGGACGTGTGGCCGTTGAGTCGCGCGATGTCGGCGATGAGCGCCTCCAGGGCGCCCGCGCGCTCGCCGTCGGCCGCGACGTTCAGGGCCAGGGCCATGGCGTTGGCGGTCTGGCTCGTCTCACAGAAGCCGGGGCCATCGGGCCGCCGGAACGTGCGGCTGAAGGCCTCGCGCATCTTCTCGGCCTCGGCCTCCAGGCGTCGGGCGTCGGCCTCCTGGCTCCCGGCGCGGCACATCTCCGCCGTGGCGCGCAGCGTCTCCACGCCGATGGCGGTGGCGGTGACGCCCATGGGCGTTTTGCCGCTGCCCACGTCGGCCCAGTCGCCCAGACCGAAGTCGAGCAGGCCGTTCCTGGCCTTGCCCACGAGATAGTCGGCATAGCGGGTAGCGTTGCGCCGGTGAATCTGCAGGTGCCAGGTGTCGCCGGTGAACTGGGCCAGCTGCTGGGAGCAGAGCGCGTAGGCGGCGCCCCACTCGGGCGAGTCTCTGAAGCCTCCGGAGAAGACCGTGTACTCGGGCGCGATGTCGGGCACGAGGCCGTCGGGCGTCTGCGCCTCGCGGATGTCTCGGAGCACCTTCTCCAGGGTCGCGCCCATGCGGTAGTTGTAGAAGAGCCCGGGACCGACGAGGTAGTCCTGCTCCAGCCAGCCCAGCTTCTCGCGGTGCGGGCAGTCCGTGAGGACGCTCTTGGTGTTGCTGATGATGGCCCGGTCGATGAGCGTGTGGATGCCGTTCAGCAGCGGGTCGGACGTGGCGAACCAGCCGGTGCGCTCCATCCTCGGCGCCACCACGCGGAGGGCCAGGCCCACGACCACGGGCTTGTCACGGGGGGCGTCGGGACTGTCGGGCTGGGCGCCTTCGACCTGCAGCCAACGGCAGCCGTAGTAGGTGAAGCGCGGCTCCCACTCCTCGATGCCGCCGCCGCGCAGCGTGTACTCGAAGTAGCTGGGACCGCCGGACTGCCCCTGGTCGGCCAGGCCGTTGTTCAACCGCTCCGCCGGGATCAGCCGCACCCTGGCGCCCGCGGGGCCCTGGACGCGGAGCGACGGCATGGCGCTCATGTTCTTGCCGAAGTCATAGACGAAGGCCCCGGGCTTCGGCTCGGCGACGGCCACAGGCGCCAGGCGCTCCAGCGCGACGATGGACTCGGTCATCTGCGGGCGCAGGGCTCCGCCGGGGCCGTCGGTCACAACGGCCTTCTCCCAGACCTCGGCAGGCGCCAATCCCGGAAGGTCCCACCCGCGCCGCTCGAGGCGGGCGTCGTGGTCCTCGCCGCCGTAGACGCAGGAGAAGGTGATGGGCCCCGGGGCCGTCTGCCACGAGCCGTCGGTCCCGATGAAGACGCGGCGGCCGCCGGGCATGTCGAGCACCAGTTGCGCGATCACCTTGGGCGGCCCGAAGGTTCCCGTGAACTTGACGTAGCGGCCACCGGGCACGTTGTACATGCCGTTGCCCAGCATGATGCCGAGGCAGTTGGGGCCCTTGGCCAGCAGGCTCGTGACGTCGTAGGGCACGAAGAGGCAGGTCTTCTTGTAGTTGGTCCAGCCGGGATCGAGGACGCTGTCCGCCACCTTCCGCCCGTTCAGGCGCGCTTCGGCGTGACCCAGACCGCAGACGTAGAGGCGGGCCCGCAGGGGAGCGCGGCGCAGCGTGAACTCATGTCGGAAGAGGGGCATGGGTCCGGCCTTGGGCTTGGCCGGGTCGCCGGGCGCCCGGAGCCATCGGGCGTGCCAGTCATCCTGGCGCATGGGGCCGGTCTCCCACCACGAGCGGGCGACGGCCGACGCGCCGGACTGGTCCCACGCGGTCACAGACCAGAGGTAGCGGCGGCAGGGGAGCAGTTGCCCGCCCGCGTAGCGCACGCCGATGGTCTGCGGCGAGGAGACGATGCCGGAGTCCCACATATCTCCGCGGCCCGACGCCAGGCGCGCCTCCGTAGAGGCCACGATGATGCGGTAGCGCGTCTGGCGAATGCCCCGCACGTTGGGGTCGGCGGGGAGCAGACGCCAGCTCAGGCGGGGACGCTGGGTCTCCTCGGCCAGCGGCGTCACGAGGCGTTCGCAGCGCAGGTCGGCCGGCACGAAAGGCGCACTGGCGGCCTGCGCGGCGGTCGGACGGCCGGGCAGCATGGCCAGAGCGAGAAGGAGCGGGGTGAACATGGGCGAGGGACCTCCGATGGTGGACCCTCACCTGTTCGCCGCGCCGCAGGCTGAGTCCTGCCCCGAGACGGGTCCATACGGCCCCTGCTGCGGTAGACTCGCCAGACAGGCGCGAGCGGGAGGTGAGGCCATGCGAATGGGGGCGATGGGGATCGGAACTGCGGTCTGTCTGGCGGCGGTGGCCATGGGCTCCGCCGCGGCCGGGCCGGCACCGGTGGAACGAACCGCCTACGGCAAGGCGCTCTTCCGGCTGGAGGCCAGGACCGCAACGCCCGAGCCCGATGCGGCGAAGCGGCAGGCGGCGGAGGGCGCATTGGCCCGCGCGGGCATCCAGGCGCGGTGGATCGAGATGGTCGACACCTCCGGCAACGCCCTGCTCGACACGCCCTACGTCCCCGGTCCGGGCCCGCAGGCCGCCCGCTACGAGGCCGACCTGAAGGCATGGGTGGCCGAGATCAAGGCGCAGGGCATGGCCGCCATGTCGTGGCACCCCCTCACCTTCAACCGGCAGGGCTACCGGGCGCATCCCGACTGGCGGCAGCAGTTCATCGAGCCCTATCCCATACCCGGCGAGGAAGAGCTCTTCTGCTGCATCAACACGGGCTACGGCGACGCGCTCATCGCCTACTGCGTCGAAGCGGTCAAGCGGCTGGACCTGGACGGCATCTGGTTCGACGGCTCGGTCTGGACCGGCATCTGGCAGCGCCCCTACCCGCTCACCTGCTGCTGCGCGGCCTGCAAGACTCGATTCAAGCGCGACACCGGCATGACGCTGCCCACCAAGCTGGACTGGGAGAGCCCGGCTTTCCGGAAGTGGGCGGCGTGGCGGTTCGACCTCTTCGGGCGGTATATCGGCAAGCTCGCGGCGGCCATACGCGCGGCCAAGCCCACAGCGGCCGTGGCGATCAACCACTACCATCGCCCGGGCATCCCATGGCGCAGCGCCGTGCCGCTCGACCGGTACGAGGCCGACATCATCACCGGTTCCGAAGCCGGGCCGCTGGAGCAGGTCGACCTGACGACTCGCCTCTGCCGGGCCTACGGGAGGTCGCAGTCCGAGGTGTGGCGTCCGCTGGACGTGGCCGGCGAACCGGCGGTGAACGCCGAGCCGCTGGTGCAGCACGCGCTGGCGGCTTACGCCGCGGGCGGCATGCCCTCGTTCGGCGGCGACCCGTTCAACGCCCGCACGGCCCCCACGGCGGCCGTCATGGCGCCCATCATCCACGCCATCGGCCCCGTGGCGGGCGGACGAAGCCTGACACCTGTGGCCCTGCACGTCTCGCAGCAGACCGAGACCTTCCACTACGCCCGCGGCGATACGCCGGGCAGCGCTTCGGCGCCCTACTGGAGCTCGCTGCAGGCATGGACCACGGCGCTGGGAGAGGCCCATCTGGCCCCGGAGTACCTCTTCGACCGCGACTTCGCGCCGGCTCGACTGGCGGGGTACAAGGCGGTGCTGCTGCCGCTCTCCGTAAGCCTCACCGACGCGCAGGCGCGCACCGCCCTCGCCTATGCCCGCAGCGGCGGCACACTGCTGCTGGGTTGCGGCACGGGCACGGCCCAGGCCGACGGCCAACCGCGCGTCCGCGGCGCACTGGAGCAGGAGCTGGGCTACGCCGGTACGGGCTCGCCGCGGCCCGACGGCACGGACACGTCGGCGGCGCTGATGCGCGCGGGCAAGGGCGCGGCGTTCGTGCACGAGGGCGTCCGCAAGCCGGTCCGCTTCACCAGCCCGGCCTGGAAGCCGATGATGACGGCCGACGGCAAGCCGAGCATGGCCGAGCGCGCATACGGCAAGGGGCGCGTGATCCTGCTGGACGCCGACCCGGCCCGAACCGCGGGGCGCGACCTGGCGGTGGGCGGACGCACCACCATCGCCTTCGTGCCGCAGGCGGCCTCGGGCAAGTGGGCCGCCGAATTCGGCGACGACGCCGTGGCGCCGGAGACCTACTACCCGGATATGGAGACCCGACTGCCGCACTTCGGCCTGCCACGGTGCACGGGCGGCGCGCTGGAGATGGATGCCTGGCTGGGTCCCGATGCCTCCGCGGCCGTGGAGTTGCGGTCGTCGCAGGGGCCGCTGGAGGGCCCGACGCTGATGCTCAGCGCCAAGGACGGACTGCTGGCCCAGAGCCGTCCGGTCTGCGCGGCGCCGATCTCGGGCTGGTTCCACCTGCGCGTGGCCTTCGATTTCGCCGCTCCGGGCGCCGCGGCGGCCTACACCATCAGTGTGACGCTACCCGACGGCACGCGCCGCGAGGAGCGCCGGCCCTGCGGCAACCCGGCGTGGCGCGGTATGGACTGGATCGTCATCTACGGCGCGGGCACGCAGAAGGCCACCTTCCGGATCGACAACGTGCTGCTGACGCGCAGGACGGCGGCGGGCGGCAGCGAGACGGCCGTGCGGTACGACTTCGAGGAAGGCCCCAGCGGGGCGTCCCAACCGACGCTGTTGCGGACCGTCATGGGCCTGCTGCAACCCCGCATCCCGCAGGCGGTGCGCGTAGCCGCTCCGGCGTCGGTGCGCTCGGGCGTGTTCACCTCGGCGGCCGGGACCGTGCGGGTCCATCTGCACAACCGGGACGGCTTCGTGGCGGGCTTCAAGGGCGCGGCGGGGCCAGAGGCCGTCATCGTCACGCAGCGGCCGGTGCGTTCGGCCCGGCGGCTGATCCGGGGCGGCCAGGCCGCGGTGGCGCGGCGGGGCTCTGGGTCCGAGGTCCGCGTGGGCCCGGTGGGCCTCTATGAGGTGGTGGAGCTGAAGCAGTAGGGCGCCGGAGAGGAGCGATGCGATGCGGGCAAGGGGCGGAGCGGCGCTGGCGGCGGCCATGATGGCGGCGGGATCGGCAGGTTCGGCGTCGGCGGGGCGAGACCCGGCCATGGAGGCGCTGCTGGCGCGGCTTCACGCGCTGGCCGCGCCGGTGGTCGAGAGCGCGCGCATCGTGCCCGGCGGCAAGATCCCGGGCCTCACCAACACCACCCGCTACACGCTCCGCATGCCGGGCGGCAACGCGGGCTACCCGGCCTTCTGGGTCCGCGACGCGGCCATGATGCTGGGCGCGGACTTCATCGGCGCCGAGGAGGTCGAGGGCTGGATCCGGCTCATCGCTTCGGTGCAGGCGGGTCCGGAGGCGATCCGACTGGCCAACGGGCTCACCGTGCCGCCCTGGTCGATTCCCGACCACATCACGCTGCGGGGCTCGGCCTGCTGGTATCCCGGCGCCTACGACGGCCCGAACCAGGGCGACGGCACCTTCGGCTTCCTGCCACCGGCCGACGACGCCTACGAGCTGGTGCGCATGGCCCGCGAGCAGCTGCGCCTGAGCGGGTCCCCGGCGTTCCTCAAGGGCGACGTGGCGGTATGCGCCGGCAAATCCGGCGTCTGGGAGATGCTGGACCGTGCCTTCGCAAGCGTGGAGGCGGGGCCCGACGGGCTGGTGGTCTGCAGCGCCGAAGAGGGACGCACTCGGGTGGACTGGGGCTTCTGCGACACGGTGCGCAAGACCGGCTCCTGCCTGATGCCCTCGCTGCTCCGGTGGCGCGCGGCCAACGAGATGGCCGAGATCGCGCGGGCGCTGGGCCGCCGCGCCGATGCCGCCCGGTACCGCGCCGTCGCGGCCCAGGTCAGGCGGACGGTACCGGTCGTCTTCCTGCGCGACACGGGCGACGGGCGGGCCATCCTCCTCTCGGCCACCGGCAAGGGCAAGCGCGACGACGTCTGGGCGTCTGCTTACGCCGTCTGGCTCGGCCTCCTGCCGGCCCGGCAGGCCGACGCGGTGGCGCGGGGGTTGCTGCACCTCTACCGCCAGGGCGGCACGGTGCTGGAGGGGCAGGTGCGGGCCCTACCGCCGGCCGGCCCGTACGGCGGGTTCTGGGACCAGACCGTGGCCGCGCCGGGGACCTACCAGAACGGGGCCTTCTGGGGAACGCCCACGGGCTGGATGGCGCCGGCCGTCTACCGCGCCGACCGCGAGGCCGGCCGCCGGATGCTGCGCGAGTTCGTCGAGAGCGTGGAGGCCAACCGGGCCAAGGGGGCGCCCTGGGAGTGCTTCAACCCGGAAAAGGGGCACTACCAGAACCCGCTCTACTGCGCCACCGTGGCCCTGACCTACTCGGCGATCCGCCGGGCGATGAAGTAGGGGCTACCTGGCCAGCGTCACCTTGAGCAGCTGCAGCCAGTAGCGCTGACCGTCGACATAGGTGATGTAGATCACCTTGCCGCCCTGCTCGCGCATCTCGGGATGCTCCTTGCCGGCGTAGCAGAAGGCCTTCTCGAACGCCCGATGCGGCGCGCCTATCTCGGCCAGCGTCTTGAACGGCCCCCAGGGCTGCGGGGCCAGGCAGAGGCGCACCTTCTGGTCGATGCCCACGGAGTGGACGGCCAGCCAACCGCCCAGATAGTCGTTGTAGGCCACCGTGAGCTCGCTGAAGCCGCCGAGTCCCTCCACGGCCGCGGCAGCCGAGGGGTCGGCCTGCCAGGCACCGTCGGCTCCCCGGTAGCGGTAGGCCGATCGATCCGCGATGGAGGCCGCCGGCACACGGGCCACCACGCCGGGCTTGCCGGGCGCCCGGTCATCGACGCCGTAGACGTAGAGCATCTCCCCCTGCCTGGCAACCGCCGCGCCGTAGAGAGGGCCCGTGGCGGGCCACCACAGATCGGAGCCGGCGGCGGGGATGCGCTCCAGCGTCAGCGCCTCGGGGTTGACGGTCGAGGCGCGGGCGAGGCCGTGGCCCTCGGCGGCGAAGTCGAAGGGGCCCGGGCCATGCGTGCGGATACGGGCGTAGAACTGGTAGAGGCGATGCGCGCCGTCGTCGTGGTGCGCGCCGAAGAGCCAGAAGCGGACGCGGTTGTCCTCATCGGGCCGGTTCGGAAGGAGCGGACGCGCCAGGCCCGTGGCGGGGTCCGTGAGGACCGTGTACCCGGCCAGCGGAGCCGTTCCCGGCCCGCGGCCCGTGAGGAGGCCGCAGTTGCTCACGCCGCCCACGTAGGGCTTGGCCGGGTCCGTGGGGTGGAGCAGGAAGACATCGCCGAAGACCCAGAGCGTCCGGCGACCGATGGGCAGGGAGTAGCCGCAATCGACGCCGCTGATGCCGGCCTGGTTGTCGGCAAAGAGCAGCCCGCCGTTCTCCACCTTCTCGACGCGCGGCGCGGCGGCGGACATCCCCGGCAGAGCGGCCAGCACGGCCAAGGCCAGCATCATCACCATTTCCCCCTCCCACAAGCACGACGGCCCGGTCCACCCCATCGGTGAACCGGGCCGCCGCAAGCCGAGATGCCCTGGGCGCTACTTGGGCGTTGCGGACACTTCGGCGGAGTAGGCGCTCTCCACCGTGCCCACCAGCGCGGTTACCCGGAAATAGTACTTCACACCCTTGGTGAGACCGCTGATGGTGGTCGAGGTTGACTTGCCCAGCGTTGCGGCCAGCGTGTAGGGGCCGCCGCTGGTGGTGGATCGGTACACCTTGTTGCCGGTGACGCCGGTGGCCGCGGACTGCGTCCACGTCAGGCCGACGCTGGCTTTGCCGGCGGTCGCCTTGACGGAAGTGGGCGCGGCAGGAAGGACCACCGTAGGCTTGGCGCTTGCTTCGTTGGAGTCGGCGCCTTCGCCGGCGGCGTTGGTGGCGGAGACCACATAGTAGTAGGTCGTGCCGCCGACGACGCTCTTGTCCGTGTAGCCGAGGCTGACGCCGCCGGAAGCGAGCACCGTGTAGGGACCGCCCGCAGTCGTGGATCGCTTCACGTTGTAGGTGAGCGCATTGGCCGCGGAGGTCCAGGAGAGGGTCACCTGTCCCGAGCCCGCCGCGGCGGCGAGGCTGCCCGGAGCGCCCGGCACGGACTGCGCCGCGCCCGCGGCCACCATGGCCTTGAGCACGTTGACGCGGCCCGCGCCGGTGGCCAGGGTGCGGGACTGATAGGGGACGTAGGCGTCAACGTTGCTGACGATCAGGTTCTTCAACTGCGCGTTCGTCAGGCTCGGGTTGAACGAGAGGAGGAGCGCCGCTTCACCGGCTACGAACGGCGTGGCCATGGAGGTGCCGGACATGGTGCCGTACCCGGTCACGCCGACCGTGGTGGCATAGGTGGGCAGCGTGGAGAGGATGGCATCGCCGGGAGCGGCGGTCTGCACCCAGGAGCCGTAGTTGGTGTAGGATGCCAGCGTGTCCGTGCTGGTCGTTGCGGCAACGGCAAGCGACTCGGGATAGCCGGACGGGTACTGGCGGACGGAGCTGGCGCTGTTGCCTGCCGCAGCCACCACGAGGCATCCCTTGGACCAAGCGTAGGTGACGGCGTCGGCCAGGGTCTGCGTGCTTCCGCCGCCGACGCTGAGGCTCAGGATGCGGGCGCCGCGGTCGGCGGCCCAGACGATGCCGTCCGCCACGCTGCTGGAGGTGCCGGAGCCTGTGGCGTCGAGGCACTTCACGGGGAGGATCTTGGTGCCCACGTCGGTCTGGGCGGCGGAGCCGGTCCAACCGGAGACGCCCGCGACGCCGGAGCCGTTGTTGATCTGTGCGGCGGCGATGCCGGCGCAGTGCGTGCCGTGGCCGTGGTCGTCCAGTGCCGAACCGGCGGTGAGGGTCAGCGCGTTGTAGCCGTCCACCGCGCCCTGGGCATTGCGCACCATCTTGTTGACCAGGTCGGGATGGGTGCTGTCGATGCCGGTGTCGATCACCGCCACGGTGACCGAGGCGTTGGGCTTCCAGAGGTCCCACGCGGCCGGGGTCTGGGCCTTGGAGTGGGCGTACTCATTGCCGAAGTAAGGGTCGTTGGGCGTGGATAGAGCCGTCATGGGCAGGTCGCGCTCGATGTACGCGACATCGGTGCGGGCGGCGAGCAGCTTCACGAAGCCGCCGACCCGGCCGGAGGGCATCGTGACGACGACGGCGCCCAGGCCGGGTCGGGCGGTGGCGGTCGCCGCGCCCATCTGCCAACGGGCCTTCTGTGCGAAGCCGTACACGTCGTTGCCGGCGCGAAGGCGGATGATGTACTGGTCGGCATACGCCGTAGCGGCGCAGAGAGCAAATGCCGATGCAATAAGAGCTGCCGTGCTCAGCAGTCTGGCGGTTCTTCCCATGGTAATCCCTTTCGCTCGGAGCGGGGTCTCGGAATGGACCCGCCCTGCCGCATCGGGCCGGCCTTGCGCTCCGAAGCACCTCAGTGCCAAGTAGAGAGGGCTTGGCGGGACGATGATACCGGTGGAGCCGAACCGAGCGGAATGGATAGGAGGCAAAAAGGGGCAGGAATAACGAAGCGCTAACGGAGCAGGTGATCCCCGAGGATCTTGAGGCCGATGCCGATGAGCACCAGACCCCCTACCAGCTCCATGCGAGAGCCGAACCGGGCGCCCAGGCGAGCGCCCAGGGCCATGCCGAGGACCGTCATGGCGCCCGCAACGACGCCGATCACGGCCGACGCCTGCCAGACGACCACGCGGAGCATGGAGAAGCTGACACCGACGGCGAGGGCATCGATGCTTGTGGCTATGGAGAGCGAGACCAGCGAGGCGCCGCGGGTGGGATCGGAGGCTTTGCGCTCCTCCTCCTCGTCGCCGTGAAGCGCCGCCCAGCAGGCGCGGCCGCCGATGGCGCCGAGGAGGCCAAACGCCACCCAGTGGTCCCAGGCCTGCATGGAGTCCCGCACGGAGAGGCCCGCGAGCCACCCCAGGACGGGCATCATGGCCTGGAAGAGGCCGAAGTGGAACGATAGGCGGAAGACCTGGCGCGGCGAGGCCTTACCCAGCGTCACGCTGCTGGCCACTGCGACGGCGAACGCGTCCATGGCCAAGCCGAGCGCGATCAGAAGTAGTTCAGCCAGGCTCAATCGGCTACTCCGTGCCGGGCGCGCCGGTGCGGTAGAGGCTGAGGGCGGTCACCATGGGCGGCGCCAGGGCCTTCTCCAGCGTCAAGCGGACGCGGTCCGCGGTCACGGGCTTCATGCGGTCCAGCTTCTTGCGACCGATAGTGGACCCCTGCACGAGGGTGCGCCACTCGCCATCCACGCGGGCGTCCACGCGATAGGCCTCAACCCGCTGGCTCCGGGAGATCTGCTCCCGCGTGCAGACGACGTCGAAGGTGACCGGGGCGCCCAGATCGACCTCCGCGCTTGCCGGCAGGCCGCTCGGGACAGACCAGTGCGTGGCGGGCCGCCCGTCCGTCAGCGCGCCGCCGTTGCCCGACGAGGAGGTCACCCGCTTGCCCCGCGCCAGATCCTGGCCGAACATGCGCCGGACCGACGCGCCGAACTCCGCCAGCCGCGCCACGTCGGGGTCGGCCAGCAGTCCGTGCCGATTGGGCGGCACGTTGAGAAGGAGCATGCTGTTGCGGCCGACGGAGCGGAAGTAGATATCGAGCAGGTGGTCCAGAGGCTTCACGCGGGCGTCTTCGGTGGGATGCCAGAACCAGCCCGGACGGATGGAGACGTCGCACTCGGCGGGCCACCAGGCCTTGCCGTCGACTACCGCACGAGCGCCGTTTGGCGCGGGCTGGATGGACCACTCTGTCTCTCGTGCGTAGCCGTCCTCGTTGCCCACCCAGCGGACGTCGGGACCGGAGATGGCGATGAGAGCCTTGGGCTGCCGCTTGCGGACGGTGGCGTAGAAGTCGTCCCACGCGTACTCCTGCCGCTTGCCGTTGGGGCCTTCGCCGCAGGCTCCGTCGAACCAGACCTCGCCCACCTCGCCGTAGCGAGTGAGCACCTCGTCGAGCTGGGCGACGAAGTGCTTGTTGTAGGCGGGCGAGTCGCCGTAGCAGGGCTCGTGGCGGTCCCAGGGCGAGATGTAGATGCCGAGCTTCAGCTTGGCCGCGTGGACGGCCCTGGCGAAGTCGCCCAGCACATCGCCCTTTCCGCCGCGCCAGGGACTGGCCGCCACGGAGTGCTTCGTGTGGCGGCTGGGCCAGAGGCAGAAGCCGTCGTGGTGCTTGGCGGTGAGGATCAGGTACTTGAAGCCCGCCTGCTTGGCGGCATCGACCCACTGCTCGGCGTCGAACCGCTCGGGGTTGAAGATGGCCGGGTCCTCGGTTCCCTCGCCCCACTCGCGGTCGGTGAACGTGTTCACCCCGAAATGGAAGAACATGCTCAGCTCGGCCTCTTGCCAGGCAAGCTGCTCCGGCGTCGGCACGGGCAGGCGCGGCTCGTCTACCATGCTGATCCCCCGCGGCGCCGCCGCGGCGCCCAATGCGCCCGCCAACACCGCACGCCTGCTGAACCGCCCCGCCTGCTCCGCCATGGTGTCACCTCGCCGCGCCGTGGTCGCAGGCGCCGCGGGTCTATTGGCGACGGGCGGGGCGGAATCCTGCCTGCGTGCGGCCTCAGGGCTTCCAGCGGATCGACGCGGCGCGTTTGGGCGTCACCTGCTCGACGTGCCCGTCGCAGAAGCCGACCGTGGCCGTGCCCTTGTGGCGGTATGCCAGCTTGCCCCCGGCGCCTTCGTAGAAGAGGACGAGCCGCTCGGGGTGGACGATCTTGCTCACCTTCTTTGCCGAGACGGCCGGGTTCATGGCGTAGGCCGCCGCAGCCCCTTTGGCGTTCGGGCAGGCGAAGATTCTGGCGTTGCGGCTGTAGGGCATGAGCCGCGCCTTCAGGTTGGCCGGTGAGAAGGCGTAGAGATCGTTGAAGTCCGCGGCGCACATCATGCCGGCGAGGCAGAGCTGCTTCACGTTGGACATGCAGTCCGGCTTGCCGGTGGTCGCGGCGCCGGCGCGGGCCTCAGCGGCTCCCTGGGCCATCATCTCCTCGAAGCGGACGAACATGGATGCCATCATCGTCAGCACCGGAAAAGCCTGCTGCGAGTCGGCGGACTGCCCCACGAACTTCATCAACTCGGCCAGCTCCATGGGCACGATCTGCCAGGCCCCGCCGGTGCGTTTGAGCTTCACGGTCTCCTCGGCCACGAACTTGGCGCCGCCGAGAGCCTTGAGCTTCTCGGGGTCCAGCTTCACCTTGGCGGTGGCGTTGTCACCGTCGGCCTTCACCTCGATCGCCGAGACCACGAGCTCGGGCTTGCCCTCGGTGTTCTTGCCCATCTCCTCGAGCATGGCGTTCTTCTTGGCGCCGGCCACGCAGGCCACCAGCGCGTCCAGGTCGAACCGGTTGAACGCATCGACGAAGCTGCGCACCGCGGCTTCGGGGGTGGAGCGGTCGGGGGCCTTGGCCTCGGCCTGCGCGAACAGGCAGGCGGGCGCGAACGCCAGGAGCAGGGCCGGAAGAGCCATCAGTCGCCTCATCGCACGATCCTCCTTGGGGTGTACAGACCGACTACCCGGCCAGAAGTGTACTGGTTTCAGCGGCGAACCCGCAGCAGACGGTCGCGCCCCACGCACGGTACAATCAGGCGGGTCAGCCACATGGTATCAGATCGACCAGTCGCATAGCCCGCTCAGGAGTCCGCCCCCGCCGAGCCGAATCCAGGCGCACTTCCCACATAAGGAGCCATGTCGCCATGCGTTTCGCCCTCCTCGCGCTGCTCGTCTCCACTGTTGCCATGGCCGCTTCCGCCGCACCCGAGCCGCTGGAAAGGCGGCTGCACTTCTCCGCACGCACTGCGCCCGACGCCCTGAAGTGGCAGCGCTCCTGCCGGGCCAAGCTCTTCGCCTTGATGATGGGCGGCGGCAAGCCGGCCCGCGTGCCACTGGCGCCGCAGGTGCTGAGACGCGAGGTGGCCGGCAACGGCTCGTACGTGCTGGAGGAGGTGACCATCCAGTCGCTGCCCGACCGCCGGGCGCACCTCTGGGTGGCATCGCCCAAGGTGCGGCGCGGCAGGCTGCCGGTGGTCCTGGCCATCCATGGTCACGGCGGGACCGGCGAGGAGATCGTCCGCGGGCAGAGCCTCTACTGGTACGGCAAGGCGCTGGCCGAGATGGGCTACGTGGTGGTGGCGCCGGACGTGGGCCAGCACGACCTGCAGCACCCGGACTGGACCCTCATGGGCGAGCGCACCTGGGACGCCATGCGCGCGCTGGATTACGCCGAGACGCGCCCCGACGCGGACAAGAGCCGGATGGCCGTCTGCGGCCTCTCGCTGGGTGG
Organism: Armatimonadota bacterium; assembly: GCA_026392115.1. Classification (GTDB taxonomy): domain Bacteria; phylum Armatimonadota; class Chthonomonadetes; order Chthonomonadales; family CAJBBX01; genus CAJBBX01. The sequence goes on along the minus strand of JAPLCQ010000092.1, from coordinate 10,838 downwards.
CGAGACCACCATGTACGTTGGGGCCATGGACACGCGCCTGAAGGCCGTGGACGCCTCGGGCTGGCTCACCACCGTGGCCAACATGCGCAACGGCCATTGCACCTGCTACGACTTCCCCGGCCTGTCCACGCACTTCGACTTCTCCGATATCTTCGGGTGCATCGCGCCGCGACCGCTTGTCTGCGAGATCGGCGAGAAGGAGCGTGCGCCCGGCGGCTTCCCGGTGGCCATCGCGCGGCCCGCGTTCGAGGAGGTCCGGCGCGTCTACCAGGTCTTCGACGCCGAGGAGCAGGCGGAGCTGCACATCCACCCGGGGCCGCACGTCTTCGTGGGCAACCACTTCTGGCCGCGCCTGCACGGGGCCATCGGCAAGCCCGCGCCCTGGGCGGCGACGGCCAAGCCCGCGGCGGAAGCCTTGCGCCGGGCCGACGTCTACCGGCGCGCCGTGGCCGGGGCCGTGGGAGTGCTGGACGGCTGGATGGCGGTTCGCGACCCGAAGCTCGGCATGGTCCCGCGCCAGGTGAACGAGCCCGTCTGGGCGCCCAGCGACAACGGCGCCGACCTGATGCCCTTCCTCTTCATCACCGAGCACTTCACCGGCCACGGGCGGCGCGACGACCTTCTGGCCATGCTCAAGCAGGAGCAGCGCGTCACCAACCGCGTGGGCGTGCTGCCGGACTGGCGCTCCTTCAAGACCGGCACATGGGTCCACCCGCAACCTGACGTGAACCGGCTTATCTTCTGCGCGGCCGAGTACTGCAAGGACGGCCTCATGCCCATGACGGAGGCGATGGGGCGCGGCCCGTGGACCGAACGCATGGAGGAGCTGCTGGACGCCGTCGACGAGAAGGCGCCGGTGCAGACGGCGTTCGGGCGCATCGCGGCCGTGGACACAGAGGTGAACGGCGACCTCCTGCAGACGCTGGGACGCATGTACTTCCTCACCGGGGACGCCAAACACCTGGAGCGCGCCCTGCGCATCGCCGACGCCTACTGTCTGGAGGTGATCCCCGGCGGCGGCGGCATCCCGGCCTACCGGTGGGACTTCGCAGCCCACAAAGCCACCAACGACACCTTCAACCTGAACGACCACGGCAACGAGATCATCCTCGGCCTCGCCGAGACCTACATCGCGGCGAAGGCGGCCCGACCCGAGAAGGCGCGCCAGTACAAGCCCGCCATGGATTTGATGTTCGCCCGCCTGCTCGACAAGGCGCGGAACGCCGACGGCCTCTGGGTGAACCTGGTGGACGCGAGCACGGGCAAGGTGCGCGTGGCCTCCACGCCCGACACATGGGGCTACGCCCTCTGCGCCGTGGCGGCCTACGGCGACGCCTCGGGCAACGCGGCACTGACCGCCGAGGCCGAGAAGGCCCTGGCCGCGCTGGCCAATCCGGCCTACCTCACCTGGAGCGGAGCCGACTCATACGCCGACTCCATCGAGGGCGCCATCCTGCTGCACAGGCGCTTCCGGTCGCCGGTGATCGAGCGCTGGCTGGAGACCGTCGTCCCCGTCTTCCTGGCGCACCAGCAGCCGAGCGGGATCGTGGAGGCGTGGTACGGCGACGGCAACTTCGCCCGCACCGCGCTGATGGAGGCCCTCCGCTGCTCGCAGGGCGCCTATTGCCTGCCATGGAAGCCGACGCTGGGCTGTGGAGCCGTGGCCGAGGGAAACGGGCTGCGGGTTGTGGTGACGTCGGGCGAGGAGTGGTCCGGCAAGCTCCTGTTCGACACGCAGCGGCACAAGGCCATGCGCCTTCCCAACGACTACCCGCGCCTGAACCACTGGCCCGAGTGGTTCACCGTGACGCCCGGCGCTAAGTACCGCGTGACCATCGGCTCCCGTGAGCCCGCGACGCTGGACGGCGCCGCCCTGGCCGCCGGCCTCCCGCTGGCAGTCCAAGCGGGCAAGCCTATCACCGTGCGCGTGCAGCCGCCGGCGCCCGACGGCAGGCGCTGAGCGAGGGCGACCGATGGCCTCCCGCCGCAGGTTCGACAGCCCGTGGAAGACGATCCTCGAGGCGCTCTTCCCGGAATTCATGCAGCTGTTCGTGCCGGAGGCCCACGCCGACATCGACTGGACGCGGCAGCCCAAGTTCCTGGACAAGGAGCTGGCGCAGACTATCAGGGGCGCGCCGGCGGGCCCGCGGGCCGTGGACCGGTTGGTCGAGGTGGCGCTCCTCGACGGCGCCCCCACATGGGTGCTGGTGCACATCGAGGTGCAGTCGCAACGCGACGCCGCGTTCGCGAGCCGCATGTTCCAGTACCACACGCGCATCCTCGAGCGGTTTCGTCGGCAACCGGTCAGCGTTGCCGTGCTGGCGGACGGCGAGCCGGGGTGGCGTCCCGATGGCTTCGGCTACTCACGGTGGGGCTGCAGCGTCCGGCTCGATTTCCCCGTAGTCAAACTAATGGACTGGGCCAACCGGCCCGAGGCGCTCACCGAGAGCGGGAACCCGTTCGGCATCGCGGTTGCGGCGCATCTCGCGGCGCTGGCGGCCGGGAAGCGTCCCGAGTCGCGCTTCATGCGGCGCAAGGCGCTCTATCGCGACATGCGTCGGATGGGGGTATCACAAGGGAAGGCGTCGGCACTGATGACCTTCATGGACTGGGTTCTGGAACTCCCCGAGGAGCTCGACGACCGGTTCTGGAGCGAGGTGAACGAGGAAGAGGGTGGATCGACGATGCAGTACATGTCCAGGTTCGAGATGAAGGCGATCGAGCGGGGCCGCCAGGAGGGCGTTGCTCTCGGCCGCCGGGAGGGCGAGGCGAGGGGGCTCCGGCAGGGCCTGTTGGAGGCCGTGCAGCTGGGCCTCGAGTTGCGCTTCGGCAAGTCCGCCCTGGCGCAGATGGATGAGCTGCGCGGCATTGAGAGCGTTGAGACCCTGAAGCGTGTGAAGGACGCCCTCACCACCGTGGCGGGCCCGGCCGAACTGAGGAGCATCTACTCGGCGTAGGGGCGTGCGCGCGCCCTATCCGGTCCTGGCCTGCGCCCGGTGCGTATCCTCCATGGCCTGCCACAACGCGGCCATGGCGGCCACGCGGTCGGGGTGCTTGGCGCTCAGGTCGTGCTGCTCTGATCGGTCCGTCCGCAGGTCATAGAGTTCCCACGGGCCGCCCTTCACCGACACCAGCTTCCACGGCTCATCCCGCAGGGCGCGGTGGCCTTCGTGGTGGAAGTAGAGCGGGCCGCGCGGAACGGCGGCATGGCTCCGGACCGCGGGCATGAGGCTGCGCCCAGGCGGCGCGGGCGGCGTCAGGCCGTTCCAGGTCGGCTCCGGCGTAACTCCGGCCAGGTCCGTCAGCGTCGGCAGGATGTCCACGAAGTGGCAGGGGCTGTGGCGCAACTCGCCGCGATCGGCGATGCCCCGAGGCCAGTGCATGATCAGCGGCGACGAGATGCCGCCCTCGTGGACCCACGACTTGTGCAGCCGGAAGGGCGTGTTGGCCGCGGAGGACCAGCCGGGGCCCAGGCAGAGAAACGTGCCCCGCGAGCCCGGCGCTCGGCGCTTGTCATGCTCGTCGCCGCGGATCATCTGCTCGGCGCTGGCGCCGTTGTCCGACACGAAGAAGGTCGCCGTGTCGTCCCACGCGCCCATGGCCCGCACCTGGTCCAGCACACGGCCGATCTCCTGGTCCATTCGGTCCACCATGGCAGCGTGGATGGCCATCTTCAGCGCCTGGAACTCCTGCTGCTTGCGGTTCAGTTCGGTCCAGGGCACGGCGTACGGGGCCTCGCCCTCGCCCACCAGGTCCAAGAGCTCCTTGGGAGTGCGGTTCCACGATGGGATCACCTTGCGCTCCAGCTTCGGCAGTTCGCAGTTCACCAGCCCCATGCCGCGCATGCGCCGCCAGCGGGCGGTGCGCATCACGTCCCAGCCGCGCAGGTAGGTCTCGCGGTAGCGGTCGATGTCCTCCCGCAGGGCGTGGAGCGGGAAGTGGGGCGAGGTGAAGGCCAGGTAGAGGCAGAACGGCTCGTCGCCATGCTGCTCCTGACGCTCGCGCAGAAAGCCGACCGCGTGGTCCGCGATGGCGATGGGAGCGTAGTAGCCCTCGTCCGGGTCCACGGGCCGGAGCGGGCGATCGTCCAGCATGTGGTTCCTGGGGTCGAAAAACCTGTCGTGGTCGTGGAGGACGTAGGAGCGGTGGAAGCCGCCGTCGGCCACCACCCTGGGCGCGCCCATGAGATGCCACTTGCCCGAGTGGTAGCAGCGGTAGCCGGCGGGACGCAGATAGTGCGGGATCACGCGGGCCCACTTCGGCAGCGGCTCGCCGGGCGGGTCCATGCGCACCTGTTGGGCATAGTAGCCGGTGAGCAGGCACGAGCGCGAGGGCCAGCACCGAGCAGTAGAGCAGCACTGCGTGAAGCGCAATCCGCCGGCGGCCAGAGCATCGAGGTTCGGTGTGTGGACATCGCCGCCGTAGCAGCCAGGGTCGGAGTAGCCCATGTCGTCTGCCACGATGACGACCATGTTGGGCCTGCGGCGCTGCTCGGGGCCTTGCGTCGCCGCAACCCCGGCGGCCGCGGCCGCGCCGATGAACTCGCGTCTGGACATTGGCTCACCCTCTCGCGCCATCATACTCGGCTCCCGGTCAGCCATGGAGCGGCTGCAAAGGGAGTGTACCCATGGTGAGCGCGGCACAACCGCGGTGCAACCAGCCAGGCCCTCAGGTCGTGATCCCGGCGCCGGGCTCCTGGCCCCCGGGCCATCCCGGTTCCTCGCTGCACTCCTCAACGGGCGTCGCCATGCCCTCGCGGATGGGCTCCGCCATGCCAGGAATGGACTGCAGGGCGAGCTTCTCCTCCACTGCCGCCTCGTCCTCGTCCGTGAGCGCGACACCGTAACCGTCAAACCCTCCCCACATTGCGGCCTACCTCCAGCCTGTGGTAGAACCGCCGGTGGGGTGCTGCAAGCGTCGGACTGCTGCGACCCGCGGTTTGACGGCCTGATCTGGGGTCTGGCCATGCCCGCTTGTTGGCGGGGGCCGCGCAGCGCTCTTTGACAACCTCGTCTCCAGGGCATGGCGTGTCCACCTCCTACGCCATGTCAGGACAGCACCGAGTGTCACCTATGTCGCCGGTCTACGTGTAACCCATGTCTCCGGTCTGTACCCTGGTTCTCCTTCTCCCCACGCGCCTATGGAGGAAGTGCCGCGCATGGGGCCGAACCTAGCGCCTACGCACCGGCCTGGTCGGGCGAGGCCCGCCGGTCGGCCTTCTACGGGGGTTCCAATATGCTGGATTCGGCACGAATCGTCCTCCTGCTGGCGGCGACTTCTTGTCTTCTCTTCGTCGCGGCGGCGCAGGCCCAGTCGGCCCGGGCCGTGGTGGACCCGGACCGGGTGGTCGGGGAGATCAACCCGCATATCTACGGGCAGTTCCTCGAGCACATCTACCACTCGGTGGAGGACGGGCTCTACGGCGAGCTGGTGCGCGACCGCGCGTTTCCGGCCATGGCGGGCCTCAGCGTCAAGCAGGGCGCGGTGACGCTGGATGAGCCGGCCACCGACGTCAAGCGCGTCTTCGGCGACCCGAAGTGGACCGACTACGATTTCACCCTCCGCGCCCGCAAGCTGGACGGCGGCGAGGGCTTCCTGATCCTCGTCCGCGCCCGCGACGAGAAGAGCTTCTACTGGTGGAACCTGGGCGGCTGGGGCAACACGGCGCACCAGATGGAGGTGGAAGAGAACGACCTCCGGCGCCCCGTGGGTCCGCGCACGCCGGGCAAGATCGAGGCCAACCGCTGGTACGCCATCCGCGTCCGGGTGGAGGGCGACCACATCCAGGGCTGGATCGACGGCGAGAAGTCGCTGGACTTCCGCGACGCCACGCACGGCTCCGGCGGCGTGGGCGTGGGCTTCTGGGCCACCCGAGGCGAGTACACCGACCTGAAGGTGACCGACCTGCAGGGGCGCGACCTGGGCCTGAACCTGGCCACCGAGGCGCCCGGCATGGAGCTGCCCGACCAGTGGGCGGCCTATCCCGCAGGCTCCAAGCGCGCCGAGATGGTCCGCTACGCACCGTCGCCCAACACGGGCTTCGCCGTGCGCCTTACGCCCTCCGGCGAAGCGGCGGGCATCTCCCAGAAGCGGCACAGCGCCGTGGCCGGCAAGAGCTACCCGGGTTCGGTCTGGAGCGCGGGCAAGGGCGAGGTCGCTCCGGGATGGGTGGCCCTGCTGGCCGCCGACGGCTCCGAACTGGCCCGCGCCCGCCTGCCCAGGCCCACGGCGGAGCTCAAGGAGTACCGCTTCACGCTGCGGCCCAAGCGCACCGACCCGCAGGCCACGCTGGTGATAGCCTACGAGGGGCAGGGCGAGGTCTGGGTCGACATGGTCTCCATGACCCGCAGCGACTACATCAAGACCGGTTGCCGCACCGACCTGCTGGCCGCGGTGAAGGGCCTCCAAGCGCCCATCATCCGCTGGCCCGGCGGCTGCTTCGCCTCCATCTACCGTTGGAAGAAGGCCGTGGGTCCGCAGCACGACCGGCAACCCTTCCGCAACTACGTCTGGGGCGAGTGGGACAGCAACGGCTTCGGCGTCTCGGAGTACATCCGCCTCTGCCGCACCGTGGGCTGCGAGCCGCTGATCGTGGTGAACCTGGGCTCGTGGGCCGACCCGAGCAAGGAGGAGGAGTACGTCCGCGAGGCCCTGGAGTGGGTCGAGTACTGCAACGGCGGGCCGGAGACGCCCATGGGCCGCCTGCGCGCCACCCACGGCGACGCGGAGCCCTACAACGTGACGCACTGGGAGCTGGACAACGAGACCTGGGGCATGGGCGTCGAGCGCTACGGCAAGGTGGCGGACCGGGTGGCGCGGGAACTCAAGCAGCGCTGGCCGGGCCTCAAGCTCTACGCCTGCACCTTCTATGAGAAGGAAGACGCCCGGCTGCTGGAGCTGTGCGGACGGAACATCGATTTCATCAGCTACCACTTCTACGAGGATCCGAACAACTACGCCACCGCACCGGCCACCTTCGAGGCGATCTGGAAGCGCTACGAGAAGCTGATCGCCGCGGGCCCCAACCCCGCCGTGAAGCTGGCCGTCACCGAGTGGAACGCCCAGAGCACCGACTGGCGCACGGGCCTCTTCGCGGGAGGCTACCTCAACGTCATGGAGCGCTCCTGCGGGGTCGTGCAGATGGCCACGCCGGCCCTCTTCCTGCGCCGGACCGACGCCACGGACTGGGACAACGCCTTCATCAACCTGGACCATCTGGGCTGGTTCCCGGCGCCGAACTACGTGGTGATGAAGCTCTACCGGGACCACTTCCAGCCGAAGCTGGTCTCTTGCGACAACCCCGGCCCGCTGAACATCGCCGCCACTCGGAGCGAGGACGGCAAGAGGCTGGTCCTGAAGATCGTGAACGCCGCCAAGGATGCCGTACGGGGCGAGGTGGAGGTCGCCGGCGGGCTCCGCGGTCGTCGCGCCCGGGCCTGGCAGGTGCGGGGAGGGCTGTCGGATCGCAACACCATGCAGGAGCCGGGCAGGATCGCCGCACGATCGATCAAGGCGCCTGTGGCGGGCGGTATCGTATCCGGTGAGTTCCCGCCGCTCTCCGTCACGCTCATCGAGTTCAGCTCCCAGTAGTGGCCGGCGCTCGCACCGCTGCGCGCCGGGGAAACGAGGCAAGGCATGACCAGGCTGTACGAAGCGCCCTATACGATCCCCGCGGCCAATATGGGCCCGGAGAACCCGCTGCCCATGTTCCGCGGGCCGGAGGACGATAGCGCCATCGGCCTTGCCGACGACGTGCCCGAGGAGGACCGCCTCCATATGGGATGGCGCACCGCGCACCGCGTGCTGCCCTACCGCATGCAGGACGAGTACGACCGCTCCCGCGAGGTGCGCGACCTCGATTCGCTGGTTCTGGAGAACGACATCCTCCGGGCCGTCTTCCTGCCCGGCGCGGGCGGGCGGCTCATGTCGCTGGTGAACAAGCCCCTGGGCCGCGAGCTGCTCCATCGCAACCCGGTCTTCCAGCCCACCAACCTGGCCCTGCGCAACGCCTGGCTCAGCGGCGGCATCGAGTGGAACTCCGGGCAGGTCGGGCACCACTGGCTCACCTGCTCGCCGGTCTTCTGCGCCCGCGTGGACGGCCCGGACGGCGAGCCCGGCCTCCGCATCTACGAGTGGGACCGCGTGAAGGGCTACGCGTGGCAGATCGACTTCAGCCTGCCCGAGGGCTCGCCGGTCCTCTTCGCGCATATGCGCATCGTCAACCCCCACGAGCATGAGATCGCCATGTACTGGTGGACCAACATCGCCGTGGACGAGCGCGAGGACGTGCGCGTGGTCGTGCCCGCCGAAAGCGCCCTCTGCAACCCCTACTGGACGAGCATCCAGGTGGTGGACCTGCCCGAGGCCGGCGGCCGCGACATGACCTACAGCACCCGATGTCCCCATGCCGCCGACTTCTTCTCCCGCATCCCGGACGACCGGCGCCACTGGGTCGCCGCGCTGGGAGGCGACGGCACCGGCTTCTTCGAGGCCTCGACGCAACGGCTCCGCGGCCGCAAGCTCTTCTGCTGGGGCATGGGCGCGGGCGGGCGGCAGTGGCAGGAGTTCCTTGCCGCTCCGGGCCACGCGTACATCGAGATACAGGCTGGCCTGGCGCGCACCCAGATGGAGACGCTGCCCATGCCCGGCCGCACCGAGTGGAGCTGGACCGAGGCGTTCGGGTACGTCGATGCCGACCCGGCGCTGGTCCACGGCGCCGACTGGCCCGCCGCCTGGGGCGAAGTGGGCGCCCGCATCGAGGGCGTCATCCCCGAGGCGCGCATGGCCGAGGTCGACGCGCGGATGGCGCTCATCGCCGACCTGCCGCCGGCCGACATCCTGCGCCGTGGCTCCGGCTGGGGCGCGCTGGAGCGCCTGCGCAAGGCGAAGGCCGGCGAGCCGGACCGCGTCCCCGAGGCGCTCGCCTTCCCGCGCGACGCCATCGGAGCCGACGAATCGCCCTGGCTCGCGCTGCTTGAGGCGGGTTCGCTGCCCGGCCGGGCGCCTGAGGCCGGTCCCGGCGCGCTGATGACCCAGCCGGAATGGGCCGCGGCGCTGGAGCATAGCCTCGCGGGTGATACGGGCGGCGACTGGCTGACCTGGTGGCACCTGGGCAACCTGCGCATGGAGGCGCGGGACACCGAGGGCGCCCGCGCGGCCTGGCGCAGGTCGCTGGAGTGCGAACCCAACGGCTGGGCCCTGCGGAACCTCTCAGTGGCCGCCCAGCGGGCCGGCGACGCCGCCGAGGCCCTGAGCCTCCTCCGCCAGGCCTGGCAGGCGGGGCCGCGGACCGCGCCGCCGGCCATCGAGCTGGCCCAGGCGCTGGCCGACGCGGGCCACCACGCCGAAGTGATGGAGTTCGTACGCGGTCTGCCCGAGGAGGTGCGCTCCCACGAGCGGATGCTCCTCCATTGGGCCCGCGCCGCGCTAGCCACCGGGCAGACCGAGGGCGTGGAGCGCATCTTCGCGCACAGCTTCGCCACGATCCGCGAGGGCGAGGTGACGCTGACCGACCTCTGGTTCGCCTACCACGAGCGGCGCATGGCCGCCGAGACGGGCGTCGAGGTGAACGATGAGCTGCGCGCCCGAGTGCGGACGGAGTGCCCGCCGCCCCGGAGCATCGACTTCCGCATGGCGGGGGCGTGAGGCGAACATGGCGCCCATGGCGTTCATCGCGGCGGCGCTGGCAGTGGCTCTGACGCCCGCCACGGGTCTGGCGGAGCCACCCGCCGGCTCCCTCAGGCTCCCCGCGCTGCTGGGCGACCACGCCATGCTCCAGCGGGGCATGGCCGCGCCGGTCTGGGGCTGGGCGTCGCCCGGGGCACGGGTGACCGTCCGCGTGGCGGGCCAGAGCGCCTCCGCCGCCGCCGGGGCCGACGGCGTCTGGCGCCTGCGGCTGAAGCCCCTTGCCGCCGGTGGCCCCCACGAGATGCGCGTCACCTCCGGCGCCGAGACGCTGACGGTGCGCGACGTCATGGTGGGCGAGGTCTGGGTGGCGTCGGGCCAATCGAACATGGTCTGGCCCGTGAGCCAGTCGCGCGACGGGGCGGTCGAGACGCGGGCGGCCGACTACCCCGCCATCCGCCTCTTCGCCGCGCCGCGCACCGCCGCGCCCGGCCCGCAGCTCGACTGCGCCGGATCATGGGCTCCCTGCACCCCGACAAGCGTGGCGAACTTCTCCGGCGTGGCCTACTTCTTCGGCCGCGAGCTGCACCGCCGCCTGGGAGCGCCCGTGGGGCTCATCCAGGCCGACGTGGGCGGCACCCCGGCCGAGTCGTGGATGCTGCCCGACTGGCTCAAGGGCGATAAGGACTATCGCGACCTGCTGGCCAAGACGCCGCCGGCCGGCGCCGACGCCCCGCTGGGCCAGGCGGCCTACGAGAAGACGATGAACGACTGGTACATCGGCGTCATGATGAAGGACCCGGGCAACAGCGGCTTCGCCGCGGGCCTGGCGGGCGCCACCCCGCCGGGCGAGTGGCGGACCATGCCGCTCCCGGGCGCCTGGGAGGCCAACACCCCGCGTCTGGACATCGACGGCGCCGTCTGGTACCGGCGCACCGTGGAGATCCCTGCGGCGTGGGCGGGCAAGGAGCTGCTCCTTCACCTGGGGCCCATCGCCGACCGGGACGTGACCTACTTCAACGGGGAGGAGATCGGCGCCTCGGGCGGGCCCTACCCCGACGCCTCCATCGTGCGGGAGTACCGGGTTCCGGCTTCGCTGGTGCAGGCGGGTTCGGCGGTCATCGCCGTGCGCGTCTTCAACCTGATCGCGGCCGGAGGCTTCACGGGCCGCCCGGAGGAGCTCTGGCTGGCCCCGGCGGGCGACAAGGCGTCGG
>JAPLCQ010000167.1 GCA_026392115.1 Armatimonadota bacterium | reverse complement strand
CAGTAGGTCAAATCGCCTGCCTAGGGTGTCACTGAAGGCGATCGTATAGTGGTAGCGGACGTGCTGGTGAAAGCCAAGCGCCTCCAGCAACGCCGCCAGATGGGTGCAGCACCCGAGCGTGCAGTGCTGGCAGGCGTCCAGCGTGTAGCCCGTGACCGGATCCACGAAGGAGGAGGCGCGCCCGCCCAGCATGCCGCGCCGTTCCAGCAGCGTCACGCGCAGGCCCTGCTCGGCCAGCGTGACCGACGCGGCGATCCCGGCGAAGCCTCCGCCGACCACAAGGACCGATGGGGCTAACCCGGCCTCAGCCATGAAGTCTGGCGCCGCCGAGGAAGCGCGTCTCTGCCATTGCCCGGGCCATAATGGCCAGCTTCGCGCCGGTCGGCACACGGACCCGTCGGGTCAGCACGTCGCACCCGCGCCGTCGGATGTTGTGCAGCAGGGCACGGTACGTGCTGTACATGACCACAAACCCGATGCGGCTGTCGGCTTCGACCATGTGGGCCAGCGGCGCAGCCTGCAGGTAGCACTCTTCGGCGCGGGCGGCGATGCCCTCCAGCAGGGCGTGCGCAGGTTGGGTCAGGGCCGGTCCGGCCAGGTCGGCCTCCGTCACTCCCGCTCGGCGCATGAGGTCCTGCGGCAGGTAGATACGGCCCCTCTGGAGGTCCTCGCGCACATCCCGCAGGATGTTGGTCAGTTGGAAGGCGAGCCCGCACGCCTCGCCAAGCCGATCGGCATCGGCGCGGTCGGAGCATCCCCAGACACGCAGGCAGACGAGGCCGACGACGCCTGCCACTCGGAAGCAGTAGAGCGCCAGATCGCCAAACGTCGCGAAGCGGGTCTGAGTGAGGTCCATGCGCGCGCCTGCCAGCAGATGCTCGAACAGCGCCGGCTCAACAGCGAACCGCGTGACTGCGTCGTGGAATGCGGGGAGCATGGGATCGCTATTCACTCGACCCGCGAAGGAGTCCGCCAGCGTGCCGCCCCATGCATCGATCTGGGCGAGCTTGGTGTCTGTGGACAAGTCGCTGTCGGCCAGGTCGTCAGTGCGGCGCATGACCGCGTAGATGGCGCACATGGCGCGCCGCTTGGCCGGGGGCAGGACGCGGAAGGAGAGGTAGAAGCTCTTGGCCTCGCGCCGTGCCAGCGTCTCGCAGACCCGGTAAGACGCCTCTACCGCGGCGCTCACCGGCGCCAAAGCGCGCCCCACCAGTGTTCGAGCAGCAGGCGGGCCTTCCGCGACTTCGGCACCACGGGGCGTGATGAGAGCACGTCGTAGCCCTGGCGGGCGATGGCTTTCAGCACCTCGCGGCCGGCAGCGGTGAACAGCGCCACCGGAAGCCTCAGTGGCCGAGCCACGGCTCCGGTGAGCGGCGCCCCCTCGTCGAATAGGCCGGAGGCCCAGGCGCACTCCTCGCGCAGCAGCTCCGCGAAGGCTGGCGTGAATCGCCGACCGGCGATGTCGGCTTCCTCTACTCCGTGGCGCGCCATGTCGGAGGTCGGCAGGTAGACGCGGCCGATGGCATGGTCGCGCCCTACGTCCTGCCAGAAGTTCGCAAGCTGCAATGCCGTGCAGGTGGCGTCCGACATCCGCAGCATCTCCGGCGCCACTTCGCCGCCGAGGTGGAGCACGAGGCGGCCCACGGGATTGGCCGAGCATCGGCAGTAGTCCAGCAACTCACTCCGGTCGGTGTAGCGCTTCTTCGTTTGGTCTTGCCGGAATGCGCGAAGAAGATCGCGGTACGGCTCGATGGGGATGCCGAACCGGGCATTGGTCTCCTGAAGGGCCAGGAAGACGGGATGATCCGGACGACCCACGTACAGCGCCTCGAGCTCCCCTTCCCACCAGTCCAGCAGCTTGAGCGCCGCGTCGCCGTGGGCCTCGTCGCCCAGGTCGTCGGCGATGCGGCAGTAGGCGTAGATGTTGCAGAAGGGCTGCCGCAGGTCGCGGGGCATGAACCAGCCGGCCACCAGGAAGCTCTCGTAGTGCGAACCCGCAAGCCGGCGCGTGTAGGCCTCGGCCTGGCGAAGGTCGACGGCGCCCGTCGCGAGGTAGCGGCGGACCGACGGCGGCACGTCGCCCAAGACGGGCTTCACAGCCGCCCCGCGCGGGGCAGCGTTTCACTTGGCATCCTTGCGTGCATTCGGAGTTGGGGCTCCCGGGTCGCTTCTGGCCGAGTATACCTGCGGCGGGTGAGGCGGCTCGGAGTCGGCTCCGCGATCCTCGAGCGGCGCCATTGTGCTATACTGCTTGCGAAGAGGTCGCTACGTGATTTGCAAATGGGGCGCCGAGCCGGCCTTCGCGGTCGGGCGAATGCGCCGTCATCTCAAGCCGGTGAAATGGTCGTGTGGCGTGCAGGCTCTCGGGCCGGCATGCCCGCTCTCCGTTACCCTTGGCAATGTAGTGGCTTTCGAGAATTCGACAGGGATGTCCGCTTAAGCGGGCATCCCTTTTCTATTGTCTGCGCCGATGTCGGGCGCAAGGACTTATCACACACGGGTCTGTTCGGGCACTAGGGCCCGGGCAGCGCCGGATCAGAAAGGGCAATCGTGATGTCACGTACCTATGTCACGATAGACGGCACCGAGGCAGCCGCACACGTAGCCTTCCGGACGTCGGAAGTGATCGCCATCTACCCGATCACCCCGTCGACGGCCATGGGCGAACTGTCGGACGCCTGGGCAGCCGCAGGAAAGAAGAACATCTTCGGATCGGTCCCGATCGTTCAGGAGATGCAGTCCGAGGGTGGGGCCGCCGGCGCATGCCACGGCGCGCTGCAGGCGGGAGCTCTGACCACGTCGTTTACGGCGAGCCAGGGCCTCCTGCTGATGATCCCCAATATGTACAAGATCGCCGGCGAGTTGACGAGCACGGTGTTCCACATCACGGCTCGCGCCCTCGCGACCCACGCGCTCTCCATCTTCGGCGACCACAGCGACGTCATGGCCGTCCGCCAGTGCGGCTGGGGCATGCTGTTCGGGAACAATGTCCAGGAAGTCATGGACATGGCGCTCATCGCCACTGCCTCAACCCTGGAGTCTCGCGTTCCGTTCCTGAACATCATGGACGGCTTTAGGACCTCGCACGAGGTGCTGAAGGTAGAGATGCTGTCGGACGACGACATCCGCTCCATGATCGACATGGAGCGCGTGGGGGATCATCGCAAGCGCGCCCTATCGCCGGACCACCCGGTCATCCGCGGCACCGCGCAGAACCCCGATGTCTTCTTCCAGGCGCGCGAGGCGGCGTCGCCCTACTACGCGGCGACCCCGGGCATTGTCCAGACGGCCATGGACCGCTTCGCCGCGCTCACCGGTCGTAGCTACCACCTGTTTGACTACGTCGGCGCCCCTGATGCGGAGCGCGTCATCATCTGCATGGGCTCGGCGGCCACCACCACCGAGGAGACCGTCCACTACCTGATCGAGAGCGGCGAGAAGGTCGGCCTGCTGAAGGTTCGCCTCTTCCGACCGCTGGACATCCATGCCCTCGTGTCGGCGCTTCCCGCCACCGTGAAGACGATCGCCGTGCTTGACCGCACCAAGGAGCCCGGCTCCGGCGGCGAGCCGCTCTACCAGGATGTGGTCACCGCCGTCGCCGAGACCCTCAGCGCGGGCACGGCCCCCTTCAAGACCTTCCCGAAGATCATTGGCGGCCGCTACGGCCTCTCCTCCAAGGAGTACACGCCGGCCATGGTCAAGGGCCTGGTCGATGAAATGGCCAAGCCGGAGCCGAAGAACCACTTCACGCTGGGCATCAACGACGATGTCAGCCATTCCAGCCTCGACTACGATCCGTCGTTTAGCACAGAGCCGGACGACGTGGTGCGCGCCGTCTTCTGGGGCCTCGGTTCCGACGGTACGGTTGGTGCCAACAAGAACTCCGTCAAGATCATCGGCGAAGAGACCACCAACGCGGCTCAGGGCTACTTCGTGTATGACTCGAAGAAGTCCGGCTCCATCACCACGTCGCACCTGCGCTTCGGTCCGCGGCCGATCCACAGCAGCTACCTGATCACGTCGGCCAACTTCATCGGCATCCATCAGTTCGGCTTCCTGGAGCGGTACCCGGTCTTGGAGACCGCCGCGCCGGGCGCCGTGGTGCTCCTGAACAGCCACTTCAACAAGGACGAGGTCTGGGACCATCTGCCGAAGTCGTTCCAGCAGACGGTGCAGGCCCGCAACCTCAAGCTCTATGTGATCGACGCCTACGACGTGGCCAAGGCCACCGGCATGGGCGTTCGCATCAACACCATCATGCAGACGGCCTTCTTCGCCATCAGCGGCGTCCTGCCGCGCGACGAGGCGATCGCGCAGATCAAGTACGCGATCAAGAAGACCTACGGCAAGCGCGGCGATGCGGTGGTGCAGAAGAACAACGCCGCGGTCGACACGGCCCTGGCGCACCTGCACGAGGCCACCGTGCCCGGTCGCTCCGGCGAGATCCAGCTGGCGGCCGCCGTGCCGGACAACGCGCCCGAGTTCGTGAAGAAGGTAACCGCCGAGATCATCGCCAACCGCGGCAACGAACTCCCGGTCAGCGCCATGCCTGTGGACGGTACATTCCCGACGGCGACCACGCAGTGGGAAAAGCGCAACATCGCCCTGGAAGCTCCCGTGTGGGATCCCAATACCTGCATCCAGTGCGGGAAGTGCATCATGGTCTGCCCGCACGCCTGCATCCGCTCGAAGGTGTATGACGGCGCCCTGCTGGAGTCCGCTCCGGGAGCGTTCAAGTCCACCACGGCCAAGTGGCGCGAGTTCGCGGACAAGAAGTTCACGATCCAGGTATCGACCGAGGACTGCACAGGCTGCACCCTCTGCGTCGAGACCTGCCCGGCCAAGAACAAGAGCGCCGTGGGCCTCAAGGCCATCAACATGGCCCCGCAGCGCCCGCTTCGCGAGCAGGAGAGGACCAACTGGGAGTTCTTCCTGGGCATCCCCGACCTGCCGCGCGACACAGAGGCCGTCCGGTTCAACAGCGTCAAGAACGTCCAGCTGCTACGACCGCTGTTCGAGTTCTCCGGCGCCTGCGCCGGTTGCGGTGAGACACCCTACGTGAAGCTGCTCAGCCAGCTGTACGGCGACCGGGCGCTCATCGGCAACGCCACGGGATGCTCCAGCATCTACGGCGGCAACCTGCCCACCACCCCGTGGGCCGTCGATGCCCAGGGCCGCGGTCCCGCGTGGGCCAACTCCCTGTTCGAGGACAATGCCGAATTCGGCCTCGGCTTCCGCCTGACCCTGGACTCGCACAACAACTACGCCAAGGTTGTCCTCGGCCAGTTGGCGGCCCAGATCGGCGACGGCTTGGTCGACGCGATCATGACCGCCGACCAGTCCACCGAAGCCGGCATCTGCGCCCAGCGCGCCCGGGTGGCCGACCTCAAGGCCACGCTGGCCGGGATCGACGACCCGCGGGCGCGCGACCTCATCGTGGTGGCCGATACTCTCGTCAAGAAGAGCGTCTGGATGTTGGGCGGCGATGGCTGGGCCTATGACATCGGCTACGGAGGCCTGGATCACGTCCTTTCCACGGGACACGATGTCAACATCCTGGTTCTCGACACCGAGGTCTACTCCAACACCGGTGGCCAGGCCAGCAAGTCCACGGCTATGGGCGCGGTAGCAAAGTTCGCGGCGGGCGGCAAGCCGTCCAACAAGAAGGACCTGGGCCGCATGGCCATGGCCTACGGAACCGCATATGTGGCGCAGGTCTCGCTGGGAGCCAGCGACGCCCAGACCATCAAGGCGTTCACCGAGGCCGAATCCTACCCCGGCCCGTCGATCATCATCGCCTACAGTCACTGCATCGCCCACGGCATCGACATGGCCAAGGGCTTGCAGCAGCAGAAGGCCGCGGTGGATTCCGGTGCGTTCCTGACCTACCGGTACGACCCGCGCTTGGTCCCGCAGGGCAAGAACCCGTTGCAGCTGGACTGCAAGGGGCCCATCATCCCGCTGCAGGACTTCATCTACAACGAGAACCGGTTCCGGATGCTTCAGGCTTCGAACCCCGCGGCGGCCGCTGAGTTGCTGGACCAGGCCCAGAAGGGCGTCAAGGCCCACTGGAAGCTGTACCAGCAGATGGCCGCAGCCGAGGTCGGGGTGTAGACGGCAGCCAGAACACGCTTAGGAGCCTGAAGAACATGGATCTCAGAACCAACTACCTGGGCTTGGATCTCGCCCATCCCATCATGCCGTCCGCTTCGCCGCTCTCCAAGGGGCTTGACAGGATCAAGCGCCTTGAGGACGCGGGCGCGCCGGCCATCACGGTCTACTCGCTCTTCGAGGAGCAGATCGACCAGGAGAGCCACCAGCTCGACCACTTCCTTGAGTTCGGCACGGACAGCTTCGCCGAGGCTCTCAGCTACTTTCCGGACCTCGGCAGCTACAACGTGGGTCCGGATGAGTACCTGAACCTCATCCGCGACGCCAAGAAGAACACCTCCATCCCGATCATTGGAAGCCTCAACGGGGTTTCCGACGGCGGCTGGACCCGCTACGCCAAGCTCATCCAGGATGCCGGCGCCGATGCGCTGGAGCTCAATGTCTACTACATCCCCACCGACCCGAAGCTCACCTCGGCCGATGTGGAGAGCCTGTACATCGATGTCGTGAAGGCTGTCCGCGCCGAGGTGTCCATCCCGCTGGCCGTGAAGCTGGGACCCTACTTCAGTTCGCCCGCCAACGTGCTCAACCGGATCGTGGAAGCTGGCGCCGACGGCATCGTGCTGTTCAACCGCTTCTACCAGCCGGACTTCGACCTGGAGGCGCTGGAGGTGGTGCCGCGCGTCGTGCTCAGCACCTCGGATGACCTGCGGCTGCCGCTCCGCTGGACGGCCATCCTCTCCGGGCGCATCCAGGCGGACATCGCGCTCACCAGCGGCGTGCATTGCCATGAGGATGTCATCAAGGCGCTCATGGCGGGCGCATCGGTGGTGCAGGTTGCCGCCGAACTCATGCACAACGGCCCGAGCCGCATCAAGGAGCTGCTGGCGGCTCTGACCGCGTGGCTCGAGGAGCGCGAGTACACCTCCGTCAAGCAGATGATCGGTAGTATGAGCCAGAAGAGCGTCCGCGAGCCGGCCGCCTTCGAGCGAGCCAACTACATGAAGGCCCTCGCTTCGTGGTCGGATGATCCCACGGGCAAGCTCATCTAGCCGAAACGTCTCGGGACATGCGTAATAGGGAAAGGGGCAGGCCACTGCGGTCGGCCCCTTTCCGGCATTGTGGCGGCTCTGCCGCGACGGACTGGACCCACGGAGGTCGAGTGACATGGCTCTGATGACGCGCATGGGTTGGCTTGGATGGACGGCGTTGGCTGTTGGCCTCGGGATGGTGGCGACGGGGTGCGCCGCGCAGCCGGTTGGGTTTGACTTTCGTGATGGCGGCGTTGTGGCCCACTGGCAGCCCACCAACGACATTAGTCGACTGGAGAGCACCCCGGACGGGATGCGGATCACGATATCGGGCGCCGACCCCTACACCATCGGCCCACCCATCAACCTGCCTGCGGGGCAGCCGCTCTGGCTCAACGTGCGGGCGCGCTCGGATGAGGGCGGAGCTCTACAGGTCTTCTATTTCCGCACGGCGCCGACCGAGTCGGCCGCCGTGCGATGCGGGCTTCGCAAGGGCGTCTGGCAGGATATCCGCGTGCCCCTGCCGGCATTGGGCGCGGGCTATCGGTTCCGCATCGATCCGCCCGGCGTCAAGGGAGGTTGCGTGGTCCAGAGCCTCACGCTGACCCCGCGTCGTGTGATCGCCGCGCCGCGCTGGCCCGTGCCGTTCGAGCCGGCGCCGGTCCCGGGCAGCCCTTCGGTGGTCTCGGGCTCGGTGGAGCTAACGCACGCCGCCGGCAAGCTGGGCGCCTTCACTGTGCGCGTGGCCGGCAAGAAGGTGGCCGTGGGCCTCACGCGGCCGCTGATCGGCTACGACACCGAAGCCGGCGTCCGTTGGCTGGCATTCGGCGACAAGGCGGTCACGAAGGTGAGGGTGCAGGATGGCCGGATCATCGTCACTGCCCGAGCATCCGATGCCGACGGAGCCGTCTGGACCTGCACACAGACGTTCGCGGGCGGGCGGGTGGCCGGAGCCGTAGAGGTGCGCACGGCGCTGACGGCCTCGGCCGATCGCCGCCTGGTCTACGCGCCGATGCTGGGCCTGCTGGCCGGCAAAGCGGGCGCCCCGCGCAACCAGGGCCTCTTCTGCGGACTGGAGTACCTGGAGAGGCCGGACAGGAGCAGCTCCGAGGACGATATCGTCGGTCCCGGCTCGCTGCGGCGCGTGCCCGATGCGCTGAAGGTGACGCTCCCGCTGATGGCGATCCAGAACGGCGGAGCCTACGTCGGTCTGATCTGGAAGCCTGCGGCCGACGTGGCGGCCATGTTCGACTCGCCGGACCGTACCCTCGGCTCCCGCAAGCACCTGATGGCCCTGATCCTGCCCGGTTCGGACGGCACAGGCCGTCACGACGGTCAGGTTCTGCCCTACGAGCCGCTTCAGCTTCGCTCCAATCGTCCAGTCGTTATGACTGCGACCATCCTCGGCGGCGCGGCGACAACCGTGGCGCCCGCAGTCCAGAAGTACGTCGAGATGCGCGGCCTCCCCGCCAAGCCCAGGATGCGCACCACTCGTGGGCGCTACCTCCACGAGGCCGCGCAGGGCTGGCTCAGTTCCGGGGTGCGGTCGGGCAACCACTGGCGCCATGCCTACTGGCCGGGTGTGACCGGCTTCGCGCCGCAACCTGCCGCGGACGCCGCCGCCTACATGCTGCGCCTTGCCGGTGAGGTCTCCGATGCCTCGCTTGCCTCGCAGTTGCGGCAGACCGCCGCTTCCGCAGTCGCGCTGGTCGATCCAGCTTCCCGCTACGCCTCCGCCGTCTCCCACGTTCGGCTCCCCGCCGCTCCTCTGGTCTTCGGCGGCGCGGTGCGCAGCGCGGAGAGCATGCGAGCCTATGCGGTCGGCCAGCTGGCCCGCCTGACGGTGGACGGCCGCCTGATCTACCGGGCCGCTCCCGGCGCCACGGACTATGCACGCACGCACTTCTCCCACGAAGCCAACGGTCTCGTCGGCGCCGTGGTGGCTGATGCGTTGGCGGCGGCCGTCTTCTCGGGTGATCGGGCGCTGATCGGCCGCGCCGTGGCCGCGTTGCGACAGCAGTCGCGGTTCGACGGTACCGTGCCGCGCGGCGCCCAGACCTGGGAGTGCCCCCTGCATACACCCGATATCCTGGCTTCGGCGCACATGGTCCGCGCCTATGCTCTGGGCTACGAGCTGACGGGCGATCCGCAGATGCTCTCTCGCGCCCGCTACTGGGCGTGGACCGGCGTGCCCTTTGTCTACCTGACGCCGCCCACCCGCGAGCCCGTAGGGCTCTACGGCACCATCGCGGTCCTCGGCGCCACCGGCTGGCAGGCGCCCAACTGGATGGGTCTGCCTGTGCAGTGGTGCGGTCTCGTCTACTCGGACGCGCTCTACCGGCTCGCACGCCTCGATCCGAGCGGCCCGTGGCGCAAACTGGCCGAGGGGATTACCGTCTCCGGCATGCAACAGAGCTGGGGCACGGACGAACCCGAGTTGGTCGGCCTCCTGCCGGACTCGTTCGAACCCCGTGCCCAGACCCGTAACGCGGTGGCCATCAACCCGGGTACCGTGCAGGCGAATGCCTTCCAGTTGATGGATGGCCCGCCGATCTATGACCGGGCCGTGCTGCGTAGGTTCGGCGGCTCCGTCCACGCCCCCGGTTCCGTCCGGATTCTGAAGGATGAGCCCACCGCGGCAGAGGTGGAGGTCATCGGCTGGCCGGACAAGCCCTACTGGGTGCTCCTTGCCGGCACGGGCGGGGGCGCTCGGCCGGTCGTCAATGGCCACGTGGCCGATGCCTCCGACATGGAGGAGGGGCAGACATCACGAGCGGTGCGAGTGCGAGGCAGAGTGGTCGTCGCACTCACGCGGTCCGCCGCAGTTCGGGGGCGCTAGCGCAATGGCGAACGTGGTCATTCTGGGTTCGACCGGCTCCATCGGCACGCAGACACTGGATGTGATCCGGCGGATGCCCGACCGCTTCCGCGTCGTGGGCCTGGCCGCCAACCGCAGCGTTGAGGCGCTGGAGGGGCAGGCGCGAGAGTGGGGCGTCGCGCACGTGGCGGTGGCGGACGAACCGGCGGCCGCGGAACTGCGTCGACGCATGTCCGGAACCGCCGTCGAGGTTGCAGGCGGTGTGCCGGGCCTCTGCGAACTGGCATCCATGGCCGAGGCCGACGTGGTGGTCGTTGCCGTGGCCGGCGCCATCGGCATTGCGCCCACGCACGCGGCCATCCGCTCCGGAAAGACCATCGCGCTAGCCAGCAAAGAGGTGCTCGTGGCGGCGGGCGAGGAGACGATGCGGTTGGCAGGCGAGGCCGGCGTGGCGGTGCTGCCCATCGACAGCGAGCACTCGGCGCTGTTCCAGTGCCTCAACGGCAGGGCGCCGGAGACGGTCGAGAAGCTCATCATCACCGCCAGCGGCGGCCCATTCCGCACGCTGCCCGCCGAACGCTTCGCATCGATTACGCCCGAGCAGGCGCTCAAGCATCCAACGTGGACCATGGGTGGCTTGGTCACCATCAACTCCGCCACGCTGATGAACAAGGGCCTTGAGCTGATCGAAGCGCGGTGGCTGTTCGATGTGCCCGCATCGCGGATCGATCTGCTCGTCCATCCGCAGAGCATCATCCACTCGCTGGTCCAGTTCGCCGACGGCTCGGTCCTGGCTCAGCTCGGCCTGCCGGACATGCGACTGCCCATCCAGGTGGCCTTGACGCACCCCGAGCGAGTCGAAACGCATCTCCCGCGGCTCGACCTGGCGCAGACGGCCGACCTCACGTTCGAGCCTGTGGACTACGCTCGCTTCCCGGCGCCCCGGGTTGCCCTGGCGGCGCTCGGAGCGGGCGGCACCATGCCCGCCGTCATGAATGCCGCCAACGAGGAGGCCGTGGCGCTCTTCTTGGAACGCCGTATCCAGTACACCGGTATTATGGATACGGTGCAGGCCGTGATGAATCTGCATAGTCCGTGCGCGGCCACTCTTGAGGCCGTGTTGGAGTCTGATGGCTGGGCCCGCCGCGCCGCGCGGTCGGCCGGGGGAGCTTAGCGCATATGGGTGAGGTTGTATCGGGCATCGCCTAC
>JAPLCQ010000139.1 GCA_026392115.1 Armatimonadota bacterium | reverse complement strand
GGGCCACTGGCAGGAATTCGGCGGCCTCGACTTCCGCTGGATGTTCGCGATCGGCGGCGTGTTCGGCCTGGGCACCGCGGCGGCGTTCGGTCGCATCAAGCTCCCGCCGTCACGGGCGGACGCGGCGTTGCCCAGCGTCGGCCGTTTCGTCGGGGAGTCGTTCGGCATCCTCGCCCACAACAGCGGATACCGTTGGTTCTGCGTCAGCGTGTTCCTAGCCGGGTTCGGCAACCTGCTGCAGATGCCGGCGCAGTACGCGGTCCAGGTGGACCGGTTTCACATCACGCCGACCCAGATCGCGACCATGCAGAACCTGACCAGCGTCATGTCGCTGCTGAGCCTCTTCTTCTGGGGCTGGTTCATGGACCGGCGCGGGTCTCTGCTGACGGTTCTGGTGGCCGTGGGCATCAACTGCCTGACGGCCCTTGCTTACGCTCTGGCGCCCTCGCTGGCGTGGCTCTACGCCGCGGCAGTCGCCGGCGGCATCTCCATGTCCGGCATCGACCTCGGTTACCTGAACACCACGCTGATGTTCGCCGAGCCCGGCCGCGCAGCCCAGTACCAGGCCGTCCACTCCACGCTCTTCGGGCTCCGGGGGACCATCGCGCCGCTTCTGACCTTCCCGATCCTCCACCTCCTCGGCGGGGACTGGGGGCGGCTCTTCTGGCTCTGCCTGGCCGTGATGCTGGTTGGCTTGGCGTTCCAGCACTTCTCAATGCGAGCGTACCGCGAGGCGCAGCAACTCCCAGCCGCTCACTGATGCCATAGGTATAATGCGCCTCATGCGCATCCTCCTGACCAACGATGACGGCGTCCACGCGCCCGGTATGCTTGCCCTGAAGCGCTCGCTGGAGGGGCTCGGCGAGCTGTTCGTGGTCGCTCCCGAACGCCCGCGAAGCGCCGCCGGCCATGCCGTCACGCTCCATAAGCCGTTGAGGCTGGCAGAGACTACCCTGGCAGACGGGTCCCGCGCCTGGTGCTCCAGCGGCACTCCCAGCGATTGCGTGAGCCTCGGCTTTGAGGTGGTCATGGATGGACGGGCCGACTTGCTGGTCTCCGGCATCAACGACGGCGCCAACCTCGGCTGGGACCTCACCTACAGCGGCACCGTCATGGCCGCCATGGAGGGCGCCATCCTGGGCCTCAGCGCCATCGCCGTCTCGGTCTCCGGTGCGGCGCCTCGGCGGTACGACGGCGCGGGTCCGGTGGCGGCCCGGGTGGTGCGGGCCGTGACGCGGCGTGGCCTGCCTGCCAATGTCCTGCTGAACGTAAACGTTCCCAGCCTCGACCCGTCTCTGCTCGGCGACATCGTCGTGACGCGGCAAGGCCGGCGCGAGTATGTGGATCGGATCGTCCGCCGGCACGATCCATCCGGCCGGGAGTACTACTGGCTTTCCGGTAGCGTAGAGGACGGTGTTCAGCCAAGCGACACCGATGTGGGGGCCGTAGAGGCCGGGATGATCTCTGTGACCCCATTGCAACTCGATATGACCGCCCATCCGGTCCGCCAGGACCTGGCCGCATGGCCCGACTGGATAGGCAAGGGAGAACAGCCTTGAGAATGACCAGGCGCATCGCCCTGGCAGCCGCCGCTATCTGCGGCGCCGTCGCTCTGCAGGTTTCGGTCTCGGCGGACGTGTCGGGCGATAGGATTGCCGCCGTGATCCAACGCCTGGCTTCCCCGGAGTATGAAGGTCGGCGCACCGGTGAGCGCGGCAACGAGAAGGCCGCCCGCTGGATCGCCGCCGAGTTCCGCCGCCTTGGCCTGAAGCCCATGGGCACGTCCCGGCAGTTCGACAGCAAGGCGGCCATGGACGGCTCCGGCTACTTCCAGCCCTTCGACTTCCCGGTAGGCGTCAAGCCCGGCCCCAAGTGCGCCCTGTCGGCTGTCGTGGCGGGGAAGAGGACCGCCTTGCACGTAGGCAAGGACTGGGTGCCATATGCGGCGTCCGGCCCGGGCCTGGCCGAGGGACCCGTCGCCTTCGTGGGTTACGGTGTGAAGGCCATCGACCCCGAGCGCGACGACTATGGCGACTTCGACGTGAAGGGCAAGGTGGTCATGGCTCTCGCCGGAGTACCCGTGGCCAACCCCACGACGCTGCAGAACATGGCGGGCGGCATTCGGCGCAAGGCCCAGGCCGCGCGCGACCGCGGCGCCGTGGCGCTGATTATCGTGACGGCCAAAGGACAGGCCCTGACGATGGCGTCCGAGCGTGGCGCCGATGTGGGCATTCCCGTCGCGACCATCAGCGAGGGCGTCGCCGAGCGCTGGCTCTCGGCATCAGGCAAGCGGCTCTCCGATCTGCGGAAGCAGTATGCGGCCGCGCCCGGCCCCATGGACCTGCCGCTTAAGGCATCCGTCGAGGCGGATACGGCTCGCGTCTCCGTCGCCACCGCCAACGTGGTGGGCCTCCTGCCCGGCTCTGATCCCTCGCTGAAGGAGCAGATCGTCGTGGTCGGCGGCCATATGGACCACCTAGGCATGGGCGGCAGCGGATCGCTGGCGGGCGCCGCCAAGCCCGTCATGCACCCCGGCGCCGACGACAACGCCTCCGGCACCGCGGCCGTGCTGGAGCTGGCGGGCCACTTCACGTCGCTGCCCACCAAGCCCAAGCGGTCGCTCCTCTTCATGGCCTTCACCGGCGAGGAGCAGGGCCTGCTCGGGTCGGCCTACTATGTGCGCAAGCCGATCCTCCCGCTCGAGCGCACCATCGCCATGGTGAACATGGACATGGTGGGCCGCATGAAGAACAACGTCCTCTCCGTGGCCGGCGCGGGCACCTCCACGGCTTGGAAGCCCATGCTGACCCAGTTCAACAGCACGGCCTACTTCAATATGCAGATGGGCGACAGCGGCTTCGGAGGCAGCGACCACCAGTCGTTCTATACCGGCAAAGTGCCCGTGCTCTTCTTCTTCACCGGCACCCATCCCGACTACCACCGACCCACCGATACGGCAGACCGCATCAACGTCCTCGACGCGGAGCGCGTGACGCAGTTGGCCGCCCGGTGCATCGCCACCGTAGCCGACAAGGCCGATCGACCCGATTACGTTGAGGCCGGCCAGACCCAGCAGCCCAGCCGCAGGCGCTTCCGGGTGACCATGGGCATCGTGCCCGACTATGGCGGCGCGGAGACCTCCGGCCTCGCCATCACGGGCGTCACGCCCGGTTCTCCCGCTGAGAAGGCGGGCCTGAAGGGCGGCGACGTGGTCACGTCCATCGCGGGCAAGAGCGTCAAGGGCATGGAGGACTATATGGCGGCTCTGGAACCCTCAAAGGCCGGCGATGTCGTTGAAGTCGTCGTTCGGCGTGGCGGTCAGTCCGTGACGCTCAAGGTCACGCTGGCTGGGGCGAGGAACTAGGCCCATGCAGACGCGAACCGCTGTGTCTCTGGCCCTGTCCATAGGAGCCTCCGCCGTCGCGGGAGCGCAGGGGCGCCCCGCCTCCTCCACCTTGCTGACCACGCCTCGCCACGCCGCCGAAGTCCACCTGGCCAACGTTAAGCAGCTCACATTCGCCGGCGACAACGCTGAGGCCTACTGGAGCAACGACGGGGCCAAGGTCATCTTCCAGGCCAAGCGGAACGGCGCCGCCGCCGACCAGGTCTACATAATGAACGCCGACGGCACCGACGAGCGGCGGATCTCCAGCGGAAACGGGCGATGCACCTGCGCGTTCTTCATGAAGGGCGACCGCGAGGTGCTCTTCGCCAGCACGGAGGGGCACAGCCACGACGCGCCCCCGCCCGCGGACCGCTCCAAGGGCTATGTCTGGCCCGTCTATCCGTACTACGCAATTTACAAGGCCCGGATCGACGGCTCGGGCCTGACGCCGGTCATCCCAAAGAAGGTTGAGCCCGGCAAGGCCACCGCGTACTATGCCGAGGCGACCGTGTCGGCGGACGGCAAGAAGATCGTCTTCACCTCGTCGCGCGACGGGGACATCGACATCTACTCGATGGACACTCGGGGCAACCATGTCAAGCGGCTCACCCGAACGGTGGGATACGACGGCGGCCCCGTCCTCTCGCCCGACGGCACGATGATCGCCTGGCGCGCCTGGTACCCGCAGAACGACACAGAGAAGCGCGAATACCTGGACCTGCTGGCCCAGCACCTGGTGAAGCCCAGCAAGATGGAGCTCTGGGTCGCCCGCTCCGACGGTTCGCAGGCGCGCCAGGTCACCCATACCGGCGCCGCCAACTTCGCTCCCTACTTCACGCCTGACGGCAAGGGGCTGATCTTCTCGTCGAACCTCGGCGACCCCGTGGGCCGGACGTTCGAACTCTACAGGATCGGTCTCGACGGCGCGGGCCTTGAGCAGGTCACCCATGGCGGCGAGTTCGACTCGTTCCCCATGTTTTCGCGCGACGGGAAGAAGCTGCTCTGGTGCTCAAACCGTTGCGGGCCGGGCCGCAAGACCAACGTCTTCGTGGCGGACTGGGTGCCGTAGGCCAACTCCGAGGCCCCTGGGCAGCGTGGTTCACACCACCGTTCCCCGGGGGCCTTTTCTACGCCTGCCTCATGCGCGCGTCCAGCGGAGGCGCGCCAGGACCTTCCCCCACGCCTGCCCATAGAGGCTCTCACCGGCCAGCATTCGGGCAGCCATGACGGTGGCGCCGGGACGTATGACTCCCGCGTGATAGCAGCGCTCCGGGAAGCGGTAGAAGACGCCCGAGATGCGCCGCGCCCCGGTGAACGGCCCGCCAAAGACGCGCCGCACGTCGGTCGCATAGTCGCGTGTGGCGCCGTCGGCCACCGCGGCCGCGGCCATGCGTCCGCTCCGTAGCGCGTGCAGGATGCCGTCGCCGAAGAGCGGGTTCACCAGGGTAGCTGAATCACCGGCATGGAGGATGCGCCCTCCGCGGCTCACCAGCGGCGCGTCTGCCTGCCAGAGCGGGATCGGGTGGCTGTGGAATGTGGCCGTGGCCGGATCGTGACGGAGCCCCAGGTGCTGGCATGTATCTGCGATCACCTGCCGCAGCTGGGCGACCGCCGCAAGACCGTGGGCGTTGGCGCCCGGCGCGAAAAAGCCCGCGCCCACGTTGACGGTGTCGGCCTTGGGAAACGCCCACGCATAGCCGTTGGGCACGCTGCCGAACTCAAGGTGCATCGTGTCGCGCGTAAGCAGCTCCGGGGACGACCGCCAATTGACCGGGACCTCGACCTCCATGGCGATGGCCGAGGTCCGGCGCGTGCGTCCCGCCCACCGTGCGCTGGGACCGACGGCCCCGTCGGCGCAGATCGCGTACCGGGCCGAATGCCGCTCGTCGCCGCCGGAGTGGGTCACCGTGACCACCACGCCCTCGGAGCTCTCCTCCAGCGCCACGGCGCGGTTCTCTGTCCGCAGATCGGCGCCCCTGGCCGACGCCGCCTCTGCCAGCAGCAGGTCGAACCGGCTTCGCGTGACGCTGAGGACATCCAGCGAGGCATCCGCTGGGTCGGCGCTCACCGG
The DNA here is from genome assembly GCA_026392115.1 of Armatimonadota bacterium. GTDB lineage: Bacteria > Armatimonadota > Chthonomonadetes > Chthonomonadales > CAJBBX01 > CAJBBX01. Next base: position 41,001 of record JAPLCQ010000139.1, on the reverse strand, counting down.
CCAGCAGTAGGGCGAGCCGAAGCGAAACGTGTGCCGCATGAAGCGCAAGCGCGCCTCGCAGGCTTGCTCAATGGCCACCTCGGGCAGCAGGGCCGCCGCCGCCGCAGGAACTCCGCCGCCGCAGGTCTTGTGCCGCGGCAACGCCCTGCGCTCAAGCAGGACGACCTCCAGGTTCCGCGCACGGGCCTCCAGAGCCGCCGCGCATCCCGCGGGTCCGGCGCCGATGATGATCAGGTCATGCTGCATGCGTCGCTCCATGCCTCGCCGAGCCGTAGGGCCCGCATCCTGCGAGGGAGTGTGCCGTGCGGTAAACTCAAGCCGGTAACCGTTACCAATGGGAAGGGCTCCCTTGACCAAACACGATGTCCCGGCCAGCAACCGCTCCACCGTCATGGACAAAGTCGGCGGCGTTTTCGCCCCGCTTTCGTTTCTGCTGGTGATGGTGATTGCGCTGTCTATTGTGGCGCGAGACCAGGGCTTTATGACGCGCATGAACTGGAACACGATCTTCCAGTCCACCGCCGTCGTGGCCGTGCTGGCGTTGGGCGAGACCGCGGTGATCATCGCCGGGCACATCGACCTCTCCGTGGGCCGCATCCTTGCGCTATGCAGCGTGATGGCCGCGTGGCTTATGGTCGGCCGCGGATGGGGCGTGGCTCCTGCCGTGGCGGCCTCGTGCCTCACGGGAGCGGCGTGCGGCGCCGTGAGCGGTCTGCTAACCTCGTACGGCCGCATGCCCGCTTTCATCGCCACCCTCGGTACCATGGGCATCGCCAACGGCCTGGCCCTCATCGTGTCCGGAGACGCCAACGTCAGCGGCACGGCGCCGGGCTTTGAGGCTTTCGCCATGGGGCAGCTCTTCAGCCGCACGCAGGACGCCGGGGTACCGATCCCTCTCGTTCTCATGGTCGGCGCGGCTGTCGGCGTGCACCTGCTGCTGGCAAAGTCGGCATGGGGACGCAGTGTGTACGCTGTGGGTGGCAACAAAGACGCGGCTCGGCTTTCGGGCATCTCGCTGAACCGCACAACGATCACCGTATTCACTCTCTGCGGCCTGCTGGCAGGCGTCGCAGCAGTGGTTCATGTCGCGCGGACGGGCGGAGGGCAGCCCACCGCCGGCGTCGGCCTGGAGCTTCAGGCCATCGCCGCCACGGTCATCGGCGGCACCAGCCTCTCCGGCGGCGCAGGCGGCATCCTGGGCACGATCATCGGCGCGTTTCTCATGGCGGTGATCCAGAACGGCTGCGACCTCAAGGGGCTGCATCCGCACTGGCAGGTCATCATCATCGGCGGCGTCATCTGGCTGGCCGCGCTGTATGACGGCATTCGCCGCCGCCGCACGGAGCCCGGCTCCTAGCCGTGGCGAGGGGAGACGGCATGGGCTACCTCGTTCGTGACAGGTCCGAGGCGCCGGTCGTGATGAGCAAGTGCGGCGAGAGCGCGCGGGTGGTGACCGCCGCCGACACGCCCGTGGCCAACCTGCACGTGACGCATATCCGCGACTCGGTGAAGCACTACCACCGCGACTGCACGGAGATTTACTACGTCCTCGCCGGTTCGGGCTCCATGGAACTCGGCGACGACCTGGTGGAGCTGCGGCCCGGTGTCACCGTACTGATCGAGCCGGGCACGCCGCACCGGGCCTTCGGCGATCTGGAGACCATCGTCTTCGGCGTTCCGGCCTGGCGGCACACCGATGAGTTCTACGTTGTCGTCGAAAGCGACGCCGGGGAGACCCCTGAGGCCGGATGAGAGGATGAGACATGGATAGCGAGAGCAGGATCAACCGCGTCATCGACCTGTACCAGGACTACGTCAACCCGGGCCTGGCCAGCGTCATGCGTTTCGCCGGCTTCGGCGATGTGGAGGAGAGCGCTTCGGGCTGCACCGTTCGATGCGTCAGCGGGGCGGAGTATCTGGACTGCCTGGGCGGCTACGGCGTCTTCACCCTGGGCCACTCGCACCCGCACGTGGTCGCAGCGGTGCAGGAGCAACTCCACAGGCTGCCGCTCTCTTGCCGAACGTTTTTCAACGAGCCCATGGCGCTGCTGGCCGAGAAGCTGGCTTCGATCGCACCCAAGGGCCTGCAGTACTCCTTCTTCTGCAACAGCGGCACCGAGGCGGTCGAGGGAGCGATCAAGATCGCCCGCGGCGCCACAGGCAGGACGGACTTCGTCTGTACTGTGGGCGCGTTCCACGGCAAGAGCATGGGCTCGTTGGCCGCCACAGGCCGCGAGCTCTTCCGCAAGCCATTCGATCCCATGCTTCCGGGCTTTGTTCACGTACCATTCGATGATGTTCAGGCCGTGGCCGATGCCGTCGGCCCCAACACGGCGGCCGTCATCGTGGAGCCCATCCAGGGCGAAGGCGGTATCCGCTGCCCGTCGGACGACTACCTTCCCGGCCTTCGCCGCCTCTGCGACGAGCGTGGCATCCTGCTGATCCTCGACGAGGTCCAGACCGGCCTCTCGCGGACGGGCGCCATGTTCGCCTGCGACCACTGGGGCGTCGCTCCGGATATCATGACGCTGGCCAAGGCGCTCGGCGGCGGCGTCATGCCCCTCGGCGCCGTCATGGCCACAAAGGAGATCTGGGACAAGGCCTTCGGCGAGAACCCGCTCGTGCATACAAGCACCTTCGGCGGGAACCCACTGGCCTGCCGCGCCGGTCTGGCGGCTCTCGAGGCCATCGAGTCGGAGGGGCTGGTGGAGCGTGCCCGGGCCCGAGGCGAGCAGATGATCACGGGCCTGCGACGCATCCAGGCTGACCACCCGGACGTGCTGGTCGACGTGCGGGGCATGGGCCTGATGATCGGCGTGGAGTTCGCGGTGGAGGACTACGGCGAGCTGTCCATCAACGGCATGTCCCGTAGGGGCGTCGTGGCGGCCTACACGCTGAACAACCCCAAGGTGATCCGCTTCGAGCCGCCGGTGATCATCACCGAGGAAGAGGTGGACCGGGCCCTCGTCGCATTCGAGGAGGCCCTGACCGAGGCGGCGGAGATGCTGAACGGCATGTAGTCGCGGCGGTCCGTCGCCCCTTCCCCATACGCTGTGTGGCCGCGTAGGGGAAGGGGCGGCGATCTCCTACGCGACGGGCTTCGCCCCGTAGATTTCCTCGGGGGTCTTCAGCTGTTCGGCGACCACGGTCAGGCGCTCGCCCTCACCCGTCACCTCGCGGAAGAAGCACGAGCGATAGCCCTCGTGGCACGCCGGGCCTTCCTGCTTCACCGCAACGAGCAGGCAGTCCTTGTCGCAGTCGACCGCCAGCGATACGAGATGCTGGACATGGCCCGAGCTTTCGCCCTTGATCCAGAACTTGCTCCGCGAGCGGCTCCAGAAGGTCGCGCGCCGGGTCTCCAGCGTCATGCGCACGGATGCCGCGTTCATGTAGGCCACCATGAGCACCTGGCCGTTCTCGCTGTCCTGCACTACCGCCGGGATCAGTCCCGCGCCGTCGTACTTCAGGTCGTCCCAAATCGCCACACTCTGCTCCTGCTCCGGCATTGCGCTATCGGACGCAAACGCCATGCGCCGCCAGATGCGCCTTGATGTCGCTGATGCTGTAGGTTCCGTCATGCACGATGGATGCGATGAGCGCCGCGTCGGCCAGTCCGTCGGTCACCGCCTCGAGGCAGTGCTGCGGCGTCCCGGCTCCGCCCGACGCGATCACCGGGATGCCGACCCGCCGGGCGACCGCGGAAGTCAAAGGCAGGTCGTAGCCGATCTGCGTCCCGTCGCGATCCATGCTGGTGAGCAGTATCTCGCCCGCGCCCATCTCCTCGCACCGCACCGCCCAGTCCAGCGCATCGATGCCCGTAGGGGTGCGGCCTCCGTTGATGAAGACCTCCCACTTGGGCTCGCCGCTCTCGGTGACGCCGGTTTGCTTCGGGTCCATGGCCACCACGACGCATTGGCTGCCGAACTGCCGTGACGCTTCGGTGACCAACTCCGGCCGCAAGACGGCGGCGGTGTTCACGCTGACCTTGTCCGCCCCGGCCTTCAGGATGCGCCGGAAATCCTCGGGATCACGGATGCCGCCTCCCACCGTAAAGGGGATGAAGACCTGCTCAGCCACACGCGCCGCAACGTCATAGATAAGGTCGCGCTTCTCGTGGCTGGCCGTGATGTCCAGGAAGACGAGTTCGTCGGCGCCCATGGCGTCATACTGTGCCGCCAACTCCACCGGGTCGCCGGCATCGCGCAGGTTGAGGAAGTTCACGCCCTTGACGACGCGGCCCTCTTTGACGTCAAGGCAGGGGATGATCCGGCGCGCCAGCATCTCGGTCTCCTTCGCGGTTCCGCGGGCCGGCCGTCGCGTTGCCAGCGCCGTCCGCCCCCGGAGTCCGAGAGTATAGCATGCCGTTCGGCGGAGCCTTGCGCGTCCGCGTTGACTCGCGCCGGAGCACTGGGTAGAATCTGGCTACCGTTCTACGGGCGACGGCATGTGCCGTCTCGCCCCCCATCCACCCGATCCGGCAGGAAACAATAAATGCGATCGATAGCCTTGGTTTTCGCCATCGTGGTCCTGGCTCTGGGCGTCTCCTTCCTGTTCACCGCCCGGAAAGACCTGAACCCGTCCCCCATGATATCGGAGGCAGACAGGAAGGACCGCGAGCAGGCCGTCTCCGCCAAGAAGTCCGACTTCATCATGAAGCAGAAGCGCGTAGCCCAGCAGGCGTCGAAGCTGGAGGCGCCCAAGGATGGGGCCATCTCGCTAACGTTGACGATTGAGGGGCGCGGCGACATCGCGCTGGAGCTCTATCCCAAGGCGGCCCCGAAGACCGTCGCGCAGTTCATGCAGTTGGTCCGTTCGGGTTTCTACCGCGGGATCAAGTACCACCGCGTGGCGCCCGGTTTCGTCGTGCAGGCCGGAGACCCCAAGACGCGCGACATCGAGTCGCCCCGCCTTGCGGCCATGGACGCCGCGGACCCCGAATTCCTGACGCTGGGCATCGGCGGATCGGGCAAGCCGCTGGAGTTCGAGCCGTCGGGCCTACCGTGTCTCAAGGGCACATTGGCGATGGCGCTTACCAGCCCGCAGTCGGATACGGGCGACAGCCAGTTCTTCATCAACCTCAACGACAACCGAAACCTCGATGGCGACTACTGCGTCTTCGGTGTCGTAACCTCCGGCATGGACGTGGCGGCCAGGATCAGGCGTGGCGATGCCATCGCGAACCTGGCGGCCAAGTAAGGGGCTCCCACATGAAGTCACTCCTCCGTTTCGTTGCTGCGGCCTTGCCGGCTGCGGCGCTCTGTGCCGTAGCTCTGGCCGGTCCGGCCGCCAACCCCACGCTTGAGATGACGATTGCGAGCCGTGGTACGGTCACCCTGGAGCTGTTCGCCAAGGATGCACCCAAGACCACGGCGCACATCGTGGACCTTTGCCGAAAGAAGTTCTATGACGGCATTCTGATTCACCGTCTGGAGCCGGGCTTCGTGGTTCAGGCGGGCGACCCGAAGACCAAGACTGACGGCATCGACGGCCCGATGATCGGCTCGGGCGGCTCCGGCAAGAACATCCCGTTCGAGGTCAACTCGCGCACCCATGAGACCGGTTCGCTGGGCATGGCGCTCTCCGCGCCGCGCTCGGCCACGGGCGACAGCCAGTGGTTCATCAACCTGGGTCCCAATCATCAGCTCGACGGCGACTACTGCGTCTTCGGCAAGGTGAGCAAGGGTATGAACGTCGTGAAGCAGATCAAGCGTGGCGACAAGATCGTCAGCATCCGCGTCGTGAAGTAGCATCGGCGCCTACGTGACCGATGCAGCCCGGGCGGCAAGCGTCCGGCAAGGAGATGGACATGGCTAGGCCGTTTGCCGTCGCACGGTGGCTCTCCGCCGGCGCGTGCGCCCTCGCGCTGTCGCTTCCGGCCCAGGCGCAGCAGGGCCCCGGCGCGGGCTCGACGAAGCGCAACTACAACACGGAGCTCAAGGCCGTAGCCGAGGGCCTCGGCAAGCGGCTCAACGTCACCATCGTGGTCGATCCGTTCCTTGCAGTCGCCGCCAAGCCCACCGAGCCCAACGCCGCGCGTATTGAAGAGGCACTTGATGCACTCGTCGCGACCGTGAAGGGGTCTGCGTGGCGCAAGGCGTACCGCCAGCAGGCGGAGGCCAACGCCGTGCCTTCGGCGGACAAGCTCTGTGCCGCCGTCCGTGCACTCGATCTGGTGGAGCAGACCGGGCTGGTGGTGGAGAACAACCGCACCCGCCGCGCCACCCTCTACTCCAAGGACTTCCCGGTACCGGCGAACTTCGCCGACGAGCTGCAGGGCCAGCGGTTCACCACGACCCCGCTGTATGTCATCTACGCCACCAATTCCGGCGGCTCGGCAGGCGGCGCGACCACGGCCGACCGCTTCTTTGACCTGCAGAAGCAGCAGATGGCCCTGATGATGGAGATGAGCCCCGATCAGATGGCACAGGCCATGTCGCAGAGCATGCAGATGTTCATGAACATGGATCCCGGCACACGCTCGCAGTTCATGGGCAACATGATGCGCGCGGGCATCCAGATGTGGAGCAGCCTGCCGGCCGATCAGCGCCAGCAGATGGTGGGCCAGCTCATGCAGAATGCCCAGCAAGCGATGGGTCAGGCGGGGCAGGGCGGAGGCCGTCGCCCGTGACGTCGGCGTGAGCCCTCGACGACTGGCAACCGGGCTGGCGCTCCTTCTTGGAGTCTGCCGGCCCGTTGCACTTGCGCAAACCCCGCGCAACGTGGCGCAGGGGACGGTCGCCTCTGTCGATCAGGAGCGGTCGTCGGTGACGCTCCGCACGGCCTCAGGTGGATCGCTCAGCTTCGTGACGGCGCCAGCGACCCAGGTCCTCAGGGCCAAGCGGGCCGCAGCCGTCTCCGCCTTCGCGGTCGGCGACGCGGTTACCGTTCGCTTCCGCCCCTCAGCCACACAGCCCTACGTGCTCCACGACCTTGCCGATCGAGCATCCTGGGCCTGGATCGTGCGCGTGCGCACGCAGGTGACCGAGGTGACGCTCCGAGAGGCGACGGAATCGGACCTGGCCGCGGAGGAGGGGGCCGACGCCGCCCCCATCCGGTACCGCGTGACCGCCACCACTGCTTGGCGCAAGGCGGGCAGTCCGGCGCAGCCCGCCGACTTCCCCGCGGGCAGCCGTGTCTGGGTGGCGCCGAGGCTCCTCCCCAACGGCCGCATCATGGCGACCGGCGTGGCAGATACGAAACAGGGGGCCGAAGGGCTTCGCGAGAGGTCGAGACCCACGGTAACGGGCCGCCTAACGCGGATCGACCTTATCACGAGCAGGCTGACCCTCGTCAGCGCGTCTGGGGAGACCCATACCGCCATCTGGCACGATCCGCCGCGCGTGCGCAGGGATGGTCGTGACGTGCCATTCGGGACGCTGCACGTTGGGCAGTGGGTGACCGCTCATCTGAAGAAGGATGGGCCCGGCGACCGGCTGGTAACGCTGGTGACGGTCAAGTCCACGCCGACCGCGCCATCGGCAAGCGGCAAGGCGCCCGCCAAGCGCTGAGGGCGCCTCGCCTAGAGGCTTCGAACCGGCGTGTACTCAGTCGAACCGGACGCAGAGCCCTGCTTCCAACGGACGCTGATACGAGAAGCCGTGCTGTCCATCGTCGTCGAAACCGACAGCACCGCCGACATTCCCGGAGCCACCGTGACTACAGGCCCGTCTCCGCCGTCCGATTGGGGGACGGAAGCCGAGAAGACCACCGCCGCCTTGGATGTGTTGGTCACCGGGATGGAGAGGATGACACCACTCGCTTCGTGACGCAACGAGGCCGCTCCGGCCGTGAACGGAACGGTCGAAGCCTCGGTGCGCACGGCTGTGGCACGGCTCCCGGTGAGCCAGTTCGTCCAGCCCGCGGCGTGGAACGCCCCCGGCAAAGCCACGCGCCCGGCCAGCGTGACAACCAGCACGGCTCCTCCGGCGGCCAGGGCCAACCGGGCCGGGCCGAAACGCCAAGCGAACCGTCGCGCTGGAACGATCGGCTTCTCGCCCGCTTCGATGCGCCGCCAAATCTCCACTCGCAAGCTGTCGGAGACTGGAGCCAGAGGCAGGGCCGTCAGACCCTGGTGCAATCGCGCCACGTCGCAGGCCGCGGAGCGGCAGGAGGCGCAGTCGGCCAGGTGAGCCTGAAAGGGCACCGAGAGAGCCGGACCAAGGTCGCCTTCGCAGTACGCCGACATCAGTTCAAGCGCTTTGTCGCATTTCATGTGAGTGGCCTAACATTGGCTCGACGCAGGGCCTTCTTGCCCTGACGCTCGACGCTCGTACGTCGTCTATGGGCTTGGACGACGGGGCGGCTAGAAGAGTTCCATCTGGTCCTTGAGGAGTTCCCTGAGCGCCAGCCGGGCCCTGTTGAGACGCGACTTCACGGTGCCGATGGGCAGTCCCGCCGCAGCGGCGATCTCCTCGTACGACTTGCCCTCCACGTGGTACATCACGACCATGACGCGCTGGTAGTCCGGGAGACGGCTCACGGCGCCTTGCAGGGCGCGGGCACGCTCGTTCAGCTCGGCCACCTCCGTCGGTAGGGGCGCATGGTCCTCGTACTGGCGCGTGATCGCAGAGTCGTCCATCTCGACCAGTTCATCAAGGGAGACCTGCGGGCGGGCCCGTTTCCTCTTACGCGCATCGAGGTAGATGTTGGTGGTGATGCGGTAGATCCACGTCAGGAACGAGGCGTCGCCGCGGAACGAGGCGAGGGAGTTGTAGACCCGGACGAACGCGTCGGCGGCCACATCGGCGGCGTCATCGGGATTTCCGCACAGCCTGTACGCGAGGTTGTAGACGCGCCGCTCGTGCCGACGAATCAACCGGTCAAAGGACGATCGGTCGCCCTCACGGGTCCGCTGGATCAGCAGCATATCGTCAGGCTCGGAAGATCGCTCCGACCCTGTCTTGGGCGGCTGGTCGGCGGTCGGGGCCATGGCTACTTCCCGCCGGCCTGCCGCAAGGCCGCGTCTTCCTCGTCGCTCAGCGGCTGCGCGCTCTGACCGGCCTCGATGCGTTTGGCGTAGACGCGCACGCTGGTGCGGCTGAAGATGGACGTGATCGCCACGCCGTCGCGGTGATCATCGAGGAGCACCGCGGAGTAGCTCTGTTGCCCGCCCACATCGTCGAAGGCGTCATAGTGGATGAGGCCTACATGGCTGATCGCTCGGGAGGCGCGCTCGCCGAGTTGGGTATGCTCCCTCTGGAGGCGGCTCAGATCGGCGCGCAACTCCGCGACGGCGCTGGTGTGCTTGAGCAGCGTCTCCTCGATGGTGGCGGCGCCCGACTCACCGAGAGCCTCAGCCAGCGTGGACCGCAGGCGCCTCAGGCGCGCCGAACAGATCGCCAGGCCGACGACGGCCGCGACGGCCAGAACCAGGCCGATGAGGCCCGCGTATGGTGCGTACTGCATTAGCTGCTCGTGGGTCATTCAGCGAACTCCTGCCTGTGCGGCGCATCCCGGCAATAGGGAACCGTAGCCCGAAGCGGTAGGGTATGGTGGCGTGGGGCTGACCCACATTCTACGCCATAACCCGCGCCGAGGGATGTTCCGGTATGCCACGTGTTGCTGGACGACTGCTTCTGGTTGCCGTACCGGTCCTAGCCATGATCCTGCTTGTGGCCCGTTTCCGGGTCACGGTGGTGGACGGCCAGTCGATGGCCCCGGGACTCTCCAACGGCCAGGTGGTGATTGTTGATACGGCCGTCCGGGGCGCGGAACTCCGCCGCGGCGATGTCATCGTCTTCACGCAGGGCAACGAGTCCCTCGTCAAGCGTGTTGCGGCCTTGCCGGGCGACACCCTGTCGCCTGGTGAAGCGGCGGCGTTTTCGGAGGTGCGCGACCTGTTCGAGCGTCCGCCTGCCGGATCCGCGCCATCCTGCCTGACGGTGCCCGCGGGACGCCTGGTGGCCCTGGGTGACAATCGGCGCGAGTCGGACGATAGCCGCGCGTTCGGGCCTGTGCCCCTTGAGGCTGTCGTGGGCCGGTTGGTTCGTCAGGTGGCCCAGGACGGGCCGCAGTGACACGCCCCATGCCGAGCGCGTGGTGGGACGACTGCGCGGTGAGCTTCGCGCCCGGTCGGTCGCCTGCGTACAATCCGCCACCCGCCGCGGTGGTTGTCTTCGCGTGGCGTCAGGGCCGCTTCGTGCTGGGCCGGGTGCCGCGTGGATGGTGCACGCCCAGCGGTCGTCTGGAACCCGGTGAGACCGACCTTGCCGCCGCCTACCGGGAGACGTACGAGGAGGTCGGCGCCACGCTCGCCGCGGTGGAACGTCTGGGCGTGTATGAACTAGGTTCGGCGGATGGGGTAAGCGAGGTCCCGGCCTTCGTCGGCATCGTGGCAAAGCTGGGGGCGATCCCCGACGGCTCCGAGTCGTCGGGCGCGACCGAGGTCGCTCCACGGGATGTGTGCGGCCTCTACTGGCGATGGGATCCCTTGATGGCTGCCATGTTCCGTCTGGCGGTCGAGGCTTCCAACGCCCTTGAGCGCCGTGTCAGGGGAGGGTAGCGTGGCCAGAGCCGACATCGACATCCAGGGTCTGCAGTGCGCCGCATGCGTGGCCCGTCTGGAGGCGCAGCTTCAGCGCGTGCCGGGCGTCACGTCGGCTTGCGTGAACCTCGCCACCGAACGGGCCTCCGTTGAGTACCTGCCTGAGTTGTCCGACCGCGGCTCCCTGCTGGAGGCCGTGGAGATCGCCGGGTTCGACGGCATGTGGGCCGAAGAGGCAGATACCGGCGCCGCGGAGCGGGAGGCCCGGCGGTCCGAGCATATCCTGCGCCTACGGCTGGCGCTGGCGGTCGCGCTATCGCTGCCGGTGGTCGCCGTGAGCATGGCGTGGATGCACGGCCGACCGCTCTGGCTGGAGGTGGCGCTGATGGCGGCCACCGCGCCGGTGCAGTTCCTCGCCGGTTGGGGCTTCTACTCCGGGGCGTGGCGCTCGCTGCGCCACGGGACCGCCGACATGAACAGCCTCGTCGCCCTCGGCACGACCGTGGCGTTCGGCTACTCCGTCTGGGCCGTGGCGACCGGCGCGGGCCACTCCTACTTCGAGACCAGCGCCACCATCATCACGCTCGTCCTTCTGGGCCGGGTGCTGGAACGCGCCGCCCGGTCTCGGGCCTCGGCCTCGGTGCGAAGGCTACTCGAACTGCGGCCGCGGACCGCCACCGTCGTGACTGCCGCAGGCGAAGTGGAGACCCCGTGCGAGCTCCTGGCGCCCGGTGATCGCGTCATCGTTCGTCCCGGTGACCGGATACCCGCGGACGGTGTGATCGATACGGGCCGCGCACTGGTCGACGAGAGCATGGTCACCGGCGAGTCCGCGCCGGTCGCCAAGGAGGCGGGCGACCGCGTCATCGGCGGCTCCGTGAGCCGGGGCGGGGCGCTGGTCTGCCGCCTCGACCGGGTCGGACGCGACACGGTGCTGGCTCAGATCGCCCGCATGGTGGAGCAGTCGCTGACGAGCAAGGCGCCGGTCCAGCGTGTCGCTGATCGGGCCGCGGCGATCTTCGTGCCTGCCGTGACCGTGGCGGCGGCCCTGACCGGCATTGGATGGACCCTGGCGGGCCGCTCGCCGGGTGAGGCGCTGCTGGCGACGGTGGCGGTGCTCGTGATCGCGTGTCCGTGCGCCATGGGGCTGGCCACTCCCACCGCAGTGATGGTCGCCGGAGGGCGCGGCGCGGAACTGGGCATACTGGTGAAGGACAGCGCCGCCCTCGAGCGAGCTGCCGGCGTGGGCGTCGTGCTCCTGGACAAGACCGGCACGCTGACACGCGGCGACATGGCCGTCACACTCGTGGCCTCTGCACTACCGGGTGATGCCTCAGGGCTGACCTTGCTGGCCCTGGCAGGGCCGCTGGAGGCCGTTTCGGAGCATCCCACGGCGCGGGCCATCGTGGCCCACTGCACCGATCTAACGGTGGCGTTGGGCCGGGCGACAGACTTCGTCTCGGTGGCCGGCTCCGGCGTCGAGGGCATGGTGGGCGAGCGGCGCGTGCTGGTGGGCGCCTGGCGATGGCTGGCGGAGCGCGGCGTTGCGGCCGACCCGGCGTTGGCGTCCGACACCGACGCGGCCGAACAGGCCGGCGCCGGCGTGGCGCACGTCGCTGTTGATGGCTGCCACGCAGGCGTGATCGCCGTCACCGATCTCCTGGCCGACGGCGCCGCCGAGGCGGTGGCCGACATAAGGCGACTCGGCATACGTGTCGCCATGCTCACGGGGGACCATGAGGCGGCCGCGCGGGCGGTGGCGACGCAGTGCGGGATCACCGACGTGCACGCCCACGTGCTGCCGGGCCGTAAGGCCGAGGCGGTGAAGAGGGCTCAGGCCGAGGGGGATCCCGTGGCCATGGTCGGTGACGGCGTCAACGATGCCCCTGCCCTGGCGCAGGCCGACCTCGGCGTCGCCATCAGCGGCGGCACGGAGATCGCGGCGGAAGCGGCCGACGTGGTGCTGGTGCGCGGCGACCTCAGGGGCGTGGCGACCGCCATCCGGCTGGCGCGGGCCACCACGGCCATCATCAAGCAGAACCTCTTCTGGGCCGTGGCCTACAACGCGCTGGGCATTCCCTTGGCCGCGGCAGGGCGGCTCAGCCCGATGGTGGCCGCCTCAGCCATGGCGCTCAGCTCAATCTCGGTTGTGACCAACTCACTCAGGCTGCGCCGGTTCCGGTAGGCCCTTAGTCGGACCCCAGAAGCCACCCCTTCGACTGAACCTTGTTGGCGGGCGCCTGCTTTGCCGTGCCGGAGAGGAGCAGCACGGGGCACATCTCGGTGTGCGCCACGGTGACGTGCGCGTTACACCAGGTGACCACCGTTTTGTCGGGCGCGGGATTGTTGAACTTCAGCTGGTACGGGTTGTCGTTTTGAGTATCCGCGGTCACGCCGCTCCAGTCGCGAGTGTAGGCGACCCAGTAGGAGCCATTGGGCCCGGGCGTGGCGTCGTAGCTGTCGACCGCGTAGTAGGAGATCGGGGTGCCGGCCGGACCGTAGCGGAGCCCGTGGGAGCCGTAGGTCGCCGATCCGGCATATCCGGAGTTCGCGGGAAAGCCGGCCTGCGTCACTGTCGCGGCGTTGTAGGTCACCGCATCGGGACAGGTGAAGTAGGAGACGCTCTTCACGTAGGCCGGGTACAGGAAGCCGAACCTCACGTTGGCGGCCGCAACCGGCGGGGCCGGGTCGCCGATCTGCCACGCCGAGCCGTCGCTACGCTCGGCGACGCCGAGGAGCATGGGCGGGTAGGCGTCATAGTCCTGGTGGTAGAGACTGAGCTTGGTGTGGATTTCCTGCATGTTCGTCAGGCAGGCGGTCTGCCGCGCCGCTTCCTTGGCCTTGCTCATGACAGGGAAGAGCAGAGCAGACAGCACCGCGATAATGGCGATGACTGTCAGCAGCTCCACCAGAGTGAACGCTGATCGGTTTGCATGGCGCATGAAGCCGCCGCTCCTTCCGGCCCACGGAACCGGCAACGCCCGCGGCTGTGGAGGATCGCCGCGGGGCAGTGGTAAGGTCATCGTTAGGCGCGTCTGTGGCCCCGACACCGTGTCGGGCCTCCTCATTATGGACTATCGAACGGCCCGTCCGTGTTCCGCCCCCGCGGGCTTCGAGTAGACTGAGTCAGACGAAAGGAGTGCGCCACCTAATGCCGAGGGTTCTAGTTAGCGATCCGATTGCTCGCGAGGGCATCGACAGACTGCGCGAGCATGCCGAGGTCGTAACGGAAACGGGCCTCTCACCCGAGCAGCTGCTTGAGGTCATCCCTGGGTTTGACGCTCTCGTGGTACGGAGCGAGACGAAGGTCACCGCCGCCGTCATCGCGGCCGGAGCGAGGCTCAAGGTCATCGGACGCGCCGGCGTCGGCGTCGACAACATCGACGTGAAAGCCGCTACGGCGCAAGGCATAGTGGTCGTCAACTCGCCGCATGGAAACACCATGGCGGCCGCCGAGCTGACCATCGCCATGATGCTGGCCCTGGCGCGGCGCATTCCGCAAGCGGATGCGAGCCTCCGGTCCGGCGCGTGGGACCGCAAGCGCTTCGTGGGGACCGAGTGTTTCGGCAAGACCCTCGGGATCGTCGGGCTGGGTAAGATCGGCGCCGAGGTCTCCCTCCGGGCTCGTGGCCTTGAAATGACCGTGCTTGCCTACGATCCGTATGCCACGGATGCCGCCGCCGAGCATTGCGGCGCCCGCCTGACATCGCTGGAAGAGATTTACGAGAAGGCCGACTTCATCACCGTCCACGTGCCGCTGAACGACAAGACCCGCGGCCTCATCGGCCAGGCCGAGTTGGCCCGCATGCGCAAGGGCGTTCGCATCATCAATGTGGCCCGGGGCGGCGTCGTCCACGAGGAGGCGCTGGCCGAGGCGATCCGCTCGGGGCATGTCGCAGGCGCGGCGTTCGATGTGTTCAGCAAGGAGCCGGTGGAACCGGACCATCCGCTGGTCGGGCTGAGCGAGACCGTTGTCACCCCGCATCTCGGCGCCTCGACCACCGAGGCCCAGGTGAAGGTTGCAATAGACGTGGCGGAGCAGATCGTCGAGGTGCTCGACGGCCAACCGGCGCGATCCGCGGTGAACATGCCCGCGCTGTCGGCGGAAGCCCTGCAGCGGGCGCAGCCCTACATGGCGCTGGGCGAGAAGATAGGCAGCCTCCACACCCAGTTGGCTCGCGACTTGGACGGGCGCGGGCGGCCCATCAGCGCCGTGGAGGTGAGCTACCGGGGCACGTTCGACGGCATCGCGCTGGGCGCCGTCACGCGGGCCATCGTGGCGGGCCTCCTCGGTCCCATGCTCTCGGACCCGGTGAACCTTGTGAACGCGCCCGTGCTGGCCGCCGCCAGGGGCATTCGGGTCACCGAGAGCGCCACCGCGAGCCATGGCGAGTACTCAGCCATGGTGACCGTCAAGGTGACCATGCCTGACGGCGAGCAGTCCATCTGCGGCGTAGTGGTAGGGCGAAACGCCCTGCGCATCGTCCACGTCGACGGCTACGAGGTGAATCTCATCCCCGAAGGCGACATGCTCTTCACGCGGCATACGGACCAACCGGGCATGATCGGCGCCGTTGGGATGCTCCTGGGCGCTAACCAGGTCAATATCGGCGGCATGAACGTGGGCCGCGAGAAGGTCGGTGGACGGGCGCTGATGGTCGTGATGGTGGACAACCCGGTGACGGACGAGATGCTTGCCAAGATTCGTTCGCTGCCCGGCATGGAGACGGCGCGTGTCGTTCGGCTCTGACGATCGAGTAGGCGGCTGACAGTGGCGCGAATGGATGCCGCCTGGCACGGCCACAAGGGCCACGTGAAGCCGGACAACGAGGATCAGGCCGTCGTCCTGGTCCCCGAGGAGCTTGGCTGCGCCGCATGGCTGCTGGTCGTGGCGGACGGCCTTGGCGGCGGTGGCGGAGGCCGGGCGAGCGAGATCACGGCAGACTACCTCAGATCGGACGCTCCCGCGCTCCTGGCGGACGCCGCGGGCCACGGCTTCGACGCACTGGCGGAGGCGCTGTCGACGCTGATGCAGGGCGCCAACACGGCGATATGGAGCGAGGTTCGCTCGGGCGAAGGGCCGGGCCGCATGGCCACCACCTGCACCGCGGCAGTGGTGAGCGGCGCGGACGCGGCCATCGCGCATGTGGGCGACAGCCGCGCCTACCTGGTGCGGGGCCACGAGGCGCAGTTGCTGACGGCCGACCATGCGCTCATGGAGGAGATGGAGATACCCGAGGAGAGGGTGCGGCGAAGGAGCGATCCGGCCCCGTACCACTCGGTCCTTACGCGCGCCCTGGGCCGCGCACCGGTCGTGGAGATCGATCAGGTTCGTGTCGCCCTGGCTGACGGGGACGCCCTGGTGCTCTGCTCCGACGGCCTCAGCGCCATGCTGAGCGACCGCCGGATCGGCAAGCTGGTGGCCGCATCGCACAGCCCGGAGACGGCGTGCCAAAGGCTGGTCAACCTGGCGCTGCGGCGCGGGGGCTACGACAACGTGACGGTGGCGGCCCTCACCATGGGTGAGCGGGGGGGAGACGACGAGGTGGGAGCCGATGAGGCCGAGATCACCCCGCCGCGCAGACCCGAGCCGCCACGAGGCCTGGCGGCCAGGCTGATCCGGCGCATTACCGGCCGACGCTGAATCGCGGCCGGCCATTCCCACAGAAGCAGGAGACGGCGATCTCGCCGGCGAAATTGCACGACAGGGGGACCGAGATGAACCGCAAGTACCTGAACTACGCGATCTTCATCGCCATTGTCGCCGTCGTCATCGGCTTGGCAGTCCGGCACAGCCGCCACATGGCCTTCCTGGTCGACTCCATGGCAGGTTCCGACTCTGCCGCCCGAATCAGCGGCGCCAAGGAACTCGTCAAGGGCGAGCAGTTCATGGACTCCATCACTGGAGAGACCGTGCCGCGACGGGTGGCGATCGTGCAGGCGGTGGAGGATTGGGGCGACAAAGATGCCACGCGGCAGGCCGTCGCTTTCCTGAAGGACCCTGACCGCCCCGTCCGTGACCGGTTGCTGGTGGGCGTGCTCCGTCTTGCCGGCAAGAGCGACGAGAACCTGCAGGAAGTCGCCAACGGGATCAAGGACGGCGACGGTAACGTCCGCGCCCTCTGCGTCACCGCGCTCCAGGTGTTGGGCGACAGCGACCGGGCAGCGGCGCGCACCCGCCTCTCGCGGGCGCTGCCGGACGCCAAGGACGCCTTGCTGGACGAGGTGTTGGACGGTCGCAAGCCGCAGGGCGCGGGGAAGATTATCCCCATGGTGGTCGCCCTGATGAAGGCCGATCCCAACGCCCGGGGCACCGGCGGCGATGTGCTGGCCGTCTACGACGCCGAGGCTGAGGAGTGCGTCAAGGCCGTCTCGCCCATGGTCGACGACAAGGATGACGGCATCGCCAGCGGCGCCATCACCACGCTGGGCAAGATCGGCAGCGCCACGCCGATCCCACGGCTCAAGTCCAAGCTGGCCTCCTGTTCGCCGCAGGTTCGCCGCGTCGTCATCGGCGCCATCGCTCTCATCGCCGACGTGTCCGGACAGGACGTGCTGATCGCCGCCCTCAACACGCCGTCCGAGGACAACGAGGCCCGTGCCCAGGCCGCCGTGGGTCTTGGCCGTATCGCAACCGGCCCGGCCCTGGAAGCTCTGGATACGGCCCTATCGGACGCCGATCTGAAGGTTCAGTTGGCAGCGGTGAGCGCGCTCGCCCGCGGCGGCAAGAAGTCGCTGCCCGTGCTGCTGGCCGCGCTGAAGCACACCGATCCCGTGGTGCGAGGTCGGGCCGCCCGTGCTCTGGCCGGCATCAGCGCGCCGGAGGCAAACCCCGCGCTGATCGCCGCACTGGGCGATTCGAGCGAGACCGTCGCATCCGAGGCCGCCCTAGCCATGGGCTTCGAGGGCAACAGCGGCGCGGTCTCGGCCCTCGTCTCCCGCCTGGGCGCGGCCGACTCGACCCGAGCCATCGGCGCGGCCGACGCCCTGTCGGCGATCGGGGCGGCGGCGCAGCCGGCTCTCGCCGCAGCGCTCGGCAAGGGCGGGCAGGTGAGCTACTACGCCTCGCGCAGCCTCACGAAGCAGGGCCAGGCGGCGGTCCCGGCCATCGTCAAAGCTGCGTCCGCGGGTCCGGTCGCGGCGCGCTGGGCGGCGACGGCCCTGGGAGCCATCGGTGGCCCCGAGGCGCGTCAGGGCTTGGAATCCATCTCCAAGTCCGGCGATGCCGAGGCGCAGCAGATCGCGTCCAACGCGCTGACGCGCATGAACATGAACTGATCCCTTGTCGGGGGTTGTTGGCGGCTATGAAGCGCTCGGCGATCCATCGCCGGGCGCTTCCGGTGTCCGGGTGAGGAACCGCGGGTACGCGTGATAGCGTAAGCCGTGTAGCCTGGCTCGTGGAGGTCGTGAGGTTGAGGATGCGCAACAGAATCGCGGTGCGGTCCCTGCGTGCTGCATGGGTCGGCCTGGTAGCGGCGTTCGTGGTAGCCGGATGCGGGGGAGGCGGGGGAGGCAGAAGTTCCGCGGCGTCGTATGCCGGTTCGGTCGGAACACTGCACGCCTCACTCACCATCGACGGGCAGCGGCGCCTCACCGTGACGCTGGCCAGTCCCGCATTGGGCTCGGACGCCGTAGCGGCGCAGTCGAGCCTTGACAGCGCCGGCCAGTTCGCCACGCAGACCGCCGACGGCCTGGTGCAGGTATCCGGCCGATCCGACACGGGCGCCTGCTCCCTCACCGTCACGAAGCTCGGACAGGCCCCAATCTCCGTTACCCTCACCCGCCTGGCCGCACCCACCGCAGGGGACGGCGCCTGGGCCGGGTCATACCAGGCGGCGTCCGGAGCCAACCGGATGCTCGCTACGATCGCGCCGGACGGCTCGGGAACCGTCTGGGTGCAGGCAAACGGCGTGACGTCCGGCGGTTCGGTAACGGCCGGTAGCGGCGGCGCATGGGCTGCCGCCGATGGCTCCGCCGCGGGGACGCTTCGTACGGTTGGCGGCTCGCCGTCTTGCAGCGTATCGAAACTGGGCGGGGCAGCCTCCTCGGTGGAGATCCCCCTGGTGCGGACCACTCGCGCCAAGTGGACGCTCCTCGTCTACGTCAACGCGGCCAACAACCTGCAACCATACGGGCCGCTGAACGTGAACCAGATGGAGAAAATCGGCTCGTCGGCGGACTTGAACTTGGTGGTGCAGTGGAAACAGGCATCGTGCGCCACATGCGGCGCCCCATCGTGGATTTCGACGCGGCGCTACTACGTCACCCGTGATACGGACACGTCCGCGGTGACCAGCCCGATCATCGACGACCTGGGCGCCGGCGTGGATATGGGTTCATGGCAAGAGCTGAACCGGTTCATCGCCTGGGGCCAACAACGCTATCCGGCGGATCGCTACGCCGTCGTCATCTGGAACCACGGAGCCGGCTGGCGCCCCACGCACGCCCCCGGCAAGAGCATCGTGCCCAACTCCGTTTCGATCGACGACTCCACGCAGTCCGAGATTCAGACCTGGCAGCTGCCACAGGCCCTGAACGTCTCGCCCAAGGTCGATATGGTGATCTTCGACGCATCGCTGATGCAGATGGCCGAGGTCGCCTATGAGCTCCGGAACTCGACCGGGGTCATGGTCGGTTCCGAGGAGAGCCCGCCCGGCGAGGGATATGTGTATGACGGCTTCCTGGCTGACCTGGCGGCCTCGCCGACCATGACGGCCAAGCAGCTCGGCCAGGCGATTGTGACGCGAACGTTGGCGGCCTACGGCGCCCACGGCAACAACACACAGTCGGTGATCGACCTGACGAAGATGGAGACCGTAGCGTCGGCGCTGAACGCCTTCGCGAATCAGTTGCTGGCCAAACGCGCCGTCGATCGTGCGGCCGTCTACTCGGCCCGTATTGGCGCGGAGAGCTTTGCCTACGCCGATAACCGGGATCTGTACGACTATGCCGGACTTGTGCGCACCACGGCCACGACACCGGATCTGGTGGCTTCGGCGGCCGGGCTGCAGACGGCGCTGTCGGACGCCATCGTGGCCGAAGGGCACGGCACGCTGCACGCCGACGCCCACGGTCTGGCGGTCTACCTGCCGGCGCCGGCCTCGTACCTCACGAGCTACGCCAACCTGGCCCTTGCCCGCACGACGGACTGGGACTCGTGGCTGCAGCTGCAGCCGGCGACGCCGTAGGGAGGCCGACCTGAACGCACTTGACGACTACCGGCGGCTGCAGCGCGCCCTTCGGCGCGAGTTCGACCTCCTGACCGTGGATCTCTGTCCCGAGTGCGAGGAGCCCTGCTGCCGGGAGCCGTCGCGAGTAGGGCCGGTGGACCTGCTGCTGGCAGAAGCGGTGGGCTGGCAGTCGCAAGCGGCGCAACCGCTGCCCGACGGCTTGGACGAGGAGGGCAACCCTACGCGCGTGGGGGCGCCCTGCAGGCACCTGGCCGTCGGCGGGTGCACGATGCCCGCCGACCTCAGGCCCTATGGCTGCACCGCCTATGTCTGCCGTCCGATGCTGCGGAGCCTTGACCGTGTGCGGGGCGCCCGCGTTCGGCGGTTGGTGCGGCAGATGGGGGAGGCCCACGAAGCCGTCCTGGCCCGCGTGCGGAGGCAGCAGCGCGGCGAGCCCGGCCTGTTCTAGGCGGCTACGGTTCGGAGCACTGCCCCTCGGGCGGCAGCGCCAGACCGTAGAGACACTCCGTCACACCGGTACGCACAGCCCAGGCGGAGTCGCCGAACGAGTAGTGCCAGTACTCGTCGCGGCAGTTGGAGAAGCCCGCACGCAGCATGGCCTGGACCAGCGTTTGCCGGTTGGCATGGGCTTCGGGCGTGAGACCCGTCACCCAGGTGTAGGCCCCGTCCCATCGCTCGTAGGGGGAGTTCACGTCGAGAGCCGCGCCGTCGGGACCCACGAGCTCCACATCGATGGCTCCGCCGGTGCAGTGGCCGGGTGGAGCGGGCTGGTCGTAGGGAGCAAAGAAGTGGTTGGTCGCCCGCCGAACCGCCGACCGCGGCCACGCCGGATGCTCCTGCCGCATCCGCTGGTAGAAGCCGTCATAGTGGCGTTTCTGGACGGCAACGGTGCGCAGGGCGGTTCCGGCGCGAAGGCGCAGTCCCAGAGGCTCCAGCGACGCCGCGGCGGCCTCCGCCATAGCGGCAACGGTGGTGCGAAGCCACGGGCAGGCTTTCTCAGAGACCAGCAGGTGCGGACATGCCTGCCGGATGTCGACCAACGGCTCGGCGGTTTCAAGAATGCGGACGCGGTTGAGAGCCGCGATGGGTTCGGGCGCGCCCAGCTTCACGGTCGAGCCCGCGCCGTCGACGGTCCGGTGCGGCTAACCCTCGGCATCCTCGTCCTCGTCGTCATCATCCACGGCGCCGGAGCAATCGGTGTAGCGGCTCACCTCCTCACCCCGGAAGACATGGGCGACGAAGTCCTCGCGCTCGAATCTGGGCAGGTAGGACGAGGCGATATCGTCGTCGATCTGCCCCATGATCTCTTCCTCGTCCGTCACGTTCACATCGGTCTCGAAGATCACCGTGGCATGGATGGTGTCGCGGGCGAAATGGACATCCACCTGACCGGCCCGTCGGTCGCTGTCCCAGATGAGGTAGATCTCAGAGCTTTCGGTCCGGACGAGCCGGGAAAGCCGGAAGCGGCCTTCCGACGGCCTGCTGCCGCGGGGCTGGTCGTTGCTCACGATGGGTCTGCTCCTTCGGAAATGATCCGCTCAACCGCCAGCGCCAGGGCTTCGGCGCCGCCTTCCTTCTGGAACCTGTCGGCCGCGGCGATGGCGCCCGCCGAGGACCGAGGCATGGCCACTCCCAGGCCCGCCGCAGCCAGCATGGGCGCATCGTTGTCGCCGTCGCCGAAAGCCAAGCACTCGGCCGCGCCATGCCCGGCTCTCCGAGCGAGGTCGAGGAGCGCGGTAGCTTTGCTCACTGACGGATGCATGAACTCGAGGTACTCGGGGTTCGTCCGGGTGACGTAGGCAGAGTCGCCCAGCTCCCGCCGAAAGCGGCCCTCCAGTTGAACGACGCACTCGGGCTCGTCGATGATCAGCAGTTTGGTGGGGCAACAGCCCGAGAAGCGGGTCAGTGCGCCCGAGGGCACAGGCGCGGAGCCAGTCTGGCGCTGGTAGTAGAGGGCCCATCGGCCCAGTGTGCGGACGTACATCACGTCGTCCAGATAGACGTTCAGATGCAGGCCCTGCTGTTCGCAGAAACGGATCACCGTTGCGGCTGGCTCGGCGGGCAGGGGCATGTGCAAGATCGGTTCTGAGGCGTTGGGAAGGCGAACCATGGCTCCGTTATACGAGATGACCGGCGCCTCCAACCCAAGGGCCTCCGCATACCGGGCGGTCGACTGGTGAGTGCGCCCCGACGCCAAAACACACTGAACGCCCAGCTCCACCAGTCGGCTGATGGCTCGGGCGGTGCGCTCCGGGATCGTGTTGTCGGGGGCCAGCAGCGTGCCGTCCAGGTCGAAGGCTGCGAGGCGGTATGGAAAGGGTGCGGTTGCCATGGTGAGAGGGGATGGGGCTGTTGGCCGAAGTATACCGCCGCCGTTCGCATTGACGGAACCGGCGGAGCGCGGCTATACTCTGCGGCCTGCGGAGAGGTGTCCGAGCGGTTTATGGACCCCGTCTTGAAAACGGGTAGGCGATGAGCCTCGCGGGTTCGAATCCCGCCCTCTCCGCCACGCTATCTGGCCGCGTGAGCCGCCTGAAGGATCGCGTTGAGGTCCGCGATGGTGGCGCCGGGACCCGTGAGCGCCGAGAGCGGCGAGGCCGCCAGAGCGCTGACGCTCCAGGCCGGGTCGGGCCAACGGCGGCCCTCAGGCGGTGCGCTGGGCGCCCCGACCGAGCGTGCGACCGCCCCGACGGGATCGACTGAACTCAGCAACTCCAGGACCCGGTTGGCATCGGCCAATGCCTGCCCCTGCCCCGCCACGTTGCCCTCTTCCGCGGCGACCGCGAACTGCGCGGCGCTCTCCATGAGGCCCTGCGCCAAACCCTCCATGGCGGCTCTCCACTGCTCGCCGCTGGTGGGCGCGGGAGAGGCGGCAGGCAGCGCCGCCCAGGGCAACGGGGTCTGCGGCGTCTGCGTTGGCGCGGACGCCAGAGGGCCGGAAGCGTCGGCGTCGTCCTCCATCGTGGAGACGCCCTGTAGGAGGGCATCGAACGAGAAGGCGTCGGCGCCCTTGCGCAGGCGGTCGCGCAGGTTGGCGCTCTTGTCAACCCGCACGACTGAGGACCTCCTCGGCCAGCGACTCGTAGTTCTGCGCGCCGGACGCCCGGCGGTCAAAGAGGGCGATCGGCACGCCTTCGATCTCGGACTCCGACACGCGAACGTTCTTGTACACCACCGTCTGGAATACCTTGTCACCAAACCGTTCGCGGATTTCAGTCGCGATGGTCTGGTGCAGCTTCGTGCCGCGCTCCACCATGGTCAGCAGCACACCCAGAAGCTCCACCCGGAACCGGAGGCTCTTGGTCAGGTCCAGGATCATCTTGTTCAGGGTGTCCATTCCGGCGAACGCGTAGTACTTCGGCTCCGTGGGGATGAGAAGGTGGCTGCAGGCTACGATGGCATTCTGCGTCAAGGTGCCCAGCGACGGCGGACAGTCGATCAGGACCCAGTCATACTCGTCCACCTTCTGGAGCTCCTCCAGGGCGTTGCGCAGGCGGTACGCCTTGTCGGCGGCCGGCAGCAGGACCGACTCGCACTGGGCCAGGTCGAGATGCCCCGGGGCCAGCATCAGCGGCAGGTCGGCCACCTGGTGCAGGATCGATGCCAGAGGGGTCTGCTCGTGGTCGTACAGAACGTGCTGCAGCGCCGCGGGCAGGTTGTACCACTCCACGCCCAGGCCAAGTGTCAGGTTCGCCTGCGGGTCGAGGTCGATCAGCAGCGTACGTTGACCGCGCTCGGCAAGGCATGCGCCCAGATTGGCCGTGGTGGTTGTCTTGGCGACGCCGCCCTTCTGGTTGACGATGGCTACGATCTTCATGCGGTGCGCCCCTTAGGTCCAGAGTGCGCCGAGGCGCTCACCAGGAGAAGCTTGGCGGCGGGCGCCTCCAACGACCCGATAGGGTTGAAGACCGTACGCGGCTTGAGGATCACCCGATTGAGATCGTCCGGTGACCGGCCCGCAACCAGGAAGACACCGGTCCGCAGGTCGTCGAGGAAGATCTGGTAATCCTGCGCGTTGGCGGGGTCCGCGACGATCCGCAGTTTGGTCAGGTCCACGATCGTCTGCCAGAGCGGCGTGGCTGGCGGCACGGCGCGGTTCGGCGGCGCGAACCTGACGAGGTCGTCCGTGACGAAGGGATTGGCCCAGATGTCGCCGATCGGGCACCACTCCGGAGGCGTTGAGCCCTCCAGTGGCGACGCCAGGCCCATCCGGTCGCCCGACATACGGATCGCGTAGAGCAGCGTCCGCCACCGGCCGCGGCTGCAGAGCGCCACGCCCAGGTAGTTGGCTCCGCGCGGCCGCTGGTCCACTTCCGCAGCAACGTGGTAGATTTCTTTGGCCCTGGTGAGTTCGCCCACGAACGCGTAGGCGGCGTGATCGCCGTCCCGCAGGAAGCGCCTCGCACCATCGACAGCCGGAGCGGGGTCGGCGCCCGGCTCCACATCAAGCGTAAGGGCCTGCACGGCGCCATCGACGCGGTAGGCGAGCACGCCGGGACGCAACCCGCCCCTGGCGATGAACTCACCCGTGGCGCCGACGTCCAGTAACGCAAACTCGGTGTCAAAATCGAAGGATTGGAGGGTCATTAGGGTGATCCGGGCGCACCTAGCTCCGCGATTCGGCGGCATGGCTGGTGCGTGATTGTAACGCCCCGTACGTTCGGATGTCAAGCGACCGGTCTCCGACGAGCCCGCGGGGTATGCTAGTCAGCCCATGGTTCAGGCGCGAGGAGGGGAT
The DNA here is from genome assembly GCA_026392115.1 of Armatimonadota bacterium. Classification (GTDB taxonomy): domain Bacteria; phylum Armatimonadota; class Chthonomonadetes; order Chthonomonadales; family CAJBBX01; genus CAJBBX01. The sequence continues at coordinate 16,589 of JAPLCQ010000139.1, read as the reverse complement.
CGACGTGGTGCGAGTGCTATTTGTCTGTTTGGGGAATATCTGTCGTTCACCCATGGCTGAGGCCATCTTTGCGCACCATGCGGCCGCGGCCGGCCTCGGAGCGGAATTGACCCAGGACTCGGCGGGAACCAGCTCGTGGCATGTCGGCGAGGAGCCCCATCCGGGCACTCGAAAAGCCCTCAAGCAGCGCGGCATCGCCTGTTCGCATCTCGGCCGGGCCGTTGCCCCCGACGACCTGACCACGCAGGACTACCTCGTTGCCATGGACGCCGCCAACAAGGCCGAGCTGTTGCGCATGGGGGCCGACGCCGCCCGCGTCTCCATGCTGATGGACTACGTACCAGGCATGGCGGGCGAGGACGTGCCGGACCCCTACTACACGGGCGACTTCGAGCACGTCTACACTCTCGTGGACGCTGGATGCCGAGGCCTGCTGGCCCACATTCGAGCGGGCCGCACGACCTAGCTGCGGCACGGCGTCTCGACAGCGCCGCTCGTTGTCGGCTATAATCTGTGCTGGCCTGTTGTGATCGCGGAGCGATGTCCGAGCTGGCCTAAGGAGCACGACTGGAAATCGTGTAACGGGGTTACACCTGTTCGTGGGTTCGAATCCCACTCGCTCCGCCATCCCCCACGGGAAACGGTGACGTATCAGGTCTATGCGATGGTTCAGGAATGCGGTACTGGCGGTGGCGGCGTTGCCGCTGCTGTATCTGGTCGTCACGTCCGCCGCGTTTGTCTATCGGGCCCGCGCAGCTGATGCCATGGGGGCCCGCGTAGCCCTCGCTCCGGCCAGACCCCTGGGCAAAACTACCCGTCTCCTGATCTTCTCCCCCCATCCTGACGATGAGGTTCTCGGCTGCGGCGGCGCCATGGCGCAGGTCGTTCGCGCAGGCGGCTCGGTTCGCGTCGTATACATGACTTGCGGTGACGCCTTCCGCGTGGCCGTGGAGCGCTCCAAGCGTCTCGTCAGCGTCAAGCCCGCAGACTTCATCGCCTTCGGCAAGCTGCGCCAGCAGGAGTCGCTGGCCGCCCTGCGCGAGTTGGGATTGAGCGCGGACGCCGCGGTCTTCTTGGGCTATCCTGATCGTGGGCTCATGCCGCTCTGGCTCAGCAACTGGGCGGAAGACTCCCGTTTTCGATCACGGTACACCCGGGTGAGCGCGTCTCCTTACGGCCACGATCATGCCAGTTGCGTTGGGTACTGCGGGGAAAACGTGCTGGCGGACGTGCTTGCGGCGATGGATGCTTTCCAGCCGACCGATGTTCTTGTCACGCATCCGTCGGATGACCACCAGGATCATGTGGCTACGAGCGCCTTTGTCACCCGCGCATTGGAGGTGGCGGCGGCGCGCCATGGAGGCTGGGCAGGCCGCTGCAACCTCGGCTACTATCTGATCCACCGCGCGGAATGGCCCACGCCGCGATCCAACGACCCCGAGGCAAGCCAGCGGCCGCCGGTAGCGCTATGCGGTTTGGACACGGACTGGACATCGCGACCGCTGGCTCCGCTGGATGTCGAGCGGAAACGCCGCGCCCTCGGTCGCTACGCGAGCCAGACCGCAATGATGCCCGCCTTCCTCATGGCGTTCGTACGCTCCACGGAGGTGTACGGCAGCCTCGCGGAGTTCCCGGTGCTTCCCCTGCCGGGGGTGGTGAGCACGGAGGTACCCACCGACGTGGCATGGGGCGCCGTTCCCATGGCGATCCGGGATCCCGCCAACGACAGCATCCTGCGCAGCTTCCAGGGCGAGGCCGATATCGCCGACGCCCAAGTGTGCCGCGATGAGGACCGCCTGTTCCTGCGGGTTCGGACACGCGCCCCCATCTCGCCTCGATGCACCATTGACGTGTTCATCCGCTACTTCGGCGACGACGCGGAGGGTTCGGCCGGCGGTGCGTTGAGGGTGGCCTGCGGACCTCGGGGACGCGTAGACCCGCCGGATATCACCGTGCAGACCGACGACCAGTGCGCCACACTGGCTGTGCCTCTGCGCGAAGTGGGCTACGCGCGGCGGCTGGCCATCACGATCAGCGCGTCGGTTGCAGGCATGCCGGTCGACAGCACCGGGGTCCGCTTCCTGCGCCTCTAGCGATCCATCCCGGCCAGGTAGCGTCTCGGCGTCGCCCTGGCCCAGACCCACCCTCCGCACCGTTCGACGGCCTCCAGGGCCGCGTCCATAGACAGCCGGCCCATGTCTTCCGAAGCGGCCACAACCGACGCATCGCGTCCCGCCATGGCCGCTACAGCGCCCGCGGCATCCTTCACCTCAAGCACCCGGTGTGCCGTGACTGCCTCAGCCGAGGCATAGAAGAGCGCGCTGGGACGCCGCGAGCGCGAGATCAGGATGACGCGACGACTATCGGCTCGCGTCGCCAGGGCGACCAGCTCGTGCACCGGCGCGGAGAGCAGGGCGTCGGCCCGAGGCATGGCCTCCAGCACCGCCACTCCCACAAACGCCGCCATGGAGCCGCCCAATGCGGCCAGCGCCGCCGCAGGCCGGGCCGACACGGCCAGCAGGGCGGTCAGAAGACCTCCCAAGCCCAGGATGAGCGCAAGATGCGCGGCAGCCGCCAGCAGGTCCGCGGGAACCGTGATCGGCGCGATGGGCTTGCTGTTGTAGCGTTGGGCGACGGCCACCGCCGCGTCGGGATGCTGCAGCACGGCCCAGACGGCCCAGCAGAGCAGCGCAGTCGTCAGTCCGCCGGCCGCCATGCCCCAGGATGCGCGTCGGCCCCTTAGCGCATAGACACACCATGCCGCACCCAGCACGGACGCGGGCGGATACATCGGGAGGATGTAGCTGACGAGCTTGGAGCCGCTGGCGCTGAACACCAGAAAGACGCAGAGCGCCCAGATGCGCAGCAGCACGTATCCGGATGCCCGGGGCCGGAACGCCTCGGGGATTCGGCTTAACAGCGCCGTGGCGGCGAAGGGGCTCCAGGGCATGAATCCCAGCAAGAAGCCTGGGACAAAGAACCAGAAGGGCGCCTGATGGCTGGTGTCGCCGCCACGGAAGCGCCCGAAGTGCTGCCGGACGATGTACTCCTGCATGAAGGCGTCACCGTTGGCCCGCCAGGCCGCGATATGCCACGGAAGCGCAACAGCAAGGACAATGGCCGCAAAGCCAAGGGCCGCGGGCCATCCCGGCCACGCCAAAGGGTGTAGGCCGGACCTGCGCGCGACGACGGCGTAGACGCCCAGGATCAGGCAGGGCAGGACAATGCCCGGCGCGCCTTTGGCCAGCACGCCGAGTCCACAGGCCAAGGCCCCGACGGCAATCGCCGCGAGCCGCCGACGGTCTGGATGGGTAAGCCCTGCATAGAGCGCCAGAGTCGCTACGGCAACAAGAAGGTCGAGCGTCGCATCGGTGGTGAGCATTCTGCCAGCCGCCAGCGGGATGGGGCTCAGCGCCATCGATACCCCGGCTATGGCGGCCGCGCGGCGTCCTGCCAGACGGAGAGCAAGCCACGCGGCCAGCAGGCACGTGAGCGCCGACGCCAGGGCCGACGGGAGGCGGGCTGCCGCCTCATTCTCACCGAAGAGACGCATCGACGCGGCTGCCGACCAGTAGATCAGTGGCGGCTTCTCATAGAAGGGCGTTCCGTTGACCCTGGGCGTCACGAGGTCGCCCGTGTGGAGCATCTCACGGGCGCAGGCGGCGTAGAGGCCCTCGTCCAGGTCCATGATGCCGTGCCCGCCCAGACGCAGGCCGAACGCGATGGCGCACGCTGCCAGCACGATGAGCAGGGGCGCCATAGCGGCGCGGCGCGCGGTCATGGCTTGGGCTTGGGCCGGGTAGACACGAGGCGCCAGCGACCGGCGCCGTACTCCACGGGGAGGCTGTAGCCCAGCAGCTTCTCAAGCTCGGGCAGACGATGCGAATCTGCCAGGATCGCCCCTGTGGGCGCCATCGCCGCGAACCTAGCCAGAGGTGCGGCTTCGCTTGCTTCCACGAGGTAGGGGGCGTCCTGAGGCGGGAGCGGCCCGCGGTAGAGGCCGGACGGAAGGTAGAAGTGAACGCTGGGTCGGCGGGGGCGACCGATGTAGATCGCCACTGGCCTGCCCTCGGCCGCAGCCTTGGCGGCGCGGGCGGTGGCGGCGTGGAGCGGCGCGTTCACCGACGCCTGGTATGCGCCGATGCCCGGTCCGAAGGTGGTGATGATGAATCCGGCCATACCGGCCGCGCACATGCCAACCGCCATGCGTGGAGCGCGCAACGCCAGGCTGATGATCATTCCCAGTCCTGTTGCGCCAAGGACGGCCGCAGCCGCGCGGCCGTAAGCCACCATGCCGGGCGACAGGAGCGCCTGGGCCTCGGGGTCCGTGGCGGCTGACGCCGAGCGCGTCAGGACGACGATGCCGGCCACCGACGCCGCCAACAGCACGGTTGCAGCGCAGGCCATGCCGATCAGATATCCTCGTCGCCTGGTTGCAGAGAGCGAAGCGGCAGCGTACTCGCCGATGAGGATGGCTGCGGCGGGGTACATGGGCAGCAGGTAGCTCACCAGCTTCGACCGCATCAGGCTGAACAGAATGACGGTCAGCACGCACCAGACGGCGGCCAGGCGGCGAAGCGACGCCGCGCCGGGCTCTCCCGCCGAGCCTGTGAACCCGTGCTTTATCGCACCGGGCAGCAGGAACGACCAGGGGAGCATACTGGCAAGCAGCGCAGGCGCGTAATACCAGAACGGCTGTGCGTGGCTGAACTCCTGACCGGTCAGAATGCCCACATGGTGGTGCGTCCAGTACTGGTACCAGAACTCCTGACCATGGGCGCGGTAGGCAAGAAGGTGCCACGGAAGGATCACCGCAAGGAGGAGGGGTATGCCGAACCAGGGCCGCGTCCTGGCGATTCCCCGCAGAATATCCCGCGGGCGTCCTTGATGCTCCCACACAAGCCAGACCGCCACGCAGGGCAGGGGCACGAAGCCCGGAACGCTCTTGGCCAGGACGGCGAGGCCCATGGCCGTCCACGCGCCCATCGCCCACACAAGCGAGCGACGCCCGGACGAGCGCTCACACTGCCAGAACATCAGCACGGACACGGCGACCCAGAGCGCCTGGTGAATGTCCATAGTCATCTGCCGGGCGGTCCCGATGAAGATCGGACTGAGGGCCAGGGCAGCCGCAGCGACGAGCGCCGCCGATCTGCCGAACCAGCGGCGGGCCACTGCCCAGGTGAGGCATGTCAATCCACAGGCGGCCAATGCCACGGGTAGCCGCGCCGCCCATTCGGTCACGCCAAAGAGCTTGAAGCAGGCCACCACGAGCCAGAGCGCCAGCGGGGGCTTGTCATAGAACCAGATGCCGTTGACGCTCGCGGTTACCAGATCGCCGCGCAGAAGCATCTCACGCGCAGCCTGGACGTAGAGGCCCTCGTTGAAGTCGAACAGGCTGGGGACGCCGAGCCGCCAGAGGAAGCAGATCACACAAAGCGCCGCCACCGCCAGCCCGTCGATGGCCAACCCGCCGGCGCCTCCGGCTTGCGCGGGCTTCTGCGCCCTGACGGACTTCTGCTTGCGCAAGAGGCCTAATCCATGGGCTGCCGGGCGGCGGCCAGTGCGGCGTCGTAGTTCGGCAAGTCCGTCACTTCAGGCACGTACTCAACATAGTTGATGACGCTGCCGGTGTCGATGACGAACACGGCGCGGCAGAGGAGCCTGAGCGATTCGATGAGCACCCCGTACGCGCGGCCGAAATCGCCCGTCATGTGGTCGCTGGCCGTCTGAATCTGGTGAGTGCCCTTCTCGTTGCAGAACCGCGCCTGGGCGAAGGGTAGGTCCATGCTCACCGTGAGCACCTCAACCTCCAGCGGCAGGCTGATGGCCTCGTCGTTGAAGCGCACGGTTTGGCGCTCGCAGACCGGCGAATCGAGCGACGGGACCACGCTGAGCACCAGCGTCTTGCCCTCGAAGTCCCCCAGAGTGAGTTCGCGCAGACCGTCTGGCCCGCGCTGGATCAGCGTGAACTCGGGCGCTGGATCTCCGACGGCCAGTTCGGGGCCTGTCAGGTCCAGCACGGCGCCACGCATGGTAACGGATCGTTCAGGCATTACGGCTCCTATGTCGAGCCCGGCAGGGAGGCTCCGTCAGATGAAGATTCGGTAGACCTGCAGTGCGTTCGCGGGACCGTAGATGGCCCACAGGGCGCCAAACACGTAGTCTCCTAAGATCAGGCCCATGAAGAAGGGAATGAAGGAGTTGTGCGCCTTCATGCCGCCGAAACGCACGATCAGCGATTTGATGAACCAGCTAATGAAAAAAGCGAACCAGAAGTAGTCCATGGCGAACGAGACCGCCAGGGCGTAGCCCGCCGGATGGAACGGCCACCAGAGAAAGGCGCCGCGCATGACGCGAAGCCCCAGCACGATCAGCGCGCCAGCGGCCGTATAGGCCAACTGGGTCGTGTTGCGCTTTTCCGGCGTCTGCATCCAGCCAGCGAGCCGGTCGAAGGACTCGAAGCCGAGCCAGGACTTATAGCCGAGCGCCCGCCCCGTGGCTCCGGCGTCGAATGTCACGTGCAGGTTCGCCCAGAAGGCGCATACCGTGGCGAAAAGAGTGGCCCCGACGATGAGCCAGACCAGCCGGCGCTGCTGCATTCGACCGCCCTCGGCCATGCGGAACGCCTCTATGTGGTTGGGCATCGGGTGGTTCCGGTAGCATCGGTTGTACCAGTAGAGCACCGACATCGTGGTCAGGTTCTGCGGGCCGACCTCCGTGACGCCGAAGAGACTGGTGATCACCGTCCTCGGGTTAACGAAGTAGATTTCATGCGGGGTGCCCAGTTCGGCGCGTACACGGGTCATGGCCACGGCCAGCAGGAAGAAGAGCCCAAAGAAGAGGAAACTCACCCACGTGGCCGTCGCTGTCACCGATGTGAACCAGCCCAGGAAGCCGATCCCTGCGGCGAGGCCGATGAAGGCAATGCGGTAGCCCCTTTGGTCCTCTGGACTCGTGCCCTGCACCGTGCCTCGCGTGAAGGCGGCGCGCCAGGCTCGGACGAACTGCCCCCGGAGCGCCCAGAGGATCACCGCGCCCAGCGCGATCCAAGCCCCGCTGGCCTGGTTCTCGAAGTAGGGGAAGCCCATGTTGGCGGCCGTGTCCCAACCGGCCACGGCGCCGAGCACCTGGAAGGCCTTGCGGGCCACATAGAAGAACCAGCACGAGAACGCCAGGTCGAGCGGCATGAAGTAGGCGAGCCCGATGGCGAAGGGATACATCGACATCGGCAGAGTACCCATGGCGTTCCACGGTCGCTGGTTGAAGAACTGGATGAGGTCGTACTGCTTGACCTGTTCCAGATAGGGCCACGACGGGTACAAGTAGTGCATCCCGTTGACGAAGTCGATGACCGCCGCCACCGCGAAGCCGCCCCACATCATGCGGCTCTTCCAGAACTCGCGTCCTTCAGATGCGGGGTTCGTCATGGCCAACGGAAGCTGGACGATGGGGAAGGCGAGCTTCTCGTTCTCGGTCCATGCCTTACGGATCAGGATGCTGATGCAAAGGCACATGCCGATCAGCGTTCCGAGGAAGAGCGTCCACCAGGCCAGCGGACCCAGGAACGGGTACAGGTAGCGCGGGTCGCGCCAACTGACCCCGCCCTGATAGAAGGCCTTGATGGCATCCTTGCCGCCGGGATCCTTGTCCTGCACGAGGAGGAAGTCCAGCGGTTTCAGGTACTCAAAGAACGTCGAGTAGCGGCGCTCCGGTGTGTTGTACCGGTCTGCGTGGGCGATGATGCCGAAGAGGTTCTGGCTCAGATCGTGCCCGGCCAGAACGCAGCCAATCACCAACATGACGTAGATCGCCAGCAACTCGCCCTGGTCCAGCACCCAACTCGGCCTGAACCGCCGAACCGCGAAGCCGGCGGCGCAGAGGCAGAAGAGCATGAAGATCGGCGTGATGAAGAGCGGAAGGCAGGTGCCGTCCAGCGTATACCACCGCACCTCGTCTACAATGATCCAGTATGCATTGATCGGCATCAAGAGCATGCCGATCAGAACCGCCCTGAGCGTGATGCCTCTGGAGCGTGGGTGATGCGGTTGCGTGGCGCCAATCCCCGCGGCCGGGCCGCGTGAGTCGTGTTCGAGGTGAGCGGACATGCCATATGGTAACACCGTAGGCCCACAAGATGCAAGCGGCATTGCGATGCCCGCCCGCGGAAGCGCGCGCAGGTTCGCTGTGACCTCGCCATGAGCGTCTTCCACTACCGCGGCCGCACCGGCGACGGTTTGCCGTCCGAGGGCTCCGTGGAGGCCCCCAACTCGGCCGTGGCCGCGGGACGCGTCAAGGCCATGGGGGTCGACCTGGAGTGGATACGCGAGGCCTCGGCGCCGCCGGGGACAGCCCAACCCGCACGCCGCGCCGAAGCCCCTCGGCGGACGCAGCGCGCCGAGTGGGCAGTGGCTTCCGCCGCCCCAGGGATCCCGCTTGCGGAGTTGGCGGCCTTCTTCCGGCAGTTCGCCACGCTCATTCACTCCGGCGTACCCATCGTCCAGTCGGTCGGGTCGCTGGAACGCTCGGTGCGGAGCGCGAAGCTTCGGAGCATCCTGGCCGAGTGCAGCCGTCGTCTCGGCGATGGTGAGCGGCTCTCGGACGTGATGGAGGGCTATCCGTCGGCGTTCCCGCCACTTGCGCTGGAGATGATCCGCGCAGGTGAGACGGGCGGGATGCTGGAGGCGATGTTGTTTCGCATCGCCGATCATCTGGAGCGGGAGCTGGAGATGAGGCGGCTCATGGCCCGGCTGACGATGTACCCCAAGCTGGTCGTGGTCACCGCGTTCCTCCTGCTCGGTCGCAGCGGCTTCACCGAGATGACGCCGGCCTTCTCACGGTGGGTGATCGGCATGATGGGTATGCAGCGCTATACGACGCTCGACTACCTGAGCGATACCGTGTTCGCCCTGGGCGCCATCCTGGCGGCATGGTGGCTGCTGGGAGCCGGGTCGCGAGTGGCAGCCGCCCGATGGCCCGGGTACGGGGTGGCGATCGAGCGGCTCAAGATGGCAACGCCGGGCCTGGGCGCGGTGGTCCGCGAGTTCGCGTTGACGCGGTTCGGCCGCGCCCTCGGCGCCCTGTACGGGTCGGGCCTGCCGTTGGGCAGCGCCGTGGCGGTTGCGGGGCGAGCTTCCGGCAGCGCATCGCTGGCACGAGCGTCCGAAGGCATCGCGGTGAAGGTGTCTTCGGGCTATGGCCTATGCGCAAGCATGCAGGAGACTGGCTTCTTCCCCCATACCGTGCTGGAGATGGTCTCGACGGGCGAACAGACAGGCAATCTGGACGCCATGCTGGAGAAGATGGCCGAGTACCTGGAGGCTGATGCCCAATCCAAGGCGCATATGCACGCGCATCTCTTCGCGACCGGGGTATACCTTCTCGTCGCCGCCATGGTGGGCTTGGCCGTTGCGCGGTTCTACATGGGTTACGGTAGCGCAGCGGGACAGGCCGCTGCCGGCGTGGGATGGATCAACTTACTCTGAGGAATGCATGACGCCGGCAGAACACCGAACCCACTACGAGACACTTGGTCTCCCAGAGACTGCCACGCCCGAGGAGGTTCGGCGCAGGTTCCGCGAATTGGCACGTCGGCACCATCCGGACATCGACAAGTCGCCGGGAGCGTCGTCACGGTTCAAGGACATCAACGAGGCCCACAGGGTTCTGTCCGATGCCGGCCGCCGCACCGCGTACGACTACGAACTGCGCTCGCGCCGGGCCGCCCGACGACCGGAGCCCAAGCCCGCCGCCGCACCGCCGTCCCAGGGCTACTCATCGGCCGCCAAGCAGACGACCTCGTCGAGCCGGTCCGGCGCTCCGAGCAGCGGGCCGGGCTTCGCCGCGCAGGCGCTTCTCGACCGGGCTCGAACGCATTTCGGCAAGATGCAGTTCCGCGAGGCCGAGTACGAGTGCCGTAAGGCCATTGGGCTGGCGGTCGGTTACGCACCCGCCTATGAGTTGATGGGCGATATCCACAGAGCCTGCGGGCGGCGGAACGAGGCGCTCGGCATGTACACCTACGGCATCCAGATGGATCCCCGAAGCGCCACGCTTCGAGCCAAGTTCGACAGCCTCATGAGCGTGGACGCTTCGACCACGTCGCGCACGTTCAGGCGGCGGCGCTCGAGGCCTGTGGCGGTGCTGGTCAGCCTGCCCTTCCTGCTGGGCCTGATCTACGCGCTGGTTGCCGCCGCCGAGCCGGTAGCGCAGGAGTTGTTCTTTATCGAGTGGCCGAGCATGACGGGTGTCGTGCTCGTGGCGGCGGGTCTGGTCCTGGGAGCGGCGCTGGCGTTGTCGGGGTACCTGTCGTCTGCGCGAGAGGAGTTGCTGTTCACCGCTTCCGGTCGTAGCGGCACCAGCACCGTGCCGCTGGGCATCATCCTGGTGGGCTTTGCGATGATGTGGTTCTACGCCAGCTTCATCCTGTATCTCGTGATCGCCGCCCGCCAGGACAGGGTCTCGCTGTCCGTGGTGGTGGCGTTCGGCGCCTCGTTCGCGCTGACGGCCATCGTGGCCCTGGCGTGCTCGGGCAGCCTAACCCCGTTGCTGACGTTCGGCGGCAACTTCGTCTTCCTCGGCTTCGTGTTGGGATGGTCAGCGGCCACCGCCGTCCGGTGATGCGGGCCATAGGCCATGGCCCGACGCGAGCAAAAGCCCTCGGCACGGCGATCAAACCGTTGCGAGGGCTTCCACATCATTGCGTCGGCAAGCGGCCAAGGCCTTGACACCCAGTCAGCCGGACTGGAACTCCGCCGGGCCGTCTACCGACGCCAACTAACCGTGCGTGACGTTGGCGGCCTGCGGCCCCTTGGCGCCGTCCACGATGTCAAACGCTACAGCCTGCCCTTCGGCAAGGCTCTTGTAGCCGTCCATCTGGATGGCCGAGTAGTGTACGAAGATGTCCTTACCGTCAGCAGTCTCGATGAAGCCATACCCCTTGGCGTCGTTGAACCACTTCACTTTCCCGGTCGGCATTACTGAGGAACCCCCCTTAGCGCCGGCCCTGCCTGCTGAGGGCCGCCCGTGGATGCAGTATATCACTGCGCTACATACCTGTCAATGTGCTATGCCCGCAGGGGACGTTCAGGGCCGCGCAGCCGCTTCCAGGGCCCTCTCGGCGACGGACGCCATGCAGGCCATGCCATGGACGAGGGCGCCGTCGTTGAAGTCATACTTGCAGTCGTGGCCCACGGCCTCGTTACCGATGCCCAGCCTCAGGAATGCCCCCGGCGCGTGACGCAGGTAGACGCCGAAGTCCTCGGCGCCCATAGACGGCGTGTGCAGTTCGGCGATCCATTCGCCACCCAGTTCAGAACGTGTGGCCTCGACGGCTAGGGCGGTCCATTCTGCGTCGTTCACCACGGGATCGACGCCGGCTCGAATCGTGCAGGAGCAACCGGCGCCTTGTGAAGCGCAGACGCCGCGCGCGGTCTCCTCAAGCAGGCGCGGCAACGCCTCACGCACGGCGGGCGAGAGGGCCCGCATGGTGCCCGTGAGAGTGGCCGCCGCCGGGATGATGTTGGTGGCGGTCCCGGCGTGGAAGGTGCCGAACGTGATGACTGCCGGCTCCAGCGGATCGATCCGCCGGGCTACGATCTGCTGTGCGGCGGTTACCACCAGGGCCCCGATGGCGATGGGGTCCCGAGACAGGTGCGGGTATGCCCCGTGCGACCCGCGGCCTTCGATGGCGATCTCGAACGTGTCGGTTGAGGCCATGACCGCTCCCGACTTGGTGGCGACGACGCCCGCGTCGATGCCGGGCCAGCCGTGCAGGGCGAACACCGCAGACACGCCTTCCATGACCCCTTCGGCGCACATGGCGGCTGCGCCGGCGACCGTCTCCTCGGCGGGCTGGAAGACGAGACGAACGGTTCCACGAAGACGGTCACGCGCAGCCGCCAGCATCGAAGCGGCGCCGAGCAACATCGCAGTATGCCCATCGTGACCACATGCGTGCATCACGCCGGGGCGTTGCGACGCGTAAGGAAGCCCGGTCGCCTCGTGGATGGGCAGAGCGTCCATGTCGGCACGCAAGGCCACCATGGGCCCGGGGGCCTCGCCGCCGATGTCGCATACGACTCCGTGACCTCCCACGCCGGTTCGGGGCGATAGGCCCAGCGCGGCCAGCGTCTCAGCGACCAGGGCGGCGGTTTCGCGTTCCAGGCCGCTCAACTCAGGGTTGGAGTGGATGCGGCGCCGCAAGTCCCGCGCCCAGGGCTCGACGGCTACCGCTCGTACCAGCCATGTGTCACTCATCGGATGTCTCCTCCCCGGCGCCGGACAGACTGAACCGGCGCGGCATGCTCGCCTCCCAGATGATGCCGTGCTCACGGCACTTCGCCGCGAACAGCCTCAGACCGGCCTCCGCCGCAGGCGTCAGGCGGTACCGCATGATCTCGGTGAAGTAGCCATGCACGAGCGCAGCAGGCTGGCCCAGTCGGCGCGCCCAGCGGACGGATAGCGCCTCGGCCTGCGCCATGCCCCGGTCGAGGGCCTCGGTCAAGAGCGAGGCGGCAGGGCGCCAATCCAGGCCGTCGCGCCCAATCCATGCGGCGAAGACGAAGGGAAGGCCCGTCATCGTGTGCCATGCCGCGCCCAGGTCCAGCACGTTCAGTCCCAGTGGCGCCTCGGCCTCCAAGGCGCCGATGACGAGCGCCGCGTCGGCCTGTTCCATCATGCTGCGCACATCCGGCGGCATGGGCAGGATCACCGGCTCGTAGCCGTAGGTCTCTCGCCACCAGATGCGCGCCAGTGCCACAGAAGTCAGCGACGCGGTGTCGGCCGCCAGCTTCCGGACCTCGTGCGGCGCCTTCCGGCAGAGCGCGCGGACCGTGAGCACGGGGCCTTCAGAGGCGATGACCGGCCCGGGCAGGTAGCGCAGATCAGACCGGCGAACGAGCTCAACGCTGGAGACCAGCGCCAGGTCGAGAGCGCCCTCGTCCAGCAGCGTGGCGAGGCGGCTGGGCGGTTCGTAGCGGATTGTGAACCCGTACGGACAATCCGGCTCATGGAGCCAACTGGTCAGGGGCGCGGCGTTGACGTAGGGCACCGAGCCAAGCCGCAGCGGCCTCATCGGCGAACAACGCCGTCAAGAACGGACAGCAGGCAGAGGGTGACGCTGAGCCACCCGTTCACTGCGAAGAAGGCCATGTTGAGGCGCGACAGGTCGTTGGGTCGCACGATGCTGTGCTCGTAGCCGAGGAGAGCGGCAGAGACGGCCACCCCGGCGAGGTAGAGATACCCAAGATGCAGGACCGCATAGACGCCCAACAGGAAGACCACCGCGCCCAGGTGCATCAGGCTGGACAGCGCCATGGCCCTCGCCGGCCCGAGCCGCACCGGCGCCGAGTTGAGGCCCTCGCGCCGATCAAAGCCCTCATCTTGCAGCGAGTAAAGGACATCGAAGCCGCCCACCCAGAGCGCGACCGCAGCAGAGAGCATCAGCGGAGCCGCATGCCATGGGCCGCCGAGGGCTAGCCACGCCCCGGTTGGCGCGATGCCGATCGCCGCGCCGAGCCAGAGGTGCGACCACGAGGTGAACCGCTTGGCCAGCGAGTAGGAGAGCACGGCCGCCAGCGCGACGGGCGACAGGGCGAGGCAGAGCGGACCCAGCATGCCCGCGGACACAACCAGTCCGGCACAGGTGAACAGCGTCAGCGCGGTCGCCGACTTTCGGGTGATGACCCCTGCCGGAATGGCCCGCATGGCCGTGCGCGGGTTCCGGGCGTCGATGTCGGCATCGACGAGGCGATTGAACGCCATGGCTGCAGTGCGGGCGCAGACCATGGCTACCAGCACCCAGAGCGTCGAACGTAGCGACGGCCAGACCATCCCCCGGTACCGCGTGGCGAGCGCCGCGCCCATGGCGGCGAAGGGCAGCGCGAACACGGTGTGTTCAAACTTCACCAACTCGCCGTAGTCGCCGATCCTACGGAGAACGCGCGTCATGGCGCTTTGTACTGCCACGGAGGAACGACCGCCGGGGTGAGGCCGACCTGATGCAGCGCACGGGCCGCCACGGTGTCCGCCATGGCATCGATCCCGGTAGGCTTGCCGTAGAACGTGGGTGAAGCCGGCAGGACCACCGCGCCCGCTTCGGTCAGCGCGGTCAGGTTTCGCAAGTGGATCAGGCTCAAGGGCGTCTCGCGGACCACGAGGACCAGCGGACGGCGCTCCTTCAGGCAGACGTCGGCGGCGCGCGCCACGAGGTTGTCCGAGACGCCCGCGGCGATCCTGCCAGCCGTGCCCATGGAGCAGGGGATGATGACCATGCCATCGTGCGTGAAGGAGCCGCTGGCTGGCGGTTGGAAGTAGCTGTGCGGGTCCATCACCCGGACGTTCGGGCAGGGCATGTCGGCCAGGCGCGCAGGATCGGGATCGGCGGCGAAGCCGGGCAGGTCCAGCTCCAACTCAGCCACCTGTAAAGCCTGCCGGGAGTAGGTTAGGAAAATCTCATCAAACGCCGGGACGGCCATGCGCAGGAGCCGAGCCGCGTAGATGGTCCCACTCGCCCCGGTGATGGCCACAACCAGCCTGCCGGTCCTCATGCCTTCTCCACCTCGACGAGTGCCTCTCTCAGGTCTGCGAACGGGTGGCCGCGGCGGGCGACGGCCATGGCCGCGAACCCGCACAGGAGGCCGACCACCGCGCCGCCCAGCACGTCGAGAGGCCAATGGTCGGCCATATAGACACGCGAGAAACCAATAACGCTCGCCGCGAAGAGGGCCGCCAGCGCAGTACCAACCAGCCGCCGCCGACCGCTCACCAGAACCGCAACCACACCGACCGCGAAGGATGTGGCGGTATGGCCCGATGGGAAGCCGTTGGCACGCAGTGGCCTTCGTCCGGGCACGCCTCCGAGCCGTGTCTCCATATGCCTGCCCTGCCTGTGCTCAAGAGTGTAGAACCAGACCGGCCGTAGCCGCGGCGACACCGAGGCGATCGCCTCCTTCGCCGCCGGAGCGACGATACCCGCCAGAAGCGTCGCCAGAAGCATGGGGCCGAGCCATCGGAACTGGGCCTCCATGGCCGCCCTCGTGGGCCGTTGCCATCGACGCCCGTCGGAGACCGACCGGCTCGCGAGGATGGCCGCGACCACTAGCGTCGCGATGGCCTGTACGTGCCCCAAGCCGAGGTCCGTGATGTGGGGCATCACGCGGTCCAGGACCGGGGTGCGGCAGGTCGCTGCGACCTCCAGCATGGTGCGCCGGTCCCACCCTACGACGGCGTCCCAGAGCCCGTGCCACGACATCACCGACCGCCCGCGTCCAATCCCAGAGACGGCCAAAGCTCATCTATGCGGCTACGGACCTCGGCGGACATGGTGATGGCCTCGGGCCATACCCGCCCGTAGCCCTCTGCGGCCAGCTTCTTAGTGCAGTCGAAGCCGATCTTGGAGCCATAGCCCACCGTCCGCGAGGCATGGTCGAGTACGTCGATGGGTCCATGCGTCACCTGCATGTCGCGCTCGGGATCAATGTTGTTGGCGAACCGCCAGAGCGCCTCATCCAGGTTCTGCACATCGACATCATCGTCGAACACCAGAATGACCTTGGTGAACATGAGCTGGCCCAAGCCCCAGAGCGTGCTCATGACTTTGAAGGCGTGGCCCGGATACCGCTTGCGGATGGAGACCAGGGCCACGTTGTGGAAGCAGCCGTGTACGGGCAGGTGCATGTCGACGATGTCCGGCGCCACCAGTTTGATCAGGGGCAGGAAGACCCGCTCTACTGCCTTGCCCATCCACCCATCCTCCATGGGCGGACGGCCCACGATGGTGGCGGGGTAGACCGGGCTGCGGCGCTGCGTCAGGGTCGTGACGTGGAAGACCGGGTAGTCATCAATGGGCGTGTAGAAGCCCGTGTGGTCGCCGAATGGGCCCTCCGGGCGGGTCTCGTCCGGATCGACGTAGCCCTCCAGCACGATCTCGGCATCGGCGGGGACTGTGAGATCGACCGACTTGCAGCGGACCATCTCCACAGGTTTACGGCGCACGAACCCCGCGAAGAGCATCTCGTCAATGCCCGGCGGCAGGGGAGCGATCGCGGCGAACGTGCAGGCGGGATCGCCTCCCAAGGCCACCGCGATTTCAATGCGCCTGCCCGCCTGCCGCGATTGCCGATGGTGCTCCGCGCCGGACTTGTGCAGTTGCCAGTGCATACCGGTGGTGTTGCGGTCGTAGACCTGCATGCGGTACATGCCGACATTGCGCTTGCCCGTGGCGGGATCATGGCTGAAGACCAACGGCAGCGTGACGCACGGCCCGCCGTCCCGCGGCCAGCAGGTGAGGATCGGCAGCCGCGTCAGGTCAACGTCAGGGCCCTCCAGGACGACCTCCTGACAGGCCGCCGAGGTAACCGAGCGCGGAGGCACTGAAGCCAGCCGCCGCAGCTTCGGCAGCAACCGGAGGCGCTCGCGCCAGCCTGTAGGGATCTCGGGCTTGGCCAGGTCCGCGATCTCCGCGGCAAGGTCCTCGATGTCGCCGACGCCCAGGGCCATGGAGATACGCTTCCGGGAGCCCATGGTGTTGATCGCCACCGGCATGCCGTAGCCCGCGGGCTGCTCGAACAGCAGCGCCTTGCCGCCGC
>JAPLCQ010000093.1 GCA_026392115.1 Armatimonadota bacterium | reverse complement strand
GATGACGGGCTCGTCGGCCCGCTCGAAGGCGACGCCGTCGCGGCTCCACGCGTGGCCGATGCAGGAGCGGTTGCGCGCGGGCGAGTGGGTGATGCCCCGGTAGAAGAGGTGGAACAGCTCGCCGTCGTGGATTGCGGCCGTGTTCAGGACGGCGCTCTCTTCCCACGGGATGTGCGCCCGCGGGGTCAGGATCGGCCCGTTACCCACGCGGGCGAGCTTGAAGGGCTTGGCGGCGGCGGATGTGGACATGGCGCTTGGATGGCTCCTCTGACGGGTGGTTGCCCGAGTATATCCCACCAAGGACCCAGAGCGCGCCCGGCGCAGCGGCCCCTGGCGGTCGAGATCAGCCTCCCCTAGACGCAAGCGCCTCCCGGATCGCCAGGGCCAGGGCCTTGGTCAGGATGGGCTTCTTCAGGACCGCATGGATGCCCGCTTCCAGAGCCGCCCGGCTGTCCTCCGGAGCGGAGTAGCCGGTACAGAGCAGCATGGTCAGGTCCGGGCTCACTTCCCTGGCCTCCGCGGCAAGAGCCAGCCCCGACATCTCCACCATGGCCAGGTCGGACACGAGGACGTCGAACTCCCCCGGGGCCGCCCGCAACGCCTCCAGGGCGGCGACCGGATCGGCGAACGCCGTCACGCGGTAGCCGAGGCGGCCCAGCCCGGCCCGGACCGCCTTGATGATCACCTCCTCGTCGTCGACGAACAGGATCCGCTCGGAACCCCGCGGATCGAGGGCGGCGGGGGCCTCCGCCGGCGGCTCGGACGGGCGTTCGGGCGCGGCGACGACCGGGAAGTAGACCGAAAAGGCGCTGCCGTCACCGGGGCGCGACTCGACCAGCACCACGGCGTCGTGCGACCGGGCCACGCTGAGCACGGTCGCGAGGCCCAGGCCCGACCCGTCCTGGTCCTTCCGAGTGCTGTAGTACGGGTCGAAGATGCGCTCAACCAGATGATCGGGAATACCTACTCCGGTGTCCGACACGCGCAGCCTCGTGTAGGCCCCTTCGCGGAGCGAGGCCTCGGTGCCCGCCACCGCCAGGGGGCGCAGCGTGCGGGCATCGTCCGAACTGTTCCTAACGGGCTCAAGGGCTACCGTAAGCACGCCCCGGTTGGCGGAGCGCATCGCTTGCCAACCGTTGGTGCAGAGGTTCATGGCCACCTGATGCACCTGACCGGCATCCACCAGGGCGGGGCCGCATCCGGCGTCGATCCGGTCGACGACCTTGATGGAGCGAGGGATGGAGGCGCGAACGAGCTTGACGGTGTCGGCGACCACCTGCTGCAAGGGCTGCGGCGACCGCACCTGCTCCGAGGTGCGCACATAAGCCAGGATCTTGTCGATCAGCTCGGTGGCTCGGCCGCAACCCGCACGGATCGCCGCAACCTTCTCGGCGCCCGGGCCCGCGTGGCCGAGATCCTCCTCCAGGTCCTCCGCCATGCCCTGGACCCCGTGGAGTATGTTGTTGAAGTCGTGCGCGATCCCGCTGGCCAGCGTTCCCAGCGCCTCGAGCTTGTGGCGGCGCCGGGCCTCGATGTCCGCCTGCACCTGGTCGGTGACATCCCGGATGGTGCCGATCGCCCCGACCACGCGACCGTCGCTCTGAAGGGGCGCCCCGTTGAGTTCGGCGTGGACGGGCTGACCGTCGGCCCCGCGGATGCTGATGCGCATGGCCCTGACCGGCTGCCCCGACGCCAGCATCGCCTCAAAGGCGGCCATGGCCGCGGGCGCGCCGCCGGGCGTAAGGTACTCGGCAAAGGGCCGGCCGATCATCTCCTCCGGCGATCGGCCGAACAGCGCTCGGCACGACGGCGACTGGT
Source organism: Armatimonadota bacterium (assembly GCA_026392115.1). Lineage (GTDB taxonomy): Bacteria > Armatimonadota > Chthonomonadetes > Chthonomonadales > CAJBBX01 > CAJBBX01. The sequence continues at coordinate 39,777 of JAPLCQ010000093.1, read as the reverse complement.
AGGTGATGACGCCTGCCGTATCGGTGGTATAGAGCACGTCCGTCACCTGCTCGGCCATGTCGCGGAACATCTGGCTGCTCCGCCGATAGGCCTGCTCGACCTGCCTCTGGTCCGTGACGTCGCGCACGATGCCGCCGACGCCCGTGGACCCGTCCAGGAGCGGCACGGGGAACTTGAGCGTCTCGTAGGTGCGGCCGCCGGCCAGTTCCTCGCCCCGTACGAGGCCGCCGCGCTGGAGCGCCGCGAGATCGCCGGCGCGGCAGGCCGCGGCCGCCTCGGGCGTCATGAACTCCTCATCGGTCCGCCCGATGATGTCGGCCTCCGGCAGGCCAAAGTACTCGCAGTTGCGGCGGTTCACCAGGACGTACCGGAACTGGTCGTCCTTCATGAAGACCATGTCGTCGTTGGCGTCCACGAAGGCTCGATAGCGCTGCTCACCGGCCTGCAGCGCCTCCTGCGCCCGGCGCGCCTCCGTGATGTCCCGGGCGCGCACCACCACCCGCGTCACGGCGCCGTCCCGTCCTCGCACCGGGTTCAGCCGGTACTCGACGACCCTGGGCGCAGGCGTCATGACCGTGGTCAGCACATGCGTGAAGGTCTCACCGGAGAGGGCGCGCTCGAACAGGCGGACCCAGGTATCCCTGATGCCGGTCGGCATGTCATCGGGCACCAGCGTGTCGCCCCGGTGCAGGCGGCGCCGCATCGTCATGGAGACGTGGGTATGGAACGCCTCGTTGGCGAGCACGAGGCAAAAGTCCCGGCCTACAATCCAGACCCGGTCATCGGTGCTCTCAAGGATGGCGCGCAGGCCGAGAATCTCGGCGGCATCCGAGTCGGACTGGGCCGCCGCATCGGCGATGCCTTGAGGGTTCTGCGGTGGAATGTCCATGGGTATGGACGACATGGGCGGTCTCCTGAGCTGTTCCACGGATAAGTTAGGCGCTTCCGCGTCCAATCCTGCCGGGGCGCTGGAGTTGCGGGGATTCCCTACAGAGGCGCCGCGAGGGCGCGATCCCAGAGGCCCAGCGCCGGTTTCGGCCGGCCGGCGCTGGTCTGGAGCCCGGTGTAGGTCCAGATGTTCGCGATCTCCCGCGCCGACTCGGGGATCGCGGGCAGGAGCCTCTCGTAATCCGTGGTGCAGAACGTCACGACGAAGCGGTAGCCGTCCTTCGCGGCGGCTGCCAGCAGTACGGAGTAGTACTGGGCCTGGTCGGCCTCGGAGCCGCGCAGGCGGATTCCCGTGACCGTGACGGGCTGCGACAGCATGCCGGTCTCGCTGACGGCGATGGGCTTGCCGAACTTGCGGGCGAATGTGAAGAAGTCGGCCGGGATCGGCCAGCGCGTGTCGTACGACATATGCGGATAGTAGCTCATGGCGAAGAGGTCGCTGTGGCGCATCAGGTCGGCGACCTCGGCGGCCTGTCCGGAGCCCTTCGCTTCGCTCGCCCGCTCCAGGTAGTGGTTCACCTCCGTGGTGAAGAAGACCGGCAGGCGGGGGTAGAGCCGCTTGACCGATGCGTAGACGCTCCGGTGCAGCCGCTTGTAGTCCTGCCACGCGGTCCGGTCGTGCGACAGGAGCGCGTTGCTCTCCACGCCGATGGCCAGGTATGCCGGCTCCATGGCCTTCACGGCACGGAGGGTGAAGCTCGTGAGAGCCTTCACGACCTCCGGGCTGTCAAAGCGCCGGGAGGCCCACTCCCGCGGCAACGGCATGTTGTCCCGCACACCCCAGTACGGAGCCAGGCTCTTGCGGTCCATGGCCAGCGGCGAAATGGAGAGGAAGACGCGATGCCCGGCGGGCGGCTTGACCGCGAACTGCCGCATCACGTCGGGTGGGAAGGGCTTCCCGTCCAGCGCCTCCTGCCAGGGCAGGCCGCCGATCATCATGACGGAGACCAGGTCGGCGTGCTTCTCGATGAACGAGGCCGACGTGGCCAGTCCGGCAGCCGACATCTCCGACGGCCACGGCGTGAACCCCATGCGGAAGGTCCGCTTCGAGGCCCCCGCCCCGATGGACGCAGCCAGCAGGGCCGCCGCCGCAAGCCAGACCGCCGATCTTCGCATGTGTGGTCACCTCCAGGGTGTCATACGTCCGGGCATGCGCCTCGGACATCCGAAGGGCCCGGATGGCGGCCCGCCACGTACCGCCCCGTGGATCATCGGCCGCCGCCATACCGTATACTGCAACGGGCAATGGCAGCGCCGCGCCAGACGGCGAACGCCACGGAGGGTGATCATGCGAACCTGGGTTCGTGCGACGGCGCTGCTCGCGCCGATCGCGGTGTTTTCGGGCGGGTGCCGCGAGGCGGGCCCGGCAGACCCGGCGGCATTCCTGGAGCTGTCGATGCAGCGCATGTCGGCCGTCCGCACCTATCGGGCCCACGGGACCTGGACGGTCGTCTCCGTCGGCAGCGGCAGCGACCGAACCGAGCTGAGTGGCGGCCGGACGGTCGTATACCAGCGCCCAAACCACTTCCGCGTGGTCGCCTCGCCCAGGGACGGGGTCTCGATGACCTGCGTCTGCGACGGCGTCAGCCTGCTGGAGTACAACACCTTGCCGGACTCGCAGGCCTCGACCTACGCCGCCCCCGCCACGATCGGCGACGTTGGTTCCATGCAGATGAAGCACCCCATGTTCTGCGGCTCGCTGCTCTATGCGTTCCTATCGCCCGGCGCCGAGCCGGCCGACGTGGCCCAGCTGGCCAAGGGATCCATCGTCTTCGGCGACGACGCAACGGTGGACGGCGTTCGGTGCCGCACGGTGAAGTTCCGCGCCGTCGACGACTTCGGCAACGCCACGGTCTCCGCCGGCGCCGAGGATGGTCTGGTTCGGCGCATCACGTATGACAGTGAGCCCACGGTCAAGGCCGCAGCGGCCGCAACGCACAGCTCCGTCGCCTCGTTCAGTATGGAAACGGTAGAGGAGTACCGCGACATCCGGGTGAACGAACCGACGGCGCCGGACGAGTTCCAGACCAAACCTCCGGCCGGAACGAAGACGGCCGGCGCCCAGGATTCCCGGGGCGAGGCGCCGAAGCCGCCGGCGCCGCTGGGCGACCCGGCGCCGAACCTGACCGTCGAAGGGCCGGACGGCAAGCCGGTCCGCCTGGCCGACTTCCGGGGCAAGGTGGTGTTCCTGGACTTCTGGGCGACCTGGTGCCCGCCCTGCCGCGAGAGCCTGCCCGACACCCAGAAGCTCCACAAGCGGTTCGCTTCGCGCGGGCTGGCGGTGCTCGCCATCACGAACGAGGATCGGGCGACGGCCGAGGCCTTCTGCAAGGCGAACGGCTACAGCTTCCCGATCTACACGGATCAGTCGGGCAAGGCGTCGCTGGCATTCGATGTCTATGGTATCCCCACGTTCGCGGTCGTGGACCGCGCGGGCAGGCTGGTGAGCTACTACGTCGGGCCGCAGCCGCCCGAGGTGATCGCCGGCGATCTGGTGAAGGCGGGCCTCATCACCCGGTAGGCGCCGCGGACGGCTTCAGCGACGGAGTTTGCCGTAGCGGGCGGGGAGGTCGGCCTCCTCGGCGGTCACGGCGGCCCGGCGCCAGATGGTCAGTTCGGTGCCCGAGCGCCCCCTGCCATCCACATAGGTGGTTCCGGCGTCTTCCGGGTCGCCGTATTCGATCACATAGCGGTGGTCATAGCGCCAGAGGGCGGCCATGCCCTCGCTGAGGCCCTGCCCGGCCGGCGCCGCGCCGACGCGCTCCAGCCTCCGCTGGATGGAGATCAGACAGCCCTGCGGCATGGGGCCGAGCCCCAGCAACCCGCCATCCTCATCCGCGCTCCAGAAGAAGGTGAAGGCCGTCTCACGCAGGCGCATGGACTTGCGGCAGGCCAACCGCCGCAGCGCCATGAACAGCGCCCGGCGCACCTCCCGCGGGGGCGGGACGCCGGCGCCAACGCCCGAGAGGCGGAAGAGGGTGACCGGCTCCACGCCGACCACGTCGACGGACGAGGCGTACGGGAAGTCCCAGACCGGCCAGCGCGCCAGGTCGGCGTCCGTCAGTCCGGGCAGCCGCAGTTGCGGGCCGTCGAAGCCCGTGTGGTCCATCTGGCTCAGGCCGGTTCGCCGGCGGCGTCCGAAGCCGAGCGACGCTTGCGCGATGCCGAGTGCTTGACGGCCGCCTCGATCACGCCATGGAAGAGCGGGTGCGCGCGGTTGGGCCGCGACTTGAACTCGGGATGGAACTGGGTTGCGATGAAGTACGGGTGGTCGGGCACTTCAACGATCTCGACCAGGCGGTAGTCGGGCGAGAGGCCCGAGCAGATCATGCCGCCCTTGGCCAGCCGCTCGCGGTACTCGTTGTTCAACTCGTAGCGGTGGCGGTGGCGCTCCATGACGACGGGCTCGCCGTAGACCCGCTCGGCAAGGGTGCCGGCCACGAGTTGGCAGCGGTACTCGCCCAAGCGCATGGTGGCGCCCATATCGGTCACGAGCTTCTGCTCCGGCAGGATGTGGATCACCGGCTCCGGCGTGGCCGGGTCCATCTCCTCCGAGTTGGCGGCGCCGATGCCGCAGACGTTTCGGGCGAACTCGATGACGGCCATCTGCATGCCGAGGCAGAGGCCGAGGTAGGGCGTCGCGGTCTCGCGTGCGTATTGCACGGAGCGAATCTTCCCCTCGATGCCGCGCTTGCCGAATCCGCCCGCCACGACGACCGCGTCGAGGCCCGAGAGCGTGGCCGACACGTCGCCGTCGTCCAGAATCTCGCTGTCGATCCACTGCACGTTCACCTTGGCGTCGTTGGCGATGCCGCCGTGCTTCAGCGCCTCGCCGATGGAGATGTAGGCGTCGCCGTTGTCGGTGTACTTGCCCACGACGCCCACGGTGACCTCGTAGGTCGGCTCCTTGATGCGCCGCACGATCTCCCGCCACTGCTCGAGGTTGGCCGGGCGGTCCGGCAGGCCCAGGCGGCTCACGACCAGCGACGTGAGGCCCATGTCTTCGTAGACCAGCGGCACCTCGTAGATCGAGTCCACGTCCATCGACTCGACGACGCCCTCCTTGCTGACGTCGCAGAAGAGGGAGATCTTCTCGCGCATCTCGTCGCTGATGGGCCGCTTGGTCCGGCAGATGAGGATATCGGGCTGGATGCCCATCTCGCGGAGCTTCATGACCGAGTGCTGCGTGGGCTTGGTCTTGATCTCGCCCCAGGGGCCGACTTCGGGGATCAGGGTGACGTGGACGTTGAGGCAGTGGCTGTTGCCCACTTCCTTTCGGAACTGGCGGATGGCTTCGATGAAGACCTGCCCCTCGATGTCGCCCACGGTGCCGCCGATCTCGCCGATGACGATATCAACCGGCGGATTGGCCCCGGCGGCGCGAATGCGGTCCTTGATCTCGTTGGTGATGTGCGGGATCATCTGCACGCAGCCGCCCAGGTAGTCGCCGCGGCGCTCCTTGGCGATGACCTCGCTGTAGACGGAACCCGTGGTCACCGACGAGTAGCGGTTGAGGTTGGCGTCGATGAAGCGCTCGTAGTGGCCCAGGTCGAGGTCGGTCTCGGTGCCGTCGTCGGTGACGAAGACCTCGCCGTGCTGGAAGGGGTTCATGGTGCCGGCATCGACGTTGATGTAGGGATCGAGCTTCTGCATCGTCACCGAGAAGCCTCGGTTCCGCAGGATGCGCCCGATGCTGGCCGCCGCGATGCCCTTGCCGATCGAGCTGACCACGCCGCCGGTCACGAAAATGTACTTGGTCACCGAGGTACCCCCTTCGCCGAGAGACGCGTGCTTCGCGCCGCGAGGGCGATGGCGACGCCGCGCGGACGCCGCCCCGGGGCCGCACGCAAGACCGCCCCTCAGCATTATACCGGCCGGTCCGCCGGCTTGGGGGCCGGCCGGGCGGGAGCGCCTACTGGCCCGAGTTGGGCAGCTTGGCCTTGCTGGCGTCGAACTGGATGCCGCGGGACTCGCTCTTGCTGAACGTGGTTCCGGCGGACCTGGTGTAGACGAAGTAGCCGATGACGGCCACCACCACGGCCAGGACGACGCCGGCGACGACGGGGTTGATCTCTTTCTTCATGGGCTTTGCGTCCCTTTGGGGCCGCTTACGCGGGGGAGAGGGCGCCGATCACGCGGCGCCCTCGATGACCGGCTCATCGCGCTGTCGCACCGAAAGGCTACAGCGGGCTCATCACCAGCTTGACGAGGTCGAGGAACTTGCCGTTGCTGTACTTGGCGTGGCCGTCGGAGAAGACCGCCAGGGTGGCGCCGGTCTCGTTGCCCGCGCCGAACGGAGGCGGCACGACCTGATCGTCGGTGATGCCCATGTGCGCACCGTAGCTGTTGCAGAAGGCCACCACGGCAGACGAGGGCGAGCCGATGGCGGAGAGCGCCTGGCCGGCGATGAAGTACCGCTGCGGATCGCCGGTCTTGTACTCGGCGGGCAGGGAGCTCAGCGGGGCGACGCCGGCTGCGGCGTATCGGCAGAAGATCTCCAGCGGGATGCGCGTCCAGGAGGGCGATGGGACCATGCCCACGCCGCCGAACGCGTAGCCGTACGAGCCGAACTCGTTCAGAGGCAGGTTGTCGGCGCCGAGGCGGACCGGGTCCGGGCGGAGCGTCGGACAGCCGAAGAGGCCGTAGTTCTTGGTGTAGGGCTGGAACGCGTACTCCATGAAGAGGCCGCGCTTGTTGTTCATGTCGACGGAGTAGAGCGGCGCGCCGTTGGGCAGGCCCTTGCTGAAGCCCGTGGCCTCGTCGTTCGTGCGACCGTCCTGCATGAGCCAGGGGAACTGCTCGTCATAGTCCTGGACATACATGAGTGCGCTGAGCCCGATCTCCTTCAGGTTGGAGAGGCAGGTCGTCTTGCGCGCCTGTTCTCGGGCCCTGGCGAAGACCGGGAAGAGGATCGCCGCCAGGATGGCGATGATCGCGATTACCACGAGTAGTTCGATGAGAGTGAAGCCGCCGCGTCTACGCAATGGCATTTACATCTCCTTCGGGCCTGGTTGCCTTCTGCGCCAGCATGCGCTGGGCAGGGGGTGGGTCGCCCACTCCATCCGCCATTGTACGAGTACGATGTCCTCCTGTCAATGCGCTCCCGGCGCCCAATCCCGCGCGTTCGGACGACGGCCGGCGGCCCCGCATTGACACCCGGGCGCAACCGTCGTATGATGGTGTCGGCCTTGGAGGTAGTTCGGGTGATTCTACGTACAGCATCATGTCCAGACCCGGACCTGGCCGGGCGCCGCGGCGCTCGGGAGCGGGCCAACTTCTGAAGGAGAAGCGCAAGATGCGACGTCAAGCTAGACCCGGCTTCACGCTGATCGAACTGCTGGTCGTCATCGCGATCATCGCCATCCTGGCGGCGATCCTCTTCCCGGTCTTCGCACAGGCACGAGAGAAGGCGAGGGCCATCTCCTGCCTGAGCAACCTCAAGCAGTCAGGCACTGCCACGCTGATGTATGTCCAGGACTACGACGAGACCTTCCCGATCAGCCTCTACATGGCCATCTCGGCGTCGCCCTGCACGATGACCTTCTACAACGAGATCTCGCCGTACCAGAAGAACGCGAACATCATGCAGTGCCCGTCGAGCCCGCGCGCCGTCGATTTCGTCGCCGGCTGGGGCAACGTCTCCGCGGCCACCGGCCTCCCGGGGCTCTGCGTCAGCGCGCCGCCGATCCGCTACCTGTCCTACAACTTCAACTTCGCCGTCGTCGAGAACGGGTCGCCGAGCAATATCTTCGGCACCGACCCCAACCGCGCGGTGAAGACGCTGGCGGCGATCCCGTTCCCGGTTGAGACCGGCCTCATCTCCGACGGCGTGCCCACCTCGATGCCGATCAACCGCCCGCCGGACTTCGGCTGCGGCCTCTTCTACTCGCCCGTCGCCGGCCGCCACTCCACGGTGCTGAACGCCAACTTCGTGGACGGCCACGCCAAGGCGATGCACTCCCGCATGGCCACCAACAGCTCCGGCGCACCCTACACCTGCGCGGGCCTCGACGGCCAGGTGCTGAACCTCTACAAGATCACGGATGCCGGCCCGTACCAGAACGAGTACGAGCTCTGGGGCATCGCCCACCAGGCCGCCGACGGCTCCTGGTACAACAGCAACCCGTAGACCGTGCGAAAACGCAAGAAGCAGTCCCCATGGGAGACGCTGATCAAGTCGCCCGCCGCCATCGGGGCGGCGGCGGCCGTGCTGCTCGCCCTGATCATCTGGGGCGCCGTCAGCGCCCGTAGGGCGGCGATCACCGCGCCGGCCAGCGGCTCGGTGAAGGTCGACATCAACAAGATGCGGGAGCAGTTGCGGACCGGCGGCTTCGGTCGCCGCTGACGCGCGCCCGCCCCCGCGGACGGCAAACCTCAGGCGGCCGGGAGCTCGTACAGCTTCCGGCCGCTGAGCGTCAGATAGGCTGATCGACCTCCCGCCACCTGCCTGAACTCCTCCACCGTCTCCGGATGGCAGGTGAGGTAGATGATCTGCAGCGTCTCGGCCATCCCGCAGAGCCTCTCGGCGGTCCGACGCGCATGGTCGGGGTCGGAGTTGGCGAGTACGTCGTCGATGACGATGGGAAGCGGTTCAGAGGACGCGCAGTAGTTCTGGATGAAGCCCAGCCGGAGCGCCAGGTAGGCCTGCTCCTTGAGGCCGCGGTTCCAGGTCCAAGAGGCCCTCGGCTGATCGGCGTCGGTCTGCAGGACCACATCGCTCTGGCCCACGGGCGTGAACATGCCCCGGTACCGGCCGGCGGTGATGGCCCTCAGGTGGTCGCCCGCCAAACGAAGCACCTCGGGCTGACGGGTGGTCTCGTGGACCTTGATGGCCTGCTCCATGAGCCACTTGCAGGTCCGCAGCACGATCCACCGGTCGGCCGCCTCCTGCATCTTCCGCTGGGTGTCGGCCAACTCCGTGCCCGTGCGCTCGAGGTCGACCGCGGTCTCCAACTGCTCCACCGACGTCTGGCGCTTGCCCACGTCGGTCTGGGCGGCTCCGAGATCGGCTCGGAGGCGGGCCAGCTCGGCCCGCGCCTCCTCCAGCCGCCGGGGCAGGTCATCGGCCCTGGCGGCCTCCAGGGCTCCTCGGGCGGAGGCCAGCGCCTCCTCGGTCCGGTAGACCACCAGCAGCTCCGTTCGGCGCTGCCGAAGCTCTTCCCGCAGCTTGCACTTGTCATCATACAGGGAGATCAGCCGCTGCAGGTCCTCGACCGTGGGGCGCCCGGCCTCCCGAAGCAGCGCCGCGAGGGCATCGCGCACTTCCGTGAGCCTGGATTGCAGCTCCGCGATGGACGCCTGCCGGGCCTTGACCTGGCCGTTGAGCCCGGCGCGCTCCGCCGCAGCCCGGTCGGCGGCCTGCGTTCGGGTGTGCCACGCGCTGATCGCCGCGCCGCAGCCGCCCTCCGTCGGCGGCTCCTCGCCGAGCGCCGACGCCAGGGAGCCGGCTGCGGCCATGATGCGGGTGATCGTCGTTGCGGCGGAGTCGCGCTGCTTGCGGAGTTCCTCGGCGGCGAGCGCCATCTGCTTGGCGCTGCCCGCGGCCTGCAACAGGGCCCGGGCTCCCGCGGGCGAGAGCGCCGGGTTGAGATCGTGCCGCGCGGCCCATGCCCGCCAGGCGTCGGCAAGGACCGCCAGAGCGGCCAGCGCGTCGGTCAGCCGCCGGGCCTGCTCGTCGGATGCGGCCCGTGCGGTCCTGGCCGCGGCGGCCTTGGTCAGCGCCTCGGCCTGCGCGTTGCTTCGGGCGGCTGCCGCGTTGGCCAGACCGTCGAGCAGCCGCTCCTTCTGGTCAAGATCGGCCGGGGAGGGCAAGGGCGGCAGTCCGAGCCGGCAGGCGCGGAGGGCGATACGGTCGTCAAGCTCCTTCAGCGCGGAGCGCAGGCGCTCCAGCTCTGCCCGGGCCGTGACCGTGTCGCCGTCGGCCCGAGCGGCGGCCTCGGCGACATGGACCGCCTGGGCCGACCCGCCGCGCCGCATCAAGTGGGCGCCGATGCCCAGGGCCGCCACGGCCGCGGCCGCCACAACGCCGGCCAGGAGCGTGGGGCCAAGCGCCAGCACCAGCAGGATGACCGCGACCGCCTGCGCCGGGATGAGCCACAGCGCGGTGCGGTCGGCCGCCTGCGCGGGGTTCGTCACGCCTGCGGTGCGCTGCTCCAGCTCGCGCACCCTAGCCTGCGCAGGCACGATCTGCAGTTCCACCGCCGTGCGGCCGTGGAGGTCCTCGCGCGTGGCAGCCACGTCGCTCCGCCGTTCGGCCACGACGGCCTCATCCGTCGGCTCGCCGGGCCAGGTCTGCCCGAAACCATCGCGCGCGGCATCGGCCTCGCCCTCGGCTTGCGCTGCCGCGGCGGAGAGGCGGTCCGCCATCTCACGCGCCGCGGCGACGCTCCGCTCGGCGGTTTCGATCTCCTTCGCCCGCTCCGCGACGCCTTCGGTGAGCTCCACGGTCGCCGCATGGGCAGCCACCCGGTCCAGCGTCCAGCCCTCTCCGAGCTCGGCCACCTGCTGGGCGACGCGTCCCTCTTCGGCCTCCAGCTTGGCCACCAGCTCGGGAAGCTTCTGGAGCGCCTGCTCCAGCTCGCTGCGGCTACCGGTCAGGTCGGCCACGGCGCCCCGCTGCTCCAGCAGCGCCTCGTCCACCTGAACGACGGCCAGCCTGCTCTGCAGCCCGCCCAACTCCTGCTCGGCCTCTCCGACCGCCTTCTGGAGCCGCTCGGACTCGGTCAGCCAGTGGCGCAGCCGCTCCCTGGCATCCGGCGGCAGGGCGTCCGGACCCTCGTGGTCCTCGATGCGGATGGTCAGCTCCTCGGCGGCGAGCCAGATTCCGTGGGCCCGGCTCAGAAGGTCCACCTGGTCGAGCCACGCGGCGGTCGCGCGCTCGGCCTCCTCCGCCAGGCGCAGCCGATCCACGGCCCGGCGCAACGCCTCCATCGCCTCGGCGTAACGATCGGCGCCGCCCGCCAACCGCTTGCGCTCCTCCGCCAGGCGTTTGTGGGCGGCGAGCATGGCGTTGATCGCGGGGTTCGAGGCGTTGGGCTTGAAAATCTCCTCGATCTCGCGGTTCAGCCGGGCAACGATGGCGGGGGCGCCCGCCGCCCCGGTACCTGCTGCGGCGGCGTAGATGCGGTTCTGGAGGTCGCCCTCGTTGAGCGCGCCCGCTTCGTCAATGTCGGCCAGGCTGAACGCGAAGACGTGTTCGAACAGATCGCGCGTGGCGCCGCCCAGCAGCGCCTCAAGGCTGAGGGGCGCGCCCTCCAGCGTGGCGGTCGCGATCCCGGCGACGGGCTTGCCCGGCTCCCGGCTGATGCGGATGCGCCGGCCGTCTGCCATGGCGACATGGATCTCGCCCCCATGGCGACCGCTGGAGACCGGCTTGTACTGCAGGCCCCCGGCTCCTCGGAAGCCGAAGAGGATGGCCCGCACGAACTCCAGCAGCGTGCTCTTACCGGCCCCGTTCTCGCCGTAGATCACATTCAGGCCCGGTCCGAAGTCCGGCGACACCATATCGCTGAGGACCCCGAAACCATTCACGGTCAGCCGCTCGATCCTCATACCGCGCCCTCCTTGGCCGCCAGGTGGTCGATCCCCATGGCCACGGCCTGCTGCACCAGCTCCGCCAGGCGCGCATCGGACCAGAGCGCTTCCGGCGCATCGCCCGAGGCCCGCATGGCGTCTCCGAACGCCTTGTGCACGAGCAGCGGCTCCAGCGCGCCTCGCAGGTCGGCCTGCGCCGCGGGATCGCCCGCCAGCGCGGCGGCGCGCCGCAGGAAGTCTCCGCCGAAGCTGTCGCCGGTGGCCATGGCCTCCAGGTCCACCTCGGGGCCTGTGGCTACCTCGATCGATTCGGCCCAGACCTGCCCGGCCGCGGCGCCATCCAAGCGGGAAGCCGCGAGCAGGTCCGCCACTGCGCCCGGCTTGCGGAGAACCGGGTCGAGGCGACCGCGTCCGGTTAGCCGGACGCGGACGATGGCCGAGCGGCTCGCATCCTCCGGACTCAGGCGCTCCAGCAGCCCCGCCACCGCAGCCTCCAGGTCATCCACGACGACCATGCCGCCGATGTCGAGGCTCTCCATGTGCCATCGGACGTGGTCGGTCTCGCGGAACTCGACGGCGGCGCTCAGGTCGTCCTGGACCGTCACGAGCAAGCAGCCGCGCGGCCCGGTCTCCTTGGGATTGAGGCCCTGCGGGCAACCCGCGTAGGCGACCAGCGGGTGGGCATCCTGCAGGATGGCCCGCTTGTGGATGTGGCCGAGAGCCCAATACCGGTAGCCCGTAGCGCGCAGGTCGGCCAGGGAACATGGCGCGTACGAGGCGTGCTCCGCGTTGGAGCCGCAGTTCGTATGGTGCAACGCCACGGAGAAGAGGGCCGGGTCCGGGCGGGGGTAGCCCAGCGCCAGGTTCTCCGCAACGGCCTGTCTGGAGTGGCTCCGGCCGGCGACCTGCGCCGTTCCTCCACCCGCCTCCAGCCTCCGCGGCTCGACCTCGTCGGCGCCGAACCACGTGCAGGCGCCGGGCCAGGCGAGCGGCGGCATGCGCCCGCCCAGGTGGTCATGATTGCCGCGGATGAAGAAGGTGGCGATCCCCGCGTCGGCCAGGCGTTCGGCCGCGCGGCGCAGCTCCATCCAGGCGCGGAGATTGCCGTCGGCGGCGTTCAGGAGGTCGCCGGAGAAGACGACGAATGCGACCGTCTCGTCCAGGGCGACCTTGACGATACGGTCCAGTGCGCGGTACGTTGCCATGGAGAGCTGGTCGGCGATCTCATCCGAGCCGGTGCGGATGCCGCGAAAGGCGGCGCCGAGGTGCAGGTCGGCTGCATGCACAAAGCGGAACAAGGGGTTCTCCTCCTCGCGGCGTGGCCGGAACAAGCGCCGTCGCTCTAGATGGTACTCGCGCGAGGCGCGTGAAACCGGAACGCCGCAGAGGAGGAGTCTCATAAAATCGCCGGATCGAGAGGTGAGGGCATATGACTCGACGAGAACGCTTCCTGACCGCCGTGCGCGGTGGCATCCCGGACCGCGTGCCGCTGTTCGACTTCCTGTTCCAGCGCCCCATGTACGAGGCGCTGATCGGCCGGACGCCGGCGGCATACAACGCCCGCGACGCCGTGGCGCTGGCGCTGGCGCTGGCGCTGCAGCATGACGCCGTCTGGCTGCCCTACGGCGGGTTCAGCGGCTTCCAACCCGAGTTCATAAACGCCGATACCTACGTCGACGAGTGGGGCGCCACGTTCCGCACCAACGCCAGCTCGTGGCCCATCGACGCACCGGTGGCCTACCCCATCACATCTCGGGCCGACCTGGACGCCTACCGCGCGCCGGATCCCACGCTGCCCGGACGCGCCGCCGAGATCGAGGCGGCCGCCGGACTGGCGACCGACGGGCCGGCGATCACCGGAGGCGTGGCGGGGCCCTTCACCGCCTGCTGGATGCTGATGGGCTACGAGCGCATCTGCTACGCCATCTACGACGAGCCCGATCTGCTCACCGACATCTTCCGTATGTGCAACGAGTACAACATGGAGGCCGCCCGCCAGTGCGCCGCCGCGGGCTGCGACGCCATCTGGGCCTCGGAGGACCTGGGCGACAGCACCCACGGCTTCCTGCGGCTCGACACGTTCCGCAATCTCTACCTGCCGCACCTGGTGGAGCTCACCGACGCCGTCGACAAGCTGGGCCTTCCCATGCTCCTGCACAGTTGCGGGCGCATCACCGATTATCTGCCCGACCTGGCCCGGACGCGCATCGCGGCCATCCACCCTATGCAGCGGACGGCGGGCATGGACCTGGCATGGATGAAGGCCAACTACGGGACCCGCTTCTGTCTCATCGGCAACATCGACTCCTCGCGCACGCTCCCCTACGGCACTCCGACCGAGGTCGAGGCCGAGGTCCGCGAGGCCCTGCGCGTGGCGGCCCCGGGTGGCGGCTACGTGCTCGCATCCGACCACTCCCTGCACGACGGTATCCCGCTGGCGAATATCCTGGCCATGCGCGAGGCGGGGCTGGCCTACGGCTGAGGGGGCGCCGAAGCGGCTGTGGGATGGCATCGAGGCGTCCGGTGATGGTCACCGGCTCTCCGCCACGCAGGAGGAACTCGGGGCGGCTGCGCGGTATGTTATCTCCATGGTTCGGAACCAAGGAGACAACACATGAGCTACAGGAAGCCGGCCGCGATGGCCGCGGCGGTTCTGGCATTGGCGGCGATGGCCGGATGCGCGGGCGAGAAGAAGGAGGCGAAGAGCCAGAAGGTGATCGGCGTCTCCGTCCTCACGCTGGCCAACCCCTTCTTCAAGGTGATGGCGGACTCGATGCAGGCCGAGGGAAAGAAGCGCGGCTACGAGGTCATCGTCACCTCGGGCGAGCTGGACCCGAGCCGGCAAAAAGACCAGGTGAGCGACTTCATCGTCAAGAAGGTGAACGCCATCGTCCTCTGCCCCTGCAACTCCACCTCCATCGGCACCTCGATCCAGGAGGCCAACAAGGCCGACATCCCTGTCTTCACCGCCGACATCCAGTGCCTGGCCAAGAACGCCAAGGTCGTCTCGCACATCGCCACAGACAACTACAGCGGCGGCAAGCTGGCCGGCGAGGCCATGGTCGAGGCGCTCAAGGGCAAGGGCAAGGTGGCGATCATCGACCATCCCGAGATCGAGTCGGTCATGCTCCGCACCAAGGGCTTCCGCGAGGTGCTGGCCAAGCACAAGGGCATGAGCATCGTCTCCTCAGTGCCCGGCGGCGCCCTTCGCGATACCTCTTATAAGGCGACGCAGGACGTCCTGGAGAAGCATCCCGACCTCGACGGCCTCTTCTGCATCAACGACCCGACCGCGCTGGGCGCCCTGGCGGCCATGGAGAAGGCCGGCCGCACGGGCCGCATCAAGGTCATCTCCTTCGACGGGCAGCCCGAGGCCAAGGAAGCCGTCCGCTCCGGCAAGATCTACGCCGAGCCCGTCCAGTTCCCCGACCGCATCGGTGCCAAGACCATCGAGTCCATTGCGGCCTACTTCGCCGGCAAGCGCGTCTACGGCGAGGAGCTGATCCCCACGGAGCTCTACCGCAAGGCCGACGCCGACAAGGATCCGAGCCTGAAGAAGCCGTGACGCAGTCCCCCGAGACACGGGCCGCGGGCCGGCGCAGCGCCGCGGCCCAACTCGCCAACGCCTACGGCATGCTGGCCGTGCTGGCGCTGCTCTGCGCCTTCTTCGCCCTGGCGACCTACCATGACGAGAACCCCACAGGCGCCGCCGCCGGGACGGCCCTGGCGGCCGACCTGAAGGGCCGAACGGGCGTCATCATCGTCCAGAGCCAGGACAGCGAGGGCGAGGCCTTCGCACGGAGCCTTGAGGAGGCGCTCACCAAGGCGGGCACGCCCGCGCGCGGCACGCTGAGCGGCGATCCGCCCACGGTCCGCGCCGCGCTGGAGCGGGTGGCGGCCGCGGAGCCGCTGGGCGTGGTCGCCACCACCCGGTCATGCGCCGACTGGACCCTCTTCGAGGCGCTGAAGTCCGAGGGGGGCGCCTATGCCGGGCTGGAGGTCGTGACGCCCCGCACCGTCCGGGGCAGCACCTTCCTCTCGTCAAGCAACCTGCGCAACATCGCGGACCAGATCTCGGTGATCGCCATCATGGCGGTCGGCATGACGCTGGTCATCATCACCGGCGGCATCGACCTCTCCGTGGGGAGCCTGCTCGCCTTCGGTTCGGTCACCGCCGCGTGGATGATCGCACATATGGGTGGCGTCGCCGCCGGACCGGGTGCGCTCATCGTCGCCTCGCTTGCCACGATCCTCCTCTGCGGGCTCGTGGGCAGCGTCAACGGGGCCATGGTGACCCTCTTCAAGGTGCCGCCGTTCATCTCCTCTCTGGCCATGATGCAGGTGACCAGCGGTCTCGCCTTCATCGTCTCCGGCGGGCTCAGCATCTTCGATATCCCCAAGTCGTTCGTCTGGCTGGGCCGCGGCGCGGACCTGGGCGGCATCCCGAACGCCGTGGCGCTCATGGCGCTGATCTACGTGGCGGCCCACATCGTGATGTCGCAGACGCGGATCGGGCGGAACATCTACGCGCTGGGCGGCAACTTCGAGGCGGCGCGGCTTTCGGGCATCAGCACGCGCAAGGTGCTGATGCTGGTCTACTCCATCTCGGGCATCATGGCCGGCGTGGGCGGCGTCATCACCACGAGCCAGCTTCGGGCGGGTTCGGCCACCTACGGCGCCATGTACGAGCTCTACGTGATCGCCGCGGTCGTCGTGGGCGGGGCGAGCCTCTCGGGCGGCGAGGGGCGCATCTTCGGCACGCTGATCGGTGCGCTCATCATCGGCGTCATCCGCAACGGGATGAACCTGATGGATGTGGAACCCTACCTGCAGAAGGTGGTGCTGGGCCTCGTGATCCTGGGCGCGGTACTGCTGGACATGCTGAAGCGCAGACGCTGGAGCAAGGCGGGAGCCTGATCCCGCCGGAAGGGCGAAACCATGGCAACCTCGATCTCGATCCCCGCGGTCGTCGGGCTGTTCCTGGGCCTGGCGTCAGCGTCCTTGGCCGCGCCGCTGAACCTGGTGCGCAACTCGGACTTCACGGTGCGTTTCGCCTCCGACGGACCTGCTGACGGCTGGGCCGCGACCCGCATCGCCGAGGGAGGCGTCAACTCCCGCGCCGATGCCGAGGGCGTGGAGGGCGGGCCGTGCCACCACATTTCGGCGCCCGTTTCCGCCGAGGCGACATGGTACATCGCGCGGCAGATCGTCCGCGGCCTGAAGTCCGACGACACCGGCCTGCTCTGCGGCCAGGTCCGCACCCGCGGCGCGGTCGGGGGCAGCGGGGCCTACCTGGGGTTCAACTACTTCGACGCCGCCGGCGTGCGGCTGAGCTGGCAGGACTCGCCCGGACGCGTGACCGGCGACAGCGGCTGGACGCGCCTGACGATGCCCTTCGCCGTGCCGCCGGGAACGGCCCGCGTGGAGCTGAACCTGGTGCTGCACGGGCACGGCGACGCCTGGTTCGACCGAATGCAAGCCACCCTGGGTTCTTCCGACACCCCCTGGGCGCCGCAGGAGGCCGCCGTTACCGGCGCACAGGGACGCGGACGGCCGGGCCTTGCCATCCTCCGCGACAACCTGCCCGCGTCGGGGACGCCCTCCGACCCGGCAGCGCTGGCCCGCATGGCATCGGCAGCCGGCGCGGCCCCGGCCTTCCTCACCGCCGCCGACCTGGCCGATCCCCGGCGCCTCAACGCCTCGCGCTTCGCCGCCCTGGCCATGCCCTACGGCGGCGCCTACCCGGCGGCGGCGGCCGAAAACATCCGCGCATTCCTGGAACAGGGCGGCGGCCTGCTGAGCGTGGGCGGCTATCCGTTCGACAAACCCCTTGTCCGCACGGCCAAGGGCTGGGTACAGGCGGGCGACGCCGAGCCCGACCGCGCGTCGCTGCGTCCCTTCATGACCCCTGCGCCCGGCGCGGGTTGGTCGGCGGGAGGCCGTGACATTCCAGAGGCGCCCGCCGCCATCCGCACCGACGCCGGCCGAGCCTGCGCCGCCTTCGGCACGCCCGCCATGCCCTCCGGCGGCTGGGTCACCCTCGGCAGCCCCGAGCTGAAGGGTCTCCCAGCCGACGCCGTAGCCGTCGCCTTCGAGGCCCGATCGGCGCAGCCCGAGCTGTATGTCGCCGTGGAGATGTTGGAGCGCGACGGCGCGCGCTGGCGCTCGACGTTGACGCTCACGAACCGCTGGCGCCTCTATCAGGTCTCGCTGGCCGAGATGGAGTACTGGAAGGACAACCCCTCCACCGGCCGCGGCGGCGCGGGCGATCGGCCCAAGGCGGCCGACATCACGGCCATCCGGTTCGGGATCACCACCGAGTTTGTCAAGGCCGCCCAGCCCTACGAGGCGCTGGTGGGCCAGGTCTGGACCAGCGCGGTGCAGCCCGTGTCGTGGCGCCATGCGCGCCTGAACTCGGCCGAGGGCGGCGTGAACCCCGCCACCTTCCTCGAGACCGACCCCGGCGCCGTCTCCATCTGCGACGCCGGCGCGCCCCTCTCCGACGTGGCCGCGATCCTGCCCGACCCCGGCGCGTCCGATCTCGGCGCAGCCTGGCGCTTGGCGGGCGCGGCGCGGGGATGGTCCGCCATCGGCCAGACGGGGCAAGGCGTCCCCGGCGCGCCGCTGAAGTCCCGCTGGGAGCCGCTGGCCCGGGCGGTGGACCGCTACGGCAGGCGGCGCGGCACGGCGTTCGGCGTCATGTGGAACTTCGCCGGCAGCTATCCCGGCTCGGTCTGGGCCTATTCGGGCATCAGCGACCGCAACCTGCTGGCCCCCGGCGCCGCGGGGCAGGCGCTGCTCAAGGCGGCGCTGGATCGGATGACCCGGGGCGTCTTCCTCTTCGAGGCCAAGGGCGCGCCCGCCTGCGCCAGGCCCGGCGAGACGGTCCGCGTCTCAGCCATGATCGGCAACGTGGCGGCCTGGCCGCGCAAGTCCGTGGTGCGCCTACGGGCGACTTGCGGAGCGACGCTTGTGGCCTCCCGGTCGCTGGCCGTCACGCTCCCGGCGCACGGCGCGGCCCCGGTCCGGTTCGACGTGGGAGCCCCTGCCGATGCGCCCGCGGGGCTGCTGCGACTGGCCTTCACCGTAACCGTGCCGGACGGGCCCGGCAACGCGCTGGAGTGCGGCGTGGCGCTCTGGAGCCCGAAGCGGCAGCAGATCGGCGCGACCCTCGCCTACCGCGACAACGTCATGGACCGCGGGCGGGGGCCGGAGTTCCTGCTGGGCAGCCAGATCTACTGGGGCAACGGCTCCGTGGCGGGGACCGATCCCCTGCGATGGCACACGCAGCTCGCGGCCATGGCGGATAACGGCATCTCCGTGGCCCGATCCTTCATGAACGTGCCCGGCGGCGAGACCGAGGAGGCCTGGCGCTCCCGCGACGCCATGGTTCAGCTCGCGCAGGAGGCCGGGATCAACCTCTTCTACGAGGGCCTCTCCTGGCCCAGCGCGGACCCGGCCGTGGTCCGCGAGCGGAACAGCCACGGCGCCACCATGGCCGGGCGTTACCGCAACGCGCCAGGCCTCTTTGTCGACATCCGCAACGAGCCCACGCTGACACAGCCTGCCGACACGCCCGACCCCCTACGCACCGGCGCCGACGCCCTCCGTAAGTGGGCCGCCGAGACCCGCGCCGCCGTCCGCACCGTGGCTCCCAAACGCCTGGTGAGCGTCGGCTACCTGCAGGGCTTCGGCAACACGACCGCGGTGTGGGACCCCATCCACGCTTCGCTGGACCAGGACTTCACGAACCGGCACTACTACGGCGCGTTCAGCCAGTTCGCGGGCGAGCTGAAGCAGATCGACCTGCGCCTGCTGGGCAAGGCGCCCTCCACCGGCGAGTTCGGCTTCACCAGCCACCCCGGCCTCAAGACCCACTTCGTCTACGAGAGCGAAGCCTCGGGCAAACTCCGCTACGGCACGGTGCCGCACCTCTGCTTCGGCGCCGGGGCCCTCTTCAGCTCGAGCTGGCACTGGCAGGACCCGGTGGAGGACATCTTCCCCTGCGGCGCGCTCCTCTCCGACGGCTCGCTGCGCGACCGGCTGCAGGCCTACCGCAACGCCGGGGCGCTCTTCCGCGCCTTCCGGCCGCGGTACGTCCAGCCCGACGTCTGGCTCGTGCTGCCCACAGCCGAGCGTCTCAGCGCGCGCCGCCCAGGAGCGCTGGCGGCCATGGACCGCGCCACGGAGGCCCTGCTGGGGCTGCACGTGGACTTCACCACGCTACCCGACGACCAGATTCCACAGGTGCGGGGAGCGCCGAAGCTGGCGGTCTGGGCGGGCAGCGACGAGCCCGCCGGCCCAGCCGCCGACCTGCGGGCAAGGGTGTTGGCTTCCGGCGGCGCGTGGGTCCAGGTCCGTCCGAAGTCCGAGCCGGACGCCCTCCGCGCCGAGCTGGTCCGCGCCTGCGCCTCCGACCGCCTGGCCCGCCACCGGCTCGCGCCCGACGCTGCTACCGTGCAGTCGTTCCGCGTCCAGGGCCTCGGCGGCTCCGTAGCGCACGTCCTTGTGAACACGCTCGGCATCCCCTTCAAGGTGCAGATCATGGACCTGCCGAAGCCCGTGGAGATCTGGCTCGCCCCCGGCGGTTGCGGCTACGTGGCCTTCGACGGCGAAGGTCGCGTCACCGCCGCTGAAGGCACGACGGTGGAGGTGGCCGGGACGAAGCTCTGGGCGGCCGAGCACAGCCTGGCCGCCGTCTCGCTGGACGGCCAAGACCTGTCGCAAAGCGCCACCGTCGTACTGCTTCCCGACGACGCAGGATCAGTCTGGCTCCAGCGGGCTCTGGCGAAGGCCACCTGCTCCGTGGGCGAGATCGTGAACCGGGCGTGGAAGACCTATGAGACCGTCCGCCCCGCCGCCGGCCGCCTCCGCCTCGACGCATCCATGGCGCGGTCATGGATCCTGGCCACCCAGGGCCCGTCCACGCCCGAGCAGCACCGGGCGGCCGCCGCAGCGTTGGGGATTGCGCCGACGGGCGGGCGGTGAAGGAGAGGGCTGGGGGAGGGCTTCTCGCACAAGCCACCGCAGCGCACGAGCCGGGGTGCTTCACTGCGTTCAGCACGACGGCTACAGCACCGGACGCCCCCGCCGTCGCCCTGAGCGAAGCGAAGGGCCCCGACTCCGCCGCCACACCTTCGTACATCGGCGCGAAGCGCAAGGCGTGGGACGCCGCCGGGCTTCTCGCGCAAGCCACCGCAGCGCACGAGCCGGGGTGCTTCACTGCGTTCAGCACGACGGCACCGGCCACGGCGGAGCGATGCGCGCATGTCTCGCTACCGCGGAGCCGCCCATGACCCATCCGCTCGCATCCGGCCTGGTCCGCCGTTTGCCTGCCGTCGCATCCACCATGGATGAGGCGCGCGCCGCCATGGACGGTCCGCGCATCGTCGGTGTGCGGGCGGCCCGGCAGACGCAGGGACGGGGCCGCCGAGGGGCGGCGTGGATGGACTGGCCGGGTTCGCGCTTGCTGGTGACGTACATCCTGCGCGGGCCGGACTGCGCGGCGGACGTGCGCCACCGGCTGGCCCTCCTTGCGGGCGTGGCCGCCGCCGAGGCGTGCGACGCGACCTGCGGGACCGCGTGCGGCCTGAAGTGGCCCAACGACCTGCTGCTGGCCGGGCGCAAGGTGGGCGGGCTCTTGCTCGAGGCCCCTGCCCGCGACGTGGCGCTGCTGGGCGTAGGCATCAACGTGGGAGGATGCGGCACACCGGGCCCTCCCGGCGCCGGTGCGCTGCTCGCCGAAGCCGACGATGCCGTCTGCGACCGGCTTGAGGAGGCCCTGCGCGCGCGGATCGACGCCTGGCGCGCTCTGTTGGCTCAGGGGCATTGGGACCAACTCGTGGCGGCGTGGCGGCTTCGCGACCCGACGGCGGGGACGCGCTACCGGGCGCAGACCGACGAGGGGACCGTGTGCGGCGAGGCGGCTGGGATCAGCGACGAGGGCCTGCTGCTGCTGCGCCTGCCCGACGGCCGGATGGTGGAGACCGCCTCGGCGACTTCCGCCTTCGACTGAGCGGAGCGGGCCTCAGTGCTTGCGGCGCTTGGCCCGGACGCCGTGGATGAAGACCGTGACCAGAGTGGCGCGGAGCCGGTCCACTGCGGCGGGGTCTTCGGTCACCATGCTCTCGTAGCCGGGGTCGCGCAGAATGCTGATGAGCATCTGCACCACCGCCGCGGGCTCGAGGTCCGGGTGCGCGTCGCCTGCCTCCTGGGCCTCGCGGACCAGGGCGCATATCTTGGCAACCATCGTGGACTGCGCATGCCGAAAGCTCTCATCGGCCAGGATGGCGGGCATGAGCCCGTAGGTACCGGGGCGCCAGAGGCTCTTGGCCCTGTTGAGGCGGCTGGAGATCATCGTGTCGGCCACCTGCTCCAAGCGGGTCAGCGGCGGCAGATCCGGGGGCAGGGCGTCGATATACTCTTCGAGGCACTGGATGTGGCGGAGGACGACCTGAACGGCCAGCTCTTCCTTGGTGTGGTAGCACTGGTAGAGGGTCGCCTTGGAGACGCCGACGCGAGCCGCCAGGTCCTCCATCGTGGCGGCGGAGTATCCCTTCTCGGCCAGCAGTTCCTGGGCGGCCTCCAGGATCGCGTCCAGCCGAACCTGGCGTAGCCGCTCCTTCAGGGGTAAGGAGTCCATCAGCGCTCCGAACATGCCTCGCGGCGTCCGCCGTCCTCCGCGCCCGGGCTCACCGAGGGCCATCGGTGTTCCGTGGGCGCGGAGCGGCAGTCGCGCCGGGGCTCGCAAGTCATGAGCCCGAAGGGCCGCGTGGGCCCAACCATGCACAGCCACATTATACCCATGCGCCCACTGCCCTGTCCATACACAGTACTGGCGAGTTCAGGTATTGGCCCAACGCGTCATCATGGGGTACCCGCGGGCCTGGTCCTGCCCCAGTGCTCGTAGATACCGGCGATCACCTCGTCGATGGGCGCCCTGTGCGTCTCCACGTCCAGCACCCGGCACTGCTCCCCGGCCAGGCTGAGCAACGAGGCCACGTCAGCGCCTCCCCCGGCTAACCGGTACTCGTGGCGCAGGCCATGCGAGCCGACCAGTTCCGCGCCGGGCAGGCTGGGCGGCGTGGCGCTGTCGGTCTCCAGGACCAGCCGCCGCAGGTCGCCGAACTCGCGGCGCAGGCTGGCGAAGTCGCCGTCGTAGGCCAGGTTGCCGGACTCGATGAAGATGACGCGGCCGGCAAGCTGCTCCAGTTCGTTCATGTCGTGGCTGGTAACCATCACGGTCACGGAACCTGTGGCGCTGAGCTGCCGCACCAACCGGGTCATGCTCCGCTTGGCCAGAACGTCAAGGCCCAGCGTCGGTTCGTCGAGGAAGAGGATTTCGGGCTCATGCAGCATGGCCATGCCCAGGTCGGCACGCATCCGCTGGCCCAGGCTCAGCTCCCGGGCGAGGGTGTTCCAGCTCTCGCCCACGCCGAGGAGCTCCCTGGCCACGCCGCACATCCGGTCGAAGCGCTCCCGGGGGATGTCCCAGACGACGCGCTTCCACTCGTAGCTGGCCGCCACGGGATGGTCCCACCATAGCTCTGTGCGCTGGCCGAAGACCACCCCGATGCGCCCGACGTAGCGCGTCCGATCATCCACCGGGTCCATGCCCAGCACGCGGACGCTACCCGACGTGGGCGCCAGCATGCCCAAGAGCAGCTTGATGGTAGTGCTCTTCCCGGCGCCGTTGGGGCCTGCGTAGGCCACCACCTCGCCCCGGTTCACCGTGAAGCTCACATCGCGCAGGGCCTCGATCGTGCGGAACCGGGGGTGGAGCAGGTTCCGCAGCAGGTCGCGAGGCCGCTCAGAGGGCTGCCTCTGCCGGAACGCCTTGCAGACGGCGCGGCACTCAACGACGGTGCCCGAAGCTGGTGTACCGGCTCGATCCGACCTGTGCATAGCGCTTCATTCCCATACGAAACGTCAGGCAAGCCGCGCAGCAGAGCGCGGCGGCGGCGGCGGGTGTGGCCCAGAGGGCGGCGATCCCGTGGTCAAGCCCCAGCAGGGCGCGGCACGGGTACCAGGCCATCAGGCCCGCCGGGATCACGGTGACCAGGGCGGTGCGCAGGCCGGGCCCAAGCGCATCGAGCGGGAAGCCCTTCAGGTCCGTCATCAGGTCCACGGCGCTCCCGCTGATCTCCTCGGCCGCTCTCGGCTGGAAGAAGGCGGCGAAGCCCCATAGCGCCGCGTAGGCTGTCAGCGCCGCCGAGGCTCCGGCCAGGTTCAGAGCGAACGCCAGCAGCCAGGGCGGCGTCGCCTCCAGACCCATCCGCTGCCCTGCCCAGACCATGAGGCCCACGCCGGGCGCCAGGCTCAGCAGGCCCCAGAAGGGCGCGAAGCCCTCGGTCAGCAGGGCCATCCAGACCGGCTGCGGCTGGACCAGGATGTGGTCGAGCTGCCCCCGCCCGATCCGGCGGCTGATATGCAGCACGTTGTAGTTCCCCAGCATGTCCGGCACGAACCGAGCCACCATGCCGAAGCCCAGCAGGAAGACCA
The DNA here is from genome assembly GCA_026392115.1 of Armatimonadota bacterium. Lineage (GTDB taxonomy): Bacteria > Armatimonadota > Chthonomonadetes > Chthonomonadales > CAJBBX01 > CAJBBX01. The sequence continues at coordinate 15,795 of JAPLCQ010000093.1, read as the reverse complement.
CCTGGTCGCGGGTCCAGGGCGGGATGCCGTCGAACCGCTGGGCCAGCAGCAACACGCCCGCCACGGACGCCACGGCGGTGACGGCGTCGGCCAGGTAGTAGAAGATGAAACTGCGGAAGTCGCGGGCGATCCACATGCCGTCGAGGGTGGCGTAGAGGGCCCAGAGCCGAAGGATTCTAGCCGCCATAGCTGACCATCCTCTCCCGCGTGACCCGCCATACCCAACGCCCGAAGAGGCAGAGCGCCAGGGCCCAGAAGGCCTGAAGCGCCAGCAGCATCGGGGCGTCGCCCGCGCCGGTGTAGATCTGCAGCGGCGCCGATGCCAGCGCGCCGAAGGGCAGCCACTGCATCCATCGGCCCATGCCCCAGGGCAGCAGGGCCAGCGGCGCCACCGCGCCGGAGAGGAGCAGCGCCACGGCATGGCGCATGCCGTCCAGCATCCATATGTCGGTCTTCAGGACCGCGATGGCGGCGCCGTAGAGGAAGTCCAGCGCAACGCCCACCACGATGGCCAGGGCCAGGCTCAGCCCGAACCACGCCGCGGCAGAGGCGGAGGCGGGCCACGGGTCAACTCCCAGCAAGGGGGCCAGCAGCAGCATGGGCAGCGAGCAGAACGCGAAGCCCACGGCCCACCGCCCCGCCATCTCCGAGACGAACGAGGCCACGAGGCCCATGGGCTGGAGCATTCGGGTGACGATGGCGCCCTCCCAGAGCGAGCGGTCGAGCCCGGTGCGGCAGTTCAGCGGCTCGGCCAGGATGCCCGCCAGGAGCGTATAGGTGAGGACCTGGTCCACGGCCATGCCGCCCACCTGGCCCCGCGCGGCGAAGACGGCGCGCCAGATCGCCAACAGCGCCGCCAGTCGGAGCAGGCGCAGCAGGTAGGTGAGAAGGAAGAGCGGGTTCTCGCCCAGCATGGCGCCGGCCGATAGGGCCGAGGTGCGCCGGCAGGCGGCAGTCAGGGCGCGGGCGTTCACTCGGTCATTGTGGCAGACGCCTGTGATCGCCGCATCGCCGCGCCTATGCTACATTGTTCGCATGGGCCGCCCGGCCATGGCGCGGCCCGACCCAGGAGGTCGCCGATGGCAGGCCGACGCAGGTTCGACAGCCCGTGGAAGACCGTCCTCGAAGCGCTCTTCGAGGAGTTTCTGCAGCTCTTCGTGCCGGACGCATATGCGGACATTGACTGGGCTGTCGCGCCGTTGTTCCTCGACAAGGAGTTCCGGCAGGCGACACGCGGCGCGCGAGTTGGGTCTCGGGCAGTCGACCAACTGGTCGAGGTGGCCCTGCGCGACGGTTCGGCGACCTGGGTTCTGGTCCACATCGAGATTCAGGCCCAGCGCGATGCCCTGTTCGCACGCCGTATGTACCGGTATCACCTGCGCATCTTCGACCACTTCGACCGCGAGCCGGTGAGTATCGCCCTGCTGGCCGATCCCGAGCCCGCATGGCGCCCGCAGGGCTTCGGCTACTCGCGCTGGGACTGCTCGGCCCGGCTCGACTTCCCGATGGTGAAGCTCACCGACTGGGAAGGGAGGACGGCGGAGCTACTGCGGGGCGGGAACCCATTCGGCATCGCGGTGGCCGCGCACCTTGCCGCCCTGGCCACCGGCCGGCGGCCGGGCTCGCGGTTCGACCAGCGCAAGGCGCTCTATCGCGACATGCGCCGGTTGGGGGTATCACAAGACAAGGCGTCTGCGCTGATGACGTTCATGGATTGGGTCCTCGAACTCCCCGAGGAGCTGGACGACCGGTTCTGGAGCGAGGTCCGCGAGGAAGAGGGTGACACGGCGATGCAGTATGTAACCAGGTTTGAGCAAAAGGCCATGGAGCGCGGCCGCCAGGAGGGTGTGCTGCTCGGAAGGCAAGAGGGTGAGGCGCTGGGCGTCGCCAAGGGCGAGGCGCTGGGTGTCGCCAAGGGTGAGGCGATGGGCGTAGCCAAGGGTGAGGCGCTGGGCCTCCGCAAGGGTCTGATGGAGGCGCTTCGGCTGGGCCTGGAGCTCAAGTTCGGCCAGGCGGCTGCACTCGGGCACATGGAGGAGCTCGGGCGCATCGAGAGCCTGGAGACGCTTGGCCGCGTCAAGGACGCCATCGCCACGGCGGCCTCCCCCGCCGACCTGCGTCGCCTGTACGCCAACTGACGCAGTGCCCGCGCCGCCCGGAGCCACCGAACGGCGCGGGGAACCGGCGACCGGCCTACAGCGGGAAGAGGGCGTCGATCTCGGCCAGCGTTTCGGGGCTCAGGACCTTGCCCGATGCGCCGGCGTTGTCGACAAGCTGATCTGGCTTGGTGGCGCCAACGATGACGGAGCTGACGTTGTCGTTCCGCAGGATCCAGGCCAATGCCAGCTGCGCCAGGCTCAGGCCCTCGCGCACGGCGATGGGCTTCAGCAGCTGCACCTTCTCCAGCATCGCGTCATCCAGGCGGCCCTGGTTCAGGAACATGTTCTGCTTGGGGTCGGCGGCGCGGCTGTCGGCGGGCACGGGCTGTCCGGGCAGGTACTTGCCGGTGAGAACGCCCTGGGCCAGAGGCGAGAAGACGATCTGCCCGATGCCCTCGCGCTTGCAGGTGGGCATCACCTCGCGCTCGATGCCGCGGCCCGTCATGTTGTAGTAGGGCTGGCTGGAGACGAAGCGATCCAGGTTCAGCCGCTGCTGCATCCCCACCGCCTCGGCGATGCGGCTGGCCGGCCACTCGCTGAAGCCGACGTAGAGCGCCTTGCCGGCGGTCACCAGGTCGTCCATGGCCCGCAGCGTCTCCTCCAGCGGCGTGTCGCCGTCGTAGCGGTGGCACTGGTAGAGGTCGACGTAGTCCAGGTTCAGCCGCTTCAGGCTCCGCTCGCACTGCTCCCGGATGTGCTTGCGGCTCAGGCCGCGGTCGTTCGGGCCGGAGCCCATGGGGAAGTAGACCTTGGTGGCGATGACGTAGTCGTCTCGGTCGAACTTGTTGAAGACGCGTCCCCAGACCTTCTCCGCCTCGCCGCCGGCGTAGACGTTGGCGCAATCAAAGAAGTTAATGCCAAGCTCGAAGGCCTTGTCGACGATGGCCTCTGCGGTGCTGTCGTCGGTGGCGTTGCCGTAGGTGAGCCACGACCCGAGGCAGACCTCGCTGACGCGAAGGCCGCTGGCGCCCAGATGGCGATACTGCATATTGGTTTCCTCCCGTATGGCGGCTGCGGCGCTCCAAAGCGCCGGGCCATGGCATTATACGCAGCAGGCGGCCCCATGGTACGCCCGAAGTCACGGCGCCCGATAGACACGTAAACCGACCTTGGGCGAGCCCCGAATGCCATAAAACCCCTGGTCTCGTTCGGCAGTCGTGCCATTGCTTTGCCGCACTCCGCACGGTCGCTCTACCTTCAGCAGGTGTTTGGGCAGTTGCTGTCGAATATGCCGTGTACGTCAATACACCTGGGGGTCTGCCATGGATGCCGACGGGCCGCGCCGATCAGAGGATTACCATACGGATGCTGGCGGCCCGGGCCCAACAGGCCAGCACGATGACGCGTGTCTCGATGCCCTGGTACATGACATCGTTGAACCCGCCGTCAGGACCGTGGTATATGGCCGGGCGCACCCCGGCCTGACTGCTGAGGACCTGGCAGATGCCGAGCTGAACGCGCTCTGCAGCGTGGTCAGGCGTCTCCGTCGCGCCCATTGCGGCTCCGGACCGGCGACCGTCAAGGACCCGGCCACCTACGCGGCCCGGGCCGCCGTGAACTTTATTAACGCGACGTACCGTACGAGGGCCCCGCAGTTCCACAGGCTGGCAGGCCAGATTCGCTATGTCGCGGAGCATAACCGGCGCCTCGGTTGCGGTGAGGCGCCCCACTTCATGGTCGGCCTTGCAGACTGGCGCGACGCCGTCACGTCTGACGCGTCGCATGCGTCCTTTACTGGTTGCGAGCCCGTCTTCGCCGAGGCGGCCGCCGGACTCACCCATCTGGCCGAAGCACAGAAACCAGAACACGGCGCCATCGTGCTCGGGTACCTCAAGCACATCGGGCGTCCCGTGCCACTGAAGGCGCTGACCCGGGCGATCTACGGACTGCTCGGGATCCAGGAGGTGCAGATCGCCGTAGCCTCCTCCATCGACGGCGATGGCGGGTGTGACACAATGGAGGAGCATCGCGACCCTGCGCCGTCCGTCTATCACCGCGTCACGGTCCGGGAGAGACTGCGCCACGCCTGGCAGGAGATTCAGGAGTTGCCGCCCCGCCACGCGGCCGCCCTGCTCCTGGGTATGGATGCCGAGATCGCGGTAGCCGCCAGGGTCTGGAAGACTAACCAGACGAGGCTGGCCGAGGTGATGGGGCTGTCGTCGGATCATCTGGCCGCGGTCTGGGCGAGCCTGCCGTGGACGGACGCCCGGATCGCGGACCTGCTCGGGGAGCCCGAGACGCGTATCGCCACCTTGCGCCTCTCGGCCCGTCGACGCCTGAGAATCCGCGAGACGGCGTACTGGCCGGGGGACGGGCCATAGGCGTGTCACAGGTTTTGCGGACTGCTTGCGCCGAACGCTAGGTCGGCCACGTTTCGCCGTCTATAGCCAGTATCAGGGAGTACGAGGCGGGCCATAGAGCCCGGTCTGGAGCGCGATGTGCCCGAGCATGCGACTGAGACGGAACATCAACAACACGGCGAACTGAGCCTATCGGCAGACGGCGGGCTGGATGCGCTCGAGCGGGCGCTCTTCTTGGACCCGGCCGGAACAGACCATCTGAGCTATGAGCGGATGGCCTCGTTCGTGGACGGCGAGGCCGATGCCGCCGAGCGCCGCCGGATCATCCTGCACACAGGCGCCTGCGAGCCATGCCGCAGCGACCTGGCGGCTCTGGCCGAGGTCGTCGTGATGGAACCGCTGACCTCCGCCGCCGCGCCCGACCCCGGCGCATCGGTCTTGAGCCGGGCGGGCCGCCTGCTTGCGGGCCTGCGCGTTCCGCCGCGGCTCACCTTCGCGGTCTGTTGCGCCGTGATCCTGGCGGCCGCGGTTGGATGGCGGCAGGAACGCCTTCGTGCCGACAGGGCCGACATGGCAACCGTGCTGTTGAGGCGTGATCTCGCACAGGCTCGCGGCGGCCCCGCGCCTGCCGTCGGTCCCGAGCGGAGCCTGGCGGACGGCGCCGTACTGGTGGAGGACGCCGGCGGCAAGATCGCCGCAACGGGCGACGGGAGCTTGGTGCGCGTTCAGAGCCTGCCGATCGAGGTCGCGCGCGCCGTCCGAACCGGCCACCTTACCCCGTCCAGTGCCGCCCTGAGCGCCCTTGCTCAGCTTGGCTCATCGGCTCCTGTGACGCTGGGGCCCGAACACTCGGCGCCCCCCGTGATCCGGCTGACGGCGCCTGTGGCCTGCATCACGGCGTCAGCAACCCCGACCCTCCAGTGGCGGCGGCCGGCCGGGGCCACGCGGCATGAGATTCAGCTGACCGACCAGACCACTGGAACCGAGTTGCCGGCCTGCAGCGTGGGTCCGTCCGACCGACGTCGGGTCGCATCGCCACTGGTACGGGGCCACGTCTACTCGTGGCAGGTGACGGCCTTCGCCGGCTCAAGGGTCATCGGTAGGTCGTGGGCTGAGGGCTACCCGCCTGCCAGGTTCCGCGTGCTCGACGCGCCGACTGCGGCAAAGCTCGACGCGAACGCCGGCTCGACGCTCTCCATGGCCGTGCTATACGCCGAGGCGGGTCTGCTCGACGAGGCCCGGGAGCGACTCGAGCGGCTGAAGCGGGCCAACCCATCCTCTCGGCTGCCTCGGAAGATGCTGGCCGGCTTGGCGGAATCCGAGCTAGCCGTCGCGCGGTCGCGCCGAGCCCCTCGCCCCTGATCTCCCCCCTACTTCCAGTCACCAACGAGTTGGAGCCCTGCCCAGTAGTACGGGTGCCGCCATCGATCCTGCCGCATCACGGCGAGCTGGGCCCGGCGGAGGGCCTCGTCTTTGGCGGCTCCGGAGTTCCAAGCACGGTAGAACGACTGCATCAGCGCAGTGGTGCTGTCTAGTTCGACCGACCAGAGGGTCGTGCCGACAGTACGCGATCCGGCGTAGATCAGGGCGCGTGTCAGGCCGACGACGCCCTCGGACCTGGTATTCCTGCCCAGGCCGGTGCTGCAGGCTGACAACATGACCAGGTCGGTGCGTCGCAAGCGGACGCTCTGGAGCACCTCGAATGCGAAGAGCAGCCCGTCGTCGCCCGGCCCCGGGCTGAGCGCCAGCGCCGAGGAGAGGGGGTCTACATTGTCGGCCAGGCCGTGGCAGGCGAGGTGGACCACCCGGGCGTCCACGCACTCGCGCTTGAGCGCGGCGATGGTGGCGTTGCGGCCGACGAGGGCGACCACCCGGTCCCCATACAGCTCGCGCAGGGAGCCGACTTGCTTGCGGGTCGCCGGCAACGGATTCAGCCGCAGCCCCCGCGAGCCCACCTCCTGAGCCGCAAGGGTGTGCGCCTGCATCGGCGACGATGCCACGCCGGGCCCGGCCGCATAGGCCGGATCGGCCAGCGCCACCACCTTGCCCGCCGCCGGGGCCCGGCGCATGGCGCGGACGAGGCGGTACAGCCCCAACGAGGCCACGGTATGGATGGGCTTGAGCTCGGCCAGATGCACGGGCCGCGTCCCTCGCCGCGATGCGACCAGCGCGCTGAAGGGCAGCAGATGCAGAGGACCGTCGGGGCTGATCAGCAGTCGGCTCGCGGCGGCGGCCTCCTTCCAGGCGGGCCTCACCAGTGAGCCAAAGACGGCCTCCGCCGCGGCGGTGTAGGCGGCGTCGGGCGTGGTGAGCGCCCCTCGCAACGCGTCAACCCGGCTCGCCAGCCGTGCAGAGCCCATCCGGACGCGGTATGCGCGACACACGGTACGCGTGACGGCAAAGAGGATGGTCTCGCGCTCCTGAACCGCGTACGCCAGCAGGAGCGTGCCCGGATCCAGCGCCGCCTGCGCCTGCGCCAGCGTCGGCGGCTTCGGGTACCGAAGGCCAGAGAACCCGGGCGCCGCTCGGCGGATGTCGTCTTCCACCTGCCGCAGGTCGGCGTCGACATCTGCCACGGCCCTCAGCCCGGCGGCGGGCGGAGAGCTCTGCCGCTTCATGCATGCAAGGCGCTCGAGGACGAGGCCGCGCCGCTTCTGGACCAGTTGCGGGGGCGCGCCGAGCGCAAGGTCCGTAGTCGCACCGTGTCCGCGCTCAGACACGGCGTCAACAAGGCTGCGCGCCTGCCGCCGTTCCAGCGTCTCGTACGCCTTACCCGGCCTTCCCATCCGTACATAGGCCACTAGGAGGTCGTCGAATGGGCCCGCGTTGCGCTCCATGAGCAGGGCCCGCGCCTCGGGATTGGCAATCTGCCCGCGTTGGGCCTCCACGATGGCCGCGGCCTGTTCCAGCTGCGCGGCCGCCTGGCTCCATCTCTTCTGGGCCATGTCGAGTCCGGCAAGGCTCTGGAGGCTCTCCGCCGCCTCCAGCGAGCCCGGCGCCAGTCTCATACGGATGGCCATGGCTTCCATGTAGAGGGTCCGGGCGGCGCCAAGGTCCCCCATGCGTTGCGCGGCGCCGCCGAGGCCATGCAGCGTGTGCGCCTCTTCCAGCGAGCCGGGCGCCAGATTGCGTTGGATGGCCTGAGCACGCCTGTAGTAGGCCTCCGCGCCCACGGGCGCGCCGCGGCTCAGGTACAGGTCACCCAGCCTGGTCAACACACCTGCGACGTTCAGCGAGCCAGGCAACCAACGCTCAACCAGAATGAGCGCACGTTTCAGGTAGGTCTCAGCCGTGCCTGGATGCCCTTGGGCCTTGACCACAACAGCGAGCCGGCTCAGGTACTCGCCCTCCTCAACCTGATAGCCCAGTCGCCCGGGAATATCGATCGCACGCTCGAAGGAGCGCGCCGCGGCAGGAAGGTCACCTCGGGCCCAGGAGATGCCTCCGAGCTGGTTCAGCGATTCGGCCACCTCAAGCGAGCCGGGACTGAGGTACTCGCGGATTTCCAGCGCCCTTCGGTAGCAGGCATAGGCCTCCGTAAGGTCACCGGCACTGAAGACCGCGTCTCCAAGCCCCTGGAGGTTCAGGGCCATGTCAGCGGACCTCGTGTCCAGCTGGGCGAACAGGGCGAGCGCCTGCCTATGGCGTGACTCGGCCTCCGCGATCTTGCTCTGCTGATAGGCTGCCATAGCGTGGTGGCAGAGGCACCTGGCCATGGTTTCGCAGCCGGGCGCCAGGTTCCCGTAGATGGCCAGGGCGCGGACGTAGTGGACCTCAGCCGCGGCGTACTCGCCCTGATTGTACGCCGTGTCTCCGAGGGCTCGAACGCTGTCCGCAACCGGAACGGAGTCGGGGGCCAGCTTCTGACGGATGGCATAGGCGCGACCGTAGTACTGCTTCGCCGCCGCATAGTCGTAACGCCCCCAGCCACTGACTGCCTGGGCCAGGCCGTGGAGGGCTCGAGCCACATCGGCGGACTCTCTCGAGCGCCGCTCGTATATCTCCAGCGCTCGCCTATAGCAGCTCTCTGCGTCCGGCATGTGCCGCGCTCGGATCTCGAACGCACCGAGGTATTCGAGCGCCTGAGCGATCGCCGGGGGCTCGCACCCGAGCCGCTCGCGGACCGCCATCCCTGCTTGAGCGAAGTCGGGCGCCATGTCGGGTTTGCGGCCGTTCGATAGCGCGACACCGACGGCGAAGAGGGCCTCGGCCGCGGTCAGCGGTCGTGCCGTTTCGGCCTTGCCCGCCGCCAGCGCCTGGTCCAGCAACGGGCGCGCCCCCTCGAGCTTTTCGGCGATCAGGACTTGAGCGGCCTCGCACAACGCACTGATTCGGCACGGGCCGTCGCCGGCCCGCTCCCATGCCAGCGCCGCCCTGGTCCACGCGGCCGAGGCGTCGCGAGGTCGGCTCTGTTTGACCAGGATGAGAGCGCACGCACTGTGGCATGCCGCCGCCCCGATCCAGTCACCGTCACGCTCCGCAGTCGAAGCCGCGGTCGTTGCCGAGAGCAGCGTCTCGGCCAAAGCACGGCCATCAGACGCGGATCTGGCCCGATCCAAGAGCGCGGCATGGGCCGGGCCGGGCTTCGGCGCAGGCGGTTCAGGCGTCGGCCCGGTCTGCAGTGACAGGGCAATCAACGAGAGGAATACGGCGATCCCACCCATTCCATGCCTCCCATATATATCAGCTTCAGAGACAGATGCTTCCGTTCACCTAAACCGTACTTTTCGCTCACCGTGGTCGTCAAGGCCCTCAGCGACTGCCCGGCTCGGCGGCGCGGGGCGCGAGGCCCGCGGCGGCCTTCCACCGGCGGTGCCGGGCTATTTTTGGGCTTTTTCGCGGATGACCGCTAGGTCGGGCCGGAGTCGGCATCAGTCTCAGATAACGGACCCGCACTGGCGGCATGAAACCGACGGCGCGGTGCTTGCGCACATCCGGCGAGTATACCGGATGATTGGGTTGATAGCCGATCAGATCGGTCGCAGCGCTGGTGCGTGTCCGGATCAGAGACAGTGTCTGACACTCGGTAGTGACTTAAGGAGGGAACTACAGATGGTCCGTAAGCTGGCAGTCGTGCTCGCAATGGCTGGATGTGTCCTCGGGCTTGGGACGGCGAGGGCCGAGTCGGAGATCAGCAACGGCAAGAAGGTGACCGCGTGGCTGGGTGGTCCCGCCGTGCTCCACTTCCACCCGAGCCAGGAGGGCAAGTTCTCCGTCGGCCTCGGCGTGGGCCCGGTCATGCTGGACTCGACCGACTACTCCACGGGTAGCAACGAGATCAAGACGGGCTTCATCGTCGAGGGGATGTTCTACCCGCAGGGCAACAACGCGGGCCTCGCCACCAACCTTCGCATCGGAACCGGCGCCGGCACCTACCTCGCGCCCGGCGTCTTCTACGTCTCGCGGCCCAGCGGCAACGTCGTCGGCCGCATCGGGCTGATGTTCCCCGTCGGTGGTGACGGCGTGGTGCCGTTCCTGCCGGAGGTGGCCATCGGCCTGAGAATCTAGCCGCAGCAGCAACGCCGCCCGGATTCTGGCCACATAGTCGGGCCGGGCGGCCCCGTCTTCTGCCGTAGCTCGCTGGTGGAGCGGCGCGGCACGCACACAGGGCACTGGTTACCCAACCTGCGAGCGACCGGCGCCCGGAGGGCATGACAATGGTGAGCATATTCAGCAAAACGGTGTCGGCGGCGGCGCTCCTGGCGCTGGTGTTCCTGTGCAGCGCATCCTGGGCGCAGAACTATGTACCGGCTGAGACCCGGGTGGCCATCCTGCCTGTGGTGAACGCCAGCGGCGAGAAGGACGCGGCGCAGGCGGAGAAGCAGGCCAGGGCGGCGAGCGATGAACTGAACAAGCAGTTCGCCTCGCGCGGCTTCACGGTGGTGGACGACAAGGCCGTCAGCGACGCGATCGCGGGCGCCGGCATCCAACTGACCGACGAGGAGCAGAGGTCGTCCGCCTCCTACCTGCGGATTGGGGCCGACGCCAAGGCCGACCTCGTCGTCATGGTGGTTATCGAGAAGGTCTCTCAGAAGATTAATAGAAGCTTCTTTACCGTTGCATTTGAAGGCCGCGCGCGGATCACACTGGCCGCGTACGATGTCAAGAAGAGCGCGCCGTTCATCAAGACCACGGTCAAAGAGGTCAAGGCCGGGGCGGGAGAGATCGTCGCCACCACCAAGGGCAGCGCAAACATTCTCGCCGCCTGCGGGAAGGCCGTTCGAGAGGTCCTCGATGCGCCCCTGAAGCCGTACCCGGCGTCCAAGCAGTCGGGCCGATGAGGGGGGATCGGCCTTGTTCAGACGTTCGTATGAGCGTCGGCCGGGAACCGCGGCGCGGAGTCTGGCCGGCATGGGGGCATCGGTACGGCGAGCCAGATGGTCTGGCACGCCAACCCGTGTGCGGGAGGATCGACCGGCATGAGTGGACTCTTGAGTGGGGTGCGCGGCATTGCCGCTCTGGTCTGCTGCGCGCTTGCCGCGCATGGCATTGCGCGTGGTCAGGGCTCGGACAAGACGTACGTGCCGTCGGCGACCTCGGTGGCCATCCTGCCTGTGGCCAACACGACCGGGGCCAAGAGCGACGGGCACCAGGCCAATCTCGCGAAGGCGGCGATGAGCGCCCTGCTGAAGCAGACCGCCGGCAGGGGCTTCAAGACGATCACCGGCAAGCCGATCGAGGAAGCGCTGTCACGGCTCCACATCGACCTCACCGACATCGAGCAGCAGAAGCGGGCTGTGATGCTGCAGGTCGGTCAGGAGGTCGGGGCCGACCTTGTCGCGTTCGTCGTGATCGTGGATGTCAACACGGACAGCGACTCCAGTGGGTGGCTCTCCGCCGCCCGGGCGGCAGTCAAGATCAAGTGCTGGCTGCTGGATGTGAAGTCGGGCCGCCCCATCATGGGCGCCAAGGTAGAGACCGCCGAATCGGAGAATCTCGCCTTTGGGGCCAACCGCCAGACCACCAAGGCCGAGAGGAACTGCAGCACCGCCGTCATACGTGCGTTCGAGCGTGTACTCAAGCAGTACCCGTTCGTCCGACCGGACGCCGACAAGTGACCCGCCGCCCGACTGCCGGATACACCGGTATGGCGGGCCGAAAGGAGAGCCCAATGGGACCGTTAGCGTTCATGTCGTTTCTCTCCGTACTGCTCTGGCCGGCGCTTCAGGGCCCGTCAGCCGGTGCGGCGCAGACGAGTGATGGTCTTCTCACGCCCACGTCGACCAGGGTCGCGATTCTGCCCGCAGTGAACGAGAGCGGAGAGAAGCGCGAGAAGACCGCCCTGGAGCAGTGCCAGTACGTGACGGATGCCTTGCAGCGCCAGTTCCGTGACCGCGGCTTCCAGATCCTCGAGCCGCAGGTCGTCGCCGCTGCCATGACCAAGCTCGAAGCCGACATGTCGGATGAGGAGCAGCGGAAACGCGCCAGGATGATCGAGATTGGCCGCGAAGCCGGAGCGGACCTGGTGGTCTTCGTCGTGATCATGGACAAGGGCAAGGATATCCAGGGCATGGTGGCGTCCATCAAGGTCTGGCTGCTCGACGCCAAGACGAATCAGCCGTACTTAAGCGCTAAAGTCTTCGAAGGACTATCTAGGGCTCAAACCGCATTCAATATGCCTAAAATGAAGCGCGCCCTGCCGCTGGCGGTGGACAGAGCCCTGAAGGACTTCATGAAGCCCTACAAGATCGTGAAGTAGCTCTGCCGAGGCCCTAGCTCGGCGTGTGATCGGGCTACGGGCGCGCCGCCCGCAGCCCATGGCTGATCGTGCGACGCTGGGACGCGAGAGGTTGTCCAGGCAGGTGACCCGGCAGAGCCGCCCGCTCGTTGTCCGCCCGCGCAACGGCCGCGCGCCGGCCTTCACCGGTTCGGCCCGGTCAACGCGTGTCTACGGGGCCGGACGCCGAGCACGGCGGGAGCCCCTGGTGCATCACGCGGGCGGCTCGAGGACGCGGCGACCCCGGGCGGATGGAGGCCGGCTGTAACGACACGGTACATGCTCTTGAAAGGAGCGACGAGACATGAAGCGCGTAATGATTCTATCGGCGGTCCTCGGTGTCCTCGCTGCTGCCGGATGCGGCGGGGGCGGAGGCGGCGAGATACAGACGAAGAACGCCGTGTACTCCGGCGGGCTCAACATTAGCCAGGGCGGAGCGAACTCGACGGCGCCCATCGACCTGGTACTGACCTCGTCGCAGGATCCGGTCAGCGGCACCATCTTCCGCAAGACCGATGGAGTGGTCCTGACGGTGGGCGGCACACGGTCGTCGCTCAGCGTGACGGCCCCTGGCGAGCGCTACAACGGCACGTTGGCCCTGGCCACCAACGCGGCCACGCTCTCACTCACCGGCACGAATGCGCGTGGCGCTCTGACCGCCGCGGCCAGCCTGTCGCGCAGCAAGTACATCAACATCGCCGGCACGTATGACGTTGACGAAGAGCTCACGCTGACGATCACGATCGATGGTCAGAGCCAGACCCAAACAAACTCCGGGGCCGGGAGGATCGCCCTCCAGCAGGACGGCGCCAACATACGGTACACGGTTCCGGGCACGAGCGTTGCGCGGACGGGCTCCATCTCCGGCAACACTCTGACGATGTCGGGCCCCTTCGGAATGGCCGCGGACGGCGTCCGCTACACGAAGAACAACATCACGTTCGTGGTCGACATCACCGACCAGAACCACTTCACGTCGGTCGGGCACGGTGAGGCCGCCGGTACCTACAACGGCTATCCGTTCACTATGATCGGGACCGATACCGCAACCCTCGATCGGGTTCAGTCCGGCGCTCCGAGCCGCGCCCCCGCCGCTACCGCGTCAGGATCGGTGGCCGGGCCACACGCGGTGGGTCTGGCAATCGGAGCCGGCGCCAAGCGATAGCGGCCGCTGAGCATCGCAGACCATCGGGTTGGAGGGCCGCCGTTGCGTCGCGCGGCGGCGGCCCGCACAACGTTGGGCCGGATCGTGCACGATCTTTGCCGATTTGGCCGCGGGACGGCTAGGTCGGGGCGCAATCGGCATCTATGCCTGTTGTAAGCCCGCTCTCCGACGCCGCGCGATGCCGGCGGTGTCGCGGACCGGGCGACACTGGACATTCGGACCTCTTGGGGGGAATACATGCGACGCAGCGTACGTCACGCCGTAGGGATCCACCTGGTTGTACTGGCGCTTCTGGCCTGCCTGGGCCAGGTCCCAGCGCGAGCACAGACCACACTCCAATACTGGGACTTCGAGAGCTTCACGCCGACGAACTGGCGCGGCTGGACCGCCGACAACGGCGTCTGGGACGTGGGGAGCACCACCAGAGGGCCCGGCGGCGCTCGCCAGGGGAGCCAGTGCGCGAGCAGCGGGCTAACCGCTGCCTACCCGGGCTCGAGGCAAAGCCGGCTCATCAGTCCCTCGATCACGTTGCCGTCGGCGCCGTCGGGCCAGAGCCTTCAGCTCGGCTTCTGGCAGTGGTTCAGCTACGACACGTCGCCTAACGGCAGGGGCTACGGAACCGTCGAGGTGCGCTCCTGGAGCGGGACATCATGGTCTGCCTGGGTGGGGGCATCGAGGGAGGTTTCACGCACTAGTATTTGGAGCTACTGCAGCGTTGACATTACAGCGTATGCTGGACAGCGCATTCAGATTGCGTTCAAGCACTATGGCGGCTACAATGGAGGCGTGGGCTGGTTCATCGATGAGGTCGGCGTCAGAGCAGTGCCGGACGCGGCCTACAACCAGTGGATCGGCTTTGAGGATACCACCTCGACCGACTGGCGCGGGTGGTCCGCGGACTCCGGGGTGTGGGATATTGGCACCACGGTCCTTGGGCCCGGCGCGGCTCACCAGGGAAGCCGGTGCGCGGGCAGCGGGTTGTCGGCGCCGTATCCGAACGGGCAGGATAGCCGGTTGGTCTCCGCCCCGGTGACGTTGCCTGTGATCTCCGATCCCAACGCATCCATCGGAGTCGTCCTCTGGACGTGGTTCAATCTTGATGCAAGTCCTAATGGTTCTGGTTACGGTGTCGTAGAAGTTTCTGAGTGGAACACCGCAAAAATGACATGGAGTGATTGGATACAGGCATCGACGACATCCTATTTAGGCACATCTACAGGATGGAAGTACATTGGAACATCATTCCCTGTTGTCAACCTGACTCCGTATGCCGGCAAACGGATCCGTGTGGCCCTGCATCACGTTGGGGGATACAACGGCGGCACCGGCTGGTTCGTTGATGACATCATGGTGTTCGGTCCACCGGCGCTCATGTCAGCCAGCCCGGAGTCGGCGCCCGCCGGCAGCGGTGCGACCACCATAACGCTGACCGGGACGGGGTTCAACTCGGACTGCGAGACCCGGTGGAATGGCGCGGCGCTGGCAACGGCCTACATCTCACCGACGCAACTGACCGCTGTTATCCCTGCCGGCAACCTTACCACAGCTGGCACCTACTCCATCACGGTGGTCTGCCCGATCATGGGGGAGCAGACGAGTAACGCGCTACCGTTCACGGTGACCGGCGGCACGGGCAGGGCCGCTACGGCGATCACCGTGCCGAACAGGACGGGCGCCGTAGGCCAGACCATCACACTGACTGCCACGCTCACCAAGTCCAGTGACGGGGCTCCGCTGTCGGGCAAGGCGCTTCACTTCGTCGTGGCCGGAACGCCGATCAGCCCTGACCCGACCACGAACGCCGCCGGCGTAGCCTCGATCGACTACAAGACCGCTGAGGGACTCGTCGGCTCGCAGTCCATCGCTGTCAGTTTCACCGAGGACGCGGGCTACTACGGATCATCCGGCAGCGGGACGCTCACGGTCAGCAAGTCGGACACGGCGATCACGGTTCCGAACCAGGCCGGCGCCGTCGGCCAGACGGTCACGCTGACCGCGACCCTCACTCGCAACAGCGACAACGCGCCGTTGTCGGGCAAGGCGCTTCACTTCACGGTGGCGGGCACGCCGCTGAGCCCTGACCCGACGACGAACGCCAGCGGCGTGGCCTCGATCGACTACAAGATCGCGGAAGGCCTGGTCGGCTCGAAGCCCATCGTCGTCACCTTCACGGCTGACGCCAACTACAACGATGGCTCCGGCAGCGGCACGCTCACGGTCAGCAAGGCGAACACGGCGATCACGGTTCCGAACCAGGCCGGCGCCGTCGGGCAGACGGTCGCGCTGACCGCGACCCTCACTCGCAAGAGCGACGGCGCGGCGCTGCCGGGCAAGGCGCTTCACTTCACGGTGGCGGGCACGGCGTTGAGTCCGGACCCGACGACGAACGCCTCCGGGGTCGCCTCCATCGACTACAAGATCGCAGAAGGTCTGGTCGGCTCGAAGCCCATCGTC